>JBCBFT010000058.1:0-40979 GCA_038527485.1 Bacteroidota bacterium
TGATTTGCTTACCTGATTGGCGGAGGTGATTGAAGACGTGGAAGAAATTTTCTTGTGTGCGCTCTTTACCAGAGAGAAATTGAATATCATCTACGAGTAGGACATCAATCATCTGGTAAAAATTCATGAAATCGTTTACGTTCCCTTTTCGTACAGCCTCTACGAATTGGTTGATAAATCGCTCAGAAGAAACATAAAGAACCGCTTTCTTGGGTGCGTTTTCTTTGATCTTATTTCCAATAGCCTGTAATAAATGTGTCTTTCCCAGCCCTACGCCTCCGTATATAAAGAGGGGGTTGTAAGCAGTGACTCCTGGCTTATTGGCGACAGCATATCCAGCAGCACGAGCAAGTCGGTTACAATCTCCTTCGATGAAGGTATCAAAATTAAAATTGCCGTTAAGATTAGATTCCACTTCGAGTTTCCTAATCCCTGGAATGACAAAGGGATTGGGAACGGGACGTGTCTGTTCGATCTGTTTCATATTGTGTGAAGCAGACTTAACAGGTTGTCCAGATGCAGTAGGAATGTGTACGGTAGCACCTCTACCGTTGGGTAGCTGATTGTGGACGACGATGGCATATTCAAGTCTTCCGTCAGACCCCAGTTCGTGGTGGATCGCCTGTTTCAGAAGCCCTACATAATGTTCTTCCAACCATTCATAAAAAAACTGACTGGGTACTTCGATGGTTAAAACATTGTGTTCGAGCTTAACAGGTTTGATGGGCCGAAACCACGTATCATAGCTTTGCGGCGCCAGTTCCTCCCTTATGAGATGGAGACAGTTATTCCATACGTCAACGTGAGTTGCTGTCATTTTATTCACCTTGGCTAAAAGTGTTTGTATTTAGAACTAAAAACTTGGCTAAAAATTGCCTTTTTCCCTTTGGCGTAACGATAAAAGTGGAGAAAAATAATATTATATCAAACTATGAAGTCATATTTTTTTTACAGGATTCGTAAGGTTTGATAGAGGCTTGAAGAACAGGTATTTAGGCTAAGTGATTCATAAACAGAGGGTATAGAAAATTGTATGCTAGGAGATAGAAATTGAATATTCTATATTTTACACATCTATTCCGCTGATTATCAATAAATAACACATGAGCCCACCAAATTATACCGATGAATAGAAATTTATCCTAAATCATTATTTCAATATTTGGAGATACTACCCAGTCGCTTACTACTTATTCTCCATTCATAATATGCGACTCCTATCCCGCCTGTTACCTGTTTCCCAGAACCTGTAGATACGAATGCTCTTACTTTTAGCAATTGGCCATATTATTAGTGACCAAACAGTGTTCGAACATTCTTATTTAACAACAATACAGCAGATCGATTTATTTTTTGCTCTTCCTCCTGATAAGCAGCTAATAAACCTTGAGCCAGATCTGCTGCACTTCCCTTACCCTCAAACTGTTTCATTCCTTCCTGAATCAAATGAATGACCTGATCTCGCCCTGCCATCAGTGCCCCCCAAGCCTCAGGATGGATGTATACCTGCTGCGCCACATTGTGTTCGTACTCTCCTAGGATATCCTGAATCAATATTTGGCTGTAAGTTTGAGCAGGTTGCTGTTGGGATGGTGGATTGCGCTGGATCACCTGATGGGGCTGTATACGCTCACAGAAGAGGACTGCACGCTCATAAGCCGTAAGGACGACCGTGAGATGTTGTTTGTTGATCTCGGAGGTCATACGCTGCTGCTGAGCCTTGAGCTGGGTCTGCTGTGTACTTGCCAGTACCCAACGCATCCCAATCAAAACCAATACCGCTGGTAAAATGTATTTTATCGCTTCTACAATGATTTCTGCAATCTCCATATGCTTATTGATATTAATTCCTTACACTTAATCCTGCCCACTGACACATCTCCCCAAAAGTCTGGATGTCGATCTGGTGGGCCAACCATTGACACATGACCACACGCTGAAAAGGCGCGGCCTCACTTCTCTCCTCAAAAAAACGCCAACTCACTTGAGGGTCTACAACCTCATCTTGTGCTCCGATGACGACATATCGACTCGGGCAGTATCCTTCGGGTACGGGTAGAAAACCTGCCTCCTCTGGCCTGAGGTAGACAGCAGGATTAAACAGTAGACCAGAAATACCTAAGTCCTCGCCCAACCAATACCCTAAGAATCCACCTAGAGAACTTCCTACGATAAAATTGATCTCTTGTTCGAGACAAAGTGTCCGCAACACCGTATACGTATCGGGCCTGTTTCGATAATCCAAATGTAACGCCTGGACCTCATGCCCCATTTCCTGAAGCAAAGAGATCCGCTCTATGTTGGGTTGGCTATCAAGCCCGTGTATATAGAGTATGTTCATAAATTCAAATTGGACGTAAAAATCAAAAAATCCTGATTATTTTCGGCATATATGATAAAAATAAAATTCACCTGGATACTCCTTTTCATTGTAAGTCTCTGCTTTATAGTGGAAGGCTGTCAACCACAATGGGAAGAAGCCCTTGCCACAAAGAAAGCACGCGACATCATGTGCAAGGATACCTTTGTCAATGGCTGGGTGATGCATGGATATATGGATCCCTATCAACCCGAAGTGGTAAATCGTCCAGAGAGCGGCATCCCTCCTACTTTAGTATTTTTTGGTGACGGACATTATCTCTCCTACGATACATTCAATCATACTACAGGTGACTGGTTCCTCAACAACGCTTCAGACCGTCTCGCCCTGATTCCCACCCGCACAAATGGAAAAGACCTCATCCCCTCTGATAATGACAGTCTGTTTAGATACCGAATCCTTTTTCGCGACTCAGACTCACTTGTTATAGGTATCCAGGGGCGACACGGTATTGTAGAACAATATTATTCCAAAAAGCAATGACTGCACGCCATTATTAGTACATCCTTTGTTACCTGAGATTACCTCGCCATGTACAAGAGAAGAAGAAAGCAAAAAAGTGCGGAGACATATGTTGAAGGAATTCTGCAAGGAGACAGGATCCTATTGAGTCAAGCCATCACCCTTGTAGAAAGTACGCGAAGAGAAGATCGTGCCCTCGCTAAGACGATCATAGATCAATGTATGTCACATACAGGAAACTCCTACAGGATAGGGATTACAGGTGTACCAGGGGTGGGCAAAAGCACGTTCATCGATCAGTTTGGATACATGCTGGTCCAAGAAGGAAAAAAAGTGGCTGTACTGGCCATCGATCCTAGCAGTCAAGTCAGTGGAGGGAGTATCTTGGGAGACAAAACCCGCATGGACCTCCTGTCACACCATCCCCAAGCGTATGTACGCCCCTCCCCTACCAGTGGCTCTCTGGGAGGTGTTGCTCGTAAAACACGCGAAACCCTGCTCTTGTGTGAAGCCGCTGGATTTGATGTCGTATGTATAGAAACGGTAGGTGTAGGACAGTCCGAAATTACCGTAGCAGGTATGGTGGATTTCTTTCTATTGCTTATGCTACCCAATGCAGGAGATGATCTCCAAGGAATCAAGAAAGGCATCATGGAAATGGCGGATGGATTGGTGATCAACAAAGCCGAAGGTGAACAACTCTCTGTTGCTCGTAAAGCCAAAACATACTACACAGCCGCGCTTAGGCTATTCCCACCCAAGTATTTTGGATGGCGACCTCACGTTCATTTATGTTCCGCTCTCAAAGGAGAAGGACTAGGCGAAGTGTGGAAAATGCTGGAAGAATTTCGGTCAAAAAGTGTAGAAGGTGGATTTTGGCATGAGCACCGACAAGCGCAAGCCATGGATTGGATGAAAGAAACACTCGAACAACAATTGCTTCAGCTATTCTATGACGATCCGCTGATTCTTGCGCATTGGGAAGAGGTGAAATCACAGGTGGCATCAGGTGAGCGTTCGCCCATAGAGGCAGCAGAGTCTCTCTTACTCAGCTGGCAAACCCAACACCAAGCAGGAACATCACATCCCTAATGGTTGCCTGAAAATCTTGTCAAGTAGTATTTCTGATTCCTGCTCAGCGCCTATGTTTTCATAAACTATCTCTCCATGAGCCAAGCCTACTACATGACAATCGACTCCTTGCAGTGCTTCTAAATGATGAGTCGTACAGAGGATCATCTTGCCTTTTTTCACCAGACCATCTAAAAGGCTGTAAAAATGGATTCGATTGAGTGGGTCCATTGCCTGGGTAGGTTCATCTAGTAACAGTATATCCGTTTCCTGAGCCAAAGCACGTGAAAGGACGACACGTTGCCATTCTCCACCCGAAAGCGTTTTGATCCCCCGCTCTGACAGATGTCTAATCCGAAGTGTATCAAGTGCCTCTAAAGCTGCAACCCTATCTGTATCCTGAAAGGACCCCAACCATTGCAGATAGGGAAATCTACCCAGCAAAACATAGTCTATGACCCTTAAAGGATAATCAGGCGTCAAAAGTTGGGGAACCCATGAAATGGTACGCGCCAACTCTTGTCTCCCCATCCTCTGTATGTCCTGTTTCCCGATGTATATCTCACCTTTGTAAGGGAGCAATCCCTGAATAGCCGCCAACAAACTACTCTTCCCACTTCCGTTGTGTCCTAAGACAAAGGTGAGCGAAGAAGAGAGTCTTAAATTGACCTCTTTCAGAATGTGTTGTTTCCCTCGGTAGAGGTTGAGATGTTTAATCTGAAGGTCCAAAAATGACAGTAAGGAAAAAAATTAGGGCATGACGATCTTCAGCACTTCAATCTCGTGCCTTGCGTTCGTTCATTCACCCTGTGAATTAATATTCGTCTTCGTTGAAAAGGAAATCTTCTTTTGTGGGATAATCAGGCCAGATTTCTTCGATGTTGTCATACGTCGCATCCACCTCTTCTAGCTGTTGCAGATTTTCTACCACTTCCATCGGGGCGCCTGATCTCTGGGCAAAGTCGATCAACTCCGCTTTAGTGGCTGGCCAAGGAGCATCTTCGAGATAAACTGCCAATTCTAATGTCCAATACATATTTCTATCCTTAGGTTAAAAACGCCGCAAATGTAAAAGAATAAAGGAAAAAGTCAATAGCTTGTCGCGATAAATCTTAATTCCTCTTTAAAACGCAAAAAATCCTATGGGGATTCGTGAAAAAGAGGATATTTTGTTCTCCATATCATATACAAATAATGCTAATTTAAGTCTTTGTTGTACTATTTGTTTATGGATAATAGCGATAAATTTTACGCGCTGAAAGAAAATGTGAATGATGGACGATTTTAGTCGTCACACATTTAAGAGAATCAAGGCATATGACATTTTTAAACCCAGCCCTGCTGTGGGGCTTATTAGGACTTTTGGTCCCCATCATTATTCACTTTTTCAATCTCCAGCGCCCCAAGGAGGTTCTTTTTTCCAACGTAGCCTTTGTCAAAGAGGTCAAGCAGACGGTCGTCCGTCGCATGACATTTAAGCGGTGGCTACTACTCTTGACACGGCTGCTGGCCGTTGCAGGTATCGTTCTAGCCTTTGCCAACCCTGTCATTATCAATGAGAATCAGCCCTTTTTACAGGGCAATCGCTCCGTGGCCATCGTGGTCGACAATTCAGCTAGTATGCAAGCCTCTAACGAAAAAGGAGCCTATTTTCAGCAAGCACTCTCTCTCTCCAGAAACATCGCCAAGGCTTACAGTAAGCAGGATGATATCCTGATCATGCCTCTGAGTAAACCCAAGTTGAATTATAATTTTTCTTCACAAGAGGAAGCCATAGCAGAGTTGGGCCGATTGGGGATCAAGCAAAATACTCGCAGCCATCTGGACCTACTCAATTTATCATCGGCAATCTTCGACCGTGCAAGCTATGGACTGAAAGAGCTGTATTTTATCAGCGATTTTCAATCCTCTACGGTGATGACCTCAAACGAAGAAGTCCCCCCACTCGATTCTAACCTGCTCGTCAAATACATTCCCCTCAGTACACGCAACCAGCGCAATGCCTACATCAAGGATCATCGAATCGAATCCAGCATCATTGAGCGCAACCAACCTGTATCCCTTAGCCTGACCCTAGTCAATGACGGAGACCAGCCCATACGGGATTTGAGTGTGAGGGTTATGCTGGAAGGTAAGGTGGCGGCCATTAGCAATACCGAACTAGAGCCAGAATCCAATCAAACCTTTACGATTTCTTTTACGCCTCCCGAGGCAGGATGGCTCAGCGGCTATATTGAAATAGACGACAATCCCATTGACTTTGACAACAAGCGCTACTTCAGTCTTTATGTGCCAGAGTCCGAAAAGGTCCTTTATCTCGAAGGAAGCCCCCTCCCCAATCTTAAGATTTTATACCAAGATTTATTCGCTCAGTTTGATACGGACATTCGACCTATCCGGGATGCCTCAGGAATTCAGCTAGATGCATACAAGTCGGTAATTTTGGCTGGGGTCAATGAGCTGAGTTCTGGCTTCATAGAAAAGCTCAAAACCTTCCTCTCCTCAGGCGCAAGTCTGATGATTATTCCTGGCAACCAAGCAGATATTCCTTCTCTCAATCAATTGCTGGGCCAGCTACAAGTAGGAAGTTTCCAAGCCTTACAGACCATCGAATCAGGTGTCAAAGCCTCTCAGGTAGACCTCAAACATCCTGTATTTCAAGGAATTTATAGCCAAAGACAGAACAATCAATCTTTTGACGCTCCTCTCACATTCAAATATTATCCCCTTTCTCCCAATAATCAGCTTATCCAAAGCAAGGTCATCAGCTTGGAAAATGGTGCGCCCTTTCTCCTTATGTCTTCCCCAGACCAAGGGTTGGTCTACACCTTTACTTCCTTTCCTGGAGAGGAATGGACAGATCTCAGCTTGAAGTCTATTTTTGCCCCACTCTTTTTTCGATTGACCCAAACGATGAACCAAACCCAAGCCATCGATGAGGGGCAAGAAATTGGCAATGTCAAACCTCGCAGGATCAGGAGTAGCAACCAAGCATTGATCCAATTGGTAGATCAGGAAGGAAATACCATCACACCTGAGCAATACATTCAGGGAGGTGCAACAAATCTGGATTTTTCCAAAATGAATCTTAGCGCAGGAAATTACCGACTCGTTCAGGAAAACGAGCTATTGGAAAAGATTTCTTTCAATATCTCTGACCAGGAATCCCAACTTTCATTTGTCACAGGTCAAGCATTACAAGACAAATTATCAGACATGGCCTTGGACGGGGTTCAGTTCCTCGATGCCAATCCTACAGACATTGCCAGCCAAATTCAAAAAGAGAAGGAAGGCATTCCCCTTTGGAAATATTTTATCTTAGCTGCAATTTTGTTCCTCGTATGCGAAATCGTCCTATTGACTATTGGAAAAAGGAGTGCCTGACAACCCAAGATCGGATAGATTTCCTCACTCATGAAACCTATTGGCTAAATGGAAGAGTTGCTCATTCAATCTGTTCACATCATAGATCCTCAAAGTTCCTTCCACGACCAGTTGGTGGATCTCAGGATTTCAGGTGGAAAAATCGTGGAGATCGGCGAGGCTAATGGACTGATTGCCGCAGGAGAAACCCTCAAGATGGAAGGAATCAAGGTCTACGCCTCTCCTGGCTGGGTAGACATGGAAGCGCATCTTTGTGATCCTGGTTTTGAACATAGAGAGCGGCTAGAAGAAATGGCCCAAGCCGCTTCGTTTGGTGGCTTTACCCGCGTTTTAGCTTATCCCAATACAGATCCAGTCTTAGATAAAGCCAGTATATTAAGTCATTTGGTCCATCGAGCGGCTTCTCTCCCTACACAGGTTCATTTTACAGGTAAGATCACCGCGAGCGAGAAAAGCTTAGCAGAGCTATACGAGATGCACCAAAGAGGGGCACTGGCTTTTACCAATGGAGATGATCCCCTCGACCACCAAGGGCTCTGGTTACGTGCCTTGCAATACACAAAGATATTCGATGGACTGACCATTAAGTATCCCTTCAACGAAGCACTCGCACATGCGGGGCAAATGGTAGAGAGCGAAACTTCCCTCAACCTAGGGATGGGGGGTGTACCCGAAGCAGCTGAATCAAGTGCGCTGGCAGCAGATTTAGAAACCATGCGATATGAGCCGGGTCGGGTCCACATACAGCCACTTACCTCTCCCCGTGCATGGGAGATCTTGCGTAAAGCAAAAGAAGATCTCCCTCAGTTGAGTGGAGGCATTCCCTTGGCATATGTGGCGTTTGATGATCGTGTGCTGAGCGAATTTGACCCCGCTTACAAGCTCTCGCCTCCCCTGCGTCACCGCAGACAAGTCGAGCAACTTCATCAGTTTCTCCAGGATGGAACCATTCAAGCCCTGACGACAGGACATCGAGCGCAGGAAGCAGAAAGCAAAGACTTAGATTTTGTAGTATCAGCCCCTGGTATGTTGGGCTTACAGACCTACTTCGCCCTGAGTTATCAGTCGCTGATCGAAAAAAACATCATTGATCTCTCTCGCTGGGTAGAATTATCCAGCCTCAACCCAAGAGCGATACTCAAGCTTCCACCTGCTACGATTGCTGTAGGGGCAGAAGCCGAAATCACCCTCTTCAGTCCTGATATTCAATGGACTTTTACCAAAGCGCATCTCTTTTCACCTGCCGTAAATTCTCCCTTACTGGGAAAAACACTCAAGGGGAAAGCAATAGGGATTTTTGCCAAGGGAAGATGGCATTCTGCGGATACATTGGTAATGAAAGGAAAAGATACCTACCTTTAAACCCGAATTAATTTCATAATATCGAAATGAAGTTTCGCATCGGGCAAATTGCCGCATGGCTTGGGGGTACTGTTGAAGGGGATGAAACGGTCGAAGTACATACATTGGCCAAGATCGAAGAAGGAACACCTGGCGCCATTACATTTTTGGCTAATCCTAAATACACGCCTTTCATCTATCAAACAAAGGCCTCTGCTGTTATTGTCCGAGAGGATTTCCAGCCCAGCGAAACGATTTCTGCTGCACTTATCCGCGTCGCTGATCCGTACTCCGCGTTCACACAACTGCTAGAGATGGCTGATCAGGCACGCGAAGCCAACCTACAAGGGATAGATCCTCGCGCACATGTCTCAGCCTCATCTACGATCGGGGAAAACGTATATATCGGACCTTTTGCTTTTATCGGTGAAGGGGTTACGGTAGGAGCAGGTGCCAAAATCCATCCTTTTGTATTCGTGGGTGAACGCTGCCAAATTGGGGCGCAAACAACGATACATGCGCACGCCACCATCTATCATTACTGTGAGATTGGACAAAAGTGTATCATTCACGCAGGAGCAGTAGTCGGAAGTGACGGTTTTGGTTTTGCGCCACAAGAAGATGGTACCCTTAAGAAGATCCCCCAAACGGGAAATGTAGTCTTGGCAGATGAAGTAGAAATAGGGGCCAATGCTACGCTGGATAGAGCGACCATGGGAAGCACGCAGATCCAACAAGGCGTCAAAATCGACAATCTTGTCCAGATAGCACATAATGTCACTTTGGGCCCCCATAGTGCCATCGCTGCTCAGACGGGAATCGCAGGAAGCACACGGATGGGCGCTCACTGTATGGTAGGGGGACAAGTGGGGATTGTGGGGCATCTTGAAATCGCAAATCGAACACAGATAGACGCCCAATCGGGTGTGAATAAATCTATTAAGCAAGAAGGGCAAGCTTTTCGAGGCTCGCCTATACAGCCTTTTCGGCAACAACTTAAATCTGAAGTACTCTTCCGAAAGCTCGAAGAGATGAGTAAACGAATCGAAAGTTTGGAGCGGGCACTCGCTCAAAAAGAGTCCTAGTTTATGACGGATAAACAACACACGATTAAAGCTCCTGTTACTGTAAGCGGGATCGGTCTACATACAGGACAACCTGTCCAGTTGACGTTTCAACCTGCACCCGAAAATCACGGGTTTGTTTTTCAACGAATGGATGTAGAGGGACAGCCAAAAATACCAGCGGATGTCGATCTCGTCGTCGATACCTCAAGAGGTACTACCTTGGGGATCAAAGGGGTCAAAGTACATACTGTAGAGCATGTCCTAGCAGCTCTGGCTGGTTTAGCGATAGACAATGTCCAGATTGTACTGGATGGACCTGAGCCACCCGCTATGGATGGAAGTTCGCGCGCTTTTGTGGATGCACTCAACTCCGTAGGGAGAGAAGAACAAGAAGCTACCCGCGAATATTTTGTCATTGAAAAACCGATTTTTCATCAGGATACGAAAAATAGTGTCAACCTGACGGTTCTTCCTGGCGAAGGTTTTGAAGCGACGGTGAACATTGATTTTGGCTCAGAAGTCCTCAAGCCCCAGTTTGCCCAACTCGCTTCTTTAGAAGGATTCTCGTCTGAGATAGCGGGGAGTCGTACTTTCTGCTTCTTACATGAGGTCGAAGGGCTTCATAAGGCTGGATTGATTCAGGGAGGCAACCTAGAGAGTGCAGTGGTGGTCGTTGAGGAAACAATTTCAGAGGAAAAAGCCAGCGAGCTACAAAGTATTTTTGGTGCGCAAAAAATCAGTCTTCAAAAAGGATTCATGAATGCTGAAGGTGGACTGAGGCATGAGAATGAACCTGCCAGACACAAGTTACTAGATCTTGTAGGAGACTTGGCACTTGTGGGGGTTCCGATCAAAGGAAGCGTGGTGGCGACGCGCCCTGGACATAAGGCCAATGTAGCACTTGCTAAGAAAATCAAGCAAGAAATCAAACAGCAGAAGATTGCGCGTAAATATCAGAAGAATGCTAAGGAAGGGGTCGTATTCGATATCAATGCTATCGAAAACATTCTACCCCATAGATACCCTTTTCTTCTGGTAGATAAGATCCTTGAGTTTTCAGAGCATACCATCACAGGTGTGAAGAATGTCACGGTAAATGAACCCTTTTTCCAGGGCCATTTTCCAGGGAATCCCATCATGCCAGGTGTCTTGCAGTTAGAAGCGATGGCACAAGTAGGGGGTATCCTTTTGTTAAACAAAATAGAGAATCCTCAATCGGTTTGGGTTTATTTTGTGGCAATAGACAACGCAAGGTTCAAAAAACCTGTTATACCGGGAGATACCCTTGTACTCGAATTGGAAATGACAGCCCTAAAGCGGAGCATATGTAAGATGAAGGGAAGGGCGCTTGTCGATGGACAACTGGTATGCTCAGCAGATCTCGTGGCTTCGGTAGTACCAAAAGATAAATTATGACCTCAACGCAGCCTAATCATTTCGCGCCTCAAGCATTTATTCATCCAGGCGCACGCGTTCATTCAAGTGCGATCATTGATCCTTTTGCGACCATCTATGGTAACGTTGAAATTGGTGCTGGCACCCACATCGGCCCCAACGTCGTCATCTATGACGGCGTGACCATCGGTGAAAATTGCCACATTATGCCCAATACGACGCTCTCTGCGAATATTGGTCAACTTGAATTTTTTCGTGAGTCTGGACCAGAAGAACAAATGGGCCGTGTCCTGATCGGCAATGGGGTACACATCGAGCCCTGCGCCAACATCCACGGGGGAATCGTCATAGGTGACAATTGCTGGATCGGCTCTAACTGTACCATTCATGACGGAGCCAGAATCAGCCGCAATTGTAAAATCTTCCCAGGTGCCGTTATCTCAGCCATCCCACAAGACCTGAAGTTCAACGGTGAACGAACTCTGCTTGAGATTGGAGAGAATACCACCATTCGAGAATTTGCTACCCTGAATAGAGGGACAGAGTATCATGGGAAAACAGTGATCGGTTCCAACTGTCTCATCATGGCTTATGTACATGTAGCCCACGACTGTATCATCGGCAATCATGTTGTCCTCGTCAACTCTGTCAACATGGCGGGACATGTAGAAGTAGATGATTACGCCATTATTGGAGGAATGTCTGGAATCCACCAATTCGTAAAAATCGGTAAGCATGTCATGATTTCAGGTGCCTCTGTCGTCAGAAAAGATGTACCACCGTACGTGAAAGCAGGTAGGGATCCTGTTCAGTACGGAGGAGTTAATTCCATCGGGCTACGCCGTAGAGGGTTTTCGAATGAAACCATTAACCGTATACAAGATATCTATCGCCATATCTTTGGAGCAGGGATGAATACAGGCCAAGCCCTCGACTATGTAGAGGCTGAAATGCCTGCTTGCGAAGAACGAGATGAAGTCTTGACTTTCATTCGCAAGGCCACACGTGGCATCATCAAAGGTTACTAATCTCTGAATGATTATAAAATACAAGAGAGCCTCATCCGAATGGGGCTCTCCTTTTTTTTTGCTAATATTGCGCCTTAAGTAGCATTTATAAGCATCACTTTGGCCTTTGACTTGATCTTGAAAGTGTCTGACCCCAAATCCATAAACTTTGCCCTTGAAGACGTAGGCAAAAAATTTTACCAGCGATGGCTATTCAAAGGCATCTCACATGACTTTCAGGAAGCACCACACGTAGCGCTCGTCGGTCGCAATGGGTCGGGCAAATCTACCTTAATGCGCATCATCGCAGGCCAGATGCTGCCTTCTGTGGGGAGTGTCACATGCAAGATAGATGAAAAGCCATTTCCCAAAGATAAATTTTACCAAATCATTAGCTGGTCAGGTCCCTATATAGATTTATACGAGGACCTCACCCTCAAAGAGCAAATTGACTTACATTTCGCTTTGAAAAAATGCCTCCTCTCCTCGCCTAGAGACATCATTGCACTCCTAAGGTTAGAAGCCCATCAGCATAAGCAACTCAGATTGTACTCATCTGGCATGCTGCAACGCGTCAAAGTAGGCCTGGCGGTTTTGACAGATACACCCATCTTACTATTGGATGAGCCTACAAGTAATATGGACCTCGAAAATGCAGCTATCATGCTCGCGCTTATCCAAGAACATACACAAAACCGTATCATGGTCCTAGCTTCGAATATGGAACGGGAATACCTTTCCTTCGACCATGTCTTAAAGCTCAGCTAAACACCTATTTTTTGATAAAAAATAATTCTGATATATGTAGATATTTTAGTATAAATGTCTGATAACTTTGCATTTAGCCCATCCTTTATGAGACATTCCAGTCATTTATGCACAATCAGGCTGCCATAATCATCTTTTAAAAAATATGCATATATGATCCTTGATGCTTTTAAATCGTCATTTTAAAAGCAGATGTGGTATAGTGTTATAATACATAAAATCCCCTGCTTACGGATGTGAGCAACCATAAGCGTAAAAAATCAGAGACCCTTGGGTCTTCCCCCATCGAATGAAGTTAAGACGCCCGAGATTCTGCTGCACATGTATCCCCATGCTATGCAGCAAAGGAAATGAGGCATCCTTAAAGAATACCCAGAAGTATCAAGTAGTAGTGGAAATACAATTAGGAAGGATAGAAGGGTAAATGATTACACCCTCTTTAAGCCAAAGTCGGAGCCAGTTTTGATAATACCCAAATGAAACTTGCTGTACCTAGCATGACGAAAAAGACCTGATCAATCGTCTTTCGTGGGAGCATATCCCCCACTCTTTGCACTAACACGTAGTAGACACCGACAGCACATGCAATGAAGATGAAAAAATAAATGTACTCATACATACGGACAGTACTCACGAGGAGCATATCCCATGAAAGTGGGAGCGCTTGCAACATAGTTGGATAGGTTTTGGGATTTGTGAAGAAAAAAGATCGACTTTCAAAACAAAAGATGGACATATATAGAATATATCCAATACTATATACGAAGTATTCTAACAAGGTTTCATCCCAATTTGTTGGTATGAAAGATTTTGCATATAAATGGTCAAAAAAGCATCTTCAACCGATCTTTTCAGCTTGTCATTATTTGAGGATTAATTCATACTTTTGGCTCATATAGTAACTATAAGTATTCATACATGGAACAAATACGCACTTATATTGAGCAACATAAAGATCGATTCGTAGATGAACTCGTGGATTTCCTCAAAATTCCCAGCATCAGCGCCGACTCTGCTTATTCGGAAGATGTCAACAAGGCAGCTGATTGGCTGATACAAAAATTTCACGAATTGGGACTTGATACCGTAAAAAAATATCCTACACCAGGACATCCCATTGTATATGCAGAAAAGATCGTAGACCCTTCACTCCCCACCATTCTTACCTATGGGCACTATGACGTACAGCCACCAGATCCCTTAGACCTCTGGACGAGCCCTCCATTTGAGCCTGTAATCAAGGATGGCAAAATCTATGCCCGAGGTGCCTGTGATGACAAGGGACAAATGTATATGCATATCAAAGCCCTGGAAACGCTCAACAAAAAAGGCGCGCTTCCCTGCAACGTAAAGTATCTTATCGAAGGAGAGGAAGAAGTAGGTAGTGACAACCTAGAGGGATTTGTCCGTGAGTACAAAGACATGCTAGCGGCTGACATCATCCTCGTCTCCGACACGTCCATGATCGCCAACGACGTCCCCTCTATCACTGTAGGTCTACGTGGCCTTTCTTACATGGAAGTAGAAGTCGTCGGACCTAACAGAGACCTTCATTCGGGTGTCTACGGTGGAGCTATTGACAACCCTATCAATATCCTATGTGAAATGATTGCTTCTCTCAAGGACGAAGAAGGCCGTATCACAGTGGAGGGTTTCTATGAGAAGGTAGAAGAACTAACCGCAGCTCAGCGTGATGACCTCGGCAAGCGTCCATTTGATGAGGCGGCATATAAAGCAAGCCTAGACGTAGAGGATCTTCGTGGAGAGCAAGGTTATAGTCCGATAGAGCGCGCCACGATTCGCCCTACGCTAGATGTAAACGGGATCTGGGGAGGCTATACGGGAGAAGGAGCCAAAACAGTTCTGCCATCCAAGGCAAATGCGAAGATCTCCATGCGCCTCGTACCCAACCAAGAGTCCGATGAGATCAGTGAGTTGTTCAAGAAACACTTTGAAAAGCTCGCACCTTCTACTGTTAAAGTTAAGGTGACTGCCCATCATGGAGGGGAACCAGCCGTGGTATCTACAGAGACTGCGGGCTATCAGGCAGCCGCTAAAGCAATGGAAGCTACCTTTGGAAAAAAACCTATTCCCACTCGTGAAGGTGGATCAATCCCGATTGTTGCCCTTTTTCAAGAGATCTTAAAGCTAGATACAGTCTTGATGGGATTTGGCTTGAACTCGGATGCCATCCACAGCCCTAATGAGCATTACGGCGTATTCAATTACTTGAAAGGAATTGAAACCATTCCGCTATTCCATGAGCACTTTGCCCAGGAAAGCAAAGCATAATTTTTGTAGGGGGTAAGGTTGAGGCTGTGCTTCATCTTACCTCTTTTTTACCACTCACCAATTATACAAGTTCCCACTCATGATTTTTCTGAAATTTCTCAAAAACGTGCTCCTGTTTGTTGCTGTTTTTGCAGCTTTGGGACTGATTTTTCTGATTTTCAAAACCCCTATTCTTACCTATACGGGTGACTACTTGGTCAAGGTCAGTCCGGACCAAAAAGTAGACGCCGCCTTCGTCTTGTCAGGCCAGCCTGCCGAGCGACTTCCCGAAGCTAAAAAAGTATATGATCAAGGCTTTGCCTCTCTCCTGATTTGCACAGGTGGGCAGGTAGATCCAGACGTGGAGGTCTTGGGATTGGGCTATAAAGATGCAGATCTAGCCCAAAAAGTCTTATGGGAAATGGGAGTTGACTCATCTGCTGTCTTGACCCTCGACAAAGGCACCAGCACATTTGAAGAGTCTGAGGAAATATTGGGTTATGCTTTGGCTTCTGGTTACAAGAAAATCATGATTATTTCCTCTGCTTTCCATACACGTAGAATCACACGCGTTTTTAAAGAAAAGTTTGCAAAGAATGGAATCACTGTCCTGGTTCATGCAGCCCCCCCTAAGGATTATGCCCTCAAGGCATGGTGGACGAGCGAGGAAGGACTTATTTTTGTGAATAATGAATACCTGAAGTTGCTGTATTATGCGTGGACCTATTAAGTATGAGGTCAGATAAAGAGAGGGAGTTCCAAAACCTTTCGTCCCCCTAATTAGATAAAAGGAAACACATCGCTAATCTAACCTACCCTCATTGGATTTTCTCCATCATATACCTCCTAGTGGGTTTCATGCGCCTACCTTTCTGCAGCATCCCTACGTCCGAGGCCTATGGTGGATTTTGTACAGTCCCCCATTGTTTCAAGAAATACCCGATTGTGATCCAGATATTGAATGGCTCTCACAGGGATTGAATCGTGAAGGAAAAGATGCCTCCATGAACCTCCTTCAAAGGCTGGATCAGAATCCCCAACCCCTTATCGATTACCTCCAGTCAAAGAATTATCGAAAACTGGGGATATATGCAGAGTTATTGCTTGCTTTTTGGCTGGAATACCATCCTGGCTATGAGTTATTGCTCGCCAATCAGGTGATCCATCGGAAGCAACAGACGATAGGAGAATTGGATTTTGTGTACAGAGAAAAAATAAGTGGGCGCACTGTCCACTTGGAGCTTGCCATCAAGTTCTACCTTGGACATGGAAATACAACGGATTGGATGTCTTGGCATGGCCCCAACCCTATCGACAAGCTAGGATTGAAACTACCCAAGCTGTACCAAAAGCAGATCCTCATGTCCAAGCGGGCAGAGACAATTGATCTTTTGGAGAAGAAGGGTATCAAAATCGACGCCCGCAAAATACTGCTAAAGGGCTGTTTGTATCATCACTTGACTGAGCAAAATCCCTTCGCACAGTATGTGCACTCTGGATATTTGCGCAGTTTTTATGTGACGGAATCTGAGATACCTCTTATAGATAAGAGTGTAGAAGAATGGAAGTGTGTTTCTCTTCCACGGTTGAGCTGGCTGGCGAGTCGCTTAGAGACAGACGCATTACAGCCCTTGAGATTATGGGTGGAAAAACCTTTGAAAAGGCCTATTCAACTCGCGATGCACAATGAATCAAGCATGACAGAACGCTATCGATTCTTCATTGTGCCTGACCACTGGCTAGAGCGCTTATAGCAAGCAGGGTTTAGGCAGCAGTGCTTTCTGCTTCAGGTTTGGGCATCTTACGTTCTACTTGTATCATCAAGAGATCGCGAATCAAACCCTCTATGTCGGCTACTGTTTTGGCACGCATCCACTGGTGATCTGGCAAAGAGATCATAAATTCCTTCTCGAAAATCATAACGAGTTCGACCATATCCAGCGAATCCAGTCCTAGCTCATCCTTTAATGTTGCCTTGGGGTGGAGCTTTTGCACATCCACTTCTGCAACTTCCATGAGAATTGAGCGAAAGGTTTCTTGAAAATGTTGTGGTTTAAGTGGTTGAATCATGACACATTATTTGTAAAAAATAACACTGTATTTTACCTTTATTTAATAACACGAAATAGCAGAAAAATAAATTCTGTTCATTTTCTCATGTTACGCCTTCTTGAGATTTGATGAAAAGCCAATGATCCAGCATTATCCCATTCAACTGCCGGGATTTCAGCAGGGGTTTCATTTGATTACCCCTTTGATCCTTGAGACTATACCCTCCTTACCTGCATCTGGACTACTTCATGTATTTATTCAGCATACCTCAGCAGGTCTTACGATCAATGAAAATGCAGATCCCAGTGTTCGCTTTGACTTTCAGCAAGTCTTCCATCGACTCATCCCCGAAAACGCCCGCTATTACACGCATACGTTTGAAGGTCCCGATGACTTACCCGCTCATATCAAAACAGCCCTCGTTGGGACTTCAGTAAGTATCCCCATCATCTCCCATCGGCTGCAGTTGGGTACGTGGCAAGGTATTTATCTGTGCGAATTTAGAAAACACAGTCCCCCACGGAACCTTCTCTGTACGATGTACACTTGATCAAAAACTGGACCAATCATCTAGTTTATTTTACTCACTTGTGAGAAATAGAACGAGAAAGTCACATTTTCAGGCTTAAAGGGTCTTCCTATTTATAAAAATAAAGGATTACTGGACTATTTTTTATCAAAATCAATGTTACGAATTCGGACTTCTTATCCCAAATTACCTTTCTTCTCTCTACATTTGCGATCAATAAATGGTGAGACTGAATAAATGCTATGAAGCTGAACTATAAAAGTATGGGCCAAGGACCCGCCCTGATTATCCTACACGGCTTGTTTGGATCTTTGGATAACTGGGTCTCTCATGCCCGGTTTTTCTCCACAGAGTTTACCGTTTACATCATTGATCAGCGCAACCATGGAAAGTCCCCGCATGATGATGTGTGGAATTATGGAGTGATGGCAGATGATTTGAGAGATTTCATGGACGATCATGGGATTTATCAAGCCCATCTGGTAGGGCACTCTATGGGTGGCAAAGTGGTGATGCAATTTGCAGCAGATTATCCCGAACGGATTATGAAGTTGGTCGTGGCCGATATGGCCCCTAAATCTTACAGTCCTCACCATACGGCTATTTTAGAAGCCCTCAAGGGACTAGATTTAGCTCAAATCTCCAACCGAAAAGCAGCAGATACTCAACTCACACACGCGATCCCTACCTTTATGACGCGGCAATTTCTTCTAAAAAGCTTAAAGCGAGCGGATCAAAATACATTTACTTGGAAGTTTAATCTTCCCGTCATCTACAGAGATTATAAAAAAATTCTTGAAAAGGTAGAGGTGGATCCTCCTTTCGAAGGTCCAACTTTATTTCTCTATGGAGGCAAATCTACCTATCTGACAGCAGAAGATCCTGAATGGATTCGAGCATTATTTCCACAAGCCGTATTTGAATGCCTTGAGGAAGCGGGCCACTGGCTCCATGCAGAAGCTCCTGATGCGTTTCAGAAAGCGCTGACTCGCTTCCTTTTGTAATGTTCTATGATTATAGAGTAAAAAAAATTAGTTTGCTGTAGTACTTCTTAGGCTTCTCATGTTTAACCGTACACATATGTAAAGGCCCGAGTGTGGGTTAAGCCTTCTTGAATACTCTGAATCTGTTCACCTATTCTAATTTTAGTTTCTTCATATGAATACAATCAATCGACTGATCTGCTGGATGATATTAGGAACTGTTTTGGTCATGAGCCTGAGTAGTTGTAATACAAGTGAACAATCCCAATCACTCGAAGAAAAGAAAGACAGTGTCATTACAGAGCTGATCGAAGATGCGCCAGCCAATGAAACAATGGGCACGATGCCTGTAGTTCCTGAACTCATCGGAAGCTGGGATTTGGTAGCGATTATGGCAGGCAATACCCCGACCCAAGTCGAGAAAACAGTCTATAATTTCTCTCCAGACGGTAAACTCACGATTACTACGGGAGATTCAGAGCCATTGTCTGCGATGTACACATATCGAAATGATACCATTCGCTCAGAGATTCTGCCATCAGATGTGCGCATACAGACCCTGAGTCAGGATAGTCTCGCCTTCCGTGTAGTCATAGACCAAAGCCATATTGACATCACATTTACCAAACAGCCTGGTTCTTAGTGGAGTAAAACCTAACATATTCAAAGAGGCATAACGCCTCTTTTTTTCTCCATGTAATATTCCACTTATCAAGAAATATATTTTATGAAATTTACTTGTGTTTCAAGAATGTTATTACTTTCTAGCAGCATATATTGATACATACAGCAAGAACGATTTATGAACCCCCGATTTCTCCTACTATGTGTCTTTTTGCAGGCATCCTCTTGTCTCCTGCTCGCGCAGGGGTCTATGAAGCCTACATGGACCGCAGGAATCGGTTTACAAGTCCGCGAAAGATCGGGCATACCAGTAGGAGATGCCTCCAACTGGACTCCCCTCTACCACGCCGATGCAAGAGTCGGGCGATACTTGAGTCCCTCATTTTCTACAGAGATCAATGCCTCTTTTCCTCTGAGATGGATGAATCTACCTTCTGACAGCTGGAACGGCGCTTTCCAATTAAATTATCACCTTAACAATGGAAAGATTCTCCCTATTCAGGCCAGAATCGCTCCATATATTCATGTAGGCATGAATGTCTACTCCTCTCAGTGGCCAGTAGTAGCTCCACTTCTATTTTACACAGGGGGTATAGGAACACACATACGGATTTCTCCTCGCTGGACTGCTTATCTAGAAGGACAGTTTCAACAAACAGAGGACAATCCCAAAGAAATTTCTTATCAGAAAGGACAATTAATTACCCTTCATGCAGGCTTTTCCTTCACATGGTACAAGCCCAAGGAAGTACCTTTTCAACTGGCAGATACAGATCAGGACGGAATTGTTGACCTATTGGATACCTGCCCAGATGCTCTAGGGCCAGAAAATACGCAAGGATGTCCAGATGCAGATGGAGACGGAGTCGCTGATGACATGGACAAATGCCCAAATATAGAAGGACTTGTTTTGTATGATGGCTGTCCAGCTAATGACAGAGACGGAGATGGTGTAAGAGACGCTGTAGATCTATGTCCGCAGCTCCGAGGTAGCCAGGCAACACAGGGCTGTCCAGATAGAGACGGAGACCTGGTAGCAGACCAACTAGATGAATGTCCAGGGCAGTATGGACCAGTAAAGTTTCTCGGATGTCCTGATACAGATGAAGATGGAATACCTGACAAGCTTGACATGTGCCCTACCCTATTTGGGTCGATTGTGAGACGGGGCTGTCCTGGAATCACTGTTGAATTAGAGCAGTCTTTGGTCCAGACCCAACAAGCAATCAAATTCGATGTTGGGCAAGCATATTTAACTGATGAAACCATGACGGCGTTAGATTCGCTCGTGATTGTGTTATTTGAATATCCAGACGTACATCTCAGGGTGTCTGGACACACAGATGCCGAAGGGGATCTTCGAGGCAATCAAATACTGTCTATCAGACGTGCCAAAGCCTGTGTAGACTATTTGGTCTCAAGTGGAGTGGCTAGCGAAAGGCTCATTTTCTCGGGCTACGGTGCCTATAAGCCGATTGCTGACAACTTTACATCTCTGGGTAGTGCCAAAAATAGAAGAATTGAACTCGAAGCATTCTTACCCTAGAAACAGTTTAAGTTTGACTTTATACGACTGGGTAAGAAATACGTACCGATTGTCTAAAAAGAAAATCGATTATTCAAGATTTGGAATAATGTTTGTTTTCGAAGGTGACAAACCCATTTTTGACCGTGGATTTATGTTCCCAAATCGTACCATCATATTAAGTACCCTTATCCTTCTGTTATCTTTCTGCTCCCTCCAAGGACAGACTGCCGAACAACCTTGGGCTATCAGCTTAGGTGGCGGCGTCATTTCCTATAAGCAGGTAGCAGGACAACCTAATTTTCCCTTTACGTATTATGATCCTGCATTTCAGGTAGCTGCCAATCGCTACCTTTCGGGAGGCTTCGACTTGCGTGCACACTTGCTCGTGAGCCCTCAAGCCCGTCACCCAGGATTCTATGAAAGCGGCGCTAGCCATTTGTTGACAGACTTTAACTATAGTATGGTCTTCAAGCTCAACAATGGCGTGCTGCTCAGGGAAAATGCTTTTTTTGCACCTTATTTCTTGGTTGGTATCGGAGGATCTTATTTGCAAGGTCATCCAGATACGTATATTCCCTACGGAATCGGTGCTAGGTTTAGGCTTGGACAGCGGACTGCCATCCGTGTAGAAACCGTGCGTAAATCTTCCCTAAACAAGGATTATCAGCATGTAGCCAACGCAATCGCCTTTGTATACAACCTCAATTCTCCTGGAGAAGATCGACCTGAGTTGCCTCAGGAAGTAGAAGAGGAACTGATGATTACTTCTTTGCTACCACAAGACAGAGATCAGGATGGTCTCATCGATCTGGATGATGAATGTCCCGATGAAGCAGGTCCAATTCATAGTGTCGGATGTCCAGTCGAACAAGAAATGAGTAAAGCGCAACCTGCACTCGTCAGTGACCCTCAAGCACCAACAGATGATCCCTCAATAGATCTTACCCAACCAGAAGAAAAGCAGGAACAGAAAACAAAGGCTGTTCCTCCAAAGGAGACTCAACCCATCGTCAACCAACCACAAAATCAGCCTGCTCCCCAGAATGAAGTTTCTGAAGAGAAAACAGATTGGGCCACAAGCTCAGATGTGGCCAGTGGAGAGGCTTACGAAGTTGATTCCTCCAAGACATTGGTCTATTGGAATGACGACATCGACTTGACCCCTGCGGGCGAGAAGTCCTCTGCAACAGACTACTTGAGCTATGCGGGGACACGCCCAGAGGAGAAAAATGGCGTTGTCAAAAAAAATACAACTGAAGTCGCACGAACCCATCCTTCCCCTACGACAAATGCTTTTCAGTACAACTCACAGTTGGAAAATCAGACGGAAGAAGTCATGAGCATGCCATGTGGTACAGGTAAAGTAGACAAGGTAGGGCCTATATTCTTCGAATATGGAAGCGATGAGCTAGATCCCTACGTCAAAGCGAAGCTAGATAATCTTGCAGATCTGTTGAAAAGCTGCGACAACTCAAAACTCGTGCTTGAAGGGCACACAGATGATGTAGGATCTATGGATGACAACCTGATCCTATCTGTCATGCGTGCCTACAACGTCAAGTACTATTTGGTATACAAGCATGGCATCAGCCAGAAACGTATCACCTCACAGGGATTAGGTGAAACAGCACCTGTAGCAGATAATACGACACAAACAGGTCGAGAAAAGAATCGAAGAGTGGATTTTCAAATCATGTTCTAGATATTCTCTCTCCTATAGATCTAAGGACCCGTATGTAGATACATGTGGGTCTTTTTTATTTAGTTGCTGAGGACAGCGTTTCCTATGTAGGATATTATATAATGCTGGATGTAGAATTTAGCCCCATGTTCTGGACTTAAGTACAACATGAGCACCACTCCGTTGACATTCCTAATGTTTATTCTTTCTGGTAAATATCTCCTTTCTGTATTTTTATTTATATAAATAGTTTGGCATCCTACCTCTTACTCGCCCCTTGCTTGTGATTATTGTATGCCATATTAGGGTAGCAGATGTTAGAAATTGAAGGAAAACAAAGATAAAAACCACTTTTTCAACCACTTTAATAGGAAAAAAACAGCGTAGTATCTCCAGGCAGCATCTATATAGGCTAGAAGAATTTATGACCTACAGAAAAGTTTCGTAAAGGGTTATACCTCCCAATTATTTATGCTCCATTATACCATTTGATCTTATATGCACATAAATAGACCCATTACGAATAGTTATCTAGTTTAGTTTACTATATTGTCTGAATTTCTATACAATAACTTATTCGATAATTAGAAATATTTACTTTACCATCAGAATCCTCTGTTTTTTTACTACCGTTCAGGTAATTAATCGACCGATTAATCCCACAATACCTCCCAATGATCATTCATGCAGGTAGGGGCGTTATATTTTAGCCTACTTTAGAGCAATTCTTGAGTGCAATTGGCCAAATGTTTGTAACTCAAGTAATAAACTGCCCTTCTAGGGTGTTCTTATTAGTAGGCTGTTAATGATCTAATCCATGCCCAATACCATGCGTTCATACTTCTCTTTCCTCATGCTGATGGCAGCTTTCGGTACCTTTCAGGTAGCACAAGCACAAACATCAGAAAACCGATGGATGGCAGAGCTATCAGCTGTCTTTCTCGATTATCAGGGCTTGTACAACGGAAACTATCTCCAATACAAGTCATTTGATCCAGGAATCACTTTTGCTGCCCATACCTATCTAGGGCGTGCACTCAATCTATCTTTGAGTTCCTCTTTTGTCCCAGAGACTGATTGGTTGACAGAAGAGCAGACTTTTCTCTCCACATCCTTAATAGATGTCAATACGATGGTCCGGCTAAAGTCAAATGGAACCATCTTCGCTGAGGATGCTTTGTTTGCACCTTATATTGGTACAGGATTCGGATTGAATTCAGCTAGCAACAACCTTCGTTTTTATGTACCTGCTACTCTAGGTGTACAAGTACAAGTAAGCCAATACTTCAGTCTTCACTTTGCGGGTACGTACAAGCAGCGTATTCAAGAGAATAAGTTTCAACATATGTCCTACACGGCGGGATTTGTTTTTGCGCTGCCAAGCGAAGAGCGTCCTACTAAGAAAGACGAGCCTTTCGAACCCATCGAAGATAAGCCTGTGGTGCAGAACCGCCCTCAGCTCGCAGACCGCGACAAAGATGGTGTACCTGATAGAGATGATCTATGCCCCGATGTAAAGGGGAAGGCCATGTACTTGGGATGTCCCGAAGATGATAAGAAAGACGAGCCTAAGGTCGATCCACAACCTAGCTACGCCAATACTTACAACAATACAAACAAGCCTGTATCTCCTCCTCAGCCTGATCCTGCACCGACTACGTCTTATGATGACAATTACCAGGACGATAGCTTTGGTGATACGGGGAACATTGACATTTTGGATGAATACGACAACAATGCCATCCCCTCAGTGAGTAAAGCAGATAACGAGTACATCGCAATGGCTATGAATAGCATTTATTTCGAGCCCTCTAGTGATGAACTTACGTTGGCTAGTCTACATGTACTGGACACCGTCGCGATGATTTTGGATCGCAATCCTCAGTACAACCTGCAGGTTATCGGCCACACAGATGCAGAGGGAGACCAGCAAAACAATGTGGTACTGTCGATTCGCCGTGCTTTCCGTGTGAAATACTACCTAGTCAATCAAAAAAATATCAAGATGTATCGTATCAGCTCTGATGGAAAAGCAGATGCTACGCCGATCTCATCTAACCAGACTGCTCAAGGACGCGCACGCAATCGACGTGTAGAGTTTAAACTGGTGCCTAATAAGCGAAACAGCTCAAACCTGTATAGAAACTAGTACAGCTTCGTCTACAGAGTCCCTCTAATAAGAAGAATGGGAAGTGCTTGCGGGCACCTCCCATTTTTGTTTGCAAACCTTGTATGGTGATTAGCTCCCTGCGCTTGTTGGAACACTTCCAGTCTGCAGGGTATTGTAAAATGCCTTCTCAGTCACCTCCGACCAAGCTGCCGCAGTTACCTGAAATGTTTTATAAGCCTCGTACACCTTCTTACTTAAGGGATCGTTATCCGTGATCTCTTGTATGACCTCATCTGTCAGCACCCTCAATTGATCTAGGACATCCTGTGGAAAGGCACGAAGCTCTACTCCGTCTTCCTCCATCATCTTTTTCAAGTAAAGGTTATTTTTTGCTTCAAACTCGCCCAAGACCCAGACATTTTGTCGATAAAGCGCTGTGGTCAGGATCATCTGCAGATCAGGAGGGAGGGTATTAAATTTATTTTTATTAATGATCGTTTCTAGGTTGGTTCCTGGTTCGTGCCATCCTGGGAAATAATAGTACTTGGCGATCTTCTGAAAGCCCATCTTATAATCGTGATAGGGGCCAATCCATTCTGTGGCATCTATGACTCCTCGTTCGAGGTTGGTATAAATTTCTCCCCCAGCTACCGTTGCTGCTGTACCTCCTGCCTTGGCGATGACTTTCCCCCCGATACCTGGAATCCGCATCTTAAGCCCGTTGATATCATCGATGGAATTAATTTCTTTATTAAACCACCCCCCCATTTGTACGCCTGTGTTTCCAGCAGGAAATCCCATCAGATCAAATGGTGCATAGACTTCATCCCAAAGTGCCTGGCCTCCTCCGTTGACGATCCAAGAGTTGACTTGTTGGGCATTCATCCCAAAGGGAACAGAAGCAAAAAACTGAGCAGCAGGCGTTTTTCCTGCCCAGTAATACGCAGCGCCATTGCCCATCTCAGCAGTCCCCTTGCTGACAGTATCAAAAACTTGTAGAGGAGGAACCAATTTGCCCCCGCCGTATACGGTGATGTCTAGGCGACCATTGGACATGGCACGTACCCAATCTGCCATCATCCGATTGCTTTCATCTAGGACGGGAAAACCAGGCGGCCATGTAGTAACCAACTTCCACTTAAATTTTTTTGAGCTGGAGACATTCGCGCCCGCCGAATTATTTTCCTCTCTCCCACATGCTGCCCCCAGCACACTTGCGCCAGCCAATGCTGTTGCCCCCTTGATTAAGAATGACTTACGCGAGATTTTTGAAGTGTCCATATATGAAATAATTGAATTATATTAAAATTTACATCAATGAAATTTACTATCTGTTTGGAAATTCGCAAAGAATAGTATTATATTCTGATAGTCTCATAAAACTTTTCTTATTTGTTCTCGTTAAAGATATAGTCAGAAAAAAATTCTAAAGACGAATAACTCATGAATCATCCTTTTATCACATGCTGCTGTTGCTGTGGGCTCCCTTGAGTGTGGATGATTATCATATACATAAGATTGAATATGAGGCTCCACATTTTTTGTGGGCCTTTTTTTTTGGAAAATACAACTTCTTCTCAAAATACTTCAATAGCATGATTGCTTCTCCACTCCCCTCACCTTCCTTAGCCCTCCAACTCGATGAAGTCGGACAGCTCATAGGTCATACTCCGCTCATGCCTATCCGACGAGTTTTCAACAAACCAGGGGTAGAATTATATGCCAAGCTCGAATGGCGCCAACTGGGTCACAGCGTGAAGTCACGCCCTGCTTTTTTCATCATCAAAGATGCCATTGAAAAAGGTCTTTTGACGCCTGAGAAGAGACTGTTAGATGCAAGTAGTGGCAACACGGCCATCGGATACGCCACAGTCTGTGCGAGGCTGGGTATTCCATTGACTATCTGTATTCCTGAAAATGCTTCCCCTGAAAGAAAGCAGATCTTAACCGCTCTAGGGGCAGAACTGATTTTTACTTCTCCTATGGAGAAAACAGACGGGGCGCAACTTGTAGCAAGGCAGATGGTTGAAGAGCATCCCGATCGCTACTTCTATGCAGACCAATACAACAATGAGAATAACTGGAAGGCGCACTATCAAACGACGGGACTAGAAGTTTTTGAGCAGACAGAAGGACGCGTGACACACCTTGCCGTAGGAGTCGGTACGACGGGGACACTGATGGGGACAGGTAGAAGACTGCGTGAGCTGAATCCCGAAATTGAAATTGTCTCTTTACATCCCGATTCTGCTTTGCATGGACTAGAAGGGTGGAAAGATATGGAGACAGCCCGTGTTCCTGGAATTTATGATGCAGGGTTTGCAGATCAACAGTTCCATGTCAGCACAGAAGAATCCTATGAATGGCTACAAAAATTTGCACGAGAAGAGGGGATTTTGATCAGTCCTTCGGCGGCAGCCAATCTCGCAGGAGCCATAAAACTAGCAGAAACGCTTGATCATGGGGTGGTCGTCACGATGTTCCCTGATGATGCAAGTAAGTACATGGAAGTGATTCGATTTCTGTTTCCTGTCTGACAAAATCATTTGATTGATAGATCCACATTTGCGAAAAATGACTGAAGTAGAACAACAAAAAAACGTAGTAGCAACGGAGGCCTTTCCTTCTACATTGGAGGTTTCGCCAGGTGCATGGAAAGTGATGAAGGCGGATGCAGAATCGCGCTTTCCCAATGAGTGCTGTGGATTCTTTTATGGGAAGGATGGTGAAATCCGAACGGTATCCTTTGCGACAGTCGTCGATAATAGTAAGGAGGGAGATCAGCGTAGGAGGTTTGAAATCAGTCCCTTGGATTACATGCGTGCAGAGAAGAAAGCGATAGCGGAAGGTTTGGATTTACTGGGTGTGTATCATTCTCATCCCAATCATCCTGCCATCCCCTCGATTCATGACCTCAAGCAGGCGGTTCCTCATTTTAGCTACATCATTCTTTCTGTTCAGGAAGGAACTTATGATCATGTGCGTTCTTGGAGGCTGACCGAAGAAGGGCAGTTTGCTGAGGAAACGCTTCATTTAGATTCTTGAAAATCTCTTTAAATATTCTTCGGAAATGTGAATCGAAAAAGGTGTCATGAGACAACAAAGACTTTAAGGAGCACTTCATCCTTTTCGACTCACAGCATTTATCTAAAAATCATGGCAAAAATCATTGTACCCACACCCTTAAGAAAGTTTACACAAAATCAAACGAGTGTAGAAACAGGAGGAAATACGATCAAAGAAGCCATTGGAAATCTGGTTACGCAGTTTCCTGATCTCCGTCAGCACTTGTTGACCAAAGAAGGCTCTCTTCGAACATTTGTTCGCGTATATCTTGGAGAAGAGGACATCAAGCAGTTGGAAGGGGAAGCAACTCCCATCGAATCACAATCAGAAATTAGCATCATCCCTGCCATAGCAGGAGGAAAAGCCTAAAGACAATGATTGCAACAGAAAATATCACGTTTTCGAAAGGGGAAATCGAGCGTTACAGTAGACACTTGATCATTCCCGACTTCAACATAGAAGGTCAGCGCAAACTCAAAGCAGCTAAAGTACTCGTTGTAGGTTCAGGTGGGCTGGGTGCTCCCCTACTCCAGTACCTTGCAGCAGCAGGTGTGGGCACGATCGGAATTGTAGATTATGATACGGTAGACGACAGCAACCTGCAACGTCAGGTCCTCTTTGGTGTGGAGTCGGTAGGCAAAGCCAAAGTAGATGAAGCTGCCGCCCGTATTCAATCATTGAATCCCTACATCAAGGTCAAGACCTACAATACCATGCTGTCCTCAGACAATGCCTTGGACATCATCAAAGACTACGACATCGTAGCAGACGGAACAGATAATTTCCCGACGCGATACCTTGTCAATGATGCCTGTGTATTGCTTGGAAAGGTCAATGTATATGCTTCGATCTTTCGTTTTGAAGGACAGGTCTCCGTTTTCAATTATACAGATGAGGATGGAAATGTAGGACCTAACTACCGAGATCTCTTCCCTGCCCCACCTCCTCCTGGCTTGGTTCCTAGCTGTGCCGAAGGAGGCGTCATAGGAGTCTTACCAGGAATCCTCGGCTCTATGCAGGCACTAGAAGTCCTCAAAGTAGCGAGCGGTGTCGGAAACCCACTGTCTGGAAAACTATTTCTCTACGATGCACTCGACTTCAGTACAAGAACATTGAAGGTCTACAAAGATCCTGAAAATCCCTTGACAGGAGACAATCCTACGCAGACAGAACTGATCGACTATGTACAGTTTTGTGGAGTCCCTCATGTGGAACAAGAGTTCCGCGAGGAAACTCAGATTAAGAAAGTAGACGTACATCGTCTGGTAGAGATGCGTCAGGCTGGTAAGGATTTTCAGCTCATCGATGTACGTGAGCCTTACGAATACAAGATTGTCAATATCCAAGGGGAGTTGATGCCTAAAGGACATATCGATGAGTTTGTCGGAAAAATCGTGAAGGACAAACCCGTTATCGTGCACTGTCGAAGTGGGAAGCGTAGCGCAGATGTCATCCAGCATCTGGAGAAACAGTATGGCTACGATAATCTATACAATTTAGAAGGAGGTGTGCTGGCTTATGCCGATGAAATAGACACTAGCCTTCCCAAATATTAGAATTACACTGGGATGCCGTTGATCAGACGGTATGTATTTATCATATTTTACAAGGAGATGTAATTAGGTGCATCTCCTTTTTTTGTTTAAACTTATGGCTGCTTGCCCGGATTGGAGTTGACCTCAGGTGCCATAGAGGAATTCGACTCATCTACAGGATCGACAGGAAAAATCTCGGGTGAGGCAGGAGGAAGTGCTTTGGGTTTACCCTGATGATAAGAAGCCAAATCAATCGCTGCATTGAGCTCAAACCCTATCAATAACATGATCGAAAGGTAGTAGAACCAGACCATCATCAAGATGATCGCCCCCAAGCTTCCATAGAGACGATTGAAATTGGTGAAATTGGAAAAGAAATATCTCAAGCCCACCATTGCAATCAGCATCAATACTCCTGCAGCGATAGATCCTGGTGTAAAAAACTTCCAACGTTCCTCTGTAGGAGGTGCCAGAAAGTAAAGGATTGAAATAGAGACAAAGACGGTTCCAGCCGTGATGAGTAACCATACCCCTTGCACACAGGTACGATACCAAAACAAGCCCATGATTTCAGCCTCATAGAGCATGTCAAATCCATTTTTGGCGAAGGAAATGGCTAGAACTGCCAAGATAATCAATGAACCAAGCACAAAGAAAATCACCAGCGCAGTACCATATAATTCAAAGATGTTGCGCTTTTTAAATACCTTTTCTGGCTTCGTAAAGGCCTTCATCATGGCGATGATGCCACGTGTAGCACCCCAAAAAGCAAGCACAATAGACACGATAATCAGCAGGATACTGGTTCTTCCCTCAAAATAATTTCCCACGATGTCTCCTACGAGTACTTGTAGTTGTTCCTGCGTGATCCCTTGTCCATCAGCTACAGGCAGAAATTGGACGAGGAAAACGAGAACTTGTTCCTGTAGGTTTTCGATGCGGAAATAGGGAATGATGAGAAAGGCGAGAAGTAAGGTGGGAAAAAGACTGAAAAAGAATTGATAAGACATGGCCGAAGCCAATAGCGTAAACTTACTATCTGTCAGTCCTTTGATGAAAAATTGCAGCACGTCATACAGTCCCATTCCCTGAAAACCAGGGAGTTTTATGTCACTCATTAGGTGACGCACAGAAATAAGGGTGCGCTGTACGAGACGCTTAATATGTTTCACCTGCGGGACGCGTTGCTCCATTACTCTTTCTTACCTACAAGATATTGTTCTACCGCGTGGATCACAAATTGTGGAGCTCTCACAGGGCGCATAGATTGCATATTTACGAAGGCGAGTACGACAAGACCTGTTGCCAAGAGGGTATTTTCCTCATTGTAGATCTCATATTCAAAACGGAAACTACTGCGAGGAGTTTCGGGGACAATGGTTCGGATCGTCAGGAGATCATCATAGTGCGCAGGACGCTTGTAGTTGACTTCGAGTTTTGAAACAGGCATCATGATCCCCCTAGCTTCGACTTCCTTATAGGGAATACCTAGTTTTCGGACGAGCTCGACCCTACCTACTTCGAAGTATTCCGCGTATTTTCCGTAGTAGGCATAGCCCATTTGATCCGTTTCACCGTAGCGGACACGGAGGTGGGTGTCGTGTGTGATCATTTTAAAGGTAATAAAGAGGTATCATGGTTCCGTACCATGGGATACAGAACCATAGGGAGAATAAATCTAATCTACATCAAAGGTAGGATCGACATGCGCTTTCCAAGCGAGCATACCCCCTTCGAGATTTCGAACATTGCTAAAGCCCTTCTGCGTTAAGAACATCTTGGCTTGGCCACTACGTCCACCGCTACGGCAGATGACAACCACTTCTTGATCCTTCAAATTTTCTATTTCTCCTATATTCGAAGGGATCGTATGAAGGGAAATGCGTTTGGCTTGGGGCAATGCTTGGCGTTCCCATTCATCGGGATTGCGCACATCAATCATGACAGGAGCGGTACCTTCTGTGATGCGCTGATTGAGTTCTTGAACAGTGATATCCATTATTCTAAGAGTCTATAGTGGACAAAAATACCTCGGGAAGGTGCTTTTCATCGGGTTAAACATTGAATCTAAAATGCATAATGTCGCCATCTTTCACGACATATTCTTTTCCTTCAATCCCAAGTTTTCCTGCTTCTTTTACGGCAGACTCAGACTTGTAGCTCATGAGGTCATCGTATTTCATCACTTCTGCACGGATAAATCCGCGCTCAAAATCTGTGTGAATCACACCTGCTGCCTGAGGAGCCTTCGTTCCCGTCTTGATGGTCCAGGCACGGACTTCCTTTTCACCAGCTGTAAAATAAGTCTGAAGCCCTAGCAAATCATAGGCTTTACGGATAAGCACATTTAATCCAGGTTCCTCTAACCCCACACTTTCCAGCAACTCCTTTTTTTCCTCCTCTTCCTCAAACTCGGTCAACTGCTCCTCAAAACCAGCTGAGATCACGATGACCCCTGCGTCCTCACCCTTCACAGCCTCGATTACGGTGTCTACATGCTTATTTCCTTCGCCATGCGGAAGATCGTCTTCTCCGACGTTGCAGAGATATAGGACCTTTTTATCTGTCAGCAGACCAAGTTCACGCATGAACTCTTCTTCTTCTTCAGAGCGCTCCAAAGTACGGACATTGCGTCCTTCTTCAACGTGGGCGATGTATCGCTTGACGATCTCCACCTGACGCATGGCCTCTTTGTTCCCACCTTTGGTCAGCTTCTTGGTCCGATCCAGCTTCTTTTCGAGTGTTTCCAGATCTTTGAATTGCAGCTCTGTATCGATGATCTCTTTGTCGCGCAAAGGATCTACGCTATTCTCTACATGGACAATATTTTCATCCTCAAAGCATCGAAGTACATGGATGATGGCTTCACATTCACGGATATTTCCCAGGAACTTATTGCCTAAGCCCTCTCCCTTGGAGGCACCTTTTACCAAGCCTGCGATGTCCACGATTTGGACGACTGTAGGTACGACAGACTTAGGATTGATAAGTTCTGTGATACGATCCAAACGGGGATCGGGTACAGGGATCATCCCTACATTTGGCTCGATCGTACAGAAGGGATAGTTGGCAGACTCTGCCTTGGCAGAAGAGAGGGAATTGAATAGCGTGGATTTTCCCACATTGGGCAGTCCCACGATTCCACACTTAAAGCTCATATCTTATTTATCTCTAATTTCAAAATGGGCGTTTACAGTTCCTTCAAAAGAAACTGAACCTCTGATGATGACCACCAACAGGCGTTTTTGTTTGAAGGTCAAGATCAACGTGCAAACATAGTGCGAATCAGCAGGGGAATCAAGTGCTTTATGCAGCTATTTGATAAGACTTGGTTGGGATGTAGAAAAGAAAATGGAGGCTCATCCAAGTGAATGAGCCTCCAATATGTGTCATATATGCCAAAGGATTAAACTCCCTTTAAGCACTCCTTATTCCTTCATAAATTTCTCAACGATCACTTGTGACTCGTCTTGAATTTGGAAGAAGTAGACACCACCAGGTAGATCGGCAATGTTGAGAGAAGCAGGTCCTCCTACTACTTTTCCGTTCCAAAGGACACGGCCTTTCATATCAAGGATTCTCGCTTGATAGCTGGTCTCCTTGTCACCGTATTCGAAGTAAATCATGTCTACTACAGGGTTGGGATAGAGGCTCAAGCCATCTTTGACTTTCTGAGTAGAGAAGTCAGGTGTCGTGGTAGCCGTAACACCAATACTTGCGACAGATCCCCCGCTCACACAGAAGCCCGTTGTCTCACTCGTACCAAAGCTACCACCAGATGCCAAGGTAGATCCACCGCCTGTCACGGAGTATGAACCCGTTCCGTAAGTACAGCAGATACCGTCTCCGAAGCTATCAAAGATGGTGAAATCATAGCATCCGTCAGGTAGACAGTTTGTCTCTGAAACAGTAGAGCCATCTGGCTGGCTACCATAGGTCCCCCCACTAGCGACTACTGTAGCACCTTGAGTGATCTCCCAACGTGTTTCTTCAGGATAGTTATCTAGGTTAATGGTGACTGTAACATCGACGCAGCTAGGTCCGCTACCTCCTCCTGAAGTGACTGACACATCGTCAATGGCAATGTCTCCTCTCCAAGTAGCAGCAGTCGTACCCTGGAAACGAATAATCGCTGTAGCTCCTGCAAATGCGCTCAAATCGACACTCTGACTATTCCAAGCATTTCCTTGAGATCCGCTGATTGTAGCAAGCGTTGTGAAGTTCGTTCCATCTGCACTTCCTTGTACCAATAAGGTTCCTACATCACTTGCAGCACCTGAAGAGTACATATGATAAGAGAAGTTGAGGGTGGGGCTTGAGACACCTGACAAGTCAAAACATGGGCTTTGGAAGACCGCTGTCTTGTTAGGATAACCTGTACCGTTTCCAGATGCTTCGATGTACATGTACCATGAACCATCAGCGCCTGTTGTAGGACCTGTTCCTGTAGAAGGTGTACCACTCGCATCGCGCGTCCAGTCCAGATCGTCACCACTCACTTGTGACCATGCACCTATGCCTGATTCGAAGCTCTCGCTATAAGGGAAGCTACTGATGGTCGTACCACAAGTCGGACCACCACCTGTTCCACCAGAAGCCATCTGGATATCATCTACCGCAATATCTCCTTGCCATGAGGTACCTGTTGTAGCTTGGAAGCGGATACGGACCTCTGATTGACCAGAATAAGCTGACATGTTGATCGTTTCAGTTCCCCAAGCAGTACCTTGAGCTCCACTGAGTGTACCAATCGTAGAGAAGTTGGTTCCGTCTGTACTTGCTTGTACGAGAAGCGTTCCTACCGCATTACCCGTCATCTGATACTGGAAGGAGAACTCAGGACTTGAGAGAGAGGTCAGGTTAAAACAAGGACTTTCTAGGATGGTCGTTCTGGTAGGGAAGTTGGGGCTACTTGCTTCTACGTATACATACCAAGTTCCATCTGCAGCTGCACTAGGACCTGTACCGTTAGAAGGCGTCCCTCCTGAATTACGTGTCCAATCAAAGTCGTCGCCGCTCCCTTGTGACCATGCACCGAGGCCGCTTTCAAAGCTTTCGCTGTAAGGATAGCTGCTAATGGTCGTACCACAAGTAGGATTGCCTCCGCCTCCGCTGCCACCTGCTGCGATTACGGCTGCTTCTGCATCTACTGCACCCCATCCATAAGAGTTGTCAAAACCAGTTGAACCAAAGTCCTTAGCTGTCGAGTACAGAATGTCTTTTACTTGGGTAGAAGTCAGGTTGCTGTTAACAGACAAAACCAGAGCGGCTACACCAGAGACAACAGGACAAGAAGCAGAGGTTCCACCAAATGTATTGGTATAGTTTCCGCTTGAGTATCCAGATCCTCCCATACGGTCAGTGGTACGTACCCCAGCACCAGAAAGGAATCCTTGAGGGCTGATGTCATTACTTGGACCAGAGATGTCCAGCGTAGGACCCGCGTTACTGTAGCTAGACTTGATGCCGTCATTTCCAAAAGCACCTACAGCAATCACACTGGCTACTCGTGCAGGATAATTTACACAAGAACCATAGCTATTTCCTGAAGAGATGGCAATCACACATCCTAGGCCCCCACGACCGTTGGCATTGGCATCATTCAAGGCATTGGTCAAGTTGGATGCGGAGAATGTACAAGAATTGTATCCCCAAGAGTTGGACAAGACATCAGCTCCGTTGTTGGCAGACCAAGAGATGGCATTTGCAAGATCTTGCGTAGACTCACCGCCCTGGAAAATATTGACAGCCAATAGCGTCACATTCGGTGCAACACCTTGTACCCCGATGCCATTGTGGTTAGCCGCGATGATCCCCGCACAAGCTTGTCCGTGATTACCAGATGCATTGGGTGTTCCGTTGCCATTATTTACAGGGGTGTATCCTGCAACGGGGGTGTCAAGGTCTTCGTGGGCTTCTACCCCATCGTCGATAACTGCTACACGGATAGAAGAAGAACCAAGGGTGATACCCCAAGCCTCTAGTGCATTACAGTCGGCATCTGCTGTACCTGTAAATCCATCAATGGTTTGACCTGTATTGTGCATTTGGAACTGATCTCCGAATAGGGGATCATTGTCGCGTGAGATTTTGGCGTAGATATCTGGTGTTGCGTAGCGCACCTTGCCACTTTCTTCTAGCGCATTGGCCAATGGGAGTACATTATGGATGTCGTTTACATCCAAGATAAGAGTCCCGAAGTCTGAACGCAGATAGACTGCACCAAACTGATCCATCAAGGATTGGATCGCATCAATATCATAGCCTGGACTCAATTGAAGTGCAATCTCGTGGGTGTGGAAAACCTGGAATCCATCATCCAACTGCCATGCAAAGTGGGCGCTTCGAATCTGTGAAGGCTGTATCCCTAGTGTTTGCAGGACTGTATTTTCGGATGTGATATTCCTGTTGGCCTGTGGATTCATGCGTACGAGCATCCTTCCTTTGCTGGAAAAGACTTGTACATCTTGAATGGCACTTTGGGCCTTGAGGCTTTGGAGGTTGTGGATGAGATCTGACTGATCGGTACGATAGTGGATCATCATGGCCGAGTGATCTTCTGTCAAGAAGAGCTTTTCACCGTCTGCCCAATAGTAATCAGACTGGGCCATAGCATAGCATGGCACTAGCATTAGTAAAGCTAGTACCCACTTTGTGTAGTGGAACTTCATAAATGAATTAGTTTAAGTTGAGTGTGTGAGCTGTCCACCTGGACAGCGGAAAAATCCTATGTGTTGGCAGGATTGTGCGTATAAAGTTTCCTGTATGTAAAGGCTAATCAGTGTTTAATCATCAGTTACCCAATGTCTAGACCCTATGGCTAGCACAAGACAACTTGTTAGATAGAATTGGGGGGAAGTTGGGGTTTTGTTAGTAGTTAGTAATGTTAAATAAATAGATCATTTGTTTAGTTGTATTGAAAATATAGCAATTTTGCTAGAAGACACAAATTAAATGTAGCTTTTTTCATATGAAATTATTTCCATCTATCCTTTAGTCCGATATTCATATGATTTTGCTGGATGAGTCTATCCACTCAATATCCATGGTGTCGTAGGGGATTGGTTCTTTGGGTAGGTAAGGGGACAAATACAATCAGGTTATGTAGCACACGCTCTGACTATGGGACTATAGCTCATTAGGAATCCTACCAAACCTTTGAATGATACACGTGCACTTAAAGAGTTAAAGAATCAGCCTGAATTTCCCTTCAGTTATTTGGGTACGATTTCCTGCCTGATCTTTGGAAAGGATTTGCCATACATAATTCGAAGTATCCTTGAGATTGGGCAGGGTTTCTAGCAACATCTTAATGGGCAGGGAACTTGTGCCCAATGAAGGTAATTCCCATACTTGGAGTAAGTTGTCCCTTGTCGTACTATTTAGATAGAGAAAGACGGAATCCACAACAGGGAATACTACTCCATCAAGTGGTACATCTTGGCTTGTCCACTGGAGTGTAAGGTCATCAGATGCAAGTGATAGTAGTTGATCATTCAGGGGAAATAAGAGGATGGGTTGTGTAGGAGGTGTTTGGTCAATGAATATTTTCCTGGATATAAAAGCTGAAGTAGAGCTTTCATTTTCGATTCGAACTCGCCAGGCATATCGTCCTTCTCCTAAGGTAAGCTCATGAAGGTTACCCACAAGACTCGTATCAACAACTGACAGCGGGTTATCGAATCCAGGCGAAGCCAATTGAAAGCCATAAGATTCAGCATCCACATTTTCTTCCCACCAAAAGGTGATTTGGTTTTCTGCAATGTAGAGAGAGTCTTTCGGAGCTAATATGGGCACCTCTACCTGTGAGATGTCTACGGAGATAAATTCTATACATCCTATGAATGTCATTAGCCACAAAAAAACCAACAAAATGATCGTACTGCGCATATCCTTTTTCCTTAAGTAGATGGACGAAAGATGTCGAGGATCGAGAACCGATCCCCAAAGGGATTTAACTAAACTCAAAGCAAGAGACTGAAAGTGTTCCTTTAGCTAGAAGAGGATCGCGCTCCCTGGATCACCGTTCGTATGTGCAAGGTTGCCACAAGTACTTCTTTTTGCTTACCTCCTACCCTATACTTTTGATACTTCAATTGACTTTGAAAAATGATCCCTGCTTTATCTTTTTGTTCAACCTGAAAAACGAACCTTACGATGTTCAGATAGCTTCCTTCTATTTGAAATGTACCTTCGAGCACCTCATATCCCTTGACATTTGATGCCTCTCCTTGAGGAAGTGTCAGCACCTTTAGTTTGTGCTTAGTCGCGACTGATTCCAGGTACCGACCTAAATCCAACGCATTTTGGATTTCTAGATAAGGATTCCTTTGTTTTTGAGCTTCTTGCTTCAGCCTCCATAGTGCCTGTTCCTGCTCGGCCAATCTCAAATCTTTCTGTGCAAGCTGACTAAGTTTCGGATCTTGCATCTGCTGAACTTGTCTGCCCTGATAGATTTCCTTACCCAACCGAAAGACATTCGCAAGGATAAGCAGCATGATACTGAACAGTAAAATGCGTATCGTTTGTATGTTGAGCCACTTATTCATCGGCAACTTGTATAATCAAGGTGAAGGTATGCGCCCCCAACTGGTAGTCAAAATTGCTCTCATGGATACGGACTTTCTTGTACAGATCCTCCAACTGAAGGGTTCTAGATAGGGAGGTAATATCTCTCGCAGATCCTGCCTCTCCTACGAGTAAAAAATCGATGGTTTCAGCCAGATCTCTGGCCCACTTTTTCCTTTGGTCCTCATCAGGCTGGAATATCAACAATCTGAAACGCATAGTTGAAGGGGCATATTGCCCAAGCAAGTCCAAATGACGGGCCAGTTGAGAAGAACGAAAGGAGCCTTGCCCAGAGGAAAGTAAAAAAGCACTTTGTTGCTGAATCAACTGGTGATTTTGAGCTAGTTGATCCAGTACAGAACGGTTTTGGCTCAAAAACAAAGCTTGCCGCTCGATTTCCCAAGATTGAAAAGCACGAAAACCTCCCATGCATAGTAAAATGATGAGCAATCCCATGATCACCTGTGTCGCCAATTGTATATGTGGCAACATCTTCAAAACCTTATCTCGCTGGTTTGCAATAACTTCATGGCCTTCGAAATCCACTCCGCGAGAAAGCATAAAATGGACTAAAGAGCCAAACAATAGCAACCGCTCTTCCTTACAATGGAGTTGGTAGGCCATCTCCTGCGACGTGAGTTCCACAGGCGAATGTGATACAGAGGTACAAAGTCCATTTTTCCAATGGTAGGTCTCGTCTAGTAAATAAGAAGTAGTCTCTTGGTAAGTAGGCAAGCCTGTCACGAGATAGGTCTGCACAGCATGAAAAAAGGAAACATATACGACACGTTGGGCATAACTTTCTAGCCATTGGAGCAAAGCATCTATTGGCTCCCGTCTTGTTACTGCCATCCATGTACTGCCGTCTACACCAGGCAGCCTCTGTGAGACAAAGTCATGGACCTTGTCAACCTTTACGCCCAAAACATCTTGAATGCTGCCTCTCTGAGAAGGGGAGAATAATCGGGAAACAGATTCGGTTTGCATCACTAGTACCAGGGGAACTCCAGGACGATGGTCCAGGTATTCCCACAGTTTCTCTTCCTCATGGAATAAATGTTCTCTTTTCCTTGTAATGCGCCCATTTTCCTGCTTTAGCTCTATGGTGGTATACGTTTTTACCTGTAAATCGACTTGTAAGCCAATCACATAATTTCCTCCTCTATAGCCGATGCGATCCAAGAGATTCATATTCCTTAGTTATAATAGATCGTTGGCGTGATGTAAATCAGCAAAGAAGACTGCAGATTGGTTCTTTGGACGTTGCCTGTAAACCACTTGAGGACGGGGACGCGACTGATCCAGGGTATTCCCTCTCGATTTTCTGTAATGGCTTCTTCGTTGAGCCCCCCTAACACAACGGTTTCTCCTTCCTTGACGCGGATGGTTGATACGAATCGGCGCGTGGCAATGGTCGGGGGCACATCGGCGCTGAAACTACCCACTGGAGTGGTGAAGTCGGGCAATACATCCAATGTGACTATACCATTATCTGAGATATAGGGCTTGAGTGTCAGAGTAATGTTCGCATCTATTCGGTCAAAGCGCTGGGTAAACTGTTGAAAATTATTGACTGCTCCGCTGGTCGAGGTAGTGGTCTCCAATAGGAAATATTGTGTTTGGCCAATGGTCAGGCTTGCTTCTCGCCCATTTAGCATGGAGAGGACAGGTTCCATCCTTACTTTGAGGTTCCCTTGCGATTCTTGTGCTCTAAGTTGGAGGTAAAAGTCCTTTTTGAGTAATCCCAACTGACTCAATGCGGGTATTGATCCTAGAATGCGATTTATTTCGCTCCCATCTAATCCATATTGTACACCTGGGAGGAGATCTTTGAGGCCACCTGTAGAATCTGCCTGCGCTCGCCTCCCTGCACGAATCCCTGTATTGAGGAGTCGATCCTTGCTGACCTCGACTACTACCATCTCGATTCTCACCATAGGTACGGGCCGGTCGATTTCGAGTAAAAAGTCTTTCAAAACCGCAATTTCTTCTGATGGTCCTTGAAGAATGACCCGGTTTAACTCGGGATATTCTACAATTTGTACCTGCCCTACCTTTGCTCTGCGAATCTCAGGAGGAAGGCTGGCAGATGCCTGAAATGCGTTGTTTCCTCCGAGGGAAGAGAAACCTCCCCCTCCGATTCCCTGTCCCCCATTGTTACCGATTCCATTGAATTGGTTATTAAACCCTGTATTTCCGGGGTTAAAGTTATTATTGATGGGATTACGGTTGTTATTGGGTCGATTGATATTATTTCTTTGAGATTGTGCTGCACTTCCCCCAGTCAGTTCTACTCCTGGAATGAGTTCGATTGCTTGAAAGCTGGGCCTGAATTTGAGTTTGACAATCTCTGTAGACATCAACCAGTCTCGGGTATTTTCGCCCACGAGATAAAGCGTTTGATCCTCTTTAAAGGTGTAGCCTGTCCCTTTTAAAATAAACTTTACCAGGTCGTTAAGTGCAATGAAATCAGCTTTTGCAGAAACAATGCCTTTGAGGTCATCATAGAAAAGATATCCTACGCCTACTCGATCGAATATCTCCGTCAAAAGTAATTTGAGATCCGCTTGCTCCGCTTCGATAGTTAGATAAGGATCTTGACCATCAGAAAATGTCTCCACTTCGAAGCGGTTCGTGCCTGCGAGGGCTCCAGCCTGGGGAGTATTTTCTCCTGAAAGGGTGGTAAAGGGTTCCAAAAGGATGTATCCTTTCTTCTGATTGATCATCCGTAGGTTATTCACTGCAAACAAGGCTTCTAGCGCTGTATCCAGATTGGTGGGGGGCAGGAAGGCTGTGATTTGTTTTTCGAAATCTGACTGGATCAGAATTTTTTTACCTGTCAGCTTTGAGATACTGCGAATGACTTTGGAGAGGGAATCATTTTTAAGGTCTACCGAAAGTAAATTATTCTGGAATTCTATATTCAGGGGTTTGGCCAGTATGACTACTTCCTGCTCCTTTTCTAGGTAAGGTCTAAATTCCAAAATGGTTCCCGTGGCCTGGATCTCATATTGAAATTCTTTACAGATAAAAAGAAAGATATTCTTTACGATCTCTTTGTTTAGGTTCGTTGTGATGAGCAAGTTGGGCGTGTCCTTGATGTAGACATTAATATTGTGCTCAATCCCTATGGCTCGGAGGTATTCAGAGACGGGCA
>JBCBFT010000059.1:0-40463 GCA_038527485.1 Bacteroidota bacterium
AAGATATTCGTAAGGAGCCTATCTGTACAGAAGATTCTCAATCAGCATATTTAAACATCTTTTTTCAGGACCGACTACATAGAAAACAAGTCCTATCTGCATTCATTCGTGATAATCACTAGTAAGTTATTATTTCCCCCTTCCAAAAAAGATCGTAAAGTGGAGACACATCTCATACCTGCTATGGACAACACTAGCCCCCTTCAATTGGGAACTGAAACTACATAAATGTACCAGACATAATCTAGTGAGTGATAGCGTTCTTTTTTTCTTTGTGTTCGTACTAAACGAAATCTATGGTTACTTATACTACCGTCCAAAACGAAGAAGACCTCCTTCAAATTCTCCATCTCCAACAACTGAATCTCCCCCAAGCGATTTCTGAGACTGAGCTTCAACAGGAGGGTTTTGTCACTGTCTCCCATACACTTCCCTTGCTCAGACGCATGAATGAGCCTTATCCACACATCATAGCAAAGGAAAGAGGAACTGTCATAGGTTACGCCCTCGTCATGTTGCGCACGCTGGATCAGGAGATTCCCGTGCTTCAACCCATGTTTCGAGAGATTCACGCGATTGAGTATAAGGGTCAATTGCTAGCAGATACCCCTTACTTTGTCATGGGACAAGTGTGCATTGCCAAAGGATTTCGAGGAAAAGGGCTATTTACGGGGCTCTACCAACATATGCGGCAAGAGATGTCGCCTCATTTCCCTTATCTCGTCACAGAAGTGGCCAAAAGAAATCCCAGATCTATGCGCGCACACGAAAAAGTCGGCTTTCAAGCCGTAAAAGAATATGAGTCTGGAGGGGAGGATTGGGTCATTTTACTTTGGGACTGGACATAAAGCTAAATGGATAATTTCAATATTGTCCTATTTCTCTGTGTACAAAAAAGGCTCCATACCCCCCGGCATGAAGCCATGCCACCATGGGCAATTGCTATCGCTGTAAATATACACATTTTCTGGTAAAATATTAATTATTTATCATATGTTTTCACATAAAAAGCTGCTCAGACCCTATTTGGAATAATGAAAAGCTAGCCAGAAAGCAGAGATTTTAGATTCTCACAAAATAGATGAAGTTCAGGCGCTGAAAGCACAAACTTTTCGCAGATTTGAAGTTTCAAACAGGATCTTAGATCAATCTCAAGATCTTAACCAGCTTTTGAAAACTTTCTGTAAGGTTGGGATTGCTATGTAGACCATAATAGGTACAAGCACCCCCGTCAAGATCAAGGTTCGTAGCATCAAGGGTATCTGCACCAGATAAGGTCCAAAGGCCCAGAGGATGCCTGTGATGAGCGGATAAATCGCCATCCAGATGATGAGTGCTGTTTTATATTTAGGAGGTTGTTGAGGCATATGGGGTCGTTTTTACTGGATGCTCATCATACTCTCCTACCTCCAATTGGTTCGTCAGATAACGGACGATTTGTACTTCAGGCGTTTGGGGATGCGGCTTCTTTCGTTTCTCCTTCATTTTCCTCATTGACTTCTCCTTCAAACAAGGTTTCTATCACCTGCGCATCGTATCCTTGGGTATTTAACCACTTAGCAAAGAGGTTGCTGTAGCCGTGGGTGACATAGATATGTTCTGCACTTGTTTCCTTGATTGCCATATTGAGTCCTTCCCAGTCGGCGTGGTCTGACAGGATAAATCCGCGGTCTGCTGCCCGTCTTCTTCTTGCTCCGCGTAGACTCATCCAACCTGAGGCCATCCCTAGGGAGGTAGGCCCAAATCTTCTGGCCCAAGTAGAACCTGCGGCACTCGGTGGAGCGACGATCATGGCCCCCTTAAAATCTGCTTTCTTCTGCTTTTCAGGTCCTTGCAATACCACACGTCGGGTATGCTTAATCTCGATTCCATGCGCACGAAGGACTTCGTTGGTATTTTCGACTGCTCCGTGGGTGTAGATAGGTCCAATCTCTTCATTCAACCCTTGAATCAAGCGCTGCGCCTTCCCGAGGGAATAGCCTGTCAATAAGGTCGCCTTGCCTTCTGCTGCATTTTGTGACCACCAAGCATTGATATCGGCAAATATCTCTTCTTGCGGCTTCCAGCGATAGACAGGCAATCCAAAAGTGGATTCGGTGATGAAATGCTGACATTTGACAGGTTCAAATGCGGTACATAGCCCATCGTCTTCTGTCTTATAATCCCCTGAAATGACCCAGATCTCTCCTTGATAAGCCACACGAATCTGTGCCGATCCCGTGATGTGCCCTGCAGGATGAAAAGATATTTCCACTCCATTTATATACAACTTCTCTCCATAGTCGACGCCCTGGGCAGATATATCTTGTCCCAACCTCAGGCGCATGATGGGAATCGAATCGTGCTGCGCCAGATAATGCTTCATCCCCCAACGTGAATGATCGGCATGTGCATGGGTAATCAGCGCACGATCTACCTTGCGCCAAGGATCAATGTAGACATCGGCTTGTGGACAATAAATGCCTCGATCTGTAAATGTAATCAGTGCCATAGAGTGGCTTTTTTGCTTTTATTCTATAACACGGCAAAGAGAAAAATGTGAGAAATAAGAGACATCATACATGTTTTGCTGTCTCATACGTTATATGTAGAATATTTCATCTGATCGAAGAATTACTAAAAATATGATCTTTTTATTAAATTACTAATTAATTTACTAAATTTGACATCACAAACCGAAATATATAGCTAACTTTTTTATACAAGACCTAATCACCCTTAACTTTCCTTATTATGAAACTACTCAAGGTTTTGCTTTGGATCGTCGGAATCGTGGTCGTGATCGCAGGAGGCTTACTCCTCTTCACAGACAGCGAAACGACTATGTCTCGCACAGCAGTAGTAGAAGCCCCTGCGGACATTGTCTTTGCTCAAGTAAATGACCTTCACAACTGGAACGACTGGTCTCCCTGGAAGGAAATGGACCCTGAAATGAAAGTGGAATATCAAAATGGAGGGGTCGGAAAGGATGCATCTTATACCTGGAAGGGAGAAGAGGTAGGATCGGGGAAGCTGACCATCCTAGAATCTACACCCAATACGTACATCAAGACTGCACTTGAGTTTGATGGACGAGGCGGTAGCTTCGGTGGCTGGAATCTCGAAGAGAAAGAGGGCCAAACCGTCGTGACGTGGAGTATGACTTCCGTAGCAGGCATGGACCCCTTAGGACGTGCGTTCAACTTATTTCTTGACGGTATGCTAGGTCCTGACTTTGAGAAAGGACTGACAAAACTTGGCAAGATCTCAAAGGATCTCTACGCTCAGCGTCAGCAGGAAATGGCAGCAGAACTCGCCATTGAAACAGGAGAAGAGGGATCAGAAGAATAAATTCATTCCCAACTAAAAGACAAGAAGGAAGGAGCCTAAGCCGCATCCTTCCTTTCTTTTTTGATACGAATCTCAAAGGGCGAACTTCAGGATTTCTACAGAATTCCCTATCTTTCCTTTTGAACATCTCAAACCACAAAGGACTATGCCTAAATTTTCGGTACTCAATTTTCAGCATTGGATTGATGAAAATCGCCACCTACTCAAACCACCCGTAGGAAATAAGGTCGTTTACCAAGATACAGACGACTTCATCATCATGGTCGTAGGAGGTCCCAATGCAAGAAAAGACTATCACTACAATGAAACGGAGGAGTTTTTCTATATGCTGGAAGGAGACATGACCCTCAAAATACAGGAGAATGGGCAGCCCAAAGATGTTCATATCCAAGAAGGGGAAATTTTCCTACTCCCTCCCAAGGTTCCTCACTCTCCTCAACGTACCGCAGGTAGCATTGGTCTTGTCATCGAACGCAAGCGCAACGCATCGCATACCGATGGCATGATGTGGTTTTGTGGCAACTGCAACCACAAACTCTATGAAGAGTACTTCCCACTAGAGAATATCGAAACCCAGCTCAAAACCGTCATGGAAAAATTTTATGCGGACGAGTCTCTCCGTACATGCAGCAACTGCGGGACAGTCATGGAAGTGCCTTCCAAAGCAAAAGCCTAAGATGAGACGTAGATGGCATCATTGATCTGCTCCACAAGTGGGAAAGCCTATCCGCTGCTCAGCGCGCGATGGCATGGCGAAGACATGTCGCTGCTAGATATTCGACACGCACTTACTTTTCGCAAGGAAGACGTCAAGCCCGAGCTACCTGGCATGTGGCGCTATCGGGCAGCGATTCCCCTTCCTGATGAGACACCACTCATCACGCAGGGAGAGGGATGGACACCGCTGATCGAGGAAAAGATTGAAGGGAAAAAAGTTGGGCTGAAATTGGATCATTTATTTCCCAGTGGGTCTTACAAAGACCGAGGGGGCACGGCATTGATGACATTGGCGAAGGCCATCGGCGTCACGCGTGTGGTACAGGACTCCTCTGGCAATGCAGGTTGTGCCATAGCACATTATGGTGCATTGGCTGGAATCAGCTGTGATATCTTTGTTCCTGCGAGCACCTCGCCAGCCAAGCTTGCGCAGATCCGTGCCTACGGCGCCAAGCTACACCTCGTACCTGGCTCGCGAGAAGACACGGCCTCAGCCGCACGAGATGCTGCAAGCGACACCTTCTATGCTTCGCATGTGTGGCATCCCTTCTTCTATGAGGGGACCAAGACCTTTGCCTATGAAATCTGTGAGCAACTCGGCTGGCAAGCACCTGATACCGTCGTACTTCCTGCAGGAAATGGCACCCTCCTACTAGGATGTGAAATAGGATTTCGAGAGCTTCAGCAAGCCGGTATCATCACACACATCCCCAAACTCATCGGTATACAATCCGCCAACTGTGCCCCTTTGTATCAAGCTTTTCATCGAGAAGCTCCCCCCTCCACTCAATCGACCATGGCAGAAGGGATTGCCATTGCAGCTCCACTTCGGGCCGATCACATGATCGCAGCCGTACGAGAAACTAGGGGAACTTTTTTGAAAGTCACAGAAGAGGAAATCGCCGATACGCTACGAATGATGACAGGACGGGGATATTTTATTGAACCCACCTCTGCTGCTGTCATAGCAGGTCTACGGCAGTACCTCCGTGTACATGCACAAACAGGAGAAACAACCATAAGTGTGACTACAGGCCACGGACTTAAGGCGGCCAGTAAAATCGAGAAGATCTTGGCGGGTCGTTAGGCAGATTAACAGCAGTTTATTGCCCGCAGGATAAACACATCTTGACTTTGGCCCCACTCGCCCATGTATTTTCTATCCATAAACAGCAGGAATTTATTTCGATTTTTCTAAATTGGCTTAATGTGTGAATTTTCTGACTCACCACAGGAATTTTCATTACATGTAAGCTTCTTATCCTTTCCATCCATTATGGCTAAGCACCTGATATACTCCACCCAATCTCCTGAGGCAGGAAATCTCCACTATTATCACCTTCCCAAAGGATGGCTACACGTACAACTTGTAGAGCAAACGATACAAGGTGAATCAAAAGTTTCCCTGAGACTCACTGAAAAGACCCTACCAGATCCTGCCCAACTGTATTTTCTACAGTACGAATCTAACTATACTTCCCAGGACACCCTTAGTGTCCAGTTTCAACCCCAAGGATACCTCAAGTCTATCTCGACACATAAAGAGTATCCCAAAAATGAAGAAGGTTTGGGAGATTTCACAGGAGGTGGCGCTATGCCTTCCTTTCCAGATCAAACAGCCAGATCGATTGGACCCGCACCACAAAAAAACTTCGGATTTGGAACAGAAAGATCCCTGCTAGAGACCTTGATTGATCCGTTTGACACCGAGACTCTAGAAGAATTAAATAAAGCACTGGAAAGCCTCGCGCCAGGAACAAAGATTTCATTTGAAGGAAAAACACATTTTCAGGCTTTGGGGCAATCGAAGGGAGCAGAGGGAGAAAAAAAGCCAGGAATCTTCTGCCGACAAGTGGTGGCCTTTCCAATCACCACTTCTGTGAATAATGTAACGACACAAAAAATCATTCACCTTCCGCATCCCGAACGCACGCACTTCATCGAGGTGCCTGCCATCTCTGGTACAGACAATAAACTGGACATCCAGTTCGATGATTTGGGCTTCCCTACAGCCATCAATCTTGAGAAAGGGAGTCAGGCAGAAGCGATTCTCACAAGTCCCCTTCGCGTGATCCGATCCATCTTCGGCGTCATCAACGAGGTCTTCCAGTTGCGTATTGACTTGCGAGACAAAGCGACTTCTGCCTTGGAGAAGAAACTGGAATACACACAGGCTCAAGCCGATGTCGAGAAAAAACAATTGGAAATCAAAGCCGAGCAAGAGGCCTTAAGGGCACAATACGCAGAAGAAGAAAAACAAAGAAAAGAAGCGGAGCTTCAGGTATCTCAGGCACAGGTCCTGGCATTGGCAGATGAAAAAGCCTTTGTAGAAGAAAGGAGCTTTCCAGATACAGACGAGCTCAAGCAATATGACATGCAGCTTCAAGTGATACGATATAGCTCGGGGACCCAGTCGACGCTAGGGATGCTACTAGATGTGACAGATGGACGAAAATTTCTGGCGTACACTCTAGAAGATGAATTTAGAGAGGCAAAAGAACATGGAAAAACGCGCATTCCTGCTGGAACCTACGAGATCAAACTCCGAAAAGAAGGAGGATTTCATTCCCGATACAGCAAAAAAGCAGGAATCAAGTCGATCCACAAAGGGATGCTGCACGTCACCAATGTCGAGAACTTTAAGTTCATCCTCATCCATATCGGAAATGACGACGATGATACCGAAGGTTGCCTACTTGTAGCAGACTCTGCTGTTCAGAACATTGACCAAGAGGGAAGAATTACGAACTCTACCAAGGCATACAAACGCGTCTATCCTCCCATCGCCAATGCTTTAGAAGAAGGAAAAACGGTCGGTATTCAATACATTGATTACGATAAGACCTCTTGAATTTCATCAAACCGAAAGCGAGCCAAATAGACGGTCTTTTACCTCACGAATCAACTCACTCTGTCTGTCCATTTCCACCCTTAGATTGATGGCTTTTCCGATTTCCCGCCAAGGCAGTAGGAATGCCCCATCCTCTACGAGTAGTCTGCCTGGGAGATAGCCCTTTTCACGTACGATCCGCACAAATGCCTGCTGAATCATTCGCTCTTCCTCGCCTGGGCGAAATAGCTCATAGCCCAACAGTTGCCTTGTTTCGGTATCAATCATGACCAACATCAATGGAAAAAAAGGCCTATCATACGCTTCATATACAGGTTTAGGAAAGTATACCCAGCCCGTCAGCCATACATCTTCTTGGCGAGGGATGTCTGAGAGGTTACTCAATAGGAATAGACGATTGACATGGATGCCTCTATCTACATACTCTCCCTCATCCAAAGGACGCCAAGTATCTATCCAGCTATCAGGTGTGGTATTTGTCCTGACCAAGAGTAAGGATTGATTGTCTGCTACATGGTCGAGCAAGTCTTCATCCTGCTTAAACCTTGAGGCGACTTCCATCGCTTGCTCGATTCCCACCTGCATCCAGTTAGCCTGCTCTTCTGTCTGTATGGGCCAAGGTAGCCATCCAGGGGTATAATCTCTGAGGACAGGCCATGCATGTTTGGGTGGAAGCGTGGGGCAATAAGTCTCCACCAATGTGCGCTCTTCCAAACTAAGACTATCTTTGGGAAGAAAAGCCAACAGCAAACAATGCTGCTGAAATACCACACCAAATCCTGGTACATCTACGTCTGATTCGAGCATCGTCTCATAGCTCACCAGTCCTTTCAAACCCTTATAGATGGCAAGTCCTCCACCTCCACGTTGAGGCCCCAAAATGCAGCAATATCCCACGTCATTTTCATCTTCATTGGGAGCTACCCCAAAAAGGTCCATCTCCAACATCCACGTCCACGGGGCCATTTCAAAAAAATTCCCTGCCAATTGGTACAGCTTCTCCCATGTATGTGGTGCAATCTTATTCTGCATGTATTTTCTCGTCGATGAATGCGGATGCTTTCTTTATCCTACATTTCTTTATGACCCTCTCTTCTGATCAGCCTATAGCTCAACACATTCAAATATATAAAAGAATTCATATATAATCTACGATATGAGATAAATCATGGCAGCGTTTGAGCTTTATTACTATGACATATACAAAATGAAATGTAGTATCCTCATTATCAGTATCGTCTTCTTTTTACTGTTGAGGTTTTCTTCTACAGCTTACATGCAAGAATGCCCCACCATGGACATGATGAGGCAAGAACTTATCAGAATATAGGAAATTTTTAGTTTGCCGTGGAGCGCTCATAAGAGAAAGCTCCCCCTCCATTGTTATTCTTGCGTGCCCATGAAGTGAATCTAACATCAATGTAAATATCATCTTCGATCAAATGTAGTACCATGTCTCTTCCCACGACACTTGGCGCGTTTTTCTCGTGTGTGGCCTGGAAAGTATCAAAAGTAAGAGAGGCATAATCAGCTGCTTTGCCAAACGCCCACTCTGTACCTGCGGGATTTGTAGATCCAGAACTTTGAGAGACTGCATTGTAAATAGAGTTTAAGGCACCACGTGTGATCCATACATTTTCCGTGATACGATCCTGATTTTCCTCTAGGGTAGGATCGGCAAATGCAGCTTTCTCAAAAGTAATGGTAGCACCCGACCACACAATGACAGGGTCCTCACGATCACAGCTGATCAAGAGCGTAGCGACAAACATAATACCAAGGACTAGCTTCCAATTCTTCATTTTGATGACTGTTTCGATTGCTGTAAAAAATTTTCGTTGTAGAAGGGTAACCCATTTAAGAACTATTGGTTTTTTCCTCCTACATATTCTCATTTATTGAATACAATACCTTCTAGATGTAGCCGAGGCATCATGGTTACAATCCAAAAATGATTTTTCTTACCTCAAGGACTCCTCTCTTACAATCAGGATGCAGGGATATTCCCTACCTTTGTTTACTGGATCATAGAAAGGTCCACTTTATTCTGACTAATCACTACCCAACACTTCACCTTATGCTTAGATCTTATCAACACCACCATCCTCTCGTGGCAGCAGATGCCCATATCGCAGAAAATGCTACGGTGATTGGAGAGGTCATCATTGGTAGCCAAAGTAGTATTTGGTACCAAGCGGTTTTGAGAGGAGACGTGGGATTGATTCAAATCGGTGAAAGGAGTAACATTCAGGATGCGGCCATTTTGCACTGTACGACAGGGCTGACACCTTGCCTCGTGGGAAATGATGTGGTAGTAGGACATCGTGCCATTTTGCATGGCTGCACCGTAGAGGATGAATGCTTGATTGGAATGGGAGCGATTGTATTAGACAGAGTAATCGTTCCCAAGCATACCATCGTAGGAGCAGGGGCCTTAGTTCCTGAAGGAAAGCAACTCGAATCAGGATGGCTATATGCGGGGGTCCCTGCCAAGCCTATCAAAAGGCTCGAAGACTATCACATTCAAATGATTCAGGGGGGAGCGATTCATTATGTAGAACAAGCAAAGGAGCATTTTGGGCAATAAACGAATCCTCAAGCTCATGTCCCATCTGGCAGCCCCCTATGATCTTGACAAAATTATTCGCGATCCACATTTGTCTACCTACTTAAAATGGCATTTGTCTCCCAAAAATCCCTACCTTCGTCCATCACTGATTCAATTTTTTCCTATCCTATGCGCAGTTTCGATCCTGCAACTCTTTCTCACAAAGATCGTCATCAGACACTTGTGGGAATGGTTTCTCCCCGTCCGATTGCCTTTGTAAGTAGCATCTCTGCAGACGGTGTGCCCAATCTGGCCCCTTATAGCTTCTTCAACGTATTTGGATCTACTCCTCCTGTACTGGCATTTTCTGTCGTACAGCGTCCTTCCGATGGTTCATTTAAGGACACCTACAATAATATCGTCGCCAATCGAGAGGCGGTGGTCAACATCGTCTCCTATGACATCCTACATCCGATGACTTTGGCCAGTCTCAACTACCCATCTGAAGTAGATGAGTTTGCCAAGGCAGGTCTGACGCCCCTTCCCTCGACTGTCGTCGGGCCTCCACGTGTCAAAGAATCACCTGCTCAGTTTGAGTGTAAGGTTCGAGACATTTATCCCTTGGGGGACCAGGGAGGTGCGGGATACATGATCATCTGTGACATTGTGTATATGCATCTCTCAGAGCATATCTATGATGAGGAGGGGAAAATAGATCCCCAGCGTACCGACATCATGGGACGCAATGGCCGTGCTTTTTATACACGTGCAAAAGGAGAAAATGTCTGGCCCGTCTTCCGTCCTCCCTACAAGATTGGCATCGGCGTGGACCAACTGCCTCCACACATCCGCGAGTCCAAAATCTTGACGGGAAATGATCTGGCACAGTTGGCATCTGTAGAGGAGATCCCTCAAGCAAATGAAGCCATCCAAACAGATCCTGAAGTCATGAATGCGCTCGCAGGCAACGTACAAGATCAAGACCACCGACTCCACCTGCATGCCCAATCCCTCATCGCAGCAGGTGCATTGGAACAAGCTTGGCAAGTACTTTTGGCTGAGTAAAGACGTACTAAGTCCTTGGAAATACAAAAAATGACTCTGCAACTCCATACAATATGCTCGCACCTAATAATCCCGCACTAAAATCCTGGCTAGAAATCCCTGCCAACTCAGATTTTTCCATTCAAAATATTCCCTTCGGTATTTTCCAGACGGGTGCACACGGTCCGAGAGGCTGTACAGCCATGGGAACCTACGTCGTGAACCTAGGGATGCTCCACGATTTGGGATATTTCAATGGCATCGTGATGCCTCCTGATGTATTCAAGCAGCCGTATTTGAATACATTCATTGCGATGGGAAAGGAGCGAACACGCGCCGTGCGCCAACGTATTTCTGATATATTCAAAGTCAACTCTCCCTATCCGCTAAAAGACAACTCCGAGCATCAGCAACATGTATTGACCCCAATGTATGAGGCGGAGATGCTGATGCCTGTATTCGTACGAGACTATACAGACTTTTATTCCTCTGAATACCATGCTTTTAATGTAGGCACAATGTTTCGCGGCCCCGAGAATGCCCTCATGCCCAACTGGAAGCACTTGCCCGTGGGATATCATGGACGTGCTTCTACGATCTATATTTCGGGTACTGATGTACACAGACCGTTTGGGCAGCTGAAGGCGGATGATGCAGGTCCTGTCTATGGGCAGAGCAAACTGTTGGATTTCGAGCTGGAAATGGGCTTCATCATCGGGAAGGGAAATGAAATGGGCCAGCAAATATCCACCGCAGAAGCAGAAGACTACATCTTTGGTATGATCCTCTTCAATGATTGGTCTGCGAGAGACATCCAAAAGTGGGAGTATGTACCTCTTGGTCCCTTCCTCGGCAAGAGTTTTGCCTCTACGGTTTCGCCTTGGATCGTGACGTTAGATGCGCTCGCTCCCTTCAGAGTGGCAGGACCTCCACAAAATCCACCTGTTTTGGACTACTTGAAGTACTCAGGTAAAAAGGGCTTTGACATCCAACTAGAAGTCATGCTGGAAACTGAGCAAGGCCAAGAGAAAGTCATTTGCCAGTCCAATCATAAGCACTTATACTGGAATATTGTCCAGCAGCTCGCCCATCATACTGTCAATGGCTGCAAAATAGAGGTCGGAGACATGATGGCTTCGGGAACGATCTCGGGACCTGAAGAAGGTAGTTATGGCTCGATGTTAGAGATCACCTGGAGAGGTTCCAAGCCTGTAGAAATGCCCGATGGTACAAATCGTAAGTTTATTCAAGACGGGGACACGGTCTACATGCGGGGCTGGGCCCAGAAAGACGGGGTACGTGTAGGTTTTGGCGAGGTAAAAAATAAAATAGTCAATCACTCCTAACGTATAGCCATGGCCTTATCTAGAAGCGGCCGACATCCTTATGCCACGTGCTGATATCCAGCTATTGAGACGAGAGGAAATAGATCCTCAGCGCTGGGATGCTTTCATCAAGGCTTCCCCACAGGGTTCTTTATATGCAACACATGGGTATCTGAGTATACTTCGAGAGGACTGGCAAGCGTATATCATCGAAGAAAAAGGTGCATGGGGCCTTGTCATGCCTTTTGTCATCAATCAAAAATGGGGCTATGATTTTTTACCTCAACTTCCCTTGACGCAGTTTGGAGGTCCTATATACAAAGACCTTTCTGATATGTCAGAGCGTCAACAGTTGAGCTTCCTGGATCGCTGGTTGGGCTTACTAGCAGACGCGTGGCAAGCCCACCACCTGATCATCCTGAATGCAAGCCCTGCGGCAACTTACCTACTCCCTTTTCATTGGGCAGGATATGAGCTAAAAAAGCGCTATACCTTTTGGTGGGATATACGTCCCGAGGAAAAGGTGCTCATGGAACGATTGAGTCGTACGCTGAGACGCAAGGTTCGGAAGGCAGAAGAGGCGAATTATACGATGTGTTTGGAAGAGACGCCAGACGCACTGTTTGCTTTGCTCAAAAAAAACGAGCGGGCAGGCCATGATGTCTTGGCAGGTAATACGCTCGCTTGGAAATGCATTCAACCCCTCGCCCATCACTTATATACCACAGGGCAAGGGGATCTCGTTATAGTTAAAGAAGGGGATCAAGTGCTGAGTGCGGCCTTATTTGGTAAGTATCAAGGCCAGCTTCTCTATCTGCTAGGCGTTTATGATCCTGACTATGCCAAGGTAGGTGCTATGCCTTGGTTAATTTGGAAGTATGTGTTGCAGATGAAGGAAAAAGGATTCCATACGCTGGATTTTGAGGGCTCTATGATCAAAGGAATTGCCCAATTTTTTAGAGATTTCGGCGTATATCCTGTAGCTTACACTCAGTTATATCGCAATCAATTACCTGCCATCGTTTCATGGATCCGAGAGTTAAAAACATAGGTAACCGAAATTCCTACTTGAACAATGTCATGTGGGAGCTAAGAGATCAGGCCATTCAGCAAGATCGCATGCGCTTTAGATTCAACTTAAGACGTGTGGGTGAGATATTGGCTTATGAAATCAGCAAGGATTTGGATTATGAGCCTCGCAATGTGCGGACACCTCTCGGTGAACTGGAGCTCAATGTGATCGAGGATCCACCTGTTTTGGTTTCGATTTTGAGAGCAGGTATTCCCCTACATGAGGGTTTTTTGCATGTATTTGACAGGGCAGACAATGGATTTGTCGCGGCTTATCGCCATACCACCAAGGGCAATGAATTCATCGTCAAAGTAGAATATCAAGCGATTCCCTCCATTTTGGGCAGATCTGTTATTTTGATCGATCCTATGATTGCCAGTGGAAAAAGTATGGTCCTTTGCTATCAACAAATGGTAGAAGAATTTGGACGACCTGAGAAGTTATACATTGCGGGTGTGATTGCCAGTGAAGATGGACTGGCTTACGTCTCGCGACACATCCCTCACGCACAGATTTATGTAGCAGCTGTAGATGACGAAATGACAGCGAAATCATATATTGTGCCAGGATTGGGAGATGCAGGAGACTTGGCTTTTGGTCCGAAGTAAAATATAAGGGGAACCTGACACGTCCCCCAACTCATAGCTGCGTATCGCGTAGGTTAATTAGAAGGATAAGGCTCGCCTCAAATTGAATCAAACAATGGGTGAGTTCATGCTCCAATGTGAGAAATACAATTAAATTATTCCTAGGTTTGCGCCCATGATGCTGACAATACTGGATGGGTGGAGTGTAGAAACACTCATAGATGTACTTCAGGTAGCCGATGAACCGACTTCAAAGTGGGGATGGTACTTGGTACTCTTTTTTACCTCCTTTGTTAAATTCTCTATTGCTGCCATCACAGCTCTAGCAGAACCTACGCTCAGCATCTGGGAATTTTTCCTTACCGTAGGGGGTGGCGCAGTCGCCAGTGTATTTTTCTTCACTTATTTTGGTGATACAGCCAGGCGCTGGATCATGCGTTGGCGCAAGCGTAAACCTAAAGCACCAGACAAAAACAATCGCTACCAGCAGATCTGGAATCGGGTAGGTCTTCCAGGTGTCGCTTTACTAGCGCCCTTCCTCTCCCCTATTGCCAGTGTAGCCATCGCTGTTTCCTTCAAAGAAAGACCTGCACGCATCATTCTTTTTACAGGACTGAGTGTCATTCTCTGGACCATCCTTTTTGCCCTCATTCGAAGCAGCTTGATCCAATGGGCGTTGCAAGCAGGCATTATTTCTTAGACCATCCAAATCTCCAATAAGTCCTCCACTCCTTCCTCTACAGGTAGCACTACGGGTAGCCCAAACTGTACGCGATAAGATGCTTGAATCCGTTTTGCCTCCTCCCTTTCCATTCCCATCGTATTGAGTGCCATCCCGAGTACAGGTACACCATAGGCTTCAATCAAAGTGATTTCGCTCGCGACCGACGCGATCTGCTTGTTCATCTTATCCCAACCCTTATGGAACGTTCGGGCAGGAGGATGAACCAATATGACGCCTGTAGCTCCACCTGAGACGAGAAACTCTGAGCCGCAGGGTCCTGAAGGATTGCGAAGGGCCGCTTGCCCCTCCACAAAGATGATGTCTGGCTTCTCCTCTCGAAAGCATGTGACAATGGCATGCTCCAATTCGCCCGAGACAAAATCATTGAGCGTAGAATCGAAAATAAAGCCGTAATCCCACCCCTGCATCCATCCTGTCTGCCCTGTGTATATCATCTCCGCTTTTTTGCCACGGGCGCGAAACGCCTCTACCAGCATTTTGGCTGTGGTTCGTTTGCCTACAGCGCAGTCGGTTCCAAGAACGGGAACAATCGGACAAGTCACTTCACGGATCTCCCCTGTCCAGAAGTGGAGATCTTCTCTGCGCTTGGGGCGACGGACATCTATTAATTTGACTCCCTGCGCACGCGCTAAGTCCGCAATCTCGGGGATTTCTGCCATGGCCTCATGCATCCCACAGACGATGTCCATCCCTGCATAGATAGCTGCTTTGATCATCGGGAACCATGCGCGATCAAGTATCCCGCCTGTGTTGGCTATGCCAATGATGAAGTACTTCGCCTCTGGCTCTGATTCTAAAAACGCTTGTAAATCTGCAAAAATAGGGATGCTACGCGCCTCCCCGTCTAGTAATGTCCCTGCATCCTGACCTGCATGCGCTTGATCGATTACACCGACGACTTGGTATCGCTCGCTTCCTCGGATGAGGCCATGCGCTGTTTTTGCATAGTTTTGAACAAACTTATCTTGTGTGTAAATGACTGCTTTCCCCTTCATATCGAAAGTAAAGGAGTTTCGATCGAATGTACAAGAAAGGAAAGTAGACTTAGACACGCTTTGGACTATTGAGATTCTGGAAGCTAACTTTATCCGTTGTATCCCATTCCTTCCGATCGCTCAAGTCTTTCGCCCCATTTTACCAGCACTTCTTGAATGCTAGAAGGCTTGATAGGCTTCGTGATGTAGTCATCCATCCCCGCATCTAGGCACCTTTGTCGGTCTTCCTGCATCGCATTGGCAGTCATCGCGATGATGATGGGCTGAGGAAAGAGCGGAGACTGACGAATTTTCTGTGTAGCAGCTAAGCCATCTAAAATAGGCATTTGGACATCCATCATGATGACATCATACTTGCGATGGGTCACAGCTTCCCAGGCTTTTTGACCATCTGGGACAAGATGGATTTCGTATCCTAGGGAACCAAAAATCTTTTGTGCGATTCGCTGATTGATTCGATTGTCTTCCGCAATTAAAATCTGCATCGGATAGAGAGTGGATAAGGAGGTATTAAGCGTATTTGATCCTCCTAAGCTCTTATGCCCCTTATCTAAGGCAGGTACTCGATCGGGAGCTACAGATTGCGCTGCATGTGCCAATTGGAGGGTAAAAAAGAAAGTAGTTCCTACATTGAGCTGGCTTTCGATCCAAATCTCTCCCTCCATGAGTGCCACAAGTTGCTTGCATATCGCGAGTCCTAGCCCTGTTCCTCCAAACCTTCTTGTGGTCGATGCATCCACCTGCTCAAAGGCTTTGAATAATTGGTCAATCTTGTCTTCAGGGATTCCAATACCCGTATCGTGGACACCTATTTTGAGTTGTATTTTGCCATCCTGTAGATGAGGGATCTGTTCAACCGACACTTTCACCCTTCCCTTCTCTGTAAACTTGACAGCATTGGACACAAGGTTGGTCAAAATTTGACTCAAACGGACCCTATCTCCACGTACCATCTGAGGAACAGTCTCAGCTATATCCGCGAAGAGTTGAAGATTCTTCACCTTAGCTTGAGGAGTAAACAGATCAATCACCTGCTGGATACATCCGTATAGATCTATGTCCTGCGCCTCTAGCGTTAGCTTTCCAGACTCCACTTTTGAGAAGTCCAGGATATCATTGATGATGGTGAGTAGATTTTCGCTACTGTTCCTGATGATCTGAAGTTGGTCTTGCTGTTCTTCGTCGAGATTCGTATTCATGATCAGTTCTGCCATGCCGATCACTCCGTTGAGGGGTGTTCTGATCTCGTGACTCATGGTAGCGAGAAAATTGGCCTTGGCTTTTGCCCCTGACTCTGCCACTTCCTTTGCTTGGATCAATTGCTGATTTTTTTCCTTTATCTCAGCTGTTCGTTCCTCCACTTTTTGCTCAAGTCGTGCATTGGATTCTGCCAGTTGATTGTTGACACACTCTAGTTTTTGATTCAGTTCCAATACCTCCATAGAAGAGGATATTTTTTCCTTCAATGCTACTTCTTTTTCTAAACTCATGACTCTATACCGATCCGCCACCCCAAGACAGATCGCCATAATGAAGAAGACAAATCCCCCATAGAAGCTGTACTCTACTGAGAAGCCTTGATTCATGATTCCTAACTGTTGTAGGACAATGACTGCAATACTCGCTACATAAAAAAGAAAGCCTGTGGAAAAAAATCTCATCCCCCTATCTCTCATCCAAAGCCCTCTCAGTATGTAGGCGATGACCCAGAGAATGATGCCTAGGTAAAGGGAAAGATTAATCTGGACGATCTGTATTAAAGGAATCGGACGCAGCATAGCCAGTAACAGAATGATGAGCTGAATTCCCCAAAAAATTCTTTTCGCCCAAGTCATGACCTTATGCTCAATGTGCTTGCCAGGGAAGTAATCCATGAACTTGAGGAAGGAAGCAGAGGCACATACACTTGCTACCAGTGGATATAAACCCTCAGTTAAGAGATTGAAGGAACTGCTCCACACACCAAATAGGGCATTTTGGCTCAGACCAAAACCAGCAGAGAAGAGTACATAGGATAGAAAAAATAAGTAAAGCGGCTCCCTTGTCTTGATAAAAAAGAAGAGAGAGATGATGATCAGAATGATGATCAAGCCATAATAGGTCCCAGAAATGATTACATCTATGTGGACGCTTTTATGAAAAGCTTCCGATGACTCAATGGCATGCCCAAACCAAGTTTCACTATATCTATTACTGATTTTATAGTAAAGCGTGATCTCTTCCCCTGCTTCTATTCGGACAGGAAATCCAATCCTATGAGTATGGTATGCTTTACGGTCAATGGGAACTTCGAATCCATTTTCTGCAAAAGCAACGACTTCACGATTCTTAACGATGTACTGATCGACATGAATAAAGGAACTATTGACTAAGGTAAGGATAAACGCTTGCGGTTGGGAAGAGGTATTGCGGAGTTTGCATGTACTCCAGATCGGCGCATCCACAAATCCTAAAGCAGGGCTAGATGAGATGGGTTCTTGCAATGGGATATTGGATTCTCCTTCCAGGAAATCACTAATTTTGTAGCGATGCTCAGTATCTATTAGGTATTTAAACTGATGGCTGTCGAGAGAAATAACACCCTCTATCTGCGCCTCCCCCAATACGACCACCTCTTGTCCAAACAGTTTAAGGGAATGGCAACCCAAGAAAATCGCCAACCACAACAAGAATGCGAGAGAGAAATGAGGAAAAATAGGTAGACCATTTCGGGGGTCTATCTTGATCTTCTTAAACTCCGCTCCTCCTTGTCCGTAGCTTTGCTCCATTAATCCTCCTATTGTATTTGACGTATCGGACACAAGACATTTTAGCGAATATCCGAAATATCCATCAAATAACTAATTCAATAGATGTTACATCCTTGCAAGTGGGAGACGAGCATCTACATAAATAAAAGAGGGGACATCTACGCTGTTATAAATGAACAGAGACGAGCTCATGCAAGAGATCGCCTCTGTTAGAAAATGATTTAGACCATGTTTGAAACCTTCAATCTGCGAAAAGTATACACTTTCAGCACCTGAACTTCCTCTATTTTGATCGATTTAGCCCTACTAAATCTCATAAAATAGCTTTCGTCAGCACCTAAAATCTCTGCTTTTTAGCTAGATGTTCATGGTTCCAAACAGGGTCTGGTATAGAGATGGTGTAATCTAAAGTAAAATACACATGGCAATTACCTACAGATTCTCTGAAATCTTTTCACTATTCATTCCCAGCCGTAGCCTAAAAGAATATCGCATTCGCCATCAGCAAGTATCCTCCATGCCAGAATCCACGAAAGATCGGTGAGTCTGTCATATAGATAACCTGCCCTCTTCCTACACGCTCTGAGGCAAAAACAAAGGTATTTTTGAGTCGCTTCTGGAGTTGTGCTCCCACGAATCCACTGACAGGATCACCACTAGACAGTTTCCCTAGATTCAATCCTTGTGTCAGCAATGGATAGGGCGTACTGTTTCGCTTCATGATGTGAAGCTTGTCTCCAATACCAAAAGCGAGCGGGTGTGTGGGGTCCAATTGGACCTCGTAAATACTACCTGCCGTATAGTTGACCAGGCTTTTTCTGGCCCGCATGCTGTAAGGTGTTTCAGTCCCATCTCCATTATTTTGCTGGCTTTGCTTCATCTGCATCACACGGGTGAGGTTGGTCTGCATGGACTCGTTGCCCGTCGTCTGAGAAAATACCCTCAATGCGCGCTCCATCGCGATGACTTTCCCACCCCCTTGCAAGAATCGACCCAGTGCGCCTTTAGAAGCTTGGTAAGAACCTGATGGTAGAATCAATACATCATACTCACTCAGTTTGGTGCGATCGAGGTATCTTCTTGGGATCACACTGATGGGATAGTGAAGCGCTTGCTCCATATAATACCAGCATTCTCCCATAGAATTGGCCGATACATCCTCTCCTCCCACGATGGCGATGCGAGGCGCTTTGATGAGTTCATATGAATTAGAGCCTAGGTCTTTGCCCTCTTCTACAAAGCCCGTGTAGACAGGGTAACGAACCACCTGCTTTTGGACTTTTTGAAAAATGGCTTCCACTTCCGCCTCAAAATCAAATGTCTTGTTATCGGCCCGATTAATGATCAAGGTCCCTGCATCAAAAGCTTGTACATTTACAGGAGATTGAGCGGGCGAAATGTTCAGGGAAAAAGACTGTGAGGCATAACGCGCCTTCAGACCTTTTTGAAGGAGTTGAGAAAGCACCTCCGCAGTCGTAAAGTTCCAAGGGACCACATAAGCATAAGGCTGTGTAGGAGGAGGTGTCCCAAAAGCGACATCTTGAGTAGCTTCATAATCATTCAACGGATCACGTGTCGCATATGCCTTCAAATTATAGGCATAAGGAATCGACCATGCCGTGAGGTCATAGGTCATAGAATCCGTCAACTCGACTTCAGGAGAAAAAAGTACGTCCACCAAATTACCCTGAGGCTGCTGGGTAGAAATGATCCAGTCCCCATTTTGGACAGTGAAGGTTTCGTTGCGGTGAGAGGAAAAAGAGAAACCTTTGACGGGCTTATTGTTATCAATAGCTGTCGTGTACTGGATATGATTATTTTCGAGTAGAGTCTGTAGTTGACTGAGTTTATCTAAGCCTTGGTCCTTGGAAATAACATAGGATGTATAATCCCCTGCGCCCTTTTCTCTAGCTGACTTGAAATATGCGTCAAACTCTGAGATCAGGCGACTGCGATGCACATAAGCCATCTCTACAGTGGACCAGCCTGTCGTGAAGTGATGGTTGATCCGATCGGTGAGTCTCAGGGTATCTCCATTGGCGAGTTGGATCGCACGACCTGCGCGGCCGTGGCCTCCTTGCTCATAGGTAAACCCAATGGCTCCCTGAAAGGTAGGCCATGTGTCTCCGTAGGAGGGATAGAGTAGATCGAAGATCTCGCGCGTGAAATACAACCAGCCATTTTGGTCAAAGTATTTGGCGTGATTACGCCCGATGTATTGCTGAAAGGTGCGCTGCCAGGGCGTGATCGCCTCATGAAGCGGCTCGGCGGCAGGACCAAAAAAGTAAGGCGCATCAGGCATCTGCTCGTGATAATCCACGTGGACCTGGGGCATCCACTCATGATAGAGCTTGGCTCGCTGACGGCTTTCTACTTGTAATTGCCAGCACCAATCTCGGTTGAGGTCAAAGAGATAGTGGTTGACTCGTCCTCCTGGCCAGGGCTCGATATGTTCCCAACTCTCGGGACGCACATTAGCTTGTTGGTTACTTGCTTGTCGGTACCAGTTGACATAACGATCGCGCCCGTCGGGATTGATGCAAGGGTCTATGATCAGAACAACTTCGTCAAGCCAGTTGGCTGTATCATGTGCTGTAAATTCATACAGCGTTTTCACAGCAGCTTCTGAGGCAGAGGCTTCATTGCCGTGGATATTGTAGCTAAGCCACACGATGGGGAGGCGCTTACCTTGCACGTCAAATTGGCGTAGTCCTGTAGCCTGAATATTATTTTGGCGGATTTGTTCCAGGTTGGCCATGTTTGCTTCAGAGGTGACGACCGCGACCATGAGGGGACGTCCTTCGTTGGTCTCTCCATAGGGGAGCAGTCGGACTTTGGGGGATTGGGCTGCCACGGCTTCGAAATAGCCTACAATCTGGTGATGACGCGAAAACTGACTACCCAGTGGATAACCCAAATATTCGGCTGGTGTTGGGATCTGTCCCCATGTGGGGAGAAAGGATACCAAGAAAAAACTTAGCACCCAAAAGCACTTATTCATTCGATTTGGATAACGTCTTTTACTAAAAAGGTAAATCTAAATAAAAAAAAGACTTACAAAACAGGCATATTTTCCACTTTTCCATTGGAAAAACACAAATCCTAGATAAAAAATCTATTTTATAGTTGCATTTTCAATTAAAAAGTCCGAATATTGCTTATGTAACGTTAAAGTTTATGGCTCGTCCACATACACCTAACTCCACAAGGCCAGAAATGGTCGCCACGTTCTTAGAAGAATTTAAACAACAGGCAAAAGAGTTGGGCGTTATTTTCTATCAAAGGAAAAAGAATCTACAAGCTTTACTCGATTTGGAACTCAATCCTTCACAACGAGAAAAGGTCTTAAATCAGCTAGAGGTTGGAGATTTTTACAAAGGCCCCAAAGAAGATGGTATTGTAAAGGGTACGTTATTTTGGGAATTTGGGCGAGTCGTGAAAGGAAACGTAATCTATATCAAGATTTCACTTGGAGTAGAGGGAAAGCCTGTAAGATGTATATCATTTCATCCTGCAGCACGTGAAATTACACATCCCTTTAAAGTTCAATCTATCAGTTGAAATCAAGGTAAGTATGAGAAACAGGGAGTGTCATGAAGGAAAATAAATCAATAGAAGGGCGTGAGATGAAGCATGAGTCGATCAAACTGGTCTTTCGAAAGGAAGAGTTTGAGGTCTGGCAGGCCTATTATATAGATCCTGATACAGGAAACGAGTTTACTGATAAGGAACTGGATCGACTTGCCATGCAACAAGCGCACAATCAGTACAGAGAGCAGCATCATATTCCTTTTCCTGATGAAATCCTCAAGATTCGCCAACGCTATGGCCTCTCTGCTTCCAAAATGTCGGAGGTCTTGGATTTAGGAGCCAATAGCTACCGCAACTACGAGCATGGAGAGGTGCCCAGTTTGGCCAATGCCAAGCTCATCCGATTGGCAGCCAATCCCGAAAACTTCCTTCGCTTCGTCAAAGAAAAGCAACACGCCTTCTCCCCCAACGGCTACAAAAAGGTACTCACCAAGATTGACAGCCTGATGGAGGAAGACAGATTGAGTAAGGTCGTAGAATACATCTGGAACTTCCACATGGAAGCCAATGCGTATACAGGTTATGTCAAACCCAGCTTTGAGAAAGTCGCCCAGTTTGTCCTGTTTTTTGCCCAGCAAGATCAGCCACTCAAGACACGCCTCAATAAGCTATTGTTCTACAGTGACTTCCTTCACTTCAAACGCACAGGTTTCTCTATCTCTGGTTGTAACTACCGCGCAATTCCCTTTGGCCCTGTTCCCTCTCACTTTCATGAGTTGTTTGGCGTCTTGCAAACAGAAGATTATATCAAAATAGAAGAAGAGCTATTTGATCACGGAGGTGTAGGAGAGCGTTTCCTTCCTTCGCAAACATTTGACCCCTCTCTCTTTTCTGAGGAAGAACTTCAGCATATGAATGAGGTCGTCAAAGCCTTCAAGGATACACGAACAAGAGAACTAATAGAGATCAGCCATGCTGAAAAAGGCTGGATAGACAATCAAAGCGACCGCAACTTGATCAGCTACCAAGACTATGCTTTTGCACTCCATGCTATGAAATAAGCCCTAGGCATAGCACATACATCTGTGCTTGAGCCATACCGTTTGATCCATGAACTGTCTGCCCTTGCCCTCGTCAATGGCAGGAGCCGAAATCCTTTGTCTTAAATGTATACATGAATCGCAACTGCTTTCTTAAATCAACTTACGCATTGGGATTATTCCCTGCTCCCTACACACAACCCATTCAAAAAGGCACACCCAACAAGAGAGACAGAAAATATAGTTACAGGATCTAAACACAATTTTGTACTCGAAAAAGATACTTGTACTCGATCAGCCCTTTTGACAAGAAGAGGTATTAGGGCAGATCCATGACAAAAACGACACATACAATTAACCCTTGACTAAAAAGAAATACATGATTTTGTCTTTACCTATCGCTAAGATTTGGAGAGGTATCGGGATACTGATGAGCGGTGTTTCTATCTGGTTCATCATATCGGCTACAAGCTTTCAAAGCATAGAGACAGATCTTTCGACATACTATCAAGTGGATTCTCCAGCATGGAAAGTGGTCAATGACGGACTAGTGAAGGTCTGGTTGCCTGACATGATCCTGCCTGTCCCTCAATTTACAGGACAGCGCTTGAGTCCAGGTTCTTTTTATGCCAAATACCAGGATGCGTCAGGCGATTTTTCGATCTACATAGAGCATCTACAGACAGAGGTAACGACAGATGACCTGCCACTTGTACAGCAGAAAATGGTCCGCAATCTAAGAGCCAAACGAGGAATAGAAGTGATTGAACAACGAATGGTGACACAACATGACATTCCCAAGATCTACCTGAGATTGCGCAAGCCAGACCTGTTGGGTGCGACTTATACCGAGCTATCTATCTCGACTATTCAAGGCCGTCTCTTTGTCCTTAGCTGCTCATATCCTGCTCATAAAGCAGATCAATGGAAAACCACTGCATTAAAAGTACTCTCTTCATGGAAGGAAGTATAAAGTAAACGCGGGATAACGTCATCCTGTAAAATATAAACTGAAAAGTAGTAGACAGACAAATCAAAAAATGAGACAAATACCACTGATAAAGACTATCGGTTTCCGTCTCATGCCTTTCACAAGCTGAATGCTCCTGTGAAGCTGATGTCTGTCCCTTAAGAATATGAATTAGGGTCGTTCTTTACATATGTACAAAAGCCGCTAAACCCTTTGGCAAGCGGCTTTTTTTGTTGTTTCGCAAGCAAAAGGTCTAACCCCTTAAACCCCCTGCTCGCACAAACAACATTCATCATGAAAACCCTATTCTTTCTAAAAAGTGATCGACAGTCGCTGCACATCCACACCTTTCCCTCTCACATTTCCCACAATCCATCTCATCATTTGCGACTGCCGCACCACCTGATATATCGTTATAGCGGGTCAGAATCCGACCTACTCTTATCACACAGAAAACATAATATCTAAGCGATATCGATGAGTTTGACACCAGATGCCAATGCTGCTTCCCGCTTAGGGAGCGTCAGGGTCAACACACCTTGCGCGTAATTTGCCACGATCTTGGTGACATCTACCGTTTCAGGTAAGGTAAATGAACGCTCAAAGGAACGAGAAGAAAACTCTCTACGAAGGTACTTCGAGGAGGTCTCGTGTTGTTCATCCTTCGTATGCGATTGTACTTTCAACACGTTTTTCTCTACCTCTACCTTGATATCTTCTTTCTTAAGGCCTGGCACAGCCAGTTCTAATTCAAATCCTACTTCATGTTCTTTGATGTTGACAGAAGGTCGCGCTTGAGTGGCTGTAGGATGGAAATCCGATCCAAAAAACTCCTCTACAAGACGAGAGAAAGAAGGAAAACCTGTTGGAGAATAATTATTTGTGTATCTCATTTTGCTATTTTTCGTTTAGATTATTTATCAAACTATAGACAAGTCCTGTGCCTTTTAACTTTTTATGCCATTGTGTCACTATTCTATACATCATCACAGAAAAATACTGCCGTTATGACATATTCTTCATTTCATTATACTTCCTTGTAGATGATAGATCCTCTCTAAAATGGAGCAAATAGGTTCCTAGATCCTTACTATCTTTACTTACCAAAGACAAGACTAAAACCCAAACGCTACACATGATCTAAAAATAAAAGTAAACGTGTACTTTTTTCAGGCGAGAAATTTATTTAGTTTAAATAGACTCTTGGAAGTCATATAAATGCCCATCCGTGTTTAACAGCACGCTCCTTTGCTAACCTCATTACTCCCTATAACCTGCGGTTATGCTGAAGATTTTATATCTGGAAGATAGCGAGATAGATGCCAAGCTGATTCGTCGCGCTTTGCAAGGCGATGACATCCATGCAGCTTGTACGGTCGTCCCCTCCAAACAGGAATTTGAAGCTGCCATCGAAAATTTTGATTTTAACTTAGTCTTTGCCGATTACAGACTACCTGGATTCGATGCTATGCAAGCCTTAGACCTGCTGAAAGCACGTAAGATCGATGTCCCATTCATCTTGATTTCGGGTGCAATCGGTGAAGAACGTGCTGCTGAAGTACTCAAAGCAGGCGTAACCGACTATGTCCTAAAGGATCATCTGGCACGCCTAGGTCCTGCTGTTGTTCGCGCATTAGAAGAAGAACGAAAGAGGACCCACCAGAAGGAAATAGAAAAAGAAATCCAGCGATATACTCACCTGTGGTCTGATGCAGAAACCTTAGGAAAAATGGGGGCCTTTCGCTGGACGCACATGAGCGAAACGATCTACTGGACACCAGGGATGTATCGGATCTTTGAGGTCAGCCCTGGAGGGTTTATCCCGACGATAAAAAATGTCATAGAGAGAATTCATCCCGAAGATCGAGAAAGCGTAATCAGACAAGCTAACACAGATCCACGTAGCCTCAATTCTATCTTTCGAATTCAACTCCAAGACGAAGGACTCAAATACCTACGTACGCAAGGCACATTCACGATATCTGAAGACGGCAATATCGAAAGCGTACAAGGGATCGTACAGGATGTGACTGTGCAATACATGGCTGAGGAAGCCGTACGATTGCTCAATGAGGAGTTGGAAGAAAAGGTACAGCACAGAACCAAAGAATTGGAGGACCTCAATCTTTCGTTGAAGCGCGAAGTTGAAGAACACAAACGCACAGAGCGCCTGCTCAGACACAGTGAAGAAAAATACAGACTGATTTCTGATTACAGTTCAGATCTTGTCGCTTTACACGGACTCAATGGGGAGATCCTCCACGCATCGCCTTCCTCAGAAGATATCCTGGGATATCATCCAGTAGAAATGATCGGAATGTCTCCTTTGATCCTCGTACACCCCGATGATCGCCATAAGCTTATCGCTGGGCTACGACAAGCATTGATAAGCGGCCAGACTTTCGTCAAAGTAGAGGGAAGATATTTGCGTAAAGATGGGAAATTTATCTGGATGGAAAGTGCCATACGTGCCATCACCAATGAAAAAGGGGAAATCGTCCAAGCCCAGACATCTAGCCGAAATATTTCTGCCCAAAAAGCTTCTGAAGCCCAGATGCGGCGGGCCCTACAACAAGAAAAAGAGCTGAGTGAACTACGCTCACGCTTTGTCTCTATTGCCTCCCATCAGTTTCGTACGCCGCTATCTGTTATTCGCTCCAATGTCGAGCTACTCGAAGAAATATATGGACGATCGATACGCCCTGACCATGCACACAAGTTTCTCAATATTCATGACCGAATCGAACATGAGATAGATCGGCTGATCCACCTGATGGACGATATTTTGATTATGGGCAAACTCAATGCAGGAAAGGTGACAGCCGAACTAGAACCCATTGATCTGGAAGAGGTCATCAAGACTATTTGGGAACGAGAATTTTTGCAGGTAGATAAGGATCGTCAAATTATCCTACAGACAGATGGAATACCACAGCCTGTCTTGCTAGACCATAGTCTCTTTGAGCATATACTGGTCAATCTCTTGACCAATGCCTATAAATACTCGGAAGGCCCAAATCCTCCTGAGATTCACACAGCTTATCATCATGACTCTGTGTCTATTTCGGTGATCGATTTCGGTATAGGAATTCTAGAAGAAGAGCTTCCTTACCTATTTGATTCGTTTTATCGTGGGAGTAATACCCAAAAAATTCCTGGTACAGGGCTAGGATTAAGTATTGTAAAGGAATTCGTGGAGATCAATCAGGGCCAGATCTTCGTAGACTCTACGCTCGAAGAAGGCTCAACATTTACGCTTACATTTCCACTGGAGAAAAAGCAGAACTATGCAGGAACACTCGATTAATTATACAGATCCCAAAGCCTCAATCTTAGTTATTGAGGATGAGCCTCATCTGAGGGCGACGATCAAGGACATCTTGAGCTTCGATGGCTACAAGGTCATAACAGCCCAAAATGGAAGAATTGGGGTGGAAAAAGCCGTGGAGCATATGCCTGATTTGATTGTGTGTGACATCATGATGCCCGAAAAAGATGGATACCAGGTCATACAAGAAGTCCGAGAGATCCCCGATTTGGATATGGTCCCCTTTATCTTTCTCTCAGCCAGATACTCACCCGCTGATCTGCGCAAAGGAATGAACCTCATGGCGGATGACTACCTCGTCAAACCTTTTCGAAATAAAGATCTCCTGGATGTCGTGGCCACACGGCTGAACAAAATCCAAAATCTGAAGAAATCCTTTGATAATATCAACGATAAGCTGCGTGAGCGAAGACGGCAGCTGAGAGAATACAGCTTCATTACCTCTCATCATATCCGAGGTCCCCTGTGCAATATCTTAGGACTCGTAGATATCATGCAAGAGCAACCCGATCTGGGCAGTCATCCGTTGATTTTGATGCTCAAAAATGCGGCCTTTCAGCTGGACTCTGAAATCCGAAAAGCGAATGAAGTCCTCGCACTTTCTTCTCAAGAAAGCAATGACTTGATTGTCCCCCAAACAGAAGAGTAAGTAGCGTCCCACGAGTACTTTTGCCTTTGGATACGGCCCTTCTCGATGAGTTGCTTTTGCAAACTAGGATTTCCATGAAGACGTATCATTGCTTGTGCAAGTTGCTCGTAGTCAGAAGGGGGAACGAGAATTGCTGCATCCCCTGCCACCTCTGGAAGAGAAGTCTTATTGCTCGTAATCACAGGAATATCACTCTCCATTGCCTCTAAAATCGGAATGCCAAAACCCTCTAAATGAGGAACATAGACAAGCCCATTCGAAGCTCCATATAGCTGAGTCAAGACCTCATCCGAGACAAAACCTGAGAAAATCACATCTTCCCTGTGCTCCATCTGCTCATAAACCGCTAGTGCCGCATCGTATTTCCAGGCTTTCCTCCCTACAATGAGAAATTTCATCGGACTCTCTACCTCAGATTTGAACCGATCAAAAGCCTTCAGGACACTATCGATATTCTTGCGTGGGTGGATGCTCCCCACATAATGAAAGTAAGGCGCTCCTCCAGTGTAGGTATCGCGAATCTCTTGCTGCTTTTCTACAGATAATGGACGAAAGATTTCCTTTGCCCCATTGTACACAACGTCTATCTTAGACGGAGAAATACCATATTGCTCCTGAATATCCTGCTTACTAAACGCAGAAACTGTCAAAATACGGGTAGCGAGTTGCGCATATCGAGGCGAATAATGCCGACAATACCAGGAAGCAAATGGCGCAAGATCTTGGGGATAATGCTCATAAGCCAAGTCGTGAAAAACAGGAACCTGGGGGATCTTGTCGTAGCTAGTGAGGTAAAATTCAGGAGAAAAGAATAAATCTGCTTCTACCTTTTTCAGCATGCGGGGAAGCTGTAAATGAAACCATGCATACCATAGGATAGGGTGGCGAGAAGGGGGAGGAATCACATAGCCTTTGACATTCGAGCCAAAAATAAATTGTGGATCGAAAGGACGATCAAAGAAGAAAGAAAACTGCACTTCAGGATGTTGCTGGGTCATACGAAAGAGTACCTCGTAGGCAAACCTACTGATCCCCTCTACCCTTCCAGGTAAAAGAAGGCGTGTATTGACAGCTATATGGGGCATAAAATCAGGATTCATGAGGGCCAAATTTGGGGAAAGGTGAGGAAGAGAAAAAAGAATCCCATGAAAATCTCCCAAGAGCCTGTATATTTAAGGCTTATCACTAGACTACTGACTGCGATTATCTCATGGCAACCTTTTCCTCTAAGCTCCCCCAAACAGGCGTGACCATATTCACGGTCATGTCTCAGCTGGCCCAAGCTCATCAAGCCATCAATCTATCCCAGGGATTCCCCAATTTCGATGGGGATGCGCGTCTGATCCGGTGGGTGGAAGAGGGCATGCAGAAAGGCTTCAACCAATATGCACCCATGGCGGGTCTCCCTGCTTTACGTACACAAATCGCTCGCTGGGCAGATCATTTCTATGGCGCGTCACTTGATCCCGATCAGGAAATCACTGTGACAGCAGGTGCGACAGAAGCCCTGATGTGTAGCATGTTGGCTTTGATTCATCCTGGAGACGAAGTCATTGTATTTGAGCCTGCTTATGATGCTTATATTCCTGCGATTCAACTAGCAGGCGGTACACCAGTCAGGATCGAAATGCGTCCGCCCGACTACGCCTTTGACTGGGAGGCTGTACGCCAGAAAGTTTCTCCCCAAACCAAAGCTATCCTCGTCAACTCTCCCCATAACCCTTCGGGGACTATCTGGAAAAAAGAGGATTTGGAAGAACTCACACAGATAGCGCTCGCCCATGATTTGATTGTTATCAGTGATGAAGTCTATGCGCATATGATATTCGATAAGGAAAGTCACCATAGTGTGCTCAATGTTCCTGAGCTAGCCGATCGACGAGTGGTTACCTACTCTTTTGGCAAAACCTTGCATCATACAGGCTGGAAAGTAGGCTATGCCCTAGCCCCTGAGTGGCTGACAGCAGAGATACGAAAGGTACACCAATTCGTGACATTTTCCGTCAGCACGCCCTTCCAGTATGGAATCGCACAGTACCTTGAACATTGTTTGGAGGATTTGGAGGGTCTAGGAGGTTTTTTTCAGCGTAAGCGAGATTTATTTCTATCACTCATGGAGGATACCCCTTTTGAGCCATTGCCCAACCAAGGAACCTATTTTCAGACCATGCGATACGATCAACTCTCGGATGCCCCTGACCATGAATTTGTAAAGACTTTGACTAAAGAAGCGGGTGTAGCGGCTATTCCTATTTCTGCCTTCTACCAAGAGGGAACCGATCATGGAGTGATTCGCTTTTGTTTTGCCAAGGATGAAGAAACGCTGGAACAAGCCGCCCTGCGATTGAAAAAATGGAGAGCCTGAGACTTTGGGGAAAGAAGTTTACCAATCAGGCTTCTTACTTTTGCGAGGCTGGTTACTGGGCTTTTTACGTAGCTGCTGAATGAACTGAGGATTTTCGCGCTTCATCTTCTCCAATACTTGTCTTGCAAGTGGAAGTGGAAGGGTATCAATACCTACAGGTTGGGCCATATCAGGAGCTGTCCCTGGCACAGGCTGCGTATACCCCTCGATCAAACTCTGGATAAGGGCTTCGTCACTTTCAGAAGGCGGATCGAGCATGTCGTCCACATTCTTTATTTGTTGCTTTTTCAGGGCTTCTTCTTTCTCTTTCAGAAACCGAGAAGTGATCTCATAATTGTATCGTGCTTTCTCATTTTGGGGATCGAGGATCAGCGCGCGTCTAAACAGATCCAGTGCGTCATATTCTTTCCCCTGATCTGAAAGCATAATGCCCAGTTGATTGGCAGCCAATGAACCGGCAACTTGGTCATTTCCCTCCATCGTCAATCGAAACTGTCGAACGGCATCCCGGATGGAGTCCATCGCCAAGAAACTCTGTGCGAGGTTATAGCGGATCGTTCCTCCCATTTCAGGGTAGGCAGACAAGGCGTCAAAATAAGCTTCCACACTGCTGGGATAGTCTTGGGCTTCATATGCCTGTTGAGCCTTTTGCAAGACTCCTCCTCCTGCAAAGATCCCTACTACCAGTAATGCGCCAATGATGCTTCCTTTCATGCTATACTTTTCGGATCGGCATGATGAACATGCTTGCGACCAATAATACTACCGATATAAATATAAATACTTGAAACTGATTGTTCTTTACTTGCTCTATACTTGTCTCAAGAGCAGAAGCCGTAATATCGTAGATCTGCCCTTCCAATTTCTCTGTACTCACCATATCCTGATCGATCCTGAGATACTCTGTCCCAAAAGCTTTCCCAATTTCTCTCAAGGCATCGTCTTCCAATCTTGAAATGACGACTTCCCCATCTTCCTGTCGCTTGTAACTGGGATTGCTGCTTTGAATCGACACAGGGATCGGCGCGCCTTCATCTGTCCCAATCCCAACTGTAAATACCTTGATCCCTTGCCTTTTCATCCGCTCTATAAGGGAAGCATAAGAATCGCCGTGGTCTTCTCCATCTGATATAATAACTACCGCGCGGCTGATCTGTTGGGATTCCATCTCGATATGATTGAATCGGTCCAGCGCAAGTGCCAGCGCATTACGAAACTGTGTCCCTGTCTGGGTGAACTGCTCTGTCTCTGCCATTTGAATAAACAGCTTAACCGCCTCATGGTCTTGTGTCAGGGGACATTGGACATAGGGATTTTCAGTAAATAAAATCAAGCCCAACTTATCTCCTTTGAGCTGGTCTACCAGTTTTTGTAGCTCCAACTTTGCACGCTCCAGACGTGTAGGTTGAATATCCGTCGCGTTCATACTAGCGGAGACATCCAGAAGCAGATAGATCTCCCGTCCCATGATATTGACTTGCTCTTCTGAAGTCGACTGGTATGGCCCCAATAAAGCCATGAAAAGCAGCACAAAGGCAAGTGCCCGCAGACCAAATTTGAGTAGAGGAAAACTGCGCTCATATTGATCTTTGCTAAACCACGTAAAAATGATCTGACTGACGCGTTTGTACACGAGGTACATGATTCCCAAACTAACGGGAATTCCGAGCATCCAAATCCAATATTCTGGGAAAGCAAACTTCACGTGATTCTTTCTATCTATTATCTTTCATCCACTTCAAACGGCCACTTTCATTAATATAACGAAAAATGTAAGTCCATATGAAACTTAATCCGAAATCTTGAAGCTAGTTGTTACCCTACACAGAGCCTTTCTAGATGCATTCCTTTCACCTGTAGGGCTGAAAAATGAGTGACTACTAGCTCAAGAGATCTCTTTTTTCTGAATCAATTAAGTAAAATTCTCTTTGTAAAAATTTAGTAGATGTTCCAACAAGCAATTATACGGGATAAAAGGTTGGGTAATGTTGAATCTTATTCAACTGCCTCTGATCGGGTCCACTTTTGCCTCAGATGTTCGCCTATAAGCTGAAGGCAGATAACGGTTGCAAATAGCCACAAACCAGGGAACAGTGCCTGCCACCAATACATTTCCCGTGGGGTCGCCGTACTGATCAAGATTCCCCAACTGATCTGCGAGTCTATCACTCCCAAGAAACTCAAGGTCGCTTCCAAAATGATGATGCTACTAAATCCCAAAAGTAGCTCTCCAATGATGGGTCCGACTACGTTGGGGATCAGATGGTACCAGAGAATCTGAAAAGGAGGAATGCCCAGCGCTTCCGCAGCTTGTATGTAAGGCATATTTCTTTCTCTCAGGACTTCTCCACGAACCAGCAGACCCATACCTGACCAGCCCGTCAGTCCTACCAACAACATGACAAGCCCCAGGCTTCTTTCCTTCAAAATCAGAGTAAGTGTAATAATCAATAACAAGCTAGGTAAGGCACGAATTAACTGCATCAACCAGAGGAGCACCGAATCCACAGGAAAATATCGCTCTCCTTTCCCATTCTTCATGAAAATTTTACTCAATCGAAAACTCAAGAATAAGAGGATCAACGCACTCACCAAACACAAAAAGAAACCACCCAAAAAGGCAGCTAAGCCTTGTTCTGCCAATGCTTGTAAGTCATAGCGCCAGATATAAAAACTGTAAAAGTAGATAAGCGGAAGGCTCATGAGAAGAATGCCCAGCCTAGGTAGGCTAAACTTTATACTATGATCTCCCCAGTAGCCTGAGATACCCCCGATCATAAATCCCAGTAAGCTGATAATTAATAAGGTAAAAAAAGCTACCATCAGAGACTGCCTCCCCCCATACAAAATCGCACTTAGCAGGTCTACTTTCCCCACTCGCTTCGTAGTCGTTCCTAAAATGTGGAAGGCTCCCGTCTGTGCATCCTTCTTGAGGGGCCCCAATGTTGAATCTACCTTAAAACGGTCGATTCCTGGAAAGGGAGGATAAATCGCTGTGGAGGTATCGTAGGGGATCTCCTGATGCGAGGAGTTGAATAAAGGAAAAACCCTACCTTCTACTGATTGAGCCGTGTACGGAAGGGGGCTTGCCAACCATGGAGCCAAAAGAGAAGTCAAAACAATAAAAGAGAGTATATACACAGGTACTCTCACGTTTTGGCTTTTACTTTTCCTCCACGCTACGAAACGCCGTATGATTTTTTTCATAAGCTCCCCTCCTTTTTAAATGCTCTTGGATCGGCCCAAGCACGAAGAATGTCTCCGATGAGTTGACCCAAGATGGTCAATAAGCCAGCCAGACAGAAAAATAGAACGATGGCATAGATATCGGAGCTATTGCTTGCATTGATAATCGCTTTTCCGATTCCTGGGATACTGAAAATAGTTTCGATGATGACCGATCCTGTAAATAGCCCAGGAAGATACAAACCAAAAACAGTGATGATGGGACTCAAAGCAGGACGTAGACTATGTCGCCAGAGGGTTTGGCGTTTGCTGAGACCTTTGGCGCGTGCGGTACGAATGAAGTCCTGCATCTGCAAGTCAAGCAAGCTCGCGCGTAGCAATCGCGTCAAGGCAGTCAGCATCCCCAATACATAGGCGAGTATCGGGAGGACCATCGTGGAGGCTTCGTGAAGTCCTCCTATGCTGCTGTCATAGAGGGGAGGAAGGATAGGACCTGAAAAAAAGATGAGTAGCAAGGTCGCAAGCCAAAAATTGGGAATCGCATCCAGCATGAAAAGCGCAGTCGAAACGGCTTTGTCTTGCCATTCATAGGCTTTGGATACAATCCAGACAGCCAGCAAAATCGACAGGCCGAAGCCCAATATGAATGCCCAAATCGTAAAGCGGAAACTCACCCCTATTTGTGCGGCTTTATTCTGTGTGACAGGAAGCTGAGTTTGCTTACTCAATCCAAAATCAAACTCCGTCACGATACCTTTAATCCAAATATGATATCTATTCCCTAGCCCATGCCAGATGATCTGGGGAAGGTAATTTTTCCACCTAGTGGTCTCTGTCTGCAAGCGCTCATAGTCTTGGAGGACTTCTTCTAAAGCTGTCTCTATGCGAGCATTTTCCTCTAGCTTTGTCAGCTGCGTTTGGATGGCTTCTAAGCGAAAAGCATGAAGTTCGAGTTTTTTTTCGCTGAGCAGACTACTCAGATTGGTAAAACTAGCTTTGTAGGCTTTTCGGGAAGCGAAGGTCATGGAATCATACTGCTGCTGAAAGGCAACCTGATAGGCACGCTGAAGTGAAAGGAGGGACTGCCGATAGGCATGGATCCTTGGCCAGTTGCCTGTCTCGAAAAGCCAACGACTCGCGGCTTCGCGATGCGCCTTAAAAAGAATCCTATGCATTGTATCAGGGGTGGCCAAAGCCGTCAGCTCAACATAAAAAGCAGGTGTATCTAGGTGTAGGTCGCGTGCAAGACTTTGGTAGGCATAGGTCTGGGCTTCGACCGTACTGGTAATGTCTGGGAGGGTCTGCTCCAGAGGATCTTCGGGATGCCATGCCTGTATCATGAACCCAATCAAGGAGATGAGGATCAAGCTTGGGAACAACAGAAGGAGTCTTCTTAGGACATATTTTCTCACAGTAGTCTGTTTAGATGAATCAGATGACTGGAATGGGGATCGTCAGTCTAGATTGTGTATGATATACTGGCTAGTGATATAAGATAACCAGCGATTAACACATTAGGAATTTTATATCCAGAAAAATAACGTATGATGAAGGAAAATGGAAAAAATAATGAAGAAAGAAAAAACATCTTACGGTGGGTATCGTAACACATAGACACTGGGCTCAAAATATTTGAAAAAATATTTGGCAAAAGAATCAACGTTTGTATCTTTGCCGAGCAAACCCGGTGAGGTGGGTGAGTGGCTTAAACCAGTAGTTTGCTAAACTGCCGTACGGGCAACCGTACCGCGGGTTCGAATCCCGCCCTCACCGCAAGGAAGCTAGCACAAGCTAGCTTTTGTGGTCTAAAAAAGTTTCGGAACGGATGTTCCGTAGATTGAAGTAATGGTATTCGAGGTGTAGCGCAGCCCGGTTAGCGCACCTGCTTTGGGAGCAGGGGGTCGCAGGTTCGAATCCTGCCACCTCGACAACTCAAGAGAGTTAGACACTTAACATTCACTCTCTGTTTTTAGCTCTTTTTGGTCTCATAGCTCAACTGGATAGAGCAGCTGCCTTTAATAGAGTATAGGAGCCTTTATAGGGAAACAAAAACCTGTAAAGTGGACAGCACTGTATCGGTGAACGCTTCATTCTCGATAGGATATGCCAACACCGAGGAAACTTCTTGTTTGATGCTTCTTGCAAAAACCTAAGTATTTCAAAGGCTCATTTGTGAGGGTAGAAATACTGAAGCACCAATTCAATTGGTAAGGAGGATCCGTAGAGGCCATACGTGCTGCACCTGAAATGGTGAAGATATGGTCCAGACCATCAAACCTCATCTGAGGGCAGTGAAAACTGTAGTGGTACGCTAAGCAGCAGGTTCCAGGTTCGAGTCCTGGTGGGATCACTGAAATCGCTTGATACGTAGAGTATTGAGCGATTTTTTTAGTTTGCATACTTGTGTATGGCTAAAAATAGACAATCAAATTTTCTTTCCATGAAACACCACCACACAAAAACACTTGGAGACCCCGGCGTACTGAAAGCACAAGTTGACCTATACCAGAAAGGCTATTGGGTATCTATTCCCCTTACAGAGCATGCGCCGTTTGATTTGATTATCACTCGTGATGGGACCTCGCAATCGATTCAAGTCAAATCACGGTCTATCAATGCACGAGGCGTCTTAGAAATTCCCTTTCGACAATCTTATTCGACTAAACATGGAGTCCAAACATCTGCTTGGCAAAAGACAGACATAGATATTGTATGTGTGTATTGCCCTGAGACAGATGAATGCTATTATTTTAATCCGAAGAAATTTAGAAAAACACTTGCCCTAAGAGTGGAAGCACCTAAAAATAATCAAAGGTCAGGAGTGAATTTCGCAGCTGACTTTAAAGATATCCCTGTATGAAATACAATTTCAAAAAGCTGCTGTTTAGCCCTACATGACAAAAATAAGTTTTCTGACTTAGAGATGGATCGAATGGTTAAACCAAAAACAAGATTTTTTCCTAAATATCTACTTCTACATTTCTTAAAAATAGCTTTCACTAGAACCTCAAAGTGCTCTTTTTAACTTAAAATCCTGAGTCCCCCCCCAAAAAAAAGGTACCAACCGCAGCCTCTGCTACAATTGGCACCTCAAAATTAGCTCAATCAATCGACTATCTCGCGATGATCATTTTCTGTGTCTCCTGGAAGCTGCCTGCCTGAAGGACAGAGAAGTAAATTCCGTTGGGGAGATCTCTTCCGTCAAATTTGACCTGATGCTGCCCTGCTGTCTGTAGGTTTTCGTCTAGCAAGGTGGTGACTTTTCTTCCCGTTGCGTCATAGATGTGCAAGGAAACCGAACGCTCCGTGTCCAATCGGTAAGAAATCTGTGTGACTTCTGAGAATGGATTGGGCTGGTTAGATAAAGAAGCATTAAATACCTGGTCGAGCAACGATAGGCTTTGCTGATTATGCTCTTCGATCTCTTGCGAGGATAGCTCTTGTGCCATCCGATTCATCGAAACCAAATAAGCGTCTGTAGGCAGGAAATCTACGTCTTCTACTTCGAGACGATACTTGGGCTCTATAGGTGAGAAACCAATTGTCACTCTGAAACGCTTACGCGTTTCTCTCCAAGAGATACACTTGTTCCAGATGCCATGCTTGATGTAGTACCACTCGTTGATGACCAAGTTGTTGCTGAAAGAAGAGGTAGGAGAGCTACAGCACTGGATCGGATTGCCTGGTACTTGGCTGTTGCCACTCGTGCTACCACCTGGCGCATAGAACACATCCCACCAGTGATTGACAAATACAGGATTTGAATTGGCTAGGGTGTTGACGGTGACATTGCCAGCAAAATCGCTACTTGCGGAGAGTGAGAATTGCGTAGAGTAACCAGATGTAGTACAACCTGTCAGCTCAAAGTCGTCTAGGTACACTTGGGCGGTCGCCTGAGAAGTGATGCTACATGATGATCTGCGGTCAACCGCAGGTCTAAACCAAAGTTGGCTGTAGTTACTTGTGGGTGTAAAGGTCACACTAACAGATTGCCAACCCGTAGTTCCGCTCATATTATGTGTCTTGATGATCTGATCGCTACCTGAAACCGCTGGCAATGCTTCTCCTGCTGGGCATCCAGCAGTACCCCCCGACTGGTTAGCTCTTCCACTAGTCAAGATCCATTCAGACTTCGAAGAATGACAAGATGATGTTGCATTGCTCCAACGGATGTCGTAAGTGATGGTATAGGTCTGCCCCGCCTGGAAGTTATAATTCAATGCAATACTTTCAGCCCGTTGAGGCACAGAAATACAGTTAAATCCGTCATACTGTGTATACATATGAACATAACGAGAACCTTGCGAGGGTGATATCCCTGAATAATTAGAATTAACATCCGCTGTACCAGAAACATTTATCCATCCTGGAAAGCATCCTTGGAAGAATGCCTGACTCGTATTGCTACAGCTTGAGGTTTCAAAACCTTCAGATACCAACTGACCATAGGCAGCAGGCAAAGAAACCAACAGGAGCATGCACAGAATGAGGGTTACAGTTTTTTTCATGATAAATGGTGTAATTGTAGTTAAAATGAAACAATAGAATCCTGGCCAGCTTCCTAGGTTAAGCCAGCAAAAAAGTGATTCGAATCATCAGCTATGCTTTAGAGGGAGATTTCCTCAAAGCTTCTCTGAAAATGAAAACATGTACTCACAGTATGTAGGATGTAGATTTCCCTTTCTGAATGTAGGGATTTAGAAATGCGATATTTGTCGTTTTTTATGACAGTTTACGCAAGAGTTGGGGAATGTGATAGGGGTAATAAGCTTATGAGATCTCGTATAAAATATTTTATATCTATTTTTTTAAATATATCATTTTATTCCGACAAATCAATCATTCGAAACAAAAATGAACAAAATTGTGAAGAATTTCATTTCGCTTAAAACTGAGTTAACGTATGGTCAATAAGTGTAAGTTTGGGGGTTTGGGGCTATACAAGATTTTTTAGAAACAGGATATACTGCATATATATTTAAAATATAACTTGCTTGGCCTAAAAAAAAAGATTAACGTTGTACCATTGCGCAATCAGGGAAAGCCGAAATCCTGCAAAAAAGTAGGCATTACTTAAAATCCAACAACTGTGAAAAATCTAGTTCAGATTTTATCTATCTGCGTTACATTTCTTCTCGTAAGCTGTAGTGTTCAAGATCCGATCCCCCAACCACAAAACGTATCTTCTGAAAAGACTCAAATCACACCTGAGATTTGGCATGAAAGGTATGCGAATATTCCTGTAGAAAATGGGATGCTAGTCTTTACAGATTTTGAGGAGATGGTAGAACTTGAACAAGCTTTCCTCAAATTTTCTTATGATGAAAAGATCATCGCTTCGCAAAGGGACGATTTTGAGTCTTTCTATAACATTTATGAAAATGTGAGAGAAATGATTGATTTAGCGATAGAAAGTGAAAATCAATCAGACTACGAAGAACTCTTAGCGAATAATTCTCAAGTAGTTGAGTTGAGCTTAGATCAAATCATTCCTTCAACTGGAAACGCATACTATACCCTCTCGCCTTTCTTAAATAGTGAGAAGATTGTTAAGGCGGATCAGTCAATATACTTATTTGATAAAACAGGCGAATTTATTTCTAAACAAGGCAACCTGAAGATTCTCAAACGAGTTTTTGGAACAGGGGAGCAACATGAAGATGTTGTCGTAATCGAGCATGCGATGCCTGAAATGACCAGAACGATGAGTTGCCCCTTGTCAGTCGGTATTAATTGGACGGGGAGAGTTTACAAAACATCAAAACCAAGGAGAAGTGTAGAGTTAAATGTACAAACATACGCATTAGTCAACTTTGTATCTGCTACTCAAGGGCATACATCCCGTGCGAGAATCTATACAAAAAGTACATCTTACCGAGGGTCTGGTAATAATAAGTACAACACTAGACATTATAGTGAATATGATTTTGTTGCAGGTATTCCAGGGTTACCAGGAATACAACCTGCTGTGACATTAAGATTCACAGGTAATACTCAGTCTAATGGAGATATGGACGAATTTGTAGAGCTACATACAGTCACTTCAGGAACTGGTTTGACCGAACTTCAAGCAGAAAATGCTTATTTACCATATCTTGTTCAAGGACAGACAGAGATAGATCGTAGTCATAGGGGTATGGAAGCTAATCGTAGTGATCGATGGGTAAGATTTCGATGCCTTTAATTTGATTATCTGATCTATTCAGAAGAAGCAAATCCATAATGATAAAATCCCTAGCTCCTATCTATGAGGAGCTAGGGGTACTCAAAGAAAAATAGATATTATGTCTTAGTACAACAATCCATTATGCTGAAAACATGCGCATTTCTCTCCTTGTTATTTTTATGTTTGAGTGCTTTTACCCAAAGTACTTGGGAAGTATATGGAGGGGCTAAATACAACATAACAAATGTCACCCAAAACCCTCCTGGTCCCGTACAAGGCCTTACTTATTTTATTGTTCCGAGCGATCTTAGATCTAGCAGGACGAGTCCTATCTACACACACACATTGGGTCTGAGATACACCTACGTTGTAAGAGATTGGCTTTTTCCTAGCTTAGATCTGCAAAGTACAGGGAAAGGATTTGTCTTTGGAGCTACTCGTCCAAGGGAAACATGGGTACTCATCTACCAACAATATGTCCAGTTAGGTGCTCAACTATATATTTCTGTACCTGAAGGCCCCGAATGGCTCAAGAAACTTCGGATAGGTGGCGGCTTGTCTTACAACTTTCTCGTCAACAATCCCGCTCAAATTCCCCTTGCAGAAGTAACAGAAAATTTCGGACATGACCATGCACAAATGGAAAGGAGTTATAGCCTAGGGCTGCAATACCAACTCTATCCCCGCTGGTTTATTCAAGCATATGCAGAGCGAGGCATCACCCCTTATGGACAATATACCCTTGAAAGTGGAGCGCTAAAGTTTGAGTTCCAAAATCAAGCCTTTGGAATACGTATTGGATATAGGATTAATGCAAAGAAGTAATCTCATGCACAAAATAAAAAGATATTTCCCTTTTGTACTTTTGCTCTCCCTTATATGCTCCTGTACCATCTCTCCCCCACGGTTTACAGAAATAATCATCAACGGAGAGGATGCGATCCAAAGTTCGGGAAGTCATGCGGTCGGCGACACCCTCAATATCCAAATTGGGGCACAAGATTATGCAGGGGGGATTCGGTTGCTCTCCATTTTGGACAAAATACAGGGACAAAATTTAGCGACCGTTCTGGCTAATCAAACCTACCCTATTACAAATAGAATCACCGCAGAATTCCAATTAATCATCCAAGAAGACAGCGCAAAGATTATTGATGGAGATCCGCTGATTCAAGGATTGAACTATTCTGTTAAACCAGGAGATCAATTCAATCTGATCTTCTTTGTAGAGGATGCAAACTACCACTATGAAGAGTCAGTGTAT
>JBCBFT010000060.1:0-40273 GCA_038527485.1 Bacteroidota bacterium
TCCCATCAACCAAATTGAAGTACTCTTACCACATAAATGGGCACACAAACCCTAGCATCAGCCAAAATCTACAATTACAATCAAATATCATAGAGGCCAGGAATGGACGCTTACACTTCACCACCAGCGAAGCAGCAAAATGGCTTTCCTTTCCCATCGTGCAGCCATCCATGACTGCAGCCAGGTAGATTTCATCCTGTATCTCGTCTGTCCATAGGGCATCTTCACAATACACAGGATGAAAATGGCCCAAGCGGACCGTTTGGTGTATTTGCATGTATGCACATACGCAAACACACGCAAGAAGGATGAGTTAAACCATGTTTGAAACTTCACATCTGCGAAAAGTTTGCGCTTTCAGAACCTAGGTTTTATCCATTTTGATCGGTTTAGCGGTACTAAACCGATCAAAATGACTTTCACCAGAATTTGGAATCGCTGCTCTCTAGGTAGATTTTCATTGTCCCCAATTATGGTCTTAATCTTCGTTGCCGACACTCAAGGTAACACTGATCTCATGGGAACCATTAGAGAAGGGCGCCAGCGCTGAGACCGTATAGTCATAGCTGTAGCCGATGTCCAACTTTCCTTGACGAACCCCCACCATCGCTACGGCTGCATCCTGGTGACGATAAGAAGCACCAAACCAAAAAACATCACGGAACATCACACGAGTCCCAAGATCCACCTGAAAAGGCAAGGTGTAGGCAGGCAAATTCCCTCCTTGGAAAGACCAAAAAGGCGCAATGCTCTGTAGCAAAAATGAAGGCTGAAGGTAGACCTCATCTGCTATGGGGAAGTTCCCCCCTGCGGTCAAGTAGAAGGTACGAACTGGGCGAGACTCTGTCAGATAAGGGCTCGGCTGTGCCAGATGCAGAATGGAGAACCCCAGATACCACAGCTCACGATAGTTGTAGAATATGCCAAAATTCACATCAGGCAGGAGCTGGTTGTAGGTTCCTTGTAGCAAGGCAGGATCATCGGGTTCCTCCGTGATCAGTTGGTTGCGCCCGAGTTGCTGCTGGTACAGCATACCCGACAAGCCGAAGGACAGGACTTCACGTCTCTCCTTGCTGGCGCGGTAGCGCGCATTATATCGGCGGCCAGACTTGCGTCCATAGCGACCCAAATACATATGATATGCCCCTCCAAAAGTGAGTCCCGTACGACGCGTCGGCCCTGTCACCTCATTGAAGAAAGAACCTCCGATCGCGGTATTCAATCCTAGATAGGAGTCTGCCGTGACCATCTGCGTCACGGGTGCCTCTCGGATGCCGATCCACTGCTGACGTAGACTTAAGTGAATGGGTACGGCATCTTCTATCCCTGCATAGGCGGGATTGAAAGAAAAGGGATTGAGCATGTACTGGCTATAGAGCGAACGCTGCTGACCAAATGCTCCGATGGCCAAGCAAAGGATGAATATGAGAGAGAGAATTCTTTTCATGAGAATGTTGTTCTTGTGGGAGAGCAAGCATATATCCTAGCACCTCTCCTGTTGATAATATATCTAGAAAAGTGCTTATCGAATGATGGTTACGGACCCTGAAATCTCCGCTCGATCGGGCCGAGGTCGTATCACGTAGTAATAAGTCTGTGAGGGAAGGGGCTCTCCATTGAAGGTTCCATCCCACTCAAAAGTGTTGCTGGTACTCTCATAGATTTTCATTCCCCATTGATTGAAAATGAACACCTGAGGTACGGGATAAATCGAGAGATTCTTGATGCGCCACGTATCGTTTTTGCTATCTCCATTAGGTGTAAAAGCATTGGGGATTTCCAGACAGGGCACATCTAAAAATGGTACACTAATCGTAGAGTCCCATGTACATCCTGTTTGATCCTCCACACGGATCTGATAGGTTCCACCCAAGAGTTCTTCGATGGGATTCTCCACAGCAAGATCATTGCTAAAGAATGTATACCCTCTTCTTCCTCCTGTGACAAATAACTCTATGATCCCATCAGGCTTATCTATACAACTCGCAGGCTGTACAAAAGCAATGGCCTCCAAAGGATCAGGTTCTTCTATCTCAATCCCCAGGGGATCGCCACATCCATTCTCATCTGTGACCAAGACTTCATAAATAGCAGGTCCCAATAAGCTGAGATTAGACGACGTAGCGCCATTGCCCCAAAGGTATTCGTAAGGAGGCACTCCGCCTGTGACTGTGAGTGTTATTTCTCCATCATTGGCACCAAAACAGCTTACATCTTTTTTCTCGATCGCTATGGTCAGGGAGTCTGGCTCTTGCAGGACAAAACTGGCTTCCCCTATGCACCCAAAGGTATCTGTGACGACTACACTGTAAGTTTCCGTAGGAAAATCTATGAGGTCCTGTGTATTGGCAAAGAGAACAAACTCACTGTTGCGCCAAAGGAATTGAAAGGGAGCCGTTCCTCCTTTGATGTCTAACTCGATGCGCCCTGAAGATTCGCCTGCACAATTGACGGGGGTGATATCGGCTGTAATATCAAAGAATTCAGGCTGCCCAATGACAAAGGTATCCACTCGGGTACAGCCATTGGCGTCGGTGAGTAGGACGTCATAAGTTCCCGCTGTTAGATCAAATTGATTCTCTTCTGAGGAGCTGTTGGACCATAGATAGCTGTAAGGGCTCGTGCCTCCATTCGCCTCGTAATCAATGGCTCCATCTCTGCCTCCTGCACAAGTTGCATCGGTGACATTGGCTTGGATCGAAAGCGGTTCTTCAGGTTGCGTGAGGGTGAATGACTGAGAAAAGGTGCATCCCTGACCATCTGTTAATTGCAGCTCATATATTCCCGCAGGTACATTGGTGAGATCTTCTGTAAAAGCACCTGAAGTCCATTGAAAGGCATAAGGCTTGGTACCTCCTTCCATGCTAATGTCTAGTGCACCTGTACTTTCACCAAAACATAAGATGTCTGTCTGTATCACCGTGGAAGTCAATTCATTGGGTTGATCGACCACTAGGGTATCTAAAAATATGCATCCATTGGCGTCCGTGACTTCTACGAAGTATGATTCCGCTTGGAGGTTGGCCAGATCTTCTGTCAAGAAACTTAGATCAAACTGGCTATTGGCCCACTGATAGGTATAGGGTCCTGTGCCTCCGCTTACCGTGAGGTCTACACTCCCATCGGTAAATCCAAAACAGGTCGTAGGAGACGCTTGCCCGACCACCGTAAGTGGCGAGGCAGGTTGACTTAAGGTCGCAGAGAGGGTCTCTACACATCCGCTGGCATCTGTTACTTGAACCGAATAGGTCCCTACAAGCAATTGATCAATATCTTCTGTCGTCAATCCATTGGACCAGCTATACTGATAAGGAGGCGTCCCACCTGTAGGAATCAAGTCTATCGAACCTGTATTTTCGCCAAAGCAGAGGATATCAAGGGTCTGGGCTTCCAAGACAATAGGACTTGCAGGTTCTGTTATTTCAATACTGAGCGTTTTGACACAGCCATTGGCATCGGTCACGGTAGCCAAATAGGTATCTGCGAGTAGATTGCTCACATCTTCGGTTGTGTCAATCTGAACCGATGATCCATTGGTCCAGGCATAAGTGTAAGGCAAGGTTCCTCCACTGGCTTGTAAGTCGATGCTTCCCGTCGCTTGACCTGCACATGCCACAGGAACAGGAATGGCCTGGAGGATCACCTCTGTAGGTTCTGAAATCGTCGTGTTCAAGGTCTCTGTACATCCATTAGCATCAGAAACGGTGACGAAATATTGATCTGCAGCAATACCAGTTAAATCTTCGGTATTTCCCAGCGTCAGTAAACTATTGGTCCACAAATAATTGTAAGGCATTGTCCCTCCCGTCACTGTAAGATCGATGCTCCCATCAGTGCCATTGAAGCAGCTTACCTCGGAGGTGGCGAAGTTGGCCTGAATCGCATTGGGTTGATTGACCAGCGTGCTACTCGTAGAAGTACATCCATTGGCATCTGTCAACACCAAATCATAGGTCCCAGAGGTTAGGTTAGAGAGATTGGGGGTGGTAAATGTGCCCCCATTCCAGCTATAGGAGTAGGGAGGTGTTCCCCCAAAAGCCGTGACGCTGATGGTGCCATCACTGCCGAGAAAACAGTTGACATCTTGCACGATCACTTGCTGGTCGACGGAGGAAAGGGGTTGACTGAGAGCGGCATTTCGAACGCTCGTACATCCCCGAAAGTCTGTGACCACAACTTGATAGGTTCCTACGGGAACATTGGATAGATCTTGGCTAGAGGCGATATTTTGACCGCTGGTATTGGTCCATGCATAGCTGTAAGGGGCTGTCCCTCCCGTGACGGTCAGATCGATGCCACCTGTGCTTTGGTTGAAGCAGGGCACATTAGTGACGTCAAGATCAAGGACCAATAAATCAGGCTCATCAACGATGACCAAGTCAAAGAATTGATAGCCTGTAGGAGACTCTGTCACCGTCACGGAGTATACCCCTGCGGCAAGACCAAAAACCTGCTTGGAGGTAGCACCTGTAGACCATAGATAAGTATAAGAATAACCTGATGTCTGGCCCGAAATAAAGGCTTCTGCTGTGGCATCGCTACCGCCTGGGCAAGAGACATCGGTAGAGGTAATAGAGACTGTAGGAAAAAGTTGGGGATCGGCAGCATAAGCAGGGGATGATATTCCCCATCCTATAAAACTGCACAAAAGAATCCCATATGTAAGCAATCGAGGGATACGTTCCATGTTGGTTTTGGCTTTAGGTTGATCACCAGCGCATCTAGTCTGGCTTCTCACAAATCCTTCTTTTTGGAATATTCAGGGCAAGGTGGTAGGGGGACCCTTACACAGGTCCCCACTGATTTTTTAGGCTATCGAACAATGGTAATCGGCCCATTAAATGGAGGCTCCCCATTCTTCAAGTCCATGATGTAATAGTAAGTCGCATCTGGAAGGCCTTTTCCATTTACCGTACCATCCCAGGGCAAATCATTGATTGTCCCTTCGAATAGTTTCATTCCCCATTGATTAAAGATCTGAAACTCCATCGCTGGGAATTGGGCAGCATAAGGAATATTCCATGTATCATTTTTCCCATCACCGTTGGGTGTGAAGGTATTGGGAATGAAGAAACAAGGCTCCTCAGAACCCGGAACGACAATGCTTCCTTCTGCGATACATCCTTTCTCGTCTGTGACAATCACTTGATAAGCCCCAGGCGCGAGTTCTGAGATTTGATCGACGGTCTCGCCATTGGACCACTGGAAATTATAGGCTTTGGTGCCGCCCGCTACGAATACTTGGGCTGTACCATTGGTTTCCTCTCTACAGGTAATGGCATCTGCCGTCAGCCAGATCGTCAAGGAGTCAGGCGCACCAATTTCTGTCGACAATTCTAGCGTACAGTTATTGGCATCGGTTACAACTACTTCATAGGCTCCGCTGGCAAGACCCGTGCGATTTCCTGCAAATGAACCATCTGACCAGATATACTCGTAGGGTTGGGTACCTCCTGTCACAGCTATCGCTATGCTTCCATCAGCCACATCTGCACAGTTGGCATCCGCAGGCGTCAAGCCTCCTGCTAAAGCTTCTGGTTGGGCAATCGTGCCCGTTTGCTCTACGATACAGTTGCGACCATCCGTCACGCGCATCTGGTAAGTCCCAGCGTCTAGGCCTGTGAGTGTCTCCGTCAGATTGCTAAATCGGATCAAAGTATCCGCCCAAGTGAAGGTGTAAGGTGTCTCTCCACCTGCGACCGTGATGGTCAAACTCCCATCACTTTCTCCATTACAGGAGACAGGTTGGATATCACTGAAGTCTACCGTCAAGGCCGTAGCAGGCTGTGTAATAATTACGCCTGACTGCGCCCTACAACCGTTGGCATCCGTGACGACAACCGTATAAGTACCTGCCTGGACGTCTGCCATATAATCTGTCTGGTCTCCCCTACTCCATTGGTAAGTATAGGGAGGAATCCCTCCTGTGACGATCGCATCTGCACGTCCATTGTCTCCTTGGAAGCAGGTGACCTCCGTCTTAGTGATTTCGGCCATGACAGCTGTGGCAGGCTGGGTCAATGTAACGGCGGCTTCATCTTGACATCCGTTTTGATCCGTAATGACGACGCGGTAGTCACCAGGGGATAAGCCACTAAGATTGGTTCCCGTCGCACCGTGATCCCATACCGACTGATAAGGAGCGGTGCCACCAGAAGTACCGAGGGTAATGGTCCCATTACTTCCTCCAAAACAACTAATGTTGGTGAAGGATACATTGCTGGCTAAGGAATCGGGTTGCTGAATTGTGTAAGTATCTTCTAGTATACATCCATTCACGTCAGTGATACGCACATGATAGGTACCTGCTGTCAGATTACTCACAAGTGCCGATGGTTGATTTAAGACTTGGCCTTGATCATCTGTCCATTGGTAGACATAAGGGGTAGTTCCTCCACTCGTTTGCAGCCCGATGTTGCCATCTGCCACACCAAAACACGATACACGCTGGATAGACGGAATCACGCTAATCGGATTGGCAGGCTCTGTCACCTGGAAATTCTGGGTGAATATACATCCCTTTGCATCTGTAATCGTCAGGCTATAATTCCCTGCGGCTATTTGATCCAAATCTTCGGTCGTCGCACTATTGGACCATGCAAAAGTGTACGGGGCTGTCCCCCCAAATGTATTCACATCAATTCGCCCTGTACTTGCCCCAAAACAACCGACTGCCAGGACCTCGGATTGAATGAAAACCCCTGTGTCAGGCTGGATGACATCAATGGTTTTATTCTCCGTACATCCATTTTGATCTGTTAGGGTCAAGGTATATGTCCCTGCGGGAATGTTATTAAGATTCGCCGTCGTTGCGCCATTCGACCAAGAGAAGGCATAGGGATTCGTTCCTCCTAGAGAGGTCGACGCGATGCTTCCTGTCGCTTGTCCGAAACAGTTCACTTCATTGGCAGTGAGCGCAAGATCCAAAGGATCAGGCTGAGAGACGGTGAATGTATCTTTGTATATACAGTTATTGGCGTCTGTAACAATCACCTGATAGGTATCTGCGCTCAGATTGCTGGCACTGGCACTATCTGAGCTGAGGACCGTATTGCTGGCACTCAACCACTGATAGGTGTAGGGCGCGGTTCCACCGCTCGTGCTGACAGCAATCGCACCATTAGCTGATTGGTGGCAGGTCAAATTGTTGATTTGAGAGGTCAAGCTGACCGCAGCCTGGGGCTCTGTGACCTGTATATTTTGTACGGTCGTACATCCCTTACCATCGGTGATGGTCACCTGATAGTTTCCTGCTGCGATGTTTTGCAAATCTTTTGTTTGCGCGCCATTGGACCAGTTGTAGGAATACGGCAATGTTCCTCCATTTACCGAAAGATCAATGCTTCCGTCTGTTCCACCGAAGCAGTTCACAGCTGTAGAAAGAAATTGAACTGTCGCCAATGTAGGTTCTTCGATGACTACCGATTGGGTCAAGACACACCCTTTGGCGTCTGTGATCGTGACGGAATAGTTTCCTGCAGGGAGTCCTGAGACATCTTTCGTTGTAGCTCCATTGCTCCACTGATAGGCGTAGGGAGCTGTACCTCCTGCGATGGTCATAGCGACTGCCCCATCCGATAATCCGAAGCAGGATACATCCAGCTCTGCAGCCTCCAAGACTTCCAGTGCACTCGTAGGCTCGGTCACGTAGGTAGAAGCGAGGGTCGCACAACCATTTCCATCGGTGACCGTGACGAATTGGGGACCTGCGGGTAAATTGCCTTGAGAAACGGTTTGACCTGTTAGCGTGGTAGTCAGTCCACTGGACCAATCCAAGGTGAAGGGGGATACCCCATTGAGAATACTCAGATTCACCAGTCCCGTGCTATCCCCAAAACAATCGATGGGAATGCTGTCCATACTCGCGGCATACGGCCTGGAAACTAACTGGAAGGGTGCAACCGATGTATCCTGAAAGCCTTCCATCTCCCAAGAGTCCTGAAACCATGTGATGGGTCCCAAAGCACCTAGTGGAATCGTTTCTTCCCACAAGGGCCCGATCCCAAATGATACACCTCCAAAAGTCACAGCAGGTGTACAAAAAGCGGGCGTACACTGGCGAGAAGAACACCACCGCCAGGGCTTTCTCCATGTGGGACAAGGATAAGGAATATTGATACAAATCTCGGGGAAGCAAATACGGGGAATGATCGTCACAGGTGGTAGGTTGAAGCCTACTTCCAGAGCGGAAAATCCCAAAGAAAATCGAATCTCATCATAGGTATGGTTAGAAAACTCATTTTCTAATCCGATGGTGGGTTTTACTTCCAAGTTCTCATAATGACAGGGAAACTGAAGCCGCAATTGATTCCCAACCTTCATCACCAGGGTACTGTCATTGCCTACCGAGACCACATTGTTGTTGTTCGGATCTACTACCGCATAATTCAGCGGGAGCGGTAAGTCTAATTTTGTATAGACTTCAGGCTCAAAAGAGAATTCTTGGATATGGCCATTTTCTACATCAAAAGAAGCGGTAAAGATATTGTACCATATCGACGCACCATAGACACTTCCTAGAGGGTCAGGCAGAGTAAATTCATTGCTCAGACTCCCAATGATAGGGCCAAATGGAGGAGGCACAAAGTTGCTGATCATCCCCAGGATGTCAATACTCAAAGTGATATAGACTGAGTCTCCCTCTGCGTATAAGCTCTTATCAGCTAATAGCTGGTCGTCCGTAGGCGTATAAGGCATGACCAAACTTCCTGAGACCCCAAAATTGTTATCGGGGATCGTAATCTGAGGTTGACCAAAAATAACCGTCCCTGGAATACAAAATCCCGAAGTACAGAGGTCGTTGGTCCCAGGAACAACAGGTCCAATCATCTGAGCCTGTGAAGGAGAAAGGGTAAATATGTTGATATTTTGGACAGGGATATTGATGTTGGGGATAATGGGAATATTGGCACAAGCAAATACACATAGGCGTAAATTCACATCCAATCCTATCCCAAAGAAAAAGTCTAAGGCCATTCGCCCAGGAAAGGGGTGATTGGTAGATAACTCCCATCCATTTTCTACAGTGTAATCGGTATTGATTTCTACGATTGAGCCTTTGTCGATTACTCCATTGTCGGGGATATCAAATATGACTCGAATCGGGTAGCCCACCGTAACATCTCCCGTCGTGAGACTATCAAGCGTAAACCTAGCGCCTATATCCCCCCAGGTAGAGGCGTTTAGCTCGGCACCAAATTGAGAACCCAGGATGGTCGTGACACCTCCGATCGAGGTATTTTCATCCCAGTAGAGACGAAAAAGCTCCTCGTTGATGTTGAGTTGGAACAAAGCATTGCCAGGTCCCCACATGTTTTGGTTTTCCGAGCGAAAATTAGCGTTTCGAAACTCGGTGACATTTTGTCCCTGTACTTGAGACAGGGTGAGTAAGAGGATAGCAAAAGCAAGTGTGAGACACCCCTTAGGCCTATGTAGTAAGTAGGTAGTAAAGATCCGCATGGTGCTAGGGTTTCAGGGTGAGTAGGCTCGCTTTCATGGGTTCAAACATTTGTTCCTTGATCATGGATGGATAGTTCCCTACGAGCCAGTAGGTGCGATGATAATCTCCCACGAATAACATCAAACGTTCAAACTGGACCTCTTGCACCGTAAATTCCATACGGTAAAGGACACCAGACATACCTGAAACCGTCTCTACTTCTTCTTCTCCGATATATCGAAAGCCTTCTTGAGCAAAATAATCGGGCGTCATGCCTCTGCGAATGAGTTGAAAGGAAGTCCCCTCCATTTCTTGAAGTAGAATAGACGAGGAAGTTCCTGGATGAAGATAGCCCTGAAATTCACGAGCTGGAATAAAGTGATCAGGTGGGGTGATATCTGCCTGTGTGCTCGGCAGCATCTTGGGAGGGTCTATCGCCTGTGCGCCTAGGTAGGGTAAGATCCCACATAGGCAAATAATGAGGAGTAGATAGCTTCTAATTTTAGTCATGTGATGATCTCTTTGGGTTTTGGCACTGAGGATTAGCAGCTTAAAAAGGCAACTCCAATGATCAATATTTATTGCTTATTGGAATATCAAACGAGAAAATTCTCTATAATCGTTGAATTTAAACAAAAATAGAATGCCAATCCTCAGGAATGAATACAGGTTTCTCGTGAAAACACGTAAAGGAAAACCTCCATTTTTTTCATTTTTTGCTGGGTAAATTTTCTCCCAACCTGTCTGAAGTTAAACGCTTGCACTTTAAAAGATAAGAACGAAGTTTGCGTTTTCCATTTTCCTATATCGCCAGAATTAACTACAGACATGCAAAATATCAATTTTAGATTTTTTTCCTTCTGGACTTATAGGAAATTTAACATATATTTTTGATAATCCTTTGTTATCCTCTGGAATATCGTTCATCACTTATCCCAAACTCCTCAACCTCACCTCACATGACATATATCAAAACTTCCTTGGGCATTCCCCTCCTGCTCTTCTCTCTACTCATTGGGAATGACCTTCTCGCCACAGATTTCTACTGGGTGAATGGAAGTGGAAATTGGACAGATTTCACCAACCACTGGGTGACGACTTCTGGTGGAACAGACTTCCACGACTCAATTCCAGGTCCCAATGACCGTGTTTTCTTTGACGGAAACTCCTTTACCACTATAGGTCAGACAGTTACAGTCGATACCAGCCTAGCCGAATGCCTCTCAATAGATTTTACAGGCATTCTGTTTTCTCCTTCTTTTACAGGCGTCGCAGGAGATACCCTCAATGTAAGGGATGATTTTATCCTCGCATCCAACCTCAATTGGACCTATTCAGGGCTGCTACTTTTCTCCAATGGAGCCAATACAGACAGCACCGCCACACTCAATGATACGGCTGATATTTACCTCCGTGGACTCACCATTGGCAACACCTGTGTATTCAATGGACAAGGTTCATGGGAGATGCTGGACGACTTCAGGACGACAGGAGACATCTTTTTCGAACAAGGAAAATTGACGCTGCTAGATGATACGCTTGCTGCGGCTTCTTTTGTCGCAAGAGATCCTGTGGACACGACCATCTCCAACAGTGCCTCCTTTTCCCTCAACCGAGACATCGACTTGGGCGTATCGACCATCATCATATCTGATGCTGGATCTAGCTGGAGGATACGAGGGTCCGCTACAACAATCACCGCGACTTCCGCAATTATTGATTTCACCTACACAGGAGCAGATACCTTATTCTTTCGATCAGATAGTGTCAATGGGAGATTGGGCTCCGTCTTCTTTCCCTCTACTGTAGTAGTCATTGAGGAAGGAGCTGATATCAACGTGGTAACTTTAGGCAGTGCCACTGACCTGAGAATTACCCCTAATGTGGATGCCCCCTTTGTTTTCAATACTTTGATTGGGGTAGGAAATTGTGGTTCCTACATTTCTATCCGCTCATTGACAGATGGATTTCCTGCCTACCTCCGCGCCAATACAGCCGCGTCTACCTTGAGCTTTATTCGATTTCAAGATCTAACGCTAAGTGGCTCTACCCTCACTGCTTCTCAATCTCTGGATGATGGCAATCTCTCGGGCCCATTTGCAATCACAACTCCTACGAGTAATACGACACTCTATTGGATCAATGATGGAGGAAACTGGACAGATCCAAATCAATGGTCTACAACTTCTGGTGGAGTAGCAGGAACCTGTATACCTGGACCTAGTGATGATGTCATATTCGATGCCAACTCATTCTCTGTTCCCAATCAAACCGTCAACCTAGACCGAAATGCTTACTGTGCTTCTATGGATTGGTCGGGAATCGATGAAAATGCCAATATGGACGGACCAGCCGACAAACTTGAAGTCGACGCTTCTCTCACCCTGTCTCCTGTGCTCAATATCGACTTTTCAAACGAGGTTCGATTTACAGGTACAGGAAATATCGCGACAGCCCAAGTCAATTTCCCTGGACCGATCAACTTCGAAGGGACGGCTTATATTATCTCAGACAGCCTGCTCTCGAGCCAGCAGATCACCCAAAAGCAGGGCAACGTCATCGCGACTGGCAAATACATCTCAGGTGAAAGCTACATTCGAGAGAGTACGAGTGGGACGCTGACCCTCTCCAATTCGACCCTTGTCCTGACGGGGGCCGATACCGTTTGGCAACCATTGAATGTGGTACTGGGAGGCGTTACGACTACAGGGACGAGCTTCAGGCTGACGCATAGCGGGCAAAATGGGACCATTTTCAATGGAGACAGCCTGAGTTATGGATCATTGATTATTGATACAAAATTTACAGAGCTATTGGGAAGAAATAGCTTTGATCTCCTCCAAGTCAATCCAGGCAATACGCTAGCCATCGAAAATGAAAAGGTCCAAACCCTGGACTCCTTGATCGCCTCAGGAAGTTGTGATGCACCCGTTTTCCTTCAGTCTGTTTCTCCAGGAACTACACCTGCTTCTATCCTAAAATCAGGTTTTGGCTCATTGGTCATTGACAATGTATACATCACGCAGCTTACCGCAGATACGACAGGAGGCATTGTGTACGTAGCCAATAACAGCATCGGATTCAATGATACCGAAGGTTGGACCATCAATGGTTCGATAACAGGAACTGATTTTTATTGGATTGGCGGCACGGGCAACTGGTCAGATCCAGCCAACTGGTCTCTAACTTCTGGGGGAACCGCGGGGACTTGCCTACCAGGAATCGCCGACAACGTCATCTTTGATGCCAACTCATTTGTCTCGGCAACAGACACCGTCTTCGGTGACATCACGGCCTATTTCCAAAATATGGACTGGTCAGCTGTGACGCAAACCCCTACTTTTTTCCAAACTCGAGACCTCTATCCAGGAGGAAATGTCACCCTCAACGCCAATCTCACGTGGGATAAACAAGGCTTGGCTGCTCAAATGACCTTCCGTCCGACGGTTCCTGCAGTCACATTCGACTCAAAAGATATCTTCCTGGATACCAGTATTCAATTACTCTCAGAGAGTGATACGAGCAGTCTTACCTTGCTCAGCAATTTGACGCTAGATACGCTGTCGAGCATCATCATCACAAGGGGCCGATTCATCAGTAATGACTTCGATCTGGAAGCGGGCACTTTCTTTCTCGCGACGCTTGAACCCAAGGAGATTACCCTAGGCAGCTCAAACGTCACGTGCTACTTTAGTTGGTCGATCTTGGGAATCACTTCGGGCCTGACTTTTGATGCAGGGACGTCAGAAATATTTGTGGGAGGTTTTCGCAGTCAAACCTCTTTTTTCGGAAATGATGAGACCTATTACAATGTCACCATTCGTCCCACAGAAGGCGCCAACCATTTATTCATCGACAACAACACATTTCAAAACCTGACACTAGAAAAAGGAACGGACGTGCAGTTTCCGAGTGGGGGTACACAGACGATCCTGGGTGACCTTACAGCAAGTGGGACTTGCGAGGATTCCATTCAGATCGTATCACCTTTTCCTTCTGTATTGATCAGTACCATTGACCTCAGCACAGGGTCACAAGTATCAGGAGAATGTCTCAATGTCGGGGGAATCAGACTCTTTAGAAATGGAGCGGCGGCTAGTGAAACCGTATTTTTCAGTACAGATATAGCCAATAATACAGGCTTCGTCTTCAATGCAGCAGATGCCACAACTGCAGGATTCACTACTGCTCAGAGCATCTGCTTAGACGATCCTGCCAGTTTCACCAATACCTCCACAGCCATCAGTGGAAATGTAGGAGATTTGAGCTTCATTTGGGACTTTGGGGATGGGGACTCAGCGACGACGCAAAATACTACCCATCAATATCTTGATGGTGGCGACTATCCAGTCACATTGACTAGTACCTTTACCAATGGCTGTTTTGACACCTTCATAGATACTATTGAAGTTCGTGAACCTGAGATCATTTTAACTACCAGTGAGCCCAACTTCACATTTTGCGAAGGAGAGACCGTCACCCTTGGCATTTCAGATAGCACCTTGACGGGCTACACCTTTTTCATCAATGGTACCATCATCGCCACAGGAGCTGACAATGAGATTGAAACAACACAAATTCAAGATGGGGATCAGGTATATGCTACAGCGATTGTACTAGGATGTACCGCCATTAGTGATACCCTTACGTTTACGGTTGTTCCTGGTCCCAATGTCCAGTTGGACTATCTCGGGATTTCAGATACGATTTGTAATGGAGATTCGGTTCTCTTCGCTACGAGTGGGGCGGGGCTGTACGAATGGTTTATTGATACTGTAAGGCAGAATTTTCCCTCTACCGACACCTCATTTTTGACAACTTCCCTGTTGGATGGACAGGTGGTCAAAGTAAGGGGAAGAGACCTTGCGACAGGTTGCTCTGCCTTTAGTGATGACAGTGTGGTGTTCGAGGTATTGCCCCTGCCACCCGTTAGCCTTATCTCAGACGACTTTGACCAAACGATCTGTCAAGGCGATTTTGTCACCTTCACAGCAAGCGGAGCCACAACCTTTGAGTTTTTCATAGATGGAAATTCTCAAGGAGCTTCCTCGACCTCCACAACTTTCTCTACCAATCTTCTCCAAAATAATGGAATCGTTTCGGTAGAAGGAATCGAAAATGGTTGTGCCAATCAAAACAGTTTACAGCCATTCATCGTCAATCCTACTCCCAATACATCGATGACCAGTAGCGATCCAGATACCTCCATCTGCGTAGGGACTTCGGTCAACTTTACCGCATCAGGCGCTACTGCTTACCAGTTCCTAGTCAATGGGGTGGCGCAAGGTCCTATCTCAGGCACCAACACCTTTGCTACCAGTAGTTTAGTAGATGGAGACATGGTCCAAGCCGTAGGATTCATCGGAGATTGTGGAGACACGACGGGAGGTTTTGACTTTGAAGTGATCAGCTTGCCTACAGTAGGGCTTTCGACGAGTGCCAATGACAGTATTTGTGCGGGAGAAACTGTGGGCTTTACAGCTAGTGGTGCTTCTCAATATCAATTTTTTGTAGATGGAAATGCCGTAGGTGCGATCGGCCCGAGCAATACCTTCGACATCAACACACTTCTGACAGGAGAAGTTGTCTCAGTTACAGGGACCACCAACGGATGTCCTGCTCCTGCCACACAGACCTTCAGTTTTGTAGTTAAACCTGAACCTGTGGTCAGCTTATTTAAAGTAAGCTCAGGATCGACATTCTGTGAAGGAGAAACCGTTAACTTTGCGAGTTTGGGCGCAGACAGCTATGAGTTTTTTGTCGATGGACAATCACTCGGCATCACGACCAATGGCAATCTTGATATTAGCACTCTCCCTCCTGGAAATCCAGAGATTACCGTTACGGGTTACACCGATGGTTGCTCAGGGATCAGTACAGATACGCTTACGGTTCAAATCACGCCGCTTCCTACAGTCACTTTGACAAGTAGCACTACTGCTTCTTTATGTCAGGGAGATACCATTAAGGTGTTTGCAAGTGGTGCGACGAGCTATCAGTTCTTGATTGATGGTGTGGCCCAAGGTCCCAGCACACCGATTGACTCGCTCGTTCTGCCCAACCTTCAATCGGGACAGGTGGTGCAAGTTGTGGGGACAGCCAATGCCTGTTCGGATACATCCAGTACTGCCTTGACATTCACTATAGATCCTGTGCCTGTCGTCTCGCTGGGAGTTTCAGATCCAGATTTAGTCATTTGTGAGGGAGAGTTGGTCACCTTTACGGGTACAGGAGCCAATCAGTACGAGTTTTTCATTGATGGAACTTCCATTGGTCCTGTTTCTACTACAGCCTCCTTCTCCACTGATACACTGCAGAATCAGCAAACCGTTACGGTCATTGGCACCACAGGAAATTGTAGCGCGGGAGGTACAAACGCATTGATCTTGACAGTCAACCCTCGCCCACAAGTGGATCTTGCCTCTAGTGATCCCGACTCTAGTATTTGTGCGGGTACACCTGTAACGTTGACAGCTTCTGGTGGCGCGACTTATGCCTTCTTCCTGGACGGTGTGAGCTTAGGGGCACCTGGACTTTCTAGCCAATATATCACGGACTCGCTCACAGATGGGCAGATCATACAAGTCGTTGGTTTCTCGAATCAAAACTGTCCCGACACCAGTGGCATCATCCAGTTTGAGGTGCTGCCTAGTCCGACAGTCACACTGACGAGTGACGATACCAATAGCAGAATATGTGTAGGGGATACCGTAATCTTCACAGCTGGAGGTGCCACTGACTACGAATTTTTCATCAACGGAAATTCGATTCAAGGGCCTTCTTCTTTAACCACTTATACCACAGACACACTTACTGCTAGTCAGGTGATTTCTGTTGTAGGTTCCCTTGGCGTCTGTGATGCTTCGGCAGATACCAGTTTCCAATTTATCGTAGATACCGAACCCAATCCTTTGCTCCAACTCCAGGGAGATGATGAGATCTGTGCGGGAGAAACCCTCCAATTACTTGCCAGTGGAGCCCCTCAGTATCAATTTTTCATAGACGGAACGCCAGCGAGTAGTGTAACTTCCGATGGACTTTTCTCGACCAGTAACTTGACCAATGGGCAAGTCGTGAGTGTAGTCGGCATCAACAATGCTTGTGAGACAGCAGGCGATACCAGCTACCAGATCACCGTCAATGATTTTCCTACATCCGTCAGCCTCACCAGCTCAGATCCCGACCTAGTGGTATGCTTTCAGGACGAAATCACGCTGACAGCCAATGGAGGGGCTTTGTACGAATTTTTCCTTAATGGCAACTCCTTCTTTGGTCCCGATTCCTCCAATACCCTCATGGTGACAGAGCTGGAAAATGGGGATGTGATTACCGTGTCAGGTGCCTTTGGTGACTGTGCCACGCCCTCAAATGATGTCTTGACATTTGCCGTGAATAAACTGGACCTGCTCCTCACAAGTGATCCAACCAATCTCCTATGCGAAGGGGATCAGGTACTCCTGCAAGCTTCCGGCGCAGATCGCTATGAATTCTTCCTGGATGATGTATCTCAAGGTGCACCTGGCGTCAATGCGGCACTCCTCCTATCCTCTGCCACGGATGGCACCATTGCAACATTTACAGGAACAGACTTGACGACAGGCTGTGTGCAAACATCGGGTATCGACATCTACCTTCGTGTGCTCCCCGCGGCAGACATTGCACCAGCGGGACCTATCGAGATCTGTGCGGATGAAAACTTAGTGCTCAACACCCAGGCGACAGGGTATATCCAGTGGTTCCTTGATGGAGGTCCCATTCTGGGTGCCAATGAAGATAGTCTTCAAGTGACCGTATCAGGTAGTTATACGGTAGCGACGGAGCAAGGAGGTGTAGATGAAGTATGGACGGTGGGCAAAAATGCACAAGGACAGTTGGGAGATAGTTCCAATGTAGATCGAGAAGTCATACGCCCTGTAGCAGAAGAAGAGGTCATTATCAATAGTCGTGCAGGCGTCGAGCATAGCTTGGCTGTGAGCTTGACAGGCGAAGTACTCGCTTGGGGGGACAACAGTTTTGGGCAGTTGGGAGATGGTACCTTCGTCGATAAAAATCAGCCCCAAATGGTGCCCACGATTCAGACAGGAGCGGAAGTCGCAGGAGGGCAGTTGCACAGCTTGGTTCGGCTCCTCAATGGACGCATCATGGCCTTTGGTGACAATAGAGCAGGACAGTTGGGCTTGGGAAATAATGCCGTCAGTAATTTCCCCTTTGAAATCACGACCCTACCCAATGCCCAGAAAGTCGCTGCTGGTTTCAATCATTCATTGGCACTCAGTAATTCTGGCCAGTTGTACACTTGGGGAGAAAATACACAGGGGCAATTGGGCATTGGCAACACACAAAATCAAAATACACCACAAATTATTTCCTCTCTCCCCCTCCTACAAGACATATCTGCGGGGGAATCTCACACACTTGCTTTGACTCAATCGGGAGATGTATATGTGTGGGGAAGTAACGCAAGGGGGCAGTTAGGCTTAGGAAACGTCACTTTTGCGCTCACACCACAGCAGCTGGATTTCCCCGAGTTGATTCAAGCCATCAGTGCGGGAGCCGTCCATTCGGTATTTTTAGGAGAAAGCGGAACGGTATATGTGACAGGGGGCAATGATCAGGGACAGCTAGGCTTGGGGAATTTAGATGATCAGTTTGAGATTGTCGAAATGGATACGCTTCCTGATGCTACTGGGATTTTCGCCGCAGCATTCCAGACTTTCATTCAATTACCTGATAATAGCATTTTTGGTACTGGGCGAAATGTGAGTGGCTCGCTGGGCAATGAGGATACCGTAAATATTTCTTCTCCTGTATATTTGCCTTTATTGACAGGAGCTGCCCAAATCACGGGGGGGCAGGACCACTTGCTGGTGCGTATGGGATATGGCGTTGCCTGTGAAAGCCCCGCAGTTAGTGTCATCGTCAATGACGCACCTGAGCTGACGATTGACCAAAATGGAAGTGACCTCACCGTACAACCTGCAGGTGCAAGCTATCAATGGTTTGTAGATGGCAACGTCATCCCAAGCGAAACAGGACAAAGCATCACCCCAGGAATCAGTGGAGATTACACGGTGGAAGTTACTTTCGCCAATGGATGTAACAGGACCAGTGCACCCTTCCCATTTGTGCCTGTCAACATCGAAGGGCGTGCCAGAGAAGTGCTCGCCATCTATCCCAATCCTACCCAGCATCAACTATTCATTGAGGCAAAGGATGGATTTACTTCCATTGAAAAGGTGGAAATCTATGACGCCGTCGGAAAGCGGGTACAAGATGTGGCATTTGCTTCCTTTTCACCTGCCGTCATGCTAGATGTGCAGATATTGCCTAAGGGTATGTATACGGTCTGGATTTTTGCGGAAGGAAATCAGGCGTACCAAGAGAAGATAGTAGTAGAGTAGTAATTTACTGTCGAAGCTGCTGTGTAGATCGGAGTCTACACAGAGCGATAAGAGATAAAAACAGAGGAGGAGCGAATGCATGATTCGCTCCTGCAATTTTTAGTAACTCATTTCATTTCCCCCTACCTAAAGGCGGAAATACCTGTAATGTCGTGGCCTGTAATCAGGAGGTGAATGTCATGTGTACCTTCATAGGTAATGACAGACTCCAGATTCATCATGTGGCGCATCATCGGATAGTCGCCTGTGATCCCCATTCCACCCAAAATTTGGCGCGAGTCTCGTGCAATTTTCAGGGCTTGCTCCACATTGTTTCGCTTGGCCATAGAAATCTGCGCGGTAGTGGCTTTGCCTTCGTTCATGAGTGTTCCCAAACGCCACGTCAGCAACTGCATCTTGGTGATCTCGGTGAGCATTTCGGCTAGCTTTTTCTGCTGTAGCTGGAATCCCCCAATAGGCTTTCCAAACTGCTCGCGCTCCATAGAGTATTTGTAGGCAGTGTAATAGCAGTCCATTGCTGCGCCGATCGCTCCCCAAGAGATGCCATAACGCGCTTTGTCCAAACATCCTAAAGGTCCTCTCAGCCCCTCGATGTTGGGTAGAAGATTTTCTTTGGGCACACGTACATCTTCAAATACCAGTTCTCCAGTATCTGACGCTCTGAGTGACCATTTATTTTCAATTTTAGGGGTAGAAAAGCCTTCCATCCCACGCTCTACAATCAATCCACGGATACGGCCCGCTTCATTTTTCGCCCATACGACAGCGATATCAGCAAACGGAGAGTTTGAAATCCAGGTCTTTGCTCCATTCAGCAAAAAGTGATCCCCTTCATCCGTAAAGTGAGTGGTCATCCCCCCTGGATTCGAACCATGATCGGGTTCTGTCAGACCAAAGCATCCCATCATTTCCCCGCTTGCAAGCTTGGGTAGGTACTTATGGCGCTGCTCCTCCGAACCATATTTATAAATGGGGTACATCACCAATGAGCCTTGTACAGAGCACATCGAACGAATACCCGAATCGACACGCTCGATTTCTTGCATGATCAGGCCGTAGGAAATTTCATCCAGACCTGGGCAACCGTAGGCCTCGGGGAGAGAAGGGCCAAATAAGCCCATTGCGCCCATGTCTTTGACCAGATGCGTGGGGCATTGATTATTTTGTGCCCATTCGTTGATGTAGGGGGTGATATTGACATTGATCCAGTTGCGGACACTGTCGCGGATGACCAAATGCTCCTCAGTCAACAACCCATCTACCTGATAATAATCCTGCGCCTCATAAGGATGCGCGACCGCTTGGTGATTTGCTTCGTTGATCATATTGTGTTGTCCTTTCTATAGAATTAATGAGTAGTTAGTATTTGATGTTGATTTTGTACAAAATCTATACAAAAATATCATTATCGGCGACGATACACGTATAACAAGAAAAAAATATTTACTTTGGTTTTTATGAGGCGGTTTTTACGTGTACTATTTCAACGCAGATTGAAGAATAGACGTTTTGTGGGGCGTTATGGAATCATTATCGCGTACCTTATCCTGATGACCTTGCTGATGCCCAAGGGAGGATTCCTGCTCAACTATCCTTCGGAGGTAGGCAAGAAGTGGCAGCAAGAGGATTTGAAGGCCAATTTTGCCTTTGCTATCCGCAAGTCCAGTGATACCTTGGAGCTCCAAAAGAGCCTGTTTGCCAATCAAGTTGCCCCCATTTATGTCTATGACAGTGTGGCGATGCAGGAATCCATCCGCGATGTTTTTGCAAAGATAGAACAAGCCGCTAGCCGACTGACGAGATATAAAGAAGCCGTACAAGCAGGAGATTCCAGTCGTATACAGACTCTGAAAAGTCGGATATTTAGAGAGGAAATGTCCCTGCTAGATCCCGCCATTATCCAACGAGATGTATCTACAACTTGGGCTAATAATCTGAAAGGAAAAGCACAAGAAAAAATCGATCAAGTTTATACGAGAGGATATGTGGATGTGATTTCTGCCTCTCAAAAAAGTCGATTCCTTTCTATCCGTAAAGCTGCGGGAGAAGAATTTTATTATCCAGCCAAGGACTTCATCAAACATGAGGAAGAGCTCAGGGCATACTTTCAACGGCTAGATGTAGAAAGCAATTGGGAGGAAAGTGAATTTATGTACAACCTCTTGATCAACTACCTCAAGCCCAACCTCATATACGACGGAAAAGCGACACAGGAGGCAAGGCTGGCCAAAAGTGAGCTCGTATCTCCGATCAAGGAAAAAGTACAGGCAGATCAGACCATCATCCGTAAAGGTGAGATCGTCACGCTGGAAAGCAAAGAGAAAATCGACTCTTACATTCAGGAATTGCGGAGCAGGTCGGCGCAGCGTAGTAGATGGTTGACACTCTTTAGTCAGTTTATGATTATACTCCTGACCACTGGCCTACTCCTAGCTTACCTCAGCTACAATAGGCCCAGACTTTTCTTTGACAATAAGAAAATTGCCCTGGTGTTGTCTACCCTTCTGTTTGCGGTAGCCGCCATGATCGTCGCGACAAAGCTCACGGATGTGGCTGTCAGGCTCAGCGAGATCTTGGGTCCCAACATCAATTTATCCTATATCTATCTTGCCCCTGCCTGTATTGTCCCCATCTTTATCAGTAGTTTCTTTGACCATCGATTGGCTTTTCAGGCTAATATCCTCGTCGCGGTCTATGGAGCCGTTTTGGTTCAGCAAGGGGTAGAATTTGGCTTTGTGCAGATCATTGCTGGGACAGTAGCGGTTTACAGTTTGAGACATCTACGGACACGTGATACATTCTTTTATACTTTAGGGTTCATTTTCCTGGCTTACACCCTCTCGTATATTTCCTTCCATCTGCTAAGTAAGGGAAGTTTTGCTGCCATTAACTACAATACCCTACTCCTATTCGTAGTCAATGTCGTGCTCACAGTGATTGGCTATAACTTAATTTATGTCTTGGAGAAATTATTTGGTGTGACCTCTGATCTTACCTATCTAGAATTGCTGGATACCAATCATCCACTCTTACAGGAATTGGCACGCAAGGCCCCTGGCACTTTTCAGCATAGCTTACAGGTAGCCAATATCGCGGAAGCCACCATACAAGAAGTGGGAGGTAATACTCTGCTCACCCATGTGGGGGCCTTGTATCACGATATCGGAAAAATGGCCAATGCACGCTACTTCATCGAAAACATGTCCGAAGAGGACAAAATCAAGAATCCGCATAGCACCATCAACTGTGATCAGTCTGCGGAGATTATCATTGGCCACGTAAAAGCAGGGATAGAATTGGCCCAAAAGTATCATCTCCCTACTGAGATCATACGATTTATCGAGACGCATCATGGCACGACGAGGGTAGAGTACTTTTATCGACAGTATCTCAAAGAAAATCAATGCCAAGAACCTACGGCAGAAGATCTCTTCCGCTATCCTGGTCCCCTCCCCTTCTCCAAAGAGACGGCTGTCCTCATGATGTCAGACTCGATCGAGGCCGCTTGTCGATCCTTAAAAAATCCGCAGCCTGAGAAGTTGAAGGAGTTGATCGACAGCATCATCGACCACAAAATCAAGGATCAGCAACTCGAAAACTCCAACCTGACTTTTAAGGATATTTCGATCATCCGTCGCTCACTCAAAAAGCAGATCATGAGCATCTATCATGCGCGGATTGAATATCCAGAGGAGGAGAAAGTGAATGTGTGAGTCAGGGAGTTCGGTAATGGAAACTCTTGCGAAAATTGTCCTTCCACTTTTCCCATTTGATGCGGTTCATCGCCGTCTTTTTGGTCAGTTTTTTAAAGGCGCGCTCGTCTAATTCTTCCCATGTTTGCCGATCAAAATTGACATGGGCTAAAGGAGCGAAGTCTCCTGTATGGGGTTGGGAAAAGCGGTTCCAAGGACAGACCTCTTGGCAAATATCGCAGCCATAGGCCCAGCCTTCTAATGAATCCTGAAAAGCCTCGGGCATCTCCTCTCGAAGCTCAATGGTCAGGTAAGAAATGCATTTACGCGCATCTATTTGATAGGGCTTGAGGGCATCGGTCGGGCACGCATCGATGCAGCGGGTGCAGGTTCCGCAATAGTCCTTGATCGGTCCATCTGCTTCTAATTCTAATGCCAGAATAATTTCTCCAATAAAAAAATAAGATCCCCGCTTGGGCGTGATCAAATTGGTGTGCTTCCCTATCCATCCAATTCCCGATCGCTTGGCCCACGCCTTGTCCATGACAGGAGCTGAATCTACAAAAACACGCCCTTCTACCTCCTCTCCCACCATTTCGTGAATGAATTGAAAGAGTTGATAGAGTTTTCTTTTCAAAACCTTGTGGTAGTCTTCGCCCCAGGCATAGCGGGAGATCTTGGGTGCATCTGCTGCTTGCTGGTCTTTGGGCTGAGGGTAATAGTTGTGTATGACCGAGATGACTGATTGAGCTCCTTCGACGAGCAGACGTGGGTCTGTACGCTTATCAAAATAGTTTTCCATGTAGGACATCTTGCCATGCAGCCCCTGGTTCAGCCAGTTTTCCAAGTCCTTTGCTTCCTCTTCCAGAAAAGTGGCCTTTGAAATCCCCACTAAGTCAAAACCTAGCGCAGCTCCTTTCTCCTTTATTTTTCGCGTCCAAATGCTACGGCTCATCTCATTTTCACCTCTAGTATTAATCTAAGTAAAGGTAGGGAAATAAATGATAGGGCGAATGAATTCCAGTATTCCCTTCCATCGGGACTCCGATAAAATCCCAAATAATGAAAAGCACGATTTTGCTTTTGAAATTGTCTAAAGAGAAGAGAACTTTCAGGCAAATGCACACATCTATGAGGTATTCTCTACTCACCCTTTTGCTCTCTTTTCTCCTTCCTGTATTTCCTCAACCTTCGACTCCCACTTTCGAAGATGGGATGGAAGGCATCCAACGGATGATGGTTTATCTCTTACACGCAAGTCCAGAGGAACGGGAAGCTTTTGGCTCGACCTTATTCCCGAGTCGAGAGGATTGTGCGACTATTTTTCATGAGGATGTGTGTGAAAAGGTGTACCGATATCAACGATTTCTCAGGCGGCAGACAGGAATCGTTGTGGAACCTCTCACAGCCCAACAGACGGATTTTCTCATTTGGGCGGCCTCCACAGGAGAACTACGCACCTACAAGGGAGAGGCTCAGTTTTTTCCCGGCGGGTACCGTGAGTTGGCTCCCCATATGAAAAAGGGCATTACCTTTTACCGCATCAAATTCGTCCAACCTGGGCACAAAATAGGATCTGCATATGACGTACTGGTTTACGTCAATGGAAATTGGCGTTTGTTTCAGAGGCCTTGGACGGTGTTATTTTAAGGGGGGATAGGTTTTTCTGATGGCTACGTAAAGCGGTTTCCTTTTGGCGATCTCTTGGTGTGGTTAGACAGGAGTCTAATAGATTTTGGTGCTACATAGCTTGATGGCTACGTAGGGCGGTTTCCTTTTGATGATCTCTTGGTGTAGTTAGACAGGAGTCTAATAGATTTTAGGACCAGGTAGCTTGATGGCTAGGTAGAGCGGAGGATTGCCCTGCGCAGGATATTTAATCAATAGGGATGAAAATCCATGAAGCGTGACCCTCTGTCGCCATCTCCTTGTGTATGATGTGTCTGGTACAAGCCTCTAATCCGAATCAGGGTGCGGCAGTTGATGTCTAGGGCCAACATGTAGGGTAGCTGCTGTGGATCATGTTCATCTGCTCCTTTTAACTCTTCCCTCAGTTGCGCGAGTTTCCCTTTTAGCCTGGTTCCCTTTGAAGAATACTCAGGAAGGATCCATAGACCGATGAGGTTTGCATAGAGTAAGAGGATGTTGACCAATACCAGGTTTCCCCCAAATCCCCATCCGAATGTGCAGAAAATCAAGCACCCCACAATCAATACTACAATTCTCCCTAAGTTTCCGAACCGATTGGAAGTAAAAAGGACAATCAGGAACATCGCCACTACAAGGGCAGCAAGTAAGACTAAATAGAGCGCTACTTTTATTTGTAAAGGGTCGACGAGTTCCATTCCCCATACCAGCAGGCCATACAAAAGGGTGATTGCCATACCGATAAGGATGACAAGGCGTTTGTTAAAGAGATAGGGTGATGCTTGGCGTTCCAACCTTCCCGCTAATTCCTCAAAAAGCGAATGGGTCATTTTAGAAATCGTACTTCTCACACTGATTTTGGGGAGTGGAATGCCGTTAAAGCCCAAGCCTGCCTTGGTTGCAGAATCTAACTGCTTCCATGCCTCAGGACTTTGATATGTAAGGACGAATCCCAATCCTCTTTTTTTGTAGGTGATGCTGTGTGATCCACGGGAAACAGCATAGAAAAAATTGATCAGTAGCGTTTCTACACTCGCTTTTCCATGATAGATGATATGCATCAGCGGAGGCGAAAGGTCATAAGGATCGAGGACCTCATTTTCTGTGTATTCATTGCGTCTCATGTAAATACCCAGAAAGATACTTCCATAATATAGAAAAACGAGAACTAGACCTCCCAAAAACATCCACTGAGCTGATGGGGGAAAGGAGGGAAAGAGGGCCAGTTTTTCGTTTAACATGATTTAGGCTGTTGCTTACAAGTCCAAAATAAGACCATGTCTAAAAGAGAAGTGCATCACAGAAAGGTTGAAAACATCCTTAGTAAAATCACAGTTCCTATTTGAGCCATCTGTCATTTATTCTACCCTATCATTTCTCATCGAGTAGGTATAAATTACCCTAAAGCTTCTATCCATGTGCAAATATATCCTCCTTTCTGGCTTTCTCTTTTGGAGTGTAACCCTTTGTGGCCAGATCCCTTTTGTATGTGATGGCAACCTCTTTCTGTCCCTGGAAATTGCAGGGAATACAGGATTGTACCAAGTAGACGTAGATTCTGCTACAGGAATTGTCTTCTTGATAGGGCTCTCTCCTAACAATAATTCAGGCAATACCATTGATGCCATGGGATACCGCATAGTCGACAATCTTATCTATGGGGTCAATCCAGGGACAGGGCAGATTTTTTCGATTGGGTCTGATGGCGTTGCTTATCAAGTTGGATCTTTTCAGAATACACCACAATATAGTTACTATGCGGGAGATGTCACACCCGATGGATCTGAACTTATTGTATTGGGTGCTGGAGGAAATCCCAATATAAGTCAGGAATTGGCCACGATTAGCTTCCTGAATTTTTCTGTTTCTAAGCAGACCCTGACCCTGGCATCGGGTGCAGCTTCTGATGTCAATTGTGCCGACATTGCCTTCGATCCATTCACAGGGATACTGTATGGATATGATTCGAGAGATCGGCGACTGATCACGATTGATCCAACAACAGGCGTAATCAATGATACTTTTCCTGCTTCGCAAGGCGCCAACGTACTGGGGACGATGTATTTTGATGTTTTTGGACAGTTGCGTGTATACGGGATGCCCTCTGGGGGGAGCACACAAAATATTTTCTTCGAAATTGACAAGGGAACAGGGATTTTGACGCCTGTCAACGCAGGTCCTCCTTCTGGTACTTCCAGTACCAATGATGGGGCGTCCTGTCCTTACACAATTGCAATCCAACACTGGGTCAATCCCAATAGTATCAAGCCATGCGACACTGTCCTATATTATGTCAAGGTAGCCAACTACTCAGGAGTCCCCCAAAGTGGACTGGACATTGTCACAGATCTTCCCAACGGATTGACCATCGACCAGATTGTATATAACCCTTATGGAGGGGTGATTGTCAGTGGCCCTGGAACCGATAGGCTTGAGGTTCAAAATGCAACCGTGGACGTCGGTCAGGACTCTCTTGTTTTTACGGTCGTCACAGAACCCCTGACACTTGGGATATTTGCCAGTCAAGCAAAACTCTTGGGGCTTCCTCCCGTATTTGGAGATTCTGCTTTCTCGGACGATCCATTTACACCTCCTTTTCTGGACTCTACACGATTGCGCATTGTAGCAGATACGGTCATTCTCCCTACTCAAACCCTCGAATTCTGCCAGGGAGATACGCTGACGTTAACTACTTCAGATCCTGACGCGCTTTTATTCGAATGGAGTGATGGCTCGACGGGTAGTAGTTTGACGGTCACGCAGCCAGGGACTTATTGGGTCAATGCCACAGAATGTGATATTACCGTAGATACTTTTATGATCATGGAATGGCCCTTACCTATCGTCGATGCTGGACCAGATCAAAGCATCTGCTTCGGAGAAACGGCCAATCTACTTGTTAGTGGTCCCCTCAGCTACACATGGAGCCAGCTTGGGAGTCCGACCATCATCAGCACGAGTCCTAACCTTGTCTTAGCTCCAGGTGACACCACCACTTATGTTGTCATAGGAACCGACGTCAATGGCTGCCAAAATACAGATACTATTCAAATCAACGTCAAACCTCTATCTATCATAAATGCGGGAAATGACACATCCATTTGTCTCTATGAAAGTGTCTTACTGGGAAATAGTAGCAATCCCCCTGGAAATTATGTGTGGACACCTGATACGAATTTAGTTTCTATGGGTTCTTCTCCGCTTTTCACACCCAGTTCAACAGGAAATTTCCCGATCACCCTCACCCTGACCGATACCTTTGACTGTACCCAAACCGACGTCGTCAATGTAACAGTTAATGACTTCCAACTCACAATCAATACCACGGATATAGATTGCTTTGGAGATGATAATGGAGTCGCTAGGCTGGTTGGGAGTGGCATTTCGCCCTACACTTATACGTTGAAAACAGGAGGAAATGACATACAAAGTGGAACTCAAACGACCTTTCCCTTCTCCATAGATAGCCTCGCGCCAGGGAATTATTCCGTGGTGGTGATAGATGGAAATGGGTGTATCGATAGTCTTGACTTCAACATCATCCAACCCAATGCACCCCTAGAAGCCATAATCCAGAGTGCACAAAATATAGACTGTTTTGGAAACGCCAATGGAGCATTGACAGGAGCAGGAGTTGGTGGGACACCTCCCTATGTATTTTCCATCACTGGGGGATTTTCCTATCAGGCAAGTCCTGTCTTCAGTGGGTTGGGAGCCACAGCGTACACCTTTCAGGTACGAGATGACAATGGATGCATTGCGACAATCACAGATACGATTACTTCGCCTACGGGCTTGTTTGGCTCCCTCGTGGGCAAAGATGTGAGATGCTTCGGCCTCAGCGATGGCTTCATCGAGATCACAGGTGCAGGAGGAACTCAACCTTACACGCTTTCACTAGATGGGGGTAATTTCTTCAATAGCCTAAGCTTAGACAGCCTAGGACCCAGACAAGATACCGTCTTGATACAAGATGCCAATAGTTGTGTGGTCGCCGTTCCCTTTGAGATTTTTGAGCCCCCTGCATTATCGGGAAGCCCAGTCTATGCACAAAACATCAACTGCTTTGGTTTCCAGACTGGAATCATTGAACTGAAAGGATCTGGCGGTTCGCTTCCTTACACCTTTTCAGTAGATGGAAGTAACTATCAATCAGATAGTCTATTCACAGGGCTTCCTGCTGGTAGCTATCAGACGATAGTACAAGATGATTCGCTTTGTCAGGATACGATTCCTATAGTCTTAACTGAGCCTGCTGAGTTAGAATTGGCGAACCTCGATCAAAAGAATATCGCCTGTTTTGGCAACACGAATGGAGCTGTGTTGACAGATGCCACAGGAGGAACGGGTCCTTACACGTTTACCATAGATAGCCTGAACTTTCAGGCGATAGGATTCTTTGACACGCTCGCTGCAGGAAGTTATGTCGTGACCGTCATTGATGATAGTAGTTGTGTGACGCAGTTGCCTGTGGAGATTATTGAACCTCCACTATTGGAAGTAGGCATTCCAGAACTAGCAAATATAGCCTGCTTTGGAGACAGCACAGGTTTTATTCGTTTGGAAACTACGGGTGGAAGCCCTGCCTACACTTACAGTCTGGATAGTCTTAGCTTTCAGAACAGTAACTTTTTTCCTCAACTAGCTGCCGGCACTTACTCCTTTTGGATAATAGACGATAGTAGTTGCGTAACAAGGATCGACACAGAGATAGTGGAATCGCCTTTACTAGAATTTTCCCTTATCGATCAGGTAAACATCGACTGTTTTGGCAATGACAATGGTTCTGTTGCGTTTGCTGTTGAGGGAGGGGTGCCTGTTTACACGCTTACCTTGGATGGAGGGATGTCCCAAACGAACCTCCTTATTGAGAACTTAACGCCTGGTCTGCATGAGGTCGTAGTGACAGATGACAGCGCCTGTACCCAAAGTCTGATGGTGGATATTTTTGAACCGCCTCTGCTGACAATAAGTATGGAGAAAACGGATGTCACCTGTTTTGATTTTGCAGATGGGAGCGCCACTGTGATAGCCAATGGGGGTACACCTGAATTTCGCTATCAGTGGAGTACAACTCCCACTCAGACCACTGCACAAGCGACCGATCTCAATGGTGGGACCTATCAAGTCATCGTCACAGATGCCAATAAATGTAGCGATACAGCTTCTTCCTTTATTTTTGAACCTGATAGTCTGACCTTGGCCCTTGATCCAAACGCGGTGACAGAGTCTTACTGTGACTGGCCCAATGGAAGCGCAGAGGTAGCTACTTCAGGCGGTAGATTGCCATATACGATCTCATGGAATGGCAGGAACACCCTAGAAGGAGCATCTGTCGATGAACTGTACGGAGGACCTTATCAGGTAATCGTGACTGACTCCGTAGGTTGTGTGACTCGCCTTGACGTGAACATACCTGAGACACCTCCTGCGATCCCACTATTTGAAAGCAATCCTTCATGGCGTGAGGCTATTTTGCTCTCACAGGCCAACATACAATTTGACAATCAGTCCCAGTTGGGAGTGGCCTATCTTTGGGACTTCGGGGACAACACACAAAGCGACGAAGAAAATCCTTCCCACACCTATCAGGAAAAGGGCCTCTACTCCCTTACTTTAACGGCTTACAACTCCTATTTTGTTTGTCCGACAGAAACGACGGTGCTTATCAATATTATACCTGATGGTTCGCTTTTCATTCCCAATGTATTTACCCCTAATGGAGACAATCGCAACGATTTCTTTTTTGTAGGTGGTGAAGGAATCCCCGTATTCCAATTGGAGATTTTTGATCAATGGGGAAGGTCCATTAAGTCCTTTGAATCATTTACAGATAGATGGGATGGGAACAATAAAAATGGCTATCCTATGCCAGAGGGGGTGTATGTGTATAGAGTGCAGGGCGTATTCAATGATGGGCAAAAGATCGAACGAGTAGGAACGATTACACTTGTGAGATAAGCGATGCAATGGGTAGGAAGTTGACATATGGGGTACTTTTCCTTTATGGAAGTTATGATTTCCTGACAGTAAGGGACAAAGAAGCAGAAACCCATTTATCAATCACCATTTTATGAAAAACTCATTGCTGCTTAGCAGCCTCTTTGTCCTTTTCTTCATTGGTTTAAGTCTAGAATCGCAAGCCCAGATTAGAGATTCTTTGATCTTTTTCAAAGCACCTGCAGATATCATCGTAACGGGACCAGACTTAAAACTATCCAACGGCTTTGCGCTCCCAGATATGCGGGCTGCCCAAACCATCACAAAGTCGCAAGCACAAAGTCTCAAACTACCCAATGCAGTCAAGCGTCTACCTAAAGTCGTCAGGCTCAAGTATGGGAAAACATGTGTGGAAATGACTTGTGACGACAATTGCAAAAACTGTCGGATGTACTGGTGGGATCGCAACAATGATGGGAAGGTCCAACCTAGGCGCGAACTGCGGTGCATTTGTCCAGCCAGTACCCAACGCTGTAAGATCAAAGCAAGGAGAACCAATTGCAGATAGTGGAGTGAAATAATGTGCAGACGAAGATGGCAGTCGATTCGGCTGTCATTCTTCTTATCTGGTGATAATGAAGTGTGGAGCACAAAAAAGCTGTAAAAATCCCTCAAATCCGTAATAGATACAAAAATAATCTACCGATTGAAAGATTTTCACAGCTTCAGAAACATCCTTTTCTTACTGTCCCACATGCTTAGTAGGCATCCAGATATTCTACAGTAAAGGGAATTTCCAAAAACTCCTTTAGTGCCTCGCCCGCATGTGCCATCAAGTCACTAAAAAATAACGCATGCTCTGCCTGGGATTCCCAAGTTTCGAGCAGACGAATGCGATCGGGATCATCGACATCCTTCATCGCTACTGAGCTTAGATTTCCTGGCGCTTTTTGGACACATTTTTCAATCATGTCCATCAAGATCGGGAGGAAAGCATCAGCCTTGCCTTGATACGTGCGGGCAGTTACAAGAACTGTGACAGGCTTCGTTAATGTCTGATTAGTAGTCGTATAAGTCATAACAGAAGCAGGTTTATTTATATAGCATGTAATAATATAAGATAAACATGGATATTTTTATATGCGTACTTTCTAAAAATCTTACTTCTACTCTTCTTTTTGCTATATATTCTGCCCCTATAGATTGTATGCTTGTTATGCACAACTTATTGACCTAAAACGCATAATACTCCCTATGTTCTTGTACCGTGTGCTTGAGTTTGTCCAGATGAATGATAATTTGATGACGGTCATAGTAAATTACCTCCTTGGCTTTCATTCTAGATAGAATGGTAGAAACAGATTGTCGTGAAGTCTGATTGACCAGAGAAATGTCATGATGTGTTAAAAAATTATCAACAAAGGCTGTATGCTCATGTATCTTTCCAAATTCTTTGGCTAGAAAAAAGAGAAAGCCCTGTATTCTCTCTGCGACGTCCTTGAAGGCGATAGCCGCGATGTGCCGCTGAAGCTGATAATTTCTTTTCTGCAAAGCGGACAACATCTGAAGCACAAAAGCGGGATCATGGCGGATCGCCTGCTTGAGAGTCGAAGATTCAAATACCTTGAGTTCCACTTTGGACATGGCCTGGGCATGCTCATATGCATAGGGATCTGTGGGATCAAAATTCCCAAACATATCCCCAGGCTTGAGAAGGGATACAATCGTTTCCTTCCCTCCATCTGAGTATTGACTTAATTTGACATATCCTTTGACGATTTCATACGTTTTGGACAGTGGCTCCATCGCCATGTAGAGGAAGCCATTTTTCTTGACAGTTAATCGATAGATATCTGTTTCTTTTTGTTCATAACTTGCTCCTGACCAAAGCGTAGGTACAGGCATCTTACTTTTTGTAGAGGTGTAGGGTGAAAAATCCATGACAATTAATTTATACCTAGAAATCTTCTTCTGATGCTCAATGAATCGCGACACGTGGTGCAACTATTTCATAAAACGAAGCTACAGGTTATAGAAAGCCTAGGGTGTTACCTTCGTAACAACACATCTGTTTTATGAAAACCTTAACACTCCCTCAAGCATGAGATAGGAGATCATACTAGGGATGGCTAGAATCTGGATCTAGGAAGCAATTTGGGTGATCGGTCGGAGGAGCTGGAATTTTCCGTTGCCCAGCTTGAGCATGCCTTCACGTTCGAACTCGTTCAGTAAGAGGGAAACGGTTTTGCGGGAGCTCCCGATGAGGCTGGCCAGTTCTTGCTGGGTGAGGCCATGATGGGTCCATCCATTTTTATTTTCCGATGCTTCGTACATCAGGTAGAGATCTTTGATGAGTTCTTCCAGCCGTTTGCGTGCGTCCTTATAAAACAAGATTTCCAGGCGACGCTCCAAGCGTTGGACATTATCGGCGATCTTTTTATGGATCTCCATGGCAAAAGGCACATAATCGCGGGCGAGTTCGCGTGCCTTATCGGAGCTCATGCGACAGATTTGGGTTTCCGGCGTGACACATTGGGCGAAGTCCTTGTGGCGTTTTTTGCCGAGATATGAGATTTCGCCTAATAGTTCTCCTTTCCCCAGATAGGCTTTTACATATTCATTCCCTTTTTCGTCATAGTATCCTACCTTGACTTTGCCTTCAGCCACCAGGTAAATCTCAGAGGCAAGTTCATCTGGCATAAAGATAAAATCATCCTTGTTATAGTGCGTCAGAGGATGATGTTTAATGTGCCGATCGTATTTGTAAGGGCAAAGGATATTGTACAGATCGACTTCTTCGAAATACCAAACGGACTTGTCCATGATTCATCCCATTAAAGATCCTTGATGATTGGCTTTCACCGTGGACTTGAGATATTCAATTTACACAATTGGATTCTATGTAAAAAGGGATAAAGAAGAAATCCTGCCCATTCAAATTTGGAAGAAAATCATCTAGTATTGAATCTGCAATCTCCTCACTATCAATCTATGTCTTAAAAGAGAAAGTAAATGTCCGAATAGGGAAAGCCTTTTTAGAAGCAAATGGACACCTTGGATCGTGTAGAAAACGAAGGATGGGCAATCACAACACATGATGGGCGCTCCCTCCACTGCAATACTTTTTGAATTTTCTGTTCCTTTTTATGAGGTACCCATGAGGGAGCAGATACGCCTCAAAGAAGCTGTTGCGGATTCGTTTTCATTTCTCAACATCAATAAAACCTCATGAAACCATCAGAGCTTCTGAAGGGGCTGAGTTCCCTATGCCTTTTCTTTACCCTTACGCTATATACCTATGCTCAAGGCGTCGCCATCAATGAAAATGGGGCTGATCCCGATCCCGCAGCCGTCATAGATGTCAGTTCTACCACCAAAGGGATGCTCATCCCACGCATGACCACCGACCAACGTGATGACATCCTCATCCCAGTTGAAGGCCTCATGATTTATAACACAGACAGTGCAGGATTTGAATACTACTCCGTCTCGGCTTTTGGCGTTCCCTCCTGGGGGTCTATCTCCAAAAAAGGCGTTTGCCAAAGCGGGTGCTTGGTCGATATAGACGGAGACACGCGCGTCTGTGTGGTAGACTCACTGGCTCCTGATGCAGATGTGATCACCTTCGAAACCGATGGGTCGCTCAAATGGCTGATGAAGAAAAATACCTTGGAGCCTCAAAATAATCTGGGATCAGTCTACATCGGCCAAGGCGCAGGTCTAAAAAGTACCTCAGGACTATTCAATGTTGTCGTGGGGGACTCTACCCTAGCCAACAATTCATCAGGCTTACTCAATACAGCCATGGGTGCATCCACACTCAAAGCCAATACCATCGGATCTTCCAATACAGGACTAGGAGCTACTGCTCTGGCAGCCAATACCACAGGTTTTAACAATACAGCCGTAGGTTTGGCAGCTTTGGGGCTCAACGCAGACCGTCCTTTTCTGGTAGCGATCGGTGACTCCGCCCTCTTCAACAATGGCAGCGACATAGAATTTCCCAATGATGCGTTGTTCAATACAGCCCTCGGATCACGCGCGCTCCGCAGTAATAGAAGAGGCTCAGGAAATACCGCTTCGGGTTTTCGCGCCCTCTACCAAAACTACGATGCAAATGGCAACACGGCATTCGGATATGAGGCCTCCTACAGCAACATTGCGGGTGAAGGTAATGTCGCCATCGGTAGGCAAGCCCTCTACTCAGGCATTCAGGATTCTGGATTGGTTGCGATCGGAGATTCGGCCATGTTTCACACCCAAGGAGGAGAAGCCAATGTCGCGATTGGCTCCAAAGCGATGTATAATAGCACAGACGGGGACAACAATACAATCATAGGGTATCATAGCCTCGCAAGGGCCGTGGGCGGTTTTAGGATCGTAACCCTTGGCGATAGCACCCTTGCTTCTGCTAGTTTTCCTAGCAATAGTACCGCCATAGGTTCGAAGGCACTCAAAAGTTATTTGGGATTAGAAGGACCCAATACAGCCATAGGAGTGTCTGCACTAGAAAATATAAGACGAGGAGGAGAAAATGTAGCCGTGGGGCCTTGGTCTCAACATTTATGTAAAGAAGGAACTCGTAATGTCTCTGTAGGCTTAAATACACTCGAATTCCAGCTCGGGGGAGACGATAATGTTGCCTTAGGCACTTATGCACTTCGCAGCGACTCAAGCGCCAATAATAGTATCGGGGTAGGAAGCTTTGCTCTCGCACGATCTCTAAATAATCAGTACAATATTGCCATTGGAGTTCGAGCCATGATGGAGTCAGACTCAACATCCTATACCATTGCCATTGGAGACTCGGCGCTGGCCTTGAACGATGCAAAAAATATAGGGAGTGGCCTTCAAAATATGGCTGTAGGATCTAAGGCTTTATCTCAAAATACCACTGGCTCATACAATATCGCCATGGGGTATCATAGCTTGAAACATAATAACAGCGGATCATACAATGTAGGATTGGGAGACAGCACCTTGCAAGCTGTTACATTTGCCAATTATAACACGGCTGTAGGTTCTCATGCACTCAAAAATTTTGATGGATCCCTTGGAAATAATGTGGCAGTAGGTGGCAGGGCGTTGATCGAACTTATCGAAGGATTCGACAATGTAGCCGTAGGAACAGGTTCACAGGGATCTTTGACATTGGGAAATTCAAATGCCTCTTTAGGTGTAGGAACGCTAGAAAAGGCGGTAAACGCTTACGATAACGTGGCCATTGGACATTATGCCTTATCATCGGATACATTATCCCTAGAAAATATTGCCATAGGCCCTTATGCGATGCAATTCGGTATGCGTAATTCCAACAGTATTGCCATCGGTCCCTATGCGATGCGCAGTGGCACGCGTCCCTACAACAATATCGCCATCGGATATCAAGCAGGAGTTGATCAAGGCGATTCTGTTACACATACGATCGCCATTGGAGACTGGGCGCTTGCGCGCAACAGATCAGGGGTAACGGCTGCAGATACCAGTGCAGGCATCAAAAATACAGCTGTAGGTTCAAGAGCGCTATTTGCCAATACACTAGGAAGCTCTAATACAGGACTTGGTTACCATGCATTAAAGTCTAACATCGGAGGTACGGGTTCTCAAGGATCATTTAATACAGCTGTAGGAGTAGGTGCAGGTATGTCCAATCAGATCGGGGCTTCTAATACCTTCATTGGAAACGAAGCAGGAAGGAACAATGTCTCGGGATCAGAGAATGTCTACATCGGGAGCGGAGCAGGTACCCTAATCGAAACAGGTCGTGCTAATGTCCACATTGGCCAAGCGGCGGGCGGAAACAACCCCAATGGAAACTACAACGTCACTGTCGGAGAAGGGACAGGAAATAGCATGATCGGGGGCTCCCAAAATGTCTTGCTGGGCCATCGCGCAGCTCGGCACATGCTGCGAGGCTCACACAATGTCGCCATTGGAGGTTATGCCTTATTTGGAGATTCAATTCAAACACTGAATGGGCTGGTTGCCATTGGAGATTCAGCGCTCTATTCTATCACCACTGGACAGTGGAATGTCGCTTTAGGTAAGGCTTCGCTCAGGGATAATACAACGGGCGGGTTCAATACAGCTATTGGATACGCCTCTATGGTCAGAAACATCGCAGGTTTTTCCAATACAGCTGTGGGCAATCGGTCTATGGGATGGAAAAATGACGGAAATTACAATACCGCAGTAGGTGATTTTGCGCTTTATTACAACTATGGGGGCAACTCCAACACTGCTTTAGGAGCCAATGCAGGCTATAATAATCAATTCGGAGAAGGTTCTGTATACATCGGACATGATGCGGGCTACAATGATACCATTGGTTTTTATAATACGTACATCGGCTATCGTGCAGGCTATGCTACGACTGTCTCTGATGGTTCTAATATTTTCATCGGGGCATTTGCAGGAGAAAATCTCTTGCTACCTGGACAAAATATCTTCATCGGAAATAATTCAGGCCAATTTGCCGAAAGTCCCAACAACATTTTCATTGGTACAAGTGCAGGTCAATCCAATACAAGCACGGGAGACAATGTATTTGTGGGCAACTTTGCGGGCCTCGCCAATACGACAGGCGAATCCTCTGTCTTTGTAGGAGGAAACACAGGCATTGACAACAATGGGAGTGGAAACGTATTTGTGGGAACCTTGGCAGGATCGAGTGCAGCTTTTGTGGATTCCTCTGTCTTTCTTGGCTTCACAGCAGGCGGCAATGCTACACGTTCTCAGACGCTTTATATAGAGAATACACCTTCTAATGCGCCTTTGATCTATGGGGAGTTTGACAATGACAAGGTGGAAATCAATGGCAGCCTAAAAGTCAACTCTACAACAGGGGGCTTTGTCTTGTCACGCATGACGCATACCGAAGCAGCGGCTCTAAGCCCAGAAAATGGGATGATGATCTATCTTACCAGTACAGGAGGGATATTTACCGCACGTGGATTTTGGGGATATGAAGAGGGAGCTTGGATAAAGCTTTAGGAGACTGTGAGACTTGAGACAAGAGACCGCGAGACTGAAAGTGATGCGTGGACCTTTGTTGCTGAAGCTGAGACTTGGGATTTGAGACACAGACATGATTCCGGCAGGGATTTCGCTTCGCTCAAGATTCGAGGCTGACAGTTTGCAACTGCGACTGATTGAGAAAATAGTCCTTACATCACACCATTTCCGAGTATTTTTGAGACGGGTCGTTCTTCTGATGAAGGCGGCCCGTATTTTTTATTCCACCAACCATTCTTTAAAGGGCGTCACTTTCAATCGGCTAACGACCGCTTTGTCCTCCATCTGGATGCCAAGATGTAAGATGATCTTACGATTGAAATAGGGTTCGAAAGAAACAATCGCCGTTCGATTGACAAGCATCTGGCGATTGATGCGAAAGAATTGATGGGGATCGCAGACTGACTCAATGTATTCTAATTTTTTAGAAAGGGTATATTTTTCACCTGCAAAGGTGTAGAGGTGGACTGTATCGTATTCTACAGAGAAAAGGACAATTTCCTCCACGAGTTTTACAATTGTTTTCTCCCGAAACTGCGTGAGAAAGCTTTGCTGATAATGTTTGGGTTGGGCTGGCTGAAACTGAATGGGGCTTGCATGTCGAGATTGAAAATTGCGAATGAGGCGCTTATATTTTTGCAAAGTCTTATGGATTTCTTCTTCCTTAAATGGCTTGAGGATATAATCAATCCCATTATTCTTGATCGCTTGTAAGGTAAATTCATCATAAGCCGTACAAAAAACCACTGGGATAGTAACATCTACATGCTTGAAAATCTCAAAACTTTGTCCATCCGCCAACTGAATATCAAAGAATAATAGATCAATATTTTGCTGATATTTCCCTAAATACTCCACCGTCTCTACCACAGATTCTAATTTCTCTATCACCATGAAATCTGTATTCTGCTCGATCATTTCTTGTAGGAGCGAGGCTGTGTGGGATTCGTCTTCTACTATGAGTACGTTCATCTTAGATGAGTTTGAGTTTGACAGTGAAAGTTTCGGGAGTCTGCTCTACTAGGATACCATTGTTCTCCTTCATAAGCTCATATCTTTTTCGTAGCAGTTCCAATCCCAAGCCTGAATCTCCTTTGGCTCCGATCTTGGGCTGTATATTATTTTTGATGTTGATATAACAATCCTTTGTCGTTTCTATCTCAATATACAAGGGCATACGGGAAGTCATGCTATTATGCTTAAAGCAGTTCTCGACGACGACTTGTAGTGCAAGCGTCGGCAACTGCATAGACAAGTAATCGTGGTCAATCCGAATATCGATCTTAACTGCTTCTTCATTTCGACTCTTCATCAGGAATAAGTACGATTTGAGCACATCCAATTCCTCCGAAAGCTTCAAATTCGTATTTTCATTGTGCTTCAATGTCTGTCGATAAAAGTCAGACAAACTCATGATGAATTGTTCCGAATTCGTATGCTGTTGGCGCACCATAGATCGGAGGGTATTCAGAGAGTTGAAGAGGAAATGAGGATCTACTTGTGTGCGTAAAGCTTTGAGTTGGACACGATAATTCTCCGTTTGTACTTGTTCTTTCTCCAGTTGCAATCGAGAAAATGTCTGCTCCGTACGAAGGGCGTATTGGATCGTGAGAAATAGCAAGCTGCCCAGTAGGATTCGAGCAAAAGAGTACCCTTTCACACTTTCCACATCCCCCATGGAGAAAATGAAGAAAAAAATCATGTGGAGTCCAATGAACATTACAAAGAATCCTATTCTGATGCCTATTTGCTGCTTGGACTGAAATCGCCATGAAAGCCAGATCAGGTGCCACAAAGCGTAAAGGAAAATGGATGCTCCGACCCAATTTCCAATGATACCAAAATGATTGGGAAGGATTACATCAGGCTTGGAGTAGAAACTCAGACCTGGAAGAATCAAGGAAAGAATGATAGGGAGAAATATGTTGATCTTCGATTTCAAGGGTAAGGAGGGGTTAATTCATTCATATGGACAGGATGCCAGCACCTTCGTTTATTATTCAATATAATGTTTCTCTTGGTCATAAGACATTTCCTGAAGGAATAGATCTTGATGTGTGTATGAGGTTTCGAGGATCATTTCGAAGCTGAACCATCCGTCGATCCAATTCAGTTTTCTATCTTGATTGGCAGAAAATATCTAGCAAGCATGCGTCTCTCAAGCGCGTTGTCTGTTACAAGGATTTTCGGGAGGAAAGGCGAACTGGATACCCCTATCAACCCTCGCCTTCCCATCCACCCAATCCTAGTTGAGACAACTAAAAGACAGCTCTCATTTTATTTTTCAAGCCGTCTTCAAAAAACAATAGAAAAACCTGCATTCACAAAAATCCCTTCATAGGCTGTATATCCTCCCAGTGTTTCCTGGAACTTACTAGAGGTCAATATCGTAGCATTCAAGCTAGCGCTGGTATGCAGTCCCAAGCGGTAGTCAATTCCTGTTTCCAGCTTTTGCAGCCATGCATTGCCATTCGTTTCAAAATCGGACCGTGTGACTCCGTCGGCGAGATTTCCTTCCGCCAAGGTATAGAGGGCATTTCCCAACACTGCCCCTCCTCCTATGCCCACATAGGGTCGCCATCTCTTTTGTGTGAAATAATACTTTACCGTCAGGTCCAATGGAATGAATGCTCCTCCTGAACCTTCTAATTCGAAATCATCTCCTGCCAGAATGGAACCAACATTGGGAGTGGCAGGGAGGTTTTGTTGTATTTGGATTCCGACGCCCACTTCAGCACTCAATCGCTCTCCCAAATGCCAGCCTCCTGAAAATCTCCATAAGCCTGTCCCTTGATCGAAGAAAAAGAGTTCTTCCTCTTGAGATTTTACACGTCCTGAAAAGCTCCACTGCCCATAAGAGACCTTGATCTCCCACTTGTTTTTCATGTGAGACAAAAGAGAATCGCGGTTTTGGATTTTCTGTTGGGCATTTTCATCCGATTTGAATATGTCCCATTCATAGTCTTGTCCTTGAAGACTCGACACCATCCCTAATAGCAGGAGGCAACAGTTCCACAGGGCAATAGTTGGCTTTGCATTCATCATATTCGTTTGATCTAGCATGCTTCGATAGTCACAAGACATCCGATTTATTTCTTTGAGGAAATGAAAACCAGCACAATGGAAGCCTATACAATTCC
>JBCBFT010000061.1:0-39775 GCA_038527485.1 Bacteroidota bacterium
AAAAAGAAGATATCCTCCTCCAACTCTACCACGACATGCAGGAAGAGTTGGATAAAGAGGTATTCAATCTCCGAGAAGAGATTTTTCGCTTTGACTTCATGGTCAGAGGTTTGCGTGGGATGTTGGAGGTTTTGTATAAATATAAATTTATCTACTTAGACCTGACCGATCTCACCCGTAAGCTACCTGAAATCAAGGCCCATACTCGTAGGCAATACAGGAAGCGTATGGATGTATGCCGAGAGATTTACGCTTTCCTTCAACTGGAAGGCTACCTCAAACATGAGAAGATGTCAGGTCACTACGACAAGCTCACCCACGGGGTCCTTATGATCATCAATGGCTGGATTGTAGACGGAGAAATCTTTTATGATGGAGAAGAATCCGCCAAACTGGACCACTACTTGGAGCTGATCTACCGTGTGATCAGTGCCTCTCTCACAAGTAAAGGACAGGAGAACTTTATCAAAGTGTATGAAGATGCAGGTTGGGTGCTGCCAATAGTAGAGATAAAGACAGAGGATTGAAGCGTGGGTTGATCCAAGTATACGCACAGCAAAAATCTGCTCATTTACATTTACAAAAAACTTAAGGTGAAACACCGCGCCCCTATGCGTAGTCATCAAACTACGCAGCACCTCAATCTATTAGTTTCCCAACTAAAAACCCCAGCAGGTCCTTAAAGACCACAGTACGAAGCCTAATAAAAAAATCGACACGTGCACATCTACACATGTCGACTTGAAAATAAAATATCGTACAAAGCTACCTGTTAGGGCTGCGCTTGCGAAAAATCCCAATCGCTATATTGGCTTAATAGGTTATAGTTTTTCTCTTCAATGGGACTCAATTCATCCAACACAAACCCTATGTCACTCTCTTTAGGTAAGCGCTTATACCATTTCTCGCGCTTAAAGGCTTTCTGGACCTTACGTGTGGGAAACTCATATCCATGACGAGCCAAAATCTCAGCTTGCGCCATCATTTTCTCTTTTTCCGACCACTCAAATACCTCATCTGCATCCAGAAAACGCTCGGAAAGCTGCGGATAATCTCCAGGTGTATCCACGATCTTTCCCTTGATGATTCGCCGCCCTCTCAGATAGCGCTTGTCCCAGTAAGGATCTGACAGTTGGGAGATGATCACACCCGCTGTAGAAGAAGCATGAATGAACCACACGTCTTCCTCGTTGACCGAAACGACCATCCCCACATGGGTTACCTTACGCTTTTTTCGTCCTGTAGCGAAAAATACTAAGTCTCCACGACGCAAACTCTTCTTACCTACAGACGAGCCTGCTTTGCTCTGATCCTTGGCTGTGCGCGGCAGTTGAACCTCCGCAGCTGTAAAGCTCGCCACCATCAAACCCGAACAGTCAATCCCTTCTCGATCTAAGCCTCCAAAGGCATAAGGCGTACCCAAATAATATTGGGCAGTCAATATCGCCAGATCTACTTGGGCAGTCGTCTGATACTTGTCTCGGGCTTCTAGGGTATGGGCAGTTCCCCACAAAATCAAAAAGACCCATACAATTTTACTGATGGCTTGAAGACGAATCATAACAAAGATATTTCGATCGTAACTTTTCTCATATTACGCGCAGAGAACAGAAAAAGATAGGAGAAAGCGCAACCAATGATCATGCGTGCAAGCCCTGTATTTTTCCGTGGCGCAAAAGTAGTTCAAAGACATAAAAAAACCTCCTATGTTGCTTTGACACAGGAGGTTTTTCACGAAACGTTTCGCTATGCCTTACTCAGTGGCCGTCATCGCCTGAAGATCAAGGACGATGTCCATATCATCGCTCACGACAACCTCTCCCAACAATTCAGGGAAAGACTTAGAGCCAAAGGTTACATTCCACTTGGAGCGATCTAGCTTGAAGTTGGCTTTAGCCATCATCTTGCCTTCTTCCATCATCATCATCGCAGGGAAAGTCACTTCATGGGTGATTCCTTTGATGGTCAAGTTGCCTGAAACGTTGTAATTATTATCTCCTTCTCCCGCTTCTAGTTTCGTCACCTCTAGCATCGCCTTAGGATGTTCAGCCACGTTGAAGAAGTCAGGTGACTTGAGGTGTCCTTCCAGCTGTGCTTTCTTCTCTTCGTCTGCTGCTAGGTCTACATTGGCGATCGTCGTCATATCGATTTCGACCATACCTCCGACGACCTTTCCGTCTGCGACCATGAACTGGCCACCTGAGACATTGATGGTTCCATCGTGTGTACCTGTAGGCTTAGTCCCTCTCCAGTACATTTTCGAATTTCCAGCATCTACGGCGTAGGTAGTGGCACCTTCGGGAGCCGCTATGGGTGTTCCAGGCTCATCTGCCACCATAGAAGCAGCAAAAGCAGCATCCCACATGCTTGTGGCTGCCATTGTTTCTGTAGTTTCTTCCGTAGTTTCCTCTGCCCCTGTGTCGGCAGTCTCTGTAGCAGCAGGTTGGTTACAAGATGCAAAGAATAGCATCACTGCAATTGTAAGAAAAGTTAGGTTCGTTCTTGTTGCCATTGATCTTTTGTTGTATTCAAATAAAATCGTCCACTTGTAGAGGCAATATCTATTCTATCAAGTGGAATAATTCCTTTTTAATAAGGCATAGATATCCAATCAAAAGAACAAAGATGTATTTACGTAGTTATTTGAATACAAACTTTCATATATTTAATATTGAATATATGCAGTTCTTTAGAATCGTTCTAAAAAGTCACTCTGGCGAAAATTCGCTTGCTTATTGATGCCAGTGAAGATAATTTTGGACAATCGAACATAAAAAAGGATACACATGAGTTCAACGGCGACTGTTTTTACACATTCCATTGGACGAAAAGTTGTCATGGGGCTTACCGGTCTGTTTTTGGTGACATTCTTATTCGTTCACGTGGGAGGGAATTCGCTTTTATTTATTCCCGATGATGGACGCACATTCAATGCATTTGTAAAGTTTATGACCACCAATCCTTTAATCAAAGGACTGGAACTGGTACTGGCAGCTGGGTTTATCTTTCACATAATCTATGCCTTTATCTTAACCGCGAAGAACAATGCAGCACGTCCAGTTAAATATGCTTTCAAAGGAGCCAAAGACAAGGGAAGCTCTTGGGTTTCACGCAACATGATCTGGACAGGAGGCATCGTATTGCTCTTTCTTCTGCTGCACATTCCCATGTTTTATGGGACTTATCATTTCAACAAGACAGGTAATGGGAAAGTGACGCTCCAAAAGGCTTTTGAGGACAACTGGAAGGTCAAAGAAGAAGTGGCTGTAAATGGCGTGACGATCGTCAAAAAAGACAGCTACGTAGGCACAGATGAGATGCTCTTTGTACAGGCAAACGACCTTCAAAACAAAGAAGTCAAAGCCCTATCTATGACGCAGATCGTCAAAGAGTCGTTTTCCAATCCCCTCATGGCAGGATTTTACGTCATCTGTATGATATTTCTTTCTCTACACCTTATGCATGGGTTCCAAAGTGGATTCCGTACACTAGGTTTGGTTCATAAGAAGTATACGCCACTCATTAAGTTCGCAGGTATTGTCATCGCAGGAGTGATTCCCTTCCTTTTTGCCTTGATGCCCATTGTCTACTACATCCGTGAGACCATGATGTAGGACGATTTTTCGAAAAACATTAGACTTTCTATTTTATAGAATAACCTGATAAAGAATTCATTATAGATATGATACTTGATCCAAAAATCCCAAGCGGGCCCCTAGCTCAAAAGTGGGACAATCATAAATTCAACATTAAGCTGGTCAATCCCGCCAATAAGCGTAAGTTCCACATCATTGTGGTGGGAACAGGTCTGGCAGGTGCTTCGGCCGCTTCTACTTTGGCAGAACTAGGGTACAATGTCACGACCTTCTGCTTTCAGGATTCGCCCAGACGTGCGCACTCGATTGCAGCACAGGGAGGAATCAATGCTGCCAAAAACTACCAAAATGACGGTGATTCTGTTTACCGTCTCTTTTACGATACGATCAAAGGAGGCGACTACCGCTCTCGTGAAGCCAACGTCTATCGCCTCTCTCAGGTCTCGGTCAACATCATTGACCAAGCCGTAGCACAGGGTGTCCCATTTGCACGCGAGTACGGAGGGTATCTAGGCAACCGTTCCTTTGGGGGCGCTCAGGTATCTCGTACCTTCTATGCCCGTGGCCAAACAGGTCAGCAGTTGCTACTCGGGGCGTACTCAGGCCTTAGCCGTCAGATCGGACTGGGTAAAGTGAAGTCTATCACGCGAAGCGAAGTACTCGACATCGTCAAGATCGATGGCCACGCCAAAGGGGTCATCGCACGCAACCTCGTCAATGGAGAGATCGAGCGCTATGCCGCAGATGCTGTTGTACTCGCCACAGGGGGTTACGGAAACGTATACTTCCTTTCTACCAACGCCATGAACTCCAATGGTTCGGCTGCTTGGAGAGCACACAAGAAAGGCGCAGCATTTGCCAATCCCGCCTATGTGCAGATCCACCCCACCTGTATTCCTGTCCACGGAGATTATCAGTCCAAGCTCACCTTGATGTCTGAGTCTCTTCGTAACGATGGACGTGTATGGGTGCCACGTGATCTGGAAACGGCACGCAAGCTACAAAGCGGTCAGATCAAACCACAGGATATCTCAGAAGATGATCGCGACTACTACCTCGAGCGTAAATATCCTTCCTTCGGTAACCTCGTTCCTCGTGATGTAGCTTCCCGCAACGCCAAGTACGTAACAGACGAAGGTCGTTCAGTCATTCCTGATGGAGAGGCTGTTTTCCTAGACTTTGAAGATGCCATCAACCGACTGGGCAAAGACACTGTGGAGGCACGCTATGGCAACCTCTTCGAAATGTATAACCGTATCACAGACGACGACCCATACAGTACGCCCATGCAGATCTTCCCTGCTGTACACTACACGATGGGCGGTCTTTGGGTAGACTACAACTTGATGACTACTGTACCTGGCCTGTATGCACTGGGTGAGGCCAACTTCTCCGACCACGGAGCAAACCGACTCGGTGCTTCTGCCTTGATGCAAGGTCTGGCGGACGGATATTTCGTGATTCCGTTTACCATCGGTGATTACCTCGCATCTCAGCCACTCAACGATCACCCAACGACGGAGCATCCTGCCTTCAAAGAGTCTGAAGACAGTGTAAAAGACGAGGTAAGCAAACTGATCAACAACAAAGGCTCTCGTTCTGTAGACAGCTTCCACAAAGAACTGGGCAAGATCATGTGGGATTACTGCGGCATGGCAAGAAACAAAGAGGGCCTACAGAAAGCCAAGGGATTGATCCAAGAGTTGCGCAATGCGTACTGGGAGGAAGTCAATGTACCAGGAAGCGATTCTGACTACAACCCAGAGCTACAGAAGGCTTCGCGTGTCGGAGACTTCATGGAACTCGGAGAGTTGATGATTGATGATGCCTTGCAGCGCGAGGAATCCGCAGGTGGTCACTTCCGCGAAGAGCATCAGACGCCTGGTGGAGAGGCCCTACGCCGTGACGACGAGTTCGCATTCGTAGGAGCATGGGAATACAAAGGCTTCAATGAGCAGTCTATCATGCACAAGGAACAACTCGAATTTGAGAATGTAGAGTTGAAAACCAGATCATACAAATAAGATTAATTTTTGAATGGGTGAGTTGTTGAATTTTTGAATGATGGATACTTCTTGGGTTCAACGATTTCAGCAACGCACCAAAAGATTCGCTCTTTCATGTATCAGAATCAGTCAGCAACTTCCAAGAAGTAGCGAAGCGCAAGTAATTGGTAAACAATTGCTCAGAGCAGGCACTTCAGTTGGTGCCAATTACAGAGCTGCTTGTAGAGCAAAATCGAAAGCTGATTTTATCTACAAACTAGGTATCTGTGTGGAAGAAGCCGACGAAGCATGTTACTGGATGGAACTTCTCATAGAAGCTCAATTGGTCAGAGAAGAAGAAATTCTTCCTCATAAGACAGAGGCGCAGGAGATTCTTTCTATTATCTCCAAATCTAGAGCAACTGCTAAAAAGAATCTGAAAAATTAAAGCGAATCCCTATTCAACAATTCAAAAACTCAAAAAATCAACAATTAAGATGGCTTCTAAGACCTTTAAAATAAATCTTAAGATCTGGCGTCAAAATGGGCCAGATGATAAAGGAAAACTCATGGATTACACTTTGAATGAAGTATTTCCTGAGATGTCTTTCCTAGAAATGCTGGATGTATTGAATGAGCAGTTGATCGAAGAGGGTGTAGATCCGATTGCATTTGATCACGACTGTCGTGAAGGGATCTGTGGTTCCTGCGGTGTCATGATCAATGGCATGGCCCATGGTCCTCACCGTCGTACGACGACTTGCCAGCTGCACATGCGCTCGTTTAATGATGGGGATACTATCTATATTGAGCCCTGGAGAGCTTCGGCTTTTCCCGTGATCAAGGACCTGATGGTAGACCGTACGTCATTTGATACCATCATTCAGGCAGGTGGATTTGTGTCTGTGAATACAGGTTCTGCGCCCGACGCCAATGAGATTCCTGTCTCTAAAGACGTAGCCGATCAGGCGATGAACGCAGCAGAGTGTATTGGATGTGCTGCTTGTGTGGCTTCTTGTAAGAATGCTTCAGCTATGTTGTTTACTTCTGCTAAGGTCGCGCACATGGGGATTCTCCCACAAGGACAGCCCGAGCGCATGCGCCGTGTGCAGGCCATGGTCAAAGCAATGGATGAGGCTGGATTTGGTAACTGTACCAATACAGAGGCTTGCGAGGCACAGTGTCCCAAGGGAATTTCTATCACCAACATCGCACGCCTGAATGCTGATTACATCCGCGCTACTGTAGGCTCGGAAGTAGAAGTTTAATAAGACTTTCCTAATCATTGAATATGATGAGGTCATAGCTCGAAAGCTATGGCCTCTTTTTTTATGCTGTGGATATAAGGTTCCACCTCCCCCATTCCTTCATTTTAGAGGATTTGGCCCCTGAGTCTAAAAATGATACATCAAGCGAGTCTTGAGCCCTGCACGCCGTCTATGGCTCGCATAGGGGAGTAAAACCACAGTTCCCGAAGCGGAGACATCTACAGATAATCTTTCCGTAAGTCGATGCTGCCCTCCCACTTCAAATGCCAGATTCCTAAAGGGAAAGAATCCATTGAGGGCCCCTCTATATCCCTCCTGTTCTTCTGGATTGAATGAAGGATCATAGGGACGAACCAAAAGTGACGATATAGAAACCAAATGATCCGAACTAACGCCGAAGAAAAAACCCGAACGCTCGCCTAGAAGATGGGTGTAATACCTTAACCCTAATTGGATAGAAGTTACAGAGGCATTTTCAAGCGATCTCCTTTCTTCTACAGGCCGAGGATTTAAATCGGAGTCTGGGATGATGTATTCGTTGGAATAAGAGAAATGAGAAAGTGAAACTGGAATTCCAATGTGTTTCCCTATTCTGTATTCACCTTCTAAGGCATACTGAGGTGTGTATTTCCACGAAAAATCAAAAGCACTGACTTCGGGGATGAAAGCAAATTGCTGAAAATTAGCTGTGTAACTCACCCCAAGGGAAAACTTGTAGGAAGGAGAGGATGTTTGAGCAAAGCACTGGGGGAGAATCGCAAAGATAAACAAACAGGTGATGAGACTTTTCATGATTATAACTTTTGGATAAAACACAAAAAATCTCTGACTCCATAAGTGTCATAAATGCTATCCATCCCAAATACTTAGACCATGCGGGCATTCGGAACACAATAAAAATCTCCCTCGCCAGTGGTAACTTTAGGGGCTGAGGAAAGCTATTTTTAAGCATCACCACAAATAAAAATGTGGATGCTGGCCTCTTCCAGATTGTATTTGGAGCCAATAGCTCGCTTAAGTTACAAACTGAAGGGGGACAGTTCTATGCGTAGCAGAAAGCAGCCATTTTAGATGTTAGTACAGTGTTACATAAGCTTTATACTATCATTTTCGAGCTCAGTAACAGGCTATCTGGGGAGGCGTTGGGCGCGGAATTTGGTGTTAGGGGCGGATAGAGGAGTGGGGCTAAAATTCCGTAGGCTTTTGGTTCTTTTTGTCTAAAAAGAACTCCCGCTGAAGGCGACAATTCAATATAAAAAATCAAAATACCCTACTTTTTTAAGACAAAAAAAAGCCACAACATATGCTGCGGCTTTTCTATTTCTTTATTTGTAAAACATGCTTCCTAACGGTTGTCCTCCTTGTCTACAACTGGACGTTCGTCACGATTGGCGACCTCCCATGCAGTCACGAACGCAAGCTGTGCAATCTTAGCGGCTTTTTCGAATTCGATCTTGTAGGGATCGTCCCCTGGCTTGTGATAGTCTACATGGGTCCCATTGAAGTAGAAGATAATGGGAATCTTATTTTTGGCGAAGTTGTAGTGATCCGAACGGTAGTAGAAACGGTTGGGATCGTTCTCATCATTGTATTTGTAATCAAGGGTCAGATTCGTATACTGCTTATTGGCCTCCTCATGGATGGCATGTAAGTCGCTGCTGAGCTTATCTGAGCCAATTACATACACGTAGTTGCGTGCATCTTCCTTGTCAGCATAGCGATTGTCGATACGACCGATCATGTCGATGTTGAGGTTGGTGACGGTTTGCGCTAGTGGGTAAATGGGATTATCAGTATAGAACTCTGATCCTAGCAGTCCTTTTTCCTCTCCCGATACAGTCATAAAAATAATCGAGCGGCGGGGACGATTTCCTGCTTCCGCTGCCTTCACAAAGGCCTCTGCAATCTCCAAGACAGCCGTTGTACCTGATCCGTCATCATCTGCGCCATTGTAGACTACGCCATCCTTGTCTGTTCCGACGTGATCATAGTGCCCCGTGATGACCACATATTCATCTTTCAAATCTGTCCCTTCTAGTACGCTGAGTACGTTAGAGGCTTCTTTAGAGGTCATCTCTACGTCACTTTCTAGTGCAAATTTCTTCTTCTTGAGCTTCAAGTTGGGTACTTCTGCTGAGGTATTCAGCGCAGCCTGAATCCCTGCCATGTCCATCTTTTTGCTTGGCAAGAACTGGCTCGCAGCAGTCTGCGATATGTAAATCCCTGTAGGTCCCTGGATTTTTTCTCCCGAGATCGAGATGGAAGACCTCCTGGCATATCGACGGATCACCTTGTAGGTAGAATCGGGCACGACCATGACGACAGCTTTGGCGCCTTTCTCTTGCAGCGCTTGCTTGCGCTTGCGGAGCGTTTCGACAAAGGCAAAGCGAGAAGTAGGTTTCTCCATATTGTCAGGGCGTCCGAGCATCGCTACAGCAATTTTCCCCTCGATCTCTAGTCCTTCCAAGTTGTTGTAGTCAGCTGTCTCAATGCCATAACCTGCAAAGACCATTTCTCCGTCTAGCTTTTCCGCTACGCCTCCCGAAGCTGTCACAAAGTCTTTGGGATAGGTCATCTCCACCCCGTCGATCGTCATTTTGACATCCTTGATCTTGGTCCGATTGAGGTAATATTTTTGGAAATAGGTGTCATCTTGGATGTTCCCAGGCTTGAGGCCTAGACGCATGAATTGGGCACGGATATAAATCGCTGCAAGATGCTGTCCTCTCTCTCCCGTTTCCCGCCCCTCCAATAGATCATCTGCTAGGAAATATAAATGGGCTTTGAAGTCATCGGCAGAAATGGTCTGCATGAATTCAGTGGCAGGCATTGCTTGCTGTGCCCAAGCCATGGTACAGGCCATCCACAACATGCCTACGCTTAGTAGAATCTTTCTCATTTTATTTTAGATGTGTTATTAAAATAGGTCGTCTCTCTACGAACCATTGTATAAAAATAAGGACCTTTCCCCACAAAAGTTTGTGGAAAAAGGCCTTTTCGATCATTCTTGAGTAATATTCGACTAAATCGCCTTGATAATATCAACGAAATCTCTAGACTTCAGGCTGGCTCCTCCTACCAATCCCCCATCAATATCTGGTTGTCCAAATAACTCTTGGGCATTGTTGGGTTTGACACTTCCTCCATAAAGAATAGAAGTATTTTGAGCTACTGCTTCTCCGTATTTCTCTGTGATGGTTTTTCGGATGGAGGCATGCACCTCTTGTGCTTGCGCTGGTGTAGCCGTCTTCCCTGTTCCGATTGCCCATACAGGTTCATAGGCAATGACCAGTCGTCCAAACTGCTCCGCATCCAAATGAAACGCCCCATCGAGAAGCTGAGCTGTGCAGACACTCAATGTCTCGCTTGCCTCGCGCTGTGCGAGTGTTTCGCCAATACAATAAATAGGCGCTAAGCCATGGGCCAGCGCAATATCAATTTTTTGTGCAAGTAAGGCATCGGTTTCCCTAAAGATCTGGCGACGCTCAGAGTGCCCAATGATGACATGCGTACAGCCGACCGATGTCAACATAGAAGCAGATATTTCACCTGTGTACGCCCCTTTTTCCTCCTGATATACATTTTGTGCAGAAAGGTGGAAACGTTCTTCTCCTTTGACCAAATGATGAATCTGGGAAAGGAAAGGAAACGAAGGTCCAAATATCACTTGTGCATCTCCCTGATATTCATCCTTGACCATCGTGATTACCTCGCTTACCAGAGACTGCGCAGTGGTTGTGTCCAGATTCATTTTCCAGTTTCCTGCAACGATTGGAATAGCCATATGATTGATTGAATTGTTGAGTTCTTGTATGATTGATTTGATAAATGGAAATTCTGTCCTAAGCTTTCTTCTCCCACACACGATATTCAGCCGAAAGCTCAAAAACCGCCTGTAGAATTTCTTTGTCACCTTGTGTTAGATCTATTTTCCTACGCTTCATCACCACATCTGCTACGCCCATGGCACGCTTGTACTGATAAGTCGTGAAGCCGCTCGCCCCTCCCCATGCAAATGATGGAATGAAGTTTCGAGGAAATCCTCCTCCAAAGATATTCGCTGATACACCTATCACGGTCCCTGTGTTAAACATGGTGTTGATCCCGCACTTGCTATGATCCCCCATGATCAACCCGCAGAACTGAAGTCCTGTATTCAAAAAACGCTGGTTCTGATAATTCCAAATCTTGACACTTGCGTAGTTGTTCTTGAGGTTGGAGGTATTGGTATCGGCTCCCAAGTTGCACCAGTATCCGATGACGGAGTTACCCAGATAGCCATCGTGCCCCTTATTGGCGTAGCCCATCATGACGGAGTTGCCTACTTCGCCTCCTACTTTGACCCAAGGACCGAAGGTAGAATCTCCTCGGAGCTTGGCTCCTGGCTGAACCGTCGCATGCGCACACAGGGCATGACTATTGATGATGATGGCACCTTCTGATACTTTGGCGTGTGGCCCTAGATAAATAGGGCCATCCTCTGCATTGATGATGGCTGCCTTCACTTGTGCACCCTCCGCAACGAATAGATTGTCTTTGCCATAGATCCGCGTGTAAGGATCAGTCACCTCTTGGAATTTCTCCGTCTTCAAAAGATACTCCAAATCATGGGCAATCAGCTGTCGATTGAGTCTGAAAATATCGGGAGTAACCGAGAAATGAAGCGGATCAAGGGAGGTAGCATGAACTTTTAGCCCATTTTCCTCTGCCCACTCAGCTGTCAGGATGCCATCGTGATCTTCCGCAAGCTTAGAAGGCTTACATCTCGCTACAAGGATTTTTCCATCAGCTCCTTTTGCATATTCATCTGGCCCTATTTCTTGGATCAGTTTCAACAAATCCCCATCGGGAATCAGACAGCCATTGATCCAGATGATTTCCTCATCCTGTTTAGGTTTTCCTCCAAAAACAGGCTGTAGATAACCATAAGCATAGCCTCCCACAGGTTCTCCCAAAGCTTTTTCCCATCGTTCCTGATTGGTCAGTATCCCCGACCTCAAGGCAAATACGGGGCGTGTGTAGGTCAACGGCAGTAAAGAAAAATGCGCAGTATCCTCAAATAGGACGAAATGGGCCATAGGTTAGATTGGATTTTCTTATATGAGCGAAGGTATAGGTTTGCTAAGGAAAAAACCAAATACACGCACATGAGATAAGAGGATGAAGACGCTAATAGGATGTTTTTATAGAAATTCCATTTTCAGGTTACATTTCACATGGGATATGGGACATATAAGAAATCATCCTTAAGCCATCTGTCATGAAGAATTTTTGTATGTTCCTGATACTGGGTATCCTGTTTACAGGTATCTCCTCAGGACAATCTGTCGCTCCCAGGTCTTTTGCACCTGATGGGACTGTTTTTTCGATGAAAAGAAAAGACAACATCCTCTACGTAGGAGGGGGATTTAATAATGTAGGGATACACACAGGGGGGCAAGCATTCTTCCCCAATGGATCTCGCTTTCCAGAAGATCGAAGAGCCTACATTTTCGGAGAGGTGTATGCTTCTGTTCCCGATGGCAATGGCGGAAGGTTTGTCGGAGGCGAATTTGATCGCGTCAACAGTACGACGGTCTCCAACCTTGTGCACATTCTCCCTGATGAAACCGTTGATCCCAACTTCCTCCCGCAAGTAGATGGCATCGTGGACGTCATCGTCATGTGGAACGATACCATGATGTTTGGAGGAGCTTTTCAAAATGTCAATGGGACTAGCCGTCCGTATCTGGCAGCCTTTGACATGTCTACGGGTGTGCTCACCAATTGGGACCCACAACCAGATGGAAGAATCAGGGCTATGAAGGTCACCCAGGACCATGTGTTTGTAGGGGGTTCCTTTGATAAAATAGGGCCGTACGACCAACGCACGCTTGCCAAGATAGACCGAGTCACAGGCGAAAGCATCTATTTCCTCGCACCTACTGGTGGGACCGTGTTTGATATGGAGTTGGAGAATGACTTGCTCTACACCGTCGGGGATTACACAGGGGCATCTGGATATTTTACAGGTAAGGCCGCTGAGATTTCTCTTTTTGATGACAAACCTGTCTATGAGTTTCCTGCGACCGATGGAGATGTCGAAGTCATCGTACCCGATGGAAATGGAGGCTGGTTCATAGGAGGGAGTTTCTTCAATGTCGGAGGTGTCTCCCAGCGAAGAATCGCCCATATCCTGCCCAACTATCAGCTTGACCCTAATTTCAATCCCGATCCCAACTCTACGGTCCACACTATTGCTGTATTCAATGATACGATGATGTTCGGTGGGAATTTTACCCAAGTAGGAGGGCAGCCCAGAGCCAGACTGGCAGCCTATGACATGACCAATAACACCCTCACTCCCTGGAATCCTGGAGCCAATAGTACAGTAAATGCCCTCTGGGTGAAAGGCAATCAAATCTTTGTCGGAGGGGCTTTTTCTTATCTCGACAGCAACTTTGTCTCTAGGCTAGGAATGATCGACCGGGTCACGGGTGAAGTGAGTCAAGTCAACGGTCCCAGTAGTGGAAACGTCAACACATTCGAAGAATTTGGAGATGAATTATATGTAGGCGGGAGTTTCAATGGTGCCATCGGATTTAACTCGGGGAGATTTGTCTCGCTCACCTCTGAGGATTCTCTCCCCCCCTGGCCTGTGTCAGAGTTCAATGGTACGGTAGAAACAGTCATCTCAGATGGAAACGGCGGCTGGTATGTCGGAGGATCATTCTCCAAAGTAGCAGATGTGACGCTCAGAAGATTGGCCCACATACTTCCCGATGGTTCGCTAGATACCAGCTTTGATTTCGCCCCTAACAATACCGTCACCAGCCTACTTGTATTCAACGATACCATGATGGTGGCTGGAAATTTTACCCAAATCGGTGGACAAACACGCACACGCCTAGCTGCTATTGACCTAAATACGGGAACGCTTACGCCTTTTGATCCCAATGTCAGCAGCAGGATATATGACATGGTCCTCAAAGGCGACAGCTTGATCATCGGCGGTCAGTTTACAACCGTAGGAGGCCAAACGCGAGAACGACTCGCCATTCTGAATAAAACGACAGGAGCCCTCCTTCCTTTTGCTCCCTCTTTTAACAGTACGGTTTATGCCTTGGCTTGGAATGATACCATGATGTATGTAGGAGGCCAGTTTTTTCAGGTCAATGGGCAGGGTCATAACCGCTTGGCAAATTTCAACCTCGTCACAGGTGCCCAGGGCGGCCTCAATCCCAACCCCAACAATGCCATCTATGATATCTTGCTCGATGGAGATGAGATGTACCTAGGGGGTTCATTTACTTCTGTAGATGGACAGAGCAGGGGACGCACGGCCTCTATTGATATGAATAATTTCAACCTGACGAACTGGAATCCTGATGCGAATAATTGGGTGAATAAACTTGTCGCATGGAATGATACCATGATGCTGGCAGGTAGATTTACCCAAATTGGGGGGCAAGACATTCGGTACATTTCCCAAGTAAATCAAAATACGGGCGTTCCCTTCTCATGGCGCATCAATCCCAATAATGCGGTCAATACAGCGGCCTATGCCAATGGAAAAATCGCTTTGGGAGGTACATTTAATGTCGTTCAATCCGAAGATCGCAAGCGCCTATTTACCATTGACCTCAATACAATGGCCCTCACAGACTTTGATCCTGATATCAATGGAACCATCGAAGATCTAGCGGTTTTTCATGACACCATGATGTTTGCGGGGAGCTTCACGCAGGTAAATGGGCTGACTAGACAGCGCGTAGCAGGAATCGAGATTAATTCTGGGGCTGTCTACAGCTTCAATATGGACATTGACAACACAGTTTTCTCCATCGCATGGTTCAATGATACCATGATGCTTGGGGGGCGATTTGATAACATTGATGGAGAGGAAATATATGGACTAGCCGCTGTCAATCCTGTGACGAGTGATCTCTTTGCCTGGAAACCCACACCCAGCGCCCAAGTCAACACCATCGCACAGGTAGGAAACCGATTCGCGGCTGGCGGAGACTTCCTCTGCTTCCAGAATAATACCCGAAATCGAGGCATGAGTATAGACATCATGCAAGATTCTGTGCATACTTGGAATCCTGACATCACGGGGTCCTTCTTCTTTTCTGCCAATTGTATGCACATCGAAGACAGCTTGGTATACATTGGAGGAAGATTTTCAACTGTGGGCGATAGCACCGTAAGTAATCTTGCAGCAGTTGATAAAACGTTCGGCGTCTCAACAGGTCAAAGCATTCCCATCGATGACAAAGTCTGGGATGTGACCGTCAAGGGGGATAGTCTACTTTTTGTGGGAGAATTCCTGGCTGTAGGTGGGACATTCCGACGATTTGGGGCAGGCGTCCACAAAAATACTTGGAACCTAAACAATTGGAGGCCCAGGTTGAAAGATGATGGTTTGCTTTTGGAGAATGTAAATGGAGAGCTACAAATCGGAGGCAGGTTTGAGATGACCAATAATTATCCCCGTAAAAATGGATATGCCCTCAACTTAGTCACAAAGGAAATCCTCGCTTGGAATCCTAATCCCAACAGCATCATTACCGATATAGAATTTGATAAAGACGGGGACAGAGTCTATGTGGCGGGAGGATTTTCTACGATTGGAGGTGAACCTTCTGCACAGTTTGCGGCATTAGATCCCTTTTCAGGACTGGCTGACTCTACTTGGGATCTGGACATTTCAGGCCAGGTACGCGACATTGCGATCCATCCACTCACAGACGCGGTGTATCTCGTAGGGAGCTTCACCTCAGTCGCAGGCCAAAACAGAGAATATCTGGCAGGTATAGACAAAAACGCCAACCTCCTCCCACTCAGCATGGATTTTGACTCGGACATTCGCTACGTCGCTTTCAATGATACCATCATGTACATTTCGGGAGACTTTGAGAATATCAACGGATCTCCTCGATATAAGCTAGCATCTATTTTTCCAGGAGGGCAACTCAGGAAATGGGCGCCTGAAAATGATGTACCTTTCTTTAGTGAGTTCGGAGAAATCAAAAGCTCACCTAATAAGATTTTCCTTGCGGGAAGCTTTGACGAAATCAATGCGACTCCCAGAAAGCGAATAGCCGCTGTAGGCCCCGTAAAAGGCATCCTCGATAAGTGGAACCCTAAATTGGATGGCAATGTATTCTCTGTGAATGAGATTTATCCCATTGGAGAAGATGTCTTTGTGGGTGGTTCTTTCGAAGGGGCTCGTGGAACACCTGTCAAAGGGTTGGCGCGCTTCGATGTAGAGACGGGCATCATACAAAAACCTTTGATCCGAACACGCAACGTCTTTGCGATGGAATCCTATAATGACCAACTCTTCCTTGCAGGTGACTACGATTCTATCAATCAGTTCTACCAACCCAATCTCAGTGCCATTCAATTCAAGCCTGGAAAATTTAGCTCAAGGGTGGAGAAGGTGTTTCCCGATCAGGGAGGGGACAATGGAGACCTTACATTGACTATCATAGGGTACGGTTTCAAACCAGGATCAAAAGTCATCTTGCGTGCAGCAGGAGTAGATGACATTGTTTCGCTGGATTCATCTGTTACCGTCAAAGCAGGCAGGCAAATCGAGGCGAGCTTCATCTTGCGGGGTGAGCCATTGGGGGTACGCGACGTCATAGTAGAAGTACCAGGAGACACTACCTTTGTCATTGAGGATGGATTCGAGATTGTCCCTGGCGATGAGCCTGATGTCTGGGTAAGTGCCATGACGCCTTCTTTGATCAGAAATTTGTCTACGCAATTTTTCCACGTCAACTTTGGCAACAAAGCCAATATAGATGCAGTGGGTGTCCCCGTGTGGGTTTTGCTCCCAGAAAAATTCAACGTGGAGGCCTTTTCGCTTCGGATCTTGCGCAATGATTCCTCGGCGGTACCTCCTGGTCAGGTTCCTGAATTCGTCAAAATCGACTCTGTACAGGGCCAACCATTTCCAGGAGACCTCTATGTCTTCATCATTCCTAAAATTCCTGCGGGCAGTAGTGGGCAGCTTTCCATCCGATACAGACCGTTTGGAGCGGGTCCTTTCAGATACAGAGTAGCCGTATCTAAGCCTATGTTTGGTTCGCCCATCAAGTTTTTTGCGGGGGAATGTGCAGATGAGGTCATCAGCAATCTTGTGGGGCTGATTCCAGGAGGAGGTTGTGCCCTGGGCGTGATGGAACTGTATCTATGTCCTTTGCTGGATGCGGCAGATCCTGAGTCGGGATTTGGTTCGGGCGACTATATGTTAGACTATGCGGGTATGCTTGCCGAGACGGTGGTGACTTGCGCATTAGACGCTTCGGTCGTCGGAGGGGTAGTAGCGGATATATTGAAGATTTTGATGCAAGCCCAAGCCAATGGTGATCTATATCAGGCATGTACAGAGCAGTTTGGGCCTGACGATCAAGGCAGTGGAGGGGGAAATGTGAGTGTGGCCATTGATCCTAATAACAAAATCGGACTAGCAGGTCAGGGTGGACTAGGCTGGATCAATACGGACAAGGTATTTTCTTACGTTATCAACTTCGAAAATGCAGATTCAGCGACCGCTGCTGCTCAAATTGTCACCATCACAGATACACTAGATACCCAAGTATATGACTTGAGCACACTCGAATTAAACCTCTTCACCTTGGCAGATAGCTTATACAAGCTTCCTAAGGGTCTACAGTCTTACGATCAAATCATTGATCTTCGCCCGAGGCTTCCCATGTATGCACGTGTGCAGGCGGATCTAGATACGACAGAAGGTATTCTTACTTGGACATTTACCTCACTGGATACGGTCAATCTAGAGCTACTCAACGACCCTGTGTTGGGGCTACTTCCTCCCAATACAGATGGGGTAAGCGGGACGGGATCTGTATTCTACACCCTACTCCCTTACGAGAATACCCAGACAGGGACGACCTTCACGAATCGGGCAAGCATTGTATTTGATATGGAGGCAGCGATCATCACTGATCCATGGATCAATACAGCCGACAATGATATCCCATTCAGTCAGGTAGATCCCCTACCTGATACTTCACAAACCAACCAGCTTTCGCTCACATGGTCTGGGGGAGACATAGGCTCGGGGATCAAACACTACCATATCTACATGTCACAAGATGGATCTCAGCCGATCCCCATTGCGTATGAAACCAGTGATTCTAGCTTGCTCGTGGAAGTAGATCCTGGTGCGACCTATGCGTTTTTCTCTGTAGCCTACGATACCGCGCTCAATCGAGAACTTCGCCCCTTGACGGCAGATGCCAGGACTTATGTTCCTGTGGGAGTCCATACAGATCCCATTATTCAAGACTTCAGCGTGAATGTTTTCCCCAACCCCAATAATGGTCGGTTTCAGGTAGAGTTACAAAGCCCTAGACAAGGCAATGTAACTGTCAGCCTTAGCAACCTCTTGGGCCAGGAAGTGTATCGCACGGTTTGGAACCTTCAGCCTGGACAAACTCGGAAGGAAATCCAGGTCGATCTACCTACAGGGATTTATCATCTCAAAGTCAATCGACCTGACGCGATGGTCATTAGAAAGATTGAGATAAAATAGTTGAATTCCCTTTGGTAAGTTTATGTTTGACTGTGCAGTATCCTCATAATGGGGATACTGTTTTTTTATAGAAAAAATTTAAAAATCTTTTTTGCACATTTGGAAACAATGTAAATCAGAAGTCACAGTATATGAGGAAGTTTTCATTTACTTGATGGTACATATATTGCAACTTACCTATAAGAAGGAACTTAAAATCCACAAAGCAACTTGACTTTGGTTTCCTTGACTTTTACATTTGAATTGTACGATATATACAAACTATCAATTCTCTAGGAATATTCAGGTTTCACAGTGTAATCAATCTTAGTTGATTATGTTGAAGGGGATTGTAGGATACTACTGCAACTGAGACCTTTTGCAAGCGTTGGCAATTGGGTTCTCCTGAGATATGGGATGCATGGGAAGGGATTTCATGCTAATACTTTTCTGCTTTTACATATGATACTCATTGGCTTGCCATTCTGTGCTATTCTCAGCAAATAGCACGGGGTTTTCTTGTATTTATCTTCCAAGAAAACAAGTCCTTCAGCAAGCGTCAAACAGGGTGTAGGATCAAAATCCGCCACCCTCTTACTTGATTTGCCAAAAGTTTATCAAACTACAAATGTCCACATTATCTATCCTTCGTCTTTTTCCTGATAGGGTACAGATCTTGAGAATACTTCTGATATGCTCATGGTTGGGATTTGGCCTATGGGGGCAAGCACAGACCATCCAGATCGGATCTGGCACGGACACGACCGATGGCTTTCAGCCCTCACCTGTCAATATTTGGTATAGATCCATAAGATCACAGTTTGTCTATACCGCTGCAGAATTAAATGCAGCAGGGGCTGCGGGAGGCACCATCACTGAGATTGGTTTTTATGTCAGCTCACCTCCTCTCTATGGAATGCCCAACTATCAGATCAAACTAAAGCCTACGTTGGCTTCTGATGTGACCCTTCATGACTTTGGGCCTTTCCAAACTGTTTATACCAACTCACTCTATCAGCCTACTCCTGGCGGATTTGAAATGTTGACGTTGGACACTACTTTTCTATGGGACGGGTTGAGTAATATCTTGGTTGATATTTGTTTTGATCAAGTATTCCCTACTTATGATGAGAGTGGAACAGTCCGAATTTTTCCTGTCCTAAACAATGGATATCGCTACTACCAAGACGATGGAATTTCAACTTGCGGTGAGCAAACATTTGACACTGAAAGTTACAAACCACAAGTCCGGTTTACATTTATTTCCCCTGCACCCGACAATGTGGGGATCGTTGCATTCGACTCCCTTGATAATATTTGTGGAGGAGACAGCTATGATTTGTACGCTCGCGTCCGAAACTTTGGCAATAATGCGGTAGACAGCGTCACGATAAACTGGAGTTTTGGGGGCATTCTACAACCTTCATTTACAACAGTAGTAAACCTCGATTCTGCCTTAGGATCAGGACCTAAAGATACTCTGATACTATTAGGAAATCGAACGTTCCCTAGCGGAGTTCCTACTACACTGACTGCTTACACAAGCAATCCCAATGGGGTTCCCGACACACTCAATCAAAATGATACATTGTCTCAAACGTTTAATCCAGGCGTTAGGGGTACCTTCACGCTGGGGGGAGCGAATCCCGACTTCGTGAGCTTTAATGCAGCCATAAATTTCCTAGAGGTAAACGGAGTATGTGATACGGTCATCATCAACGTCAGGCCTGGAACCTACACGGAGCAATTGAGCATTGGAACGATTCCATTTGCGGATTCTCTCAATCCCGTCATTTTTCGTTCAGAAACGGGAGATAGCACGGACGCCATACTTACCTTCAATTCTACCCTGAGTAATGAAAACTGGACCATTCGTCTGGACGGCACACAAGGCATCCGCTTTCAGAACATGAGTCTCATTGGGACGGGTACAAGCTATGGACGTGTGATTGTTATTCAGGGCAACTCTCAGGAAAATGAGTTTTCCAACTGCATTATCCAGGGAGTGGTCACAAGCAGTACCAGTGATATTCGTTCTCTGGTCTATATGTCCGAAAGCTCAAATGATCAGCTCAATAACCATAGATTCCTTCGAAATAAATTTGTCAACGGTAGTTATGCATTCGATGTCTATGATAACAGTCGTCCGACAGGTTGGAAAATCAATGACAATCTTTTCCTCGACCAATATTACCACTCCCTATTCCTTAATACATTACAAGCAGTAGAAGTTTCTCGAAACATCATCTCTACAACGACATCCTACACCTTCTTCTACGGGATGCGTCTCAACAATTGTAATGGTCCTAACCAGATCTTAGCCAACCGCATTCAGATACCCAATGGAGGTCTGGGAATAGAACTGGACGACTCCTATGCGACCTCCAATGATTCTGGCTTAGTAGCTAACAATTTTATCTCAGGATCGAGCAATAATACTACTTACGGAATATTTGATGATAACAGCCAGTATCATCGATATGTGTTCAATAACATTCGAATCGACGGCTCAAACACCAGTTCTACGGCTTTTTATAGACAAAGTGGATTTAGTAATACAGTCCAAAACAACAACCTAATCCAGTTTGGCGCTGGCTACAGTTTTTATTCCAATACGACTTCAATAAGTAGCTATAATGCCGATTATAATAACCTGTATGCTCCCAATGGAAATATAGGTTATTGGGGAGGTACTATTTCCAACACGCTGACTGATTGGCAAAGCACATCAGGGTTCGAATCTAATGGACTAAATATCAACCCATTATATACCAGCACAACAGATCTCCATGTAAGCAAAGGTTTATTAAATGGAGCGGGGAGCAACTTCCCAGATGTGACCACAGATATTGATGGCGAATTAAGAAACGATCCACCAGATATTGGAGCGGATGAATTTACACCTGATACGACGGCTTATGATGCATCAGCTGTCACAGTCTTAGGACCTACAGCACCGTTTGCCGCAGGAAACTATGACCTTCAAGTAGTAATCAGAAACAATGGGGCTACAAGCATTGACAGTTTGTCCATCACTTGGTCGCTCAACGATACGGTTCAACCTGCTCAACCCTACACAGGCAATCTACTCACAGGAGAAACAGATACCATCCTTCTAGCTAATACAACGCTAAATGCAGGAACGCTCTATGCTGTGCGCGCTTGGGTCGCTCCACCAGTAGGCGTAACCGAACTTGACGCCTCTGATGATACTACAGCAGTATTTGATGCGACGCCTGCACTCGTAGGATCTTTCACCATCGGGGGAACCAATCCAGATTTTGTAGATTTTACATCTGCAGTAAATGTCCTAGAAAACTCAGGCGTGATAGGCCCTGTCATTTTTCTGGTTCGCGATGGTACCTACAATGAAAATCTTGTGATAGATCCCATACCCAATGCGACCTGTGACAATAATATCATTTTCACGGGTGAATCAGGGGATAGTACGGCTGTAGTCCTCACAGGAAGTGGAACCGTACTCAACTTGAATGGAGTAGATGGATTGACCTTCCAATACATGACGTTTGATGGGACAACCAGGACTATCATCATGCAAAATGGAGCAGAATGCAACACCTTTGCCAACAACATCATTGAGGGACGGAATATCAACTCTACTAGTAGCACGTATGCCACTATTTATTCATTGGCAAATTCACCCGAAGAAAATGAGAATACATTCATTGACAACCGAATCACAGACGGTAGCTATGGAATCTACTTCAACGGCTCTGGACAGGAGAGAAGCAATGCATTCATTCGAAACACGCTCGTAAACCAGTACTACATGGGACTCTATCTGATCGACCAAGATAGCGTCACTATCGAAGACAATATTGTCAATTCCAATACGAGCTACAGCAGCTTCTATGGGTTCTACCTGAGCGATTGTGATCGTCAGATGAGTATGCGCCGCAACAAGATCTTTGTTGACAATAGCGCCAATGGAATTTTCCTTAGTGGATGTGACGGTATTGACTCTGCTAGCATGGTCATTGCCAACAACTTTGTAAAGGTAGCAGGAAGTAATACTTCTTACGGGCTGTATAGTAGCAGCGGAGCTAATCTATTGATTGCACATAATAACTTCCTCTACACAGGAAGTAATACCACAAGTAGTTATAGTCTGTACTTGACATCTGAATTCAATACCCAGGTTTATAACAACAACTTTATCAATAGAGGGGAAGGAGTCGCTATTTACCTTAATAATAGTGCCAGCGCTGATTTAGACTACAACAACTATTATACAGAAGGATCGATTTTTGGGGTTTTCAATGGAAACAGCAACTTCGCCTCACTGGCTGCCTGGCAAACAGCGACAGGCTATGAGGTCCATTCACTTTCTATCACACCAAACTATGTTTCTGACAATGATCTTCATGTCAACAAAGCGCTACTAGATGGTGCTGGAATACTGGTTTCGGAAGTCAATATTGACATTGATGGAGAGATCCGAAATAATCCGCCCGATATTGGAGCTGATGAGTTTACTGCTTCAGGAGCTGACCTTGCCACCCTTTCTCTCAATGTCCCTCCTGCTCCATTTGCTGCGGGTCCATATGACCTGAAACTAGCCATTAGAAATACAGGAGCCGACAGCATCACTTCTGCTGATGTAGTCTGGCAGGTCAACGGAATTACTCAGGCTGTTCTTTCTTACACGGGCACACTGGCCAGTGGAGAGGTTGATACGGTAGATCTCGGTCCTTTTAACCTTGTTTCTTCACAGATTTATAATATCGATGCATGGGTAGCGGCTCCCAATGGTGGAGTTGATATAGACAGGGATGATGATACGTTAAGCATTACCCTACAACCTGCCTTGGCGGGTAGCTTTACTATTGGTGGAATATCTCCAGATTATACCAGCATCACAGAAGCCTATGCAGCCTTACAATTGGGAGGGATCTTGGATACTGTCATCTTCAATATTCGCCCTGGCACATACAACGAGCGGATCAACATGACAACCTTCCCAGGAAATGCTTGTGACATGCCTGTCATCTTCCAATCGGAGACGCTGGATAGCAGTAGTGTGATCATCAACTTTGACGCAAATTCAAGTGCTAACTACATATTTAATCTGGATGGGGTAGACGGACTGACCTTCCGCAGCCTCACCTTCCAGGCATTAGATTTCACTTATGGGCGCACCATCGTCTTTACCAATGGGGCTACTTGTAATACGCTGGAAAACTGTAGATTTATAGGAATCAATACGACTTCTACTAGTACGACGAGATCTGTCATTTATCGTTCAGGAGGAATAGGAAACAATGACAGTACGACCCTTCGAAATAATAGAATCGAACGAGGTTCCTATGGATTGTACTGGACAGGTCCAAATTCTGAGACAGGCCTCGTCATTGAAGGAAATACCTTCTTCAATAACTATTCGAGGGGCTTGTACACAGGATCTGTTTATGGACCGAAGATCCTGCGGAACACGATCTACACGACCTCCAATTACAACAGCTTCCTGGGCATCTACACCAGTAGCAACCCTGGCGGTACGGAGATCCTACAAAATCGAATATCTATCCAGACGCCTTCAGGTGGAGATGGCCTCTACCTAATCAGCATGTCTAACTCAGGAACGGATTCCAGTTTGGTAGCCAATAACTTTGTTCACGTAACGGGTAGCAGTAATGTGTATGGAGTGTACTCCTCTAACAACACGGGGATGCGTTTTTATCACAACTCAGTAAATGTTACGAGCACCAATGCCACGAGCAGTTTCGCTTACTATAAGCCATCTGGAGGAAATGAGATCGTCCGCAACAATATACTGGCCAATACAGGAGGTGGGTATGTCATCAACAATGCTTCTAGCATTTTGAACTCCGACTACAATGTTCTGTATACCACTGGGCCAAATCTTGCACTTAGATTTTCCACCCCACTCGCTGACCTGGCTGCTTGGACTGCCAACAGTAACCAAGATTCTAACTCGGTTTCATTAGATCCATTATTTGACTCTGATACCGCGCTTTATGTAAATAATGTAGCGATTGATGGACTTGGGCTTTCATTACCCATTGTCCAAAATGATATAGACGGGCAAACGAGAAATGTTGCGAATCCAGATCCTGGCGCAGATGAATTTTCTACTGCGACAGAAGATGCAAGTATCTTAGCTGTACTTTCTCCACAAGCGATATTCCCAGACGGGACGCAGCCTATCCGTGTCGTCCTCTTCAATAATGCCACAGATACCTTGAATTCTGTAGCGATAGAGTGGGAAGTCAATGGCCAAGTTCAAAGCACGTTCAACTTTAGTGGCACCATTCTTTCAGGTGATACCCTACACTTGAATATCGGGACATTCGACTTTGAAATAGACTCCGCTTACAACCTGAGCTTCAATACTTCCTTGCCAAATGGATTACCCGATCAGGTTCAGGATAATGATACCCTGAGAATCCAGAACCTTTATGCAGGTTTGGCTGGGTTTTATACCATCGGTGGAAGCAACCCTGATTTCAACACATTTGGAGAAGCGATCAACGCTGCTGTATTGGGAGGATTAGCAGATTCAGTGACCTTCAATGTGCGATCAGATACTTTTGTAGAGCAGGTCATCATTCCAGAAATACCTGGTACAGGGCCTAATCGTATCCTTACCTTTCAGTCTGAAAGTGGAGACAGCACAGATGTCGTTTGGACCTTTAATGCGACCACATCGGGCACCAATTATACCATCAACCTGAACGGGGCAGATTACATACGCTTCAAAAATTTAACCCTTCAATCTACAGGAAATACTTATGGACGTATCATCAGACTTGAAAACGGTGCTACACATAATACCTTTGTAGGCAACCGTTTCCAGGAACTGGGGAATCCTAGTACGAATAATTCAGGAATGATTTATTCACCTAACAGTTTGGATGACTTCACTTTGATAGAAGGAAACTACTTCGAGGGAGGGCAAACAGCAATTGAAATGTACGGGGTATCGACTAGTTCCAGAGAGCAAGGGACTATCGTCCGAAACAATATCTTTTCCCAACAAGACTATCGCAGCATCTTCCTTTACTATTTCGAAGCTCCTGAGATTTATGGAAACAAGTTGAATTCGACCCTGACTATGCAGGCTGGCATCTACTGTACCTATTGCGATAATGGAACAGTAATCAGGGAGAATGAACTGATCTTAACACAGACAGATTATGGCATGTACCTCGTAGAAGTAGATGGAAGTGTAGGGGCACAGAATAAAGTATTTAACAACTTCATCACCATAGATGATGGAAATTTAGGTTATGGAATTTATGCCTCTGGCAGTGACTTCCTCCAAGTCTATTTCAACAACATCAAGTCAGATGCGGTCAGCAGTATTGGGGCATTTCGGGCACAATCTGGGTCCAATATTGACCTTCGCAACAACATCTTGGTGCATGAAAATGGAGGATATGCGCTGTACACCAACTCTACCACCAACATAGTCCAAATAGATTACAACAACTATTTCACCTCTGGTACGAACTTCGCTTTCTGGAATACAAGTGTAACTGATCTTCTTGGCCTCCAGGCAATCACAGGGCAAAATCAGAATTCCTTGAGTGTGGACCCACTCTTTGTCGGACCCTCTGACTTACATGTGCGAGAAGTTAACCTGTTTCAGGCGGGGACTCCCATCGCGGGCATAACGACTGACTTTGATGGGGACATAAGAAATGCTATAACGCCAGATATTGGGGCAGATGAATTCGTCCCACCTGTAGATAATGATGCAGGGTTACTGGCATTTACAAGTCCTGTCAAGCCCTTCCCAGTAGGAGGAAATGATGTCAAGGTCCTCATACGAAACTTTGGCTCTGATACCTTGACAAATGCCACAATCCGATGGGCCATCAATACCATTCCTCAGCCTCCTGCCTCCTTTACGGGAAGTTTACCAGGGGGACAGGTAGACACATTGACCTTAGGGCAGATTCAATTCAATATTGGTAGTGCCTATAATTTGCTAGCTTGGGTAGAGCTCCCTAATGGACAAGCCGATACGATCAATTTCAATGATACCATATCTGTCAGCAACCTCTATCCTGCCCTAAGTGGACTGTATACCATCGGAGGAGCTTCTCCCAATTTCACCACCTTTGGCGATGCAGTTTTGGCGATGGATCAGGGAGGTATCGTAGGCCCCGTAGAATTTGTGGTTCGAAACGGAGTGTATCAAGAAGCTATTGTTATTCCTGCTATAGATGGGACCTCTGCAACCAATACGGTCACATTCCGGTCACAAAGTGGTGATAGTAGTTTGGTGGTCCTCGAGCGGCCTGCAGGAGGCAACATCTATGTACTCGAATTGCAAGGAGCAGATCATCATACATTTAGAGATCTGACCATCCGACGTTCGACTACAGGTGGTAGTAGCACCTACACACGCGTAGTGGGTCTTACGAGTGGGGCTACGCATAACACCTTTACCCATACACAACTAGAAGGAGTTATCTTCAACAGCACCTCTTTCGTCAACCGTCGAGCGATCGTTTACTTGACAGCAGGGGCCTTTGATCAAGTGGCAGCCAATAATACGTTCACACACAACTACCTTCTAAATGGTAGCTACGGGATCTTTGCGACGGGCTTCAATACAAGCTATTTGATTCCTGGGCTGCGTGTAGACAGCAACTTTGTAGACAATCCTTATTATCGAGGATTTGAAATGCGCTACCTAGATGATCCCATGGTGCGTGGCAATGTCATCACTACAAATAGTAGCTATACCTCCTATAGAGGTCTCTACCTAGACTACACCAGGAATGGCTTTGAAGTCCTGAACAACAAAGTCATTGGTAACAATGCAGGAGACCAAACGCTCTATCTATATAACTGTGATGGAACTTTCGTCGAGCCTGGATTGGTGGCCAATAACTTCGTCCAAACGGGGGACGCAAACGGCATCGGCATCCGCTTGAGCTACAATGATTTTGTTAAGGTCTACCATAACAATGTCCACGTAACAGGAACCAATCATACGGGTACGCGTGCAGCCTATTTTAACTATGGCTCTAATGTGGATCTCCGAAACAATGTCTTTGCCAATATTGCAGGAGGTACAGCGATCGATGTGAGCCCTTCGAATAGTATTTCAGGCAGTGACTTCAACGACCTTTATGCTACAGGTACAAACTTGGGGAACTGGTTGGGAACCACAGCCCCAGACATTGCTTCATGGCGCACACTGAGCGCAGTAGATGCTAACTCCATTTCGGTCGATCCCCTATTTACTTCTGAAACAGATCTTCATGTACGACAAGCAGCCCTTGATAGTGCAGCACAGATATTGATACAAATCACAACAGATATAGATGGAGAAAGTCGCGATGTAACCCAACCTGACATAGGTGCAGACGAATTCCTCTTGTTGGCAAGAGACCTGGGAATTGTAGGGGTAGTCTCACCTGGAGATGAATGTGGATTGGGTACAGCAGAAAGCATCACCGTTACGATCCAAAACTTCGGAGGGCAGGATCAAACAGGCTTTGACATTGGTTTTCGGATCAATAATAATGCAAGTGTCATTGAGAATGTAGGATCAGTGATCGTCCCAGCTGGTACAGCTGTTGACTACACCTTCACAGGCACAGCCGATTTCAGCAACTTCCAAAGTTACAACCTGGATGTATTCACGCTGCTTGTAGGAGACCTGCAAACCAGCAATGATACATTAGCAGACTACACCTTCTCAAATACGATTCCTGTGGCAGGTCCAGTGATGAATATGTTGCCTTCAAGTGGCAGCTTTGACCTTTCTCCTCCTGTCAACTTCTCTTGGTCACCTCCACAAGGGGCCTTGACCTACGACATCTACATTTGGGAAGATGGCACCACATCCCCTGCTACACCGACAGCAAGCAATCTGACACAGATTACTTACGCTTACAGCAATTTAGATTTTGGGAAAACTTACCGTTGGAAAGTAACAGCGAAAAATACTTGTTCGACTTTTGATGGGCCTGAGCAATTGTTCACCATTCGAAGCTTACCCGACTTGGTGGTTGATAGCATTACGCCTCCCCTCTCGGCATTCTCTGGCCAACCCTTCTCCTTGAAATGGATCATTCGTAATCAAGGTTCGGGTGGCACATTTTCAGGACAATGGAGTGACGCAGTTTATCTTTCTTCAGATGCCCTTTTTGATGGAAGTGATCAAAGGCTAGGGGCAATATCTAACCTGACGGCTCTACAGGTAGGCGGCAGTTATGAGCAAACGGCTACATTTACCCTTCCCCAGGGAATTTCGGGGACCTATTTCCTCTTTGTTGTAGCAGATAACTGGACGCAGCTTACAGAATCAGATGAAAATAACAACCGCGCCTCAGAGGTAGCGGCTATTACCCTTACGCCTCCACCAGACTTGCGTGTGACGAGTGTGGTTTCAAGCTCAAATACGGCTTTCTCTGGAAATAATGTAACAGTCAACTGGACAGTAACCAATGAAGGGACAGGAAATACTGTCAGTAGTTCTTGGAGGGATCGCATTTTCGTAAGCCAAAATATGGCCTACAATCCTGCTACAGCGATCTATCTGGCACAGAAAACTCGTAATGGTGCCCTTACACCTAGTGGAAGCTACACAAGTAGCCGCACCGTGACACTGCCTCAAGGAATATTTGGACGCTACTATTTCCACGTCGTGACTGATTGGAACGACCAAGTATTTGAATTTGCCTCTGAAAATAACAATGACAATACCAGCGATTCGGTTACTGTTTTCCTTACTCCTCCTACCGATCTAGCTGTCAGCAGTATTGCTTCACCTGCTACTGCTTCCAACGGTGAATCTGTCACCATACAATGGACTGGATTTAATCAAGGAGGTTCTGCTCCTAACAGCACCTTCTGGAGAGATCGGGTATACCTGAGTACAGCAGCAGATTCCAACTTGACAGGAGCCATCAATCTAGGAAGGGTTAACATATCCAAAAATCTCGTACCAGGTCAGACTTATTTTGCTCAGAAAACGATCACAATCCCTGATAATGTCAACGGCGACTACTATGTCTACATTGACACAGACGAAGGAAACAGCGTGTATGAGTATACTTTGGATGGGAATAACCTAAGAAGAAGTAATGACCCTATTCAGATTAATTCTCCCGATCTAGAGATAGATACGGTCTCAGGACCTTTAAGTGCTCTGTCAGGACAAGTAATCACTGTCAATTGGACCACTGAAAATACAGGTTTGGGAGACGTGATCAACAAGACGTGGACTGATGCACTCTTCCTCTCACCAAATGCAACCTACAACCCTGTAACGGCTATTCCATTAGGAGAATTCATGGCCACGACCTCCATAGGGGGAGGCAATGGGAGTGCACGCCAGCTTACCGTCACCTTACCCAATGGTCTTTCTGGAGACTTCTACTTCCACGCACTAACAGACTTTACTGGAACGGTCTTTGAAAATGGAGCAGATGGAAATAATACAGGTGTCTCTAATCAAACGATACAAATCGCCTTAGCTCCTTCTGTAGATCTGGTACCAGCTAATCTTAGCTTCCCCATAGACAGTGCCATCGCAGGTGAATTACTCGACTTCAACTACTTCCTCCGCAATGATGGGGATACAAGCACCTATGGAAATACCTGGAAGGATCGGATTTATATTTCTATCGACTCTATCTGGAATCCTAGCAATGCAGTCCTGGTAAAGGAGGTACAAGGAGGCAATCTAATAGCAGCCAATGATTCGGTTTCAGTTCAGACCCAGTTAGTCCTTCCGATGCTTTCGCTAATTGTAGCAGGTCTCGACTCCAACAGTCTAGTATATGTATATGTGCAAACTGATGCAGACAATGAGGTATTTGAGTTGACCAACGATGAGTTGAACAATATATCACGTAGTGGAGCCTTACATGTAACTTGTCCACCACCTGTAGATCTACGTACTGACTTTGGAATCACACAGCCAGGACCACTTCTTGCGGGGCAAACGCTGACCTTAGACTGGGGCGTGACCAATATTGGAAGCACCACAGCATATTGGGAGTATCCCTTCTGGTATGACGGTATATTCCTTTCGCCAGATTCTGTGTTTGATGCTGGGGACATTTTCATTACAGACTACGTGATCCCTGGGCCTTTGGACAATAACCAGAGTTATGACAGTCTAAATGCGACTTTCACCATCCCAAATGGTACAGAGGGTACCTTTTGTATGTTTATGGTCGCAGACCATACGGATCTCAACAATGATGGAGATGTCAGTAACAACGTTTGGATGCTTACTGACACCAATGATGTGCCTCTCACATTCACTATCTCTCTCCCCCCCTCGCCAGATCTTGTACCCACTACTTTTGTCGCACCATCTAATGGAACTGCGGGTCAACCCATCGAAGTGGTCTTTACTGTAAATAACCAAGGATTAGGCATAACTGATGCTGGTTCATGGACAGATCAGGTCTTCCTTTCAACAGACTTTGAGATTGATAATCAGGATATTCTACTTTCGAGCCAAGTAAGAAATAGTGATTTGGATACCGCAACCTCTTACACCGACACACTACAAATATTCCTTCCTTCCAATAGATCAGGCAACTTCATCTTGCTATTCAAGACAGATGCAAATGATGTTCAATATGAATACTTGGGAGAAAATAATAACCAGGCGTTTAGTAGTATCTTGATCAGCTTACCGCCACCATCTGATCTTTTGGTGAGTAGCATTAGTGCGCCAGATACTGCCATAGCAGGTGGAGCGACGACCATTAGTTGGGAGTTATTTAATCCTGGTACGAACCCTGCCTCTGGTTTCATGGAAGAAGCTGTATACTTCTCACAAGATACCGTTTGGGACATCAGTGATGTGTTGATCGGCGTGAAATCAGGAAATGTCAACGTTCCGCCTGGCTTAACTCAAACACGCACCCTTAACACCACCCTTACAGGTCTGGCACTGGGAGACTACCATGTCATTGTCCGCACAGATATTTTGAACAACATCTACGAAAGTAATGAGCTAAACAACAATACGACTGGAGATTCGCTGGTCAATGTAACTGTTGCAGAGCTACCGCTTGAGATCTTTACAGCTGATACGCTTCCTGATCAAGGTCAATTATTCTACCAAGTACAAATTCCTGCAGGTTTGGTAGGCGAGACCTTGTTGCTAGAGCTAAAAGGAGACTCGCTCAACGGAAATAACCAACTGTACATTCGTTACAACGATGTACCCTCAAACGTAGTCTTCGACTTTAGTTCTATTGAACCTTTCCAGGGCAATCAAGAGGCACTGGTTCCAAGCTTGCAGGCAGGCACATACTACGTACTCATCACGGGAACAACACCAAGCGGTGGGCTTAGCTCGCAAGCCTTGAATATTCGTCCTAGCATTCTGCCCTTTGAAATACGACGCGTGACAAGCAACGAAGGAGGAAATACAGGTTCGGTCACCGTGCTTGTAGAAGGATCTAAACTGGAAGCCAATATGACTTACTTCCTTGAAGACAGTGTCGGGCAACGCATCTTCAGTACAGCAACCTTCTTTAGCACGACCATTGCTTCCTATGCAACCTTCCCACTGGCAGGTGCACCTGTAGGAACGTACGATGTCGTAGGAGTGAATCTGGCGGGTGATACGACAAGATTGGTGAATGGATTTACTGTCGTTACAGGGACAATTGGTTCGGTTCCTGGTGGGGGTGCGGGTGCAGGTACAGGAGGGTTCTCCTGTTCCATCCAGAATATTGGATTTGATGGCTCGCTTGCTACGGATGTGAACTATCCTTTCAATACACGTCTGAATCGCGTTATTCCATTGACCATCCTCTTCCAAAATAATGGGAATGTAGATATCCCTGCCCCAACCAAGATTCTGATCAGTTTGGAAGGCGCTCCTTTATCATTCGATGTGGCAGGTCTGGAAGAAGGTAAAGAAGAAGTGTTCTTAGAGTTTGCGGAAACCAATGGACCTCCTGGGATCTTACGCCCTGGTGCCAACGGCTCCATCACCGTCTATACAAAGGCCGTAGCACCTATGCGATTCTTAATCATTGACTAATCTTTTCTGATTCATATAAAACAAACTAAGGCGAAGAAGCCATGAGATATTCATCGATCAAACGATATATTTACTTCTTGGGGTGTTGGTTCCTGATGCTCCTGAGTTCCTATGCTCAGGAAAACATTCCGACGACCAATATCGCAGGTCCTTATGGGTTGAAAGTCAATAGCTATTCAGGAAACCTATTCTTCAGTAGATATGACTTATTCATTGAAGGTAGAGGACTCTCTCTTGAAATGACCTTCAGCTATAACAGTTCACTTACGCAAGAAAACCGAGGAGTAGGGAATGGATGGACAAGCGAATTTAGAATGTGTTATATCCAGGATTCTTCTGGGTTGATCATTTTAAAAGGAGACGGGAGAAAAGACCTTTATGCAGCTTCGGGTGGCACTTTCACTTCTCCAGATGGTGTCTTTGATAATCTTAGTGAATTTCAGCCAAACCAGTATGTCCTTCGCAAAAGCAATGGAATCAAATACTATTTCGAAGATCCGACCCACAAGTGTCTGACAAAGATTGAGGATCGAAATGGCAACGCGATTACCCTGACCTATTCTGGACTTTATCCAAGTACCATTGCTGATCCAGGTGGCAGAATCATCAACTTGACTTGGGTAGATGGGCTTTTGACAGAGATTACAGATAATAATGGGCCTTCACCTAGAAGTTACACCTATGTATATGACGACGATGGAAACTTGATCAGATATACTGATGCATTGGGATTTATCGAGGAGTATGAATATGACGAGAGTAATCACTTAATTTCAATTCTCGATAAGAACACTAATTTTGTCTCTATTGGCTATACTGACTTCTTCGCAGCCAATCGGATCATTACTTGTTTTACAGATCAGCGTATCCAGTATAATAGTGCCAATCGCACTACCTATCTAGTTGAAATTGTCAATGGACAGAATCAAATCACTACATATCGCTATGATGAGGTAGGGAGATTAGTCGAACAAGAAGGAAACTGCTGTGGGTACCGTACCCAGTTTGAATATGACAGCCGCAATAATGTCATTCGTAAGGTCGATGCAAACGGAGGTATTTATACATTTACTTACGATGATTTAGGAAATCTCCTAACTGAAACAGACCCATTAGGTAATACGATCAGCCTTACGTATGAGCCATTATTCAACCTGGCTTCTAGTATGACAGACAAGTCAGGCTTCGAATTCTTTTATACCTATGATTCAAAAGGGAATATCCTTACAGAATCCCTACCTGAGGGTGTTACGCTGACCTATACCTATGATGGATTTGGCAACTTATTGACCTTCACGAACGGGGAAGGAAATACCACCGCCTATACTTACGATACATTTGGGAATGTATTGACAGAGACAGACCCTGAAGGAGGGGTAATGACCTATACTTACGATGGTGTGGGAAATATCGTCTCGATCACAGATAAAAATGGTAATCCCACTACCTTTACTTATGATGCAGAAGATCGCATACTGACAGTTACGGATGCCCTTAGCTTTGTGACTTCCTTTGAGTATGATGCCAAAGGTAACCTTACTGCCGATACAGACGCCAATAACCATCGCACAGAATACACCTTTGATGCGCTGGATCGATTGGTGATGGAGAAGGATGCAAAAAATCAGGTAACAACTTATGAATATGATGCCCAGAGTAATAATACGGCGATCATTGATGCCAACGGGAGTAAAACTACCCTTCAGTATGACAAGCTGAATCGAATGGTGGAAAGCACCAATAGTCTTGGAGAAAGGCTTCAGTTTGAGTACGACAACAATGGCAACTTGATCGCGATGTTCCTCCCTAATGGTAACAGAATGACGATGGAGTACGACGCGATGGATCGTATCACCAGTCTTTCTGACGATTTGGGACAGATTAGAGAATATACCTATGATAGTCGCTCTCTCGTTCTTTCGGAGTCTGATGGCGAAGGCAATACCATTACATTCAATTATGATGGTTTGCGCCGTGTAGTGGCAGGAACAGATCCTTTAGGAAGTACGATCAAATACTTCTATGACAGAAATGATAACCTCATTTCGATGGAGGACAGAGATCAAAAGATTTATTCCTACATCTATGATGACAACGATCGAATCATCTCATATACAGATCCTTTATCTTATGTTTCGACTTACACCTATGATGGAGAAGGGAATTTACTGACACTCACAGATCCCAATAACCATACGACCTCATACATCTACGATCTCCTTTATCGTGTAACGAGAGAAACATTTCAGGATGGTACTACGCTAGCATACACATATGATGGGGTAGGAAATAGTCTAACGAGAAAAGATAACAATGGGAATACCATTCAATATGCCTATGATGAGATTGATCAAATGGTGGGAAAAACCTTCCAAGATGGTACAAGTGTGAGTTTTTCATATGATGGCGAAGGAAATCTGCTGACAGCGATTAATAATGATGCGACGGTTCAAATGACCTATGATGCAGCGAATCGTCCTGCCACAGAAACCCTCAACGGTTACACCACCCAAATCAATTATGATGTAGCCAATAACCAGCGTATCATTACTTACCCTGGTGGGAGAATCATCCGTGAACAGATGGACATTCGTGGAAGATTGTCACAGATCTTTGATCAAACGGGTAGTAGCAAAGCACTTGTTACATATGAATATGATAGAGCCAATAGAAGAAAAAGGAAAACCTTTAATAACAATACGTATACGACTTTCCGCTATGACGCCAACTCAAGGCTGACCTCTATCAAAAACTTTCCTACAGGTCTTGCACAGTTTGATCTTTCCTATGACAAGAAGGATAACCTCCTATCTGAAACGTGGTTGCACAGACCCGATCGATCAGAAGCTTTTACTTATGATGCCAATGACCGAATGGTCACCTTCGATAGGGGCAGCATAAATGGAAACAATATTCCTGCTCCAACCAAAGAAATTGACTTCGCTTATGATGGTTTGGGTAACAGGGTAACAGTCAACAATGATGGAACAGTTACTACCTACAATACTAACGATGTCAACGGCTATACCAACATTTCAGGTTCCTTCAACTGGACACCTTCAAACGACAACAATGGAAACCTCATATCAGATGGGATCAATACCTATCAATATGATTTCCAAAATCAATTGACTCAGATCAATAATGGAGCCGTCGGGACTTATACTTATGATGCCTTTGGAAGAAGAATCAGTAGAATTGTAGGAACAGATACGACAATTTACATCTACAATCGTCTTCATGTCCTTGAGGAAAGAAATGGCAATGGAACCCTAGAAGCAACTTATGTGTATGGCCATGAGATTGACGAGGTCATCACGATGGACAGAGCGGGGCAGACGTATTACTATCACTTAAATGGTACAGGTTCTACTATCCAATTAACAGATGATTTAGGGACAATTGTAGAGCAGTATGAATACGATCCTTATGGACAAGTTTACTTCTACGACGGAAGTTATACTTCTATGACAGGATCAGCTGTGGGCAATACCTACTTGTTTGCAGGAAGAAGATATGATAAAGAGAGTAATCTATACTACTATCGATCAAGATTTTACGCTCCTCAAATAGGGCGATTTATCCAAAGAGATCCACTCGGATTCATAGATGGACTTTCGCTTTATCAATATGTATTAAGTAATCCTAGAAAGTATGTAGATCCCCTTGGGCTAAGTTCTGCTCCATGTAGTGATCCTCCACTAGATTTCTGGGACTTTGTACCGATCATCGGTTCGGCTCGAGATGCTTATCGTGCATGGCAGAAAGGAAATTATCTAGAAGCAGTTGCGCATGCAGGTCTTGCTGCCTCGGATGTATTTACAGGAGGTGCAGGAGCTGTTGCTAAAGGAGCTGCTAAAGCCGCTGCAAAGGCTGCTGCTAAAGCCGCTGCAAAAGCTGCTGCTGCTGCTGCTGCCAAAGCCGCTGCAAAAGCTGCCGCCAAACAAGCTGCCAAGCAAGCCAGTAAACAAGCTGCCAAACAGGCGGCGAAACAAGGAGCGAAACAAGCTGCCAAACAGGGCGCTAAGCAAGGAGCGAAACAAGCCGCCAAACAAGGAACTAAACAGGGTGCCAAGCAAGGAAGCAAACAGGGTGCCAAGCAAGGGGCGAAGAAGGGAACCAAAGGAGGTGATCGCGCAGGAAAAGACTTCACCCCCAAAGGGAAGAAGGAAGTTATCGACGCAAATAAAGCCAAAAATGGTGGGAAAACTGTTTGTGAGAAGTGTGGCGTAGAAACGGTGCCCGCTCAAAAATCAAAGAAGGGGGTAACGCCTCCCAAAAACGAAACACAAGTAGACCATATGATACCTAAGTCAAAAGGAGGAGATGGCTCCCCATCTAACGGACAGGTACTTTGTCGAAGCTGTAATCGAGCCAAGAGTAATAAGACGGATTAAATTACCTTTGGGAAAATATGTATATGAATAGATCCAAACATGTAAAGGTAATTTTTAGGCATGAAGCATTTGAAGGAGAAGGCTTAGAAGGAGCATGGTGCTTGAAAAAAGAAGCGTATTATCAATTGGATAACATCCTTTTTTATGCGAAAAACTTTGCACTCAACGATATCTTCGAAGTAGAAGAAATCAATGAGGAATTATACGCCTCCAATCTGGTCAAGGAATCTGGACATAGCTGTATCCGAATCCTATTTGATCAAGTAAACGAGGTAAGTAAAACGAGGGCAACACTCAAAAAAATGGGCTGCGACAGCGAATTAAGCAATATGGAGAATTTGATTGCTATAGATATTCCGCCAAATGTGGTTTACGCCACTTTAACTCAATTCCTTGATAAAGGAGAGGAAGAAGAGAGGTGGCAATACCAAGAAGCAGCAATCTCAACATTCCATCGCGAACAAACTGAATAAACAAAGAAACAAGATAATCATGCGGGTTCTGTTTCAATTTTCTCAACATACAATGAAACGTCTCTCTTTACTACTGGGAACGCTGTTTGTACCTTTCCTCATTTTCGCACAATGTGGTGGCGGGAATCAAGGAGGAGGTTACGGCAATGGGGGGGGCTCAGGCGGATTTCCTTTTGGTTTCCCCGTACTCCACGCATTTGACCCAAATGATATCACAGGTCCTCCAGGATTTGGTGATGCACGGTATGTGTCAGTAGATGAACGTATGCAATACACCATCCGTTTCGAAAATGATCCTGATTTCGCTACTGCCCCCGCACAAAAGGTGACGATCACACTTCCCATCGACGTTGACCTGAACTTGTTCTCTTTCAGAATCGGCAACTATGGATTTGGGGATTTTGCCTTTACCGTTCCTAGCAACCAAGTGTTTTACAGCACGAGACTAGATGTGTCAGATTCGCTGGGAGTTTTGGTCAATTTCACCGCAGGTATAGATGTCAATACAAACGAGGCTTTTTGGATCTTTGAATCTATAGATCCCGCCACAGGCCTGGCCAATACAGTTGCACCAGAACTAGGTTTTCTCCCCGTCAATGACACATCCGTCAATCGCTTCAACGATACAGCCACACTCAAAGGGGAGGGCTACGTCACATTCAGTCTTGTGCCACGAGCCCAAGCTGTGACGGGAGATACCATTACGGAACAAGCAGGAATTGTCTTCGACTTTAATGCGCCTATTGAGACCAATGTTGAAAAGCACGTGGTAGATGCTGTAGCACCTACCAGTACACTGAACACACTCGCGGCCAATACAGACTCTGCCACTGCCCTACTCTCCTGGAATGTCGTAGACGATACCCTGGGCTCAGGACCTGGAAGTGTCGATTTGTATGTCTCAGAGGATAGTAGTGCCTTCTTCTTATTTGATCAGAATCTCCCCATAGATACTATCTACCCCTTTACAGGTACTGCGGGCACCTTCTACCAATTCTTTACACGAAGTCGCGACAATGTAGGCAATCTAGAGGCACAAAAATCCTTGGCAGACGGAGCAACATTCATCCGTGGAAATCTAGTCGAAATATCGGGTGCAGCTATTACCCTTGCCAATGATACAATAACAGGCGTAGACTATACCCTCGTGAGCAATGAAGGAGAAGATTTCTTGGCAAATGTAGATACCTTTAACTTTAAAACGCCAGAGAAACGTCCCATTCAAATTGGGGCTTTCAAAAATAATGATTCCAATAAACAAGAAGGAGTAGATGTAGCTGATGTTTTGATTTTGGCGCAACATATCCTCGGAGTAAGTGACTTAACGGGTCCCTATCAAATCATTCAAGGAGATGTCAACCTTGACGGAAACCTCAACCTCGTGGATCTATTGTTGACTCAATTCTTCATCTTGGAAACTAACAATGGATTCCCTGCTTATAATAATCCGACTTCTCTTACAAGGATCTGGTCTTTCCTTCCGAGTGATGTTATATTTACGGACACACTCACCCCTGTCCCCTTTGATACTGCACGAACTTACGCTTCCTCAGAGTCGCTAGCAGGGCAGGACTTTACAGGACTAAAAATTGGGGACCTAAATGATTCTTGGTCACCTTCCCCACAAAGACAAACAACGGAACGTCCCATCTTCTTTGTCACCCATGATCAAACTGTAAGACAGGGTGAGGAGATCAAGATCCCTGTTATGGTGAAGGAATTTTCAGAGGTCGCTGGCTATCAGTTTACATTGAATTGGGACCCTCGTGTACTTGACTTCAAAGGAGTACAGGATGGTGGCTTAAGTGCAAGATTCGGACTACAGGGCACAACGGAAGGCTACCTTACGGTTTTATGGAATGAAGCAAGTGCACAACCTCTCTTCCTAGAGGATGGACATATCATTTTTGAACTCTCCTTTGAAGTAATAGGAGACAATGAAAGCCAAACTACCCTAAAGATAGATGGCAATCATACGCCTGATCGTGCGTACACACACCTTCTTTCTCCTTTGGAAATTCGTGCTTTGACAGGTAGGATTACAGTCGAAAATCAAAGCACAAACATATCATCTGATTTGTTATCAGCATGCACCTTCGAGGTAGCACCCAATCCATTTGGGCAAAATACCAAGCTTTCGTTCTCTCTGCCTACACAGAGCGAAGTAGTCATCAAAATCATCAATAATCTCGGTCAAACAGTATATACTTACCAGCAAAACTACGAGCCTGGAGAACATCAAATAGCATGGGATGGCAAAAATGAAGAGGGAATCGAAGTAGCAGCAGGAGCCTATTATGGTATCCTCGAAGCGTGTGATCAAGAATTGGTGATGAAACTTCAGAAGACGGAGTAGTCTTTGGTCTATCTGAATCTATAGATGCCGGCGAGTAAAAGCTTTCTTCAAGCAACACCAACTCTCATTTACTCGCATGGATGTAGATGGTCATCAATTAATAGCCAAAATTCAAAAGCAACAATGGTATGGGGAGGTCTTTGGATAAAG
>JBCBFT010000062.1:0-39748 GCA_038527485.1 Bacteroidota bacterium
ACAAAGAAATTATCGAGAATTTCTCCATCAGAGGAATAGACCTGCGTGGAAAGGGCAGATTGTGGATTCTCAATTTCATCGAGAGGAGGAAGATCTGTAGAAGTGTAGATCACAAAGCCTAAGATCCCTAGGCATAGGATCGTGACGAGACCTAAAAATATTCTCCTGGGAGTTTTATAGGATCGGAGCTTCTTTTTTGAAGTCTTACTGGAGGCTTCATTAGCATCCTTCTTAACTCCTTTTTCTTCCTGGACGTTTGGGACCGACATTGGATATTCAAGTCAATAGTTGCAAAGATAAAGACAAGTGTAGAGCTGTATCTTGCTTATGAAGCGCAATTTACGGAAAAGTCATCCTCCCCGCAAATACTCCCATTTTCGTCCCACTTGCTCAGGGACAAGCATGTAACACAACCGATTCTTTATCGCTATAAGAAAAAATACAATTCGCTCGCTATCAGCCTCTTAATAACTATTTACTCTCCCTCTCCCACCCTTTCAATAGAAAAAGTGGATAAGTTGGTGGAAAAATGGTGCTTGTAGCGGGCCAATCGTATTATATATTTGTTATCCCCAATTATAGGGTTTCACTTGTCAAAAATGAATTCTCAATACATACAAGTTATATCTCGCGAACTGGGTTTGCAAACCCGTCACATCAGCAATGTACTTAGTATGCTGAGTGAGGGAGCAACCATTCCTTTCATGGCACGCTACCGCAAGGAAGCAACAGGAAGCATGGATGAGGTACAACTGGCACAGGTGCGAGACCGCGTAGAGCAGTTGGAAGCACTGGATAAGAGACGCGAAGCCATTCTGAAATCGCTAGCAGAGCGCGAGCTGCTGACAGACGATCTCAAACAAAGTATAGAAGATGCCCAGACGCTCACCGAGCTGGAGGATATTTACCTGCCTTATCGCCCAAAGAGAAGGACACGCGCCACAATCGCGAGAGAGAAAGGACTAGAGCCCTTGGCCAAGCAAATCTTTCAGCAAGAAAATGACCTCGATCCTTTTCAAGCTGCGACTTCATTTGTTAGCGCAGAAAAAGAGGTAGCAAACGAGGAGGACGCCATCAAAGGTGCCAAAGACATCATCGCAGAATGGGTAAACGAAGATAAAACCGCTAGAGGAAGAATTCGTGACCTGTTTGCTCATAAAGCACAAGTCTCAGCCAAAGTCCTCAAAGGGAAAGAGGAAGAAGGTGCCAAGTATAAAGATTACTTCGAATGGAACGAAGGAATTGATACGATCCCTTCTCACCGTATGTTGGCTTTGCGACGCGCAGAAAAGGAGCTGATTCTTAGCCTCTCCATTCGTCCTGACGAAGAAGAAGCCATTTATCGACTGACCTACCAGTTTGTCAAAGGCAAGAGTAAATCAGGACAGGTGGTCAAAGAAGCTGTCGAAGACGCTTATAAGCGCCTCATGGGTCCATCCCTTGAGACAGAAACGCGTATATCCGCCAAAGATAAAGCAGACGCTGAAGCCATTCGCGTATTCGTGGACAACCTTCAGCAACTCTTGATGGCAGCTCCCTTGGGAAAGAAAACCGTTTTGGCACTCGACCCAGGGTTTCGTACAGGATGTAAGGTTGTTTGCCTCAATCCCGAAGGTAAGCTTCTGGAGCATACAGCTGTTTTTCCCAACCCTCCTCAGCGACAAACAGCTCAATCGGCTGCTGTCATTCAGGAGCTGGTAAAGAAATATCAGGTGGAAGTCATCGCCGTAGGAAATGGCACTGCCAGTAGGGAGACAGAATCATTTTTGAGAGAGATCGGTCTACCCAGTTCGATCACGATTGTGATGGTGAATGAAAGTGGAGCATCGATTTATTCGGCTTCCGCTATTGCCCGTGAGGAGTTTCCCAACCATGATGTGACCGTCAGAGGTGCAGTCTCTATAGGACGGAGATTGATGGATCCGTTGGCAGAACTAGTCAAAATAGATCCAAAGTCGATAGGCGTAGGGCAATATCAGCATGATGTAGATCAAAATATGCTGAAAAAATCCCTGGACGATACTGTCGTATCTTGTGTCAATAAAGTAGGCGTTGAATTAAACACAGCTTCCAAGCAGCTGCTTACCTATGTTTCTGGCCTCGGACCGACACTTGCCGACAACATCGTCAAGCATCGAGAACAAAATGGCCCCTTCCAATCTCGGAAAGATCTCCTAAAAGTCACGCGACTAGGACCTAAAGCGTTTGAGCAAGCAGCAGGTTTCCTGCGCATTCGCGAAGCCAATAATCCACTGGATAGCAGCGCGGTACATCCCGAAGCCTATCATGTAGTAGAGCAAATGGCGAAAGATCTGAGCAGCAATGTCAAGGAGCTGATGTCTGATCCAACTTCGCATAAAAAAATAGATCTGCAAAAATACACAACGGAGACGATAGGGCTACCTACGCTCAAAGACATCATGGAGGAGCTAGCCAAACCAGGCCGTGACCCTCGTGATCAATTTGAGACTTTCCAGTTTGCAGAGGGTATCAATGAGATGACGGATCTGAGAGAAGGGATGGTTTTACCTGGAATTGTTACCAACATCACCGATTTTGGTGCGTTTGTTGATATAGGAGTACATCAGGATGGATTGGTTCACTTGAGCCAGCTGGCCAACCGATTTGTGAAGCATCCGACAGAAGTAGTAAAGGTACATCAGCATGTAAAAGTACGTGTTGTATCTGTTGACATAAAGAGAAAGCGCATCAGCCTATCTATGAAATCGGAAGAGGAGCGAAAACCGCGTTCAAAGAAGGCCAAGCCTAAAAATGCGCAGGACTTGGCACAGATGAGTGAATATTTTCGGCCTAAAAAACAGCAACGAAAAAAAGGCCGTTAGCAGATTATTCATTATCTTCGACTTTAGGAATTATTCTCATACAGATAATAAATCAATTATCAAACAAAAGGGATAATTTCGGGTTCAAATTAAATATTTTAGACATACATTTTTTTGTATAAAGAGTCCCTTATTTGGCTACAGTGTTTGTATGGCCCACCATTGGTGGGCTTTTTTTTGCGCGCTGGAAAATTGTGTCATATGCTTTTATGAATATGCATGAGATCATACTTGCGCAGGTAGAAAATTTAAGCATACATTTTCTTTTCATCATTCAAAAATCACTGCCCAGATCACTGAATGATAGATTTTTCTCATCCATTTTTCTCAAATTCATTCGTCAAAAACGCTAGGTTATTTTTTTCTCCTTGCTAAATTTTCTCATCCCTCAACAAACTTGTACTTTCCCCCTATGAAACTCTACATCATTGCAGGCGAGGACTCAGGCGACCTTCATGCCGCCAACCTCATACGCGCCGTCAAAGTGCGTACGCCACGTGTCAGGACGCGTGGCGTAGGAGGAGATCAACTCGCAGAGGTAGGGACGAAATTGATCGCGCATGTGCGAGACATTAACTTCATGGGATTCTGGGAAGTCATTCGTAACCTCCGAACGATACGCCAGCTTTTTTCCACAGTAAAAGAGGACATCAAACAGTGGCAGCCAGACGCAGCTGTCCTGGTAGATTACCCTGGCTTCAATCTCCGCATGGCAAAATTTCTCAAACGCCAGGGAGTGAAAGTCATTTACTATATCTCCCCTCAAGTCTGGGCGTGGAAAAAAAATCGTATCAAGACAATTGATCGCTATGTAGATGAGATGCTCGTCATTTTACCCTTTGAAAAAACTTTTTATGCAGAAGAGGGGCTAGATGTACAATTTGTTGGGCATCCATTACTGGATGTCATCCCTCCAAAGGCTCCTAAAAACGCCGCCATTACTGGAACCATCGCCTTACTTCCCGGAAGTCGCAAGCAAGAGATCAAACGTATGCTTCCCCTGATGCTGGAGCTTGTTCCTAGATTTCTCGAATACCGATTTGTCATCGCAGGAGCTCCTAGCCAGTCTGAGGAGTTTTATTATCCTATCATGGGAGATTACCCTGTGGACTTGGTGATGAATCAAACACATGAACTCCTGCAAAAGGCAGATTATGCCGTGGTAACCTCAGGTACAGCTACCTTGGAAACAGCGCTCTTTCGGGTACCTGAAATCGTTGTCTACAAAGGCTCAAAAATTTCATACGAGATCGGTAAGAGACTGGTCAAGATCCCTTTTATTTCGCTGGTTAATCTTATCCTGGGCCGTGAAGCGGTACGTGAACTTATCCAGGATGATTGTACGCCTGACCACATGGAAGTAGCCCTGCGCGAACGAATGGTCATTGAGCAAAATCAAATTCTTCAGCAAGACTACCAAGAGCTATATGAGATGCTAGGCTCAAAAGGAGCTTCGATTCGAGCAGCTGAGTATATCATTCATCAGGTAAAGGGAATCCAAGCTTATTGAGTTAACCACGCTTTAGGAGTTAGCCAGAAATTAAGGGATGACCACGCCTTAGCGGTGGTTCTACGTAGGTACTTTTGCGCTATGTCTATCACGTACTTGGCTCGGGAAAAGCCGTATTTAGGATCCACATTTTGGACTTATTGTCGTAGACAAATCCAAAGAACACAGAATCGGCCATATAACTATTGTACTTAGTTGCTACTCCATTATGATCGGCCTCTGTACAGGCGTATGCGCCTAGATAATCTAATCCCAATAAAGAGAGTGAGATAGACTGCTGTGCTTGTTTGCGTGAGCAGTTGACGGGATTGGTAATTCTCGGGCTATTCAGGTAACGCTTCCAGACATCCAGAAACTTTCCCTTCGCTTCAAACAGTGTTTTTCCAGCTTGAGATTTACCTGGAGGAGGTACAAGCCCATAAATATGCTGAGTCAAATGCCCGCCCATCTTTGTATTTTGAGAAGGGTCGGCGCTTTGCAGTACAGAAGTGATTGTTCGACATACCATGATAGGGAGGCTGAATTTGATTCTTAAAACAGATTTCTCAAGAGATTCCGATTAATTCTAGGTAGAAAATGTTCATTCGGATAAAATATATGAAAATTTCACCATGCCACTCGATTCCTATGTAGAAATATCTGAAGATTGCGTCCTCATTGTAAATTATACTTCCCAAAATCCTGCTTTTCACTATTTTTGCTTCTTATGAAGCAACGGATCGTCATTTTAGGGGGAGGACTTGCAGCGAGTTTCATCGCTGCCCGATGTGCGCTAAGGGGTCATGAGGTGACCATTATAGATGATCAGCATCCCAACAGCGCCTCTAGAGTAGCTGCTGGCTTATTCAATATCATTACAGGGCGGTTCGGAGCCCTCTCATGGCTGGGGCCTCAGCTATTAGAAGAAATTCAGGCGTTTTTTTCTCAACCTACTTTTTCAGAACTGCAGTCCTATCTTCATTACACCCCTATCTATCGACCGTTTAAAACCATCGAAGGATATAATAAATGGATCGGACGATCGGTAGACCCTGTATTCCAAGAAATTGTACAGTTCTACGAGCAGCCTCAGCAGCCTCATCTCCTGCACAATGAGAGGGGAGGGATCATGATCCAACCCTGTGGCTGGGCCGATACGAGTCGGTTACTTCAAGGATTTGAAGAGGTGTTGACGAGAGATTTTGATGTGCGGTATATCAAAAGGGAGATTCCCTACACTGCTTTTGACTTAGAAAAAAAGTCTATCATTCTTGAGAAAGAGCCGTACGCCTTTGACCATGTAATCTTTGCTGAAGGCTATCGGATGACGCATAATCCCTGGCTGAAGGACGTTCGCATCATCCCTAACAAAGGGGAAATCCTATTGCTTCATGCACCCAGCTGGAAGCTGCCTTTTGTCCTGTCACGTAAGGTCTATCTGGTACACATCGGGGACGATCGATATGTATGTGGGTCTACTTACCGAAACCAATTTGACACTACCGAGCCTACAGAGGAAGGCAAAGCAGAGATCCTTTCTCACCTTGCCAAAGCCATCAAGAAACCCTTTGATTTGGTGGGACACTGGGCAGGAGTAAGACCGACGACTCCGAACCGACGTCCCATCGTAGGAAGTTTACCTACTCATCAGCATGTACATGTCTTGGGAGGATTTGGGACAAAAGGGATGTTGCTCGCCCCCTTCACCTCTCGTCTCTTGGACCAGTTGATATTTGAGGGAATAGACGAAATCCCCGAAGAGGCACATATCGATCGTTTTTTCTCCTGAGCATACAACCCGCAATTGGTGAAACGCCACAATTTCTGGTATCTTGGAGGGTACTAAGCAGATAGACAGATGTAGATTATTAGAGGTGAGACATCTGAACTCTTACTTAAGTGAGATATCAGACTTAGTACATCCTTCATGGGATACCCTTTTTATTTATCAGTCTACCAAGAAATGATGAAACGTGCGCTGATCGCCCTGATCCTTTTGGGGAGCTTTTCTCTCCCTACATGGGCCCAACCCAAACAACTCAGCCCCAACGCAGAGATATACGTCATGACCATCGCCGCAGGTGCCGAGTTGTACTCTGCCTTTGGTCACACAGCGATTTGGGTCAATGATCCCAATACGCGTACGAGCACCATCTATAACTATGGGACCTTCGACTTCGATCCACCAGGATTTTATCTGGATTTCACGCGAGGTAAGTTAAATTATCGATTGGACATTGAATCCTTCAAGCGCTTTCAGCGGATCTATCGGTACTACCAGCGAACTTATACTGGGCAGCGACTCCACTTGACGCAAGCTCAAATCCAGCGGACATATGAATTCATGGAGTACAACTTCCTTCCTGCGCACCGATACTATCTTTATGACTTCCTTTATGACAACTGTGCCACCCGTGTCCAAGATATGATGAGTTACATCCTTCAGGATTCGCTCGACTGGGGGGACAGTGAAGCCGAGAGCGAGCTGAGTTTTCGAGATATGCTGAAGCCCTATCTAGCCGAACGCCCCTGGCCTGATTTCGGTATTGCGCTAGCCTTGGGCTCGGCTGTAGACCGCAAAGCGAAATACAGGGAAATGGATTTTCTCCCTGATTACCTCGCGATCGAACTCGGCAAAGCCAAAGTAAAAGATACCACAGGACAGTGGGTGCCACTTGTGGATCGTGAGACTCCTTTCTATGAAGGCGTATCGGCGGTTCCTCCCACACCGTTTTGGACGAGTCCCATGGCACTTTGGTGGTCTCTAGCAATCATCAGCTTTCTACTTTCTGGCTGGGAGCTCTTTCGCAATCGACTATTCTATGGCTTGAACAAAGGCGTATTCTTTGTAGCAGGACTCATGGGATTCATTCTATTTCTTGCATGGTTTGCTACAGAGCATAGTGTGACCGAGTGGAACTACAACCTACTTTGGCTCTGGCCTACACACATCGTAACTGCGTGGTGGATCAGCCCTCGGGCCAAGAGTTGGCTCAAATATTACTATCTCTTTGCGGGGATTCTACCTCTCTTGTTACTTGCTGGATGGAATTTCCTCCCTCAGGCACTTCATCCTACCTTTATTCCGATGATGCTTATACTTTCTACACGGGGTTTGGGGTTATTTTATAAAATGAATAGGGGACTCGTGTGACTTTTGGTTCTCTTTTGACACTCAATGAAAACAATAAGATGAAAAGTATTCTGACTATCATTCTATTCACGCTTGGCTTCACGACCATCTTCGCACAAAATACGGGCATCTACGAGCGGGCGTTCGAGTTTGACAAGCGTATCTCTGGCCAAGCCAACGGTCTGATGTATAAAGCCAATGCGCCGAAGGAGCTCGTCCAAACGGCTATTGACAAAAAATTTGAGGAGGTAAAATCCAAGTCCAAAAATATGCGCAAGGATCTCATTGTTTTTGAAGGGGTTGTGCTGGGCTCTGTTTCGATGCAGACCATGGATTACTACTTCCGTCTCAAGGAACTATCTCCAGAACAGACAGAAGTACAAATGTTTGTTTCGCTGGGGAATGACAACTTCATCACAGGAGAGAAGTATCCCAAAGAAGTAGCGGCTGCGGGTATTTTCTTGCAAGATCTCACCAAGTCTGCGCGCATCACTCAAATGGAAAAAGCCATTGCCGCACAACAAGCTTTATTGGTACAAAAGAAAAAAGAACAAGAAGAAATTCTCAAGCAGTCTAAGGCTCTCGTAGAAGACAAAGCTAAACTGGAAAAAGAATTAGAAGATAATAAAGCCAAGCAGGAGAAGTTGGATCAACAAAAACAAGATAAGATTACTCAGATCGAAGCAGAAGCAAAAAAGCTAAACGAGATGACTTCTAAAATGGTCAAAATGAAAAATCAGTAGTGGGAAGATAAATTCTCAGAGTACCTCATTTCACTTGAGATATACAAAACGAAAAGCGGAGGCTAGTGAATAGCTTCCGCTTAACTTTTATAAAAAATCTGGTCTCGGGACAAATTGAGGGGCAAGCTAGAATCGATTGCGCAAGAGAGAAATGAACTCCTGTACGACAGGGTCTTCTCTATTGAGTTTGGCATTGCTCAGTACAAATTTTTCCAGAATCTCCTCTGTCTCATCCTTATCCTTCGCGTTATTGATCTTATCTACGATGATTCGGAAGCGTACATTGTTGCCATCAAATACTTTCTGTACGTACTGATATTGCTTGTGAATAGGGATCTCATCTAGGCGGATCTTGCGATTGCCATTAAGGTTTTCTTTGAGGACTTTGGCGCCAGCATCTGCTAGTTGATCTCCTGCGTTTTGGGCCTTTCCTTTGAGACGGTCTAGGACAGAAGTTCCTGTCTTACTCTGTGGCTCAGGTTCTTCTTCTTTCACTCCGTTACCTTTATTGAATCTATCTAGGAGTGTTTTCGGTTTTTCTTCTTTTGCGTGGTCCACATTTGCAGGTGCTTCTTTCGGAAGGTCTGGAATGGGTTTCTTGTCCACTTCTATAGGAGTAGGTGTGGGGGGATCTGCTGGTGCACGCCACTCAAATTTAGGTTCTTCTGCCTCCGCCTCCATCATTGTTTCATGAACAGTAGGAGCAGCTTCAGGCTTCACCTCTTCTACCTTTACAGGATCGGGTGTTGTCGCTACAGGCGTGATAGAGGGAGCGGGTGCTTCTTCTTTCTCTGCGGGTTTCTGCTCGACTTCGGCCTTGGGCTCCTGTACTTGCTTTTGCACAGGTTGTGTATCCGCAGGAGGTTTCACCTCCGCTTGAGGTTCGGGTGTTGGGGCAGCTGCTTCCTCTTCATCATCTAGATCGAAAAAATTATCTCCACTCTCTAGTGAATCGAAAAAGCTGATTTTTGTCTTCTTGGCTTCTTCCTCTTTTCTTTTGGCCTCTTCTTCAGCTTTACGGCGCGCTTCCTCTTCCTTGCGACGCGCTTCTTCTGCCTTCTTTTTGGCTTCTGCTTCCTTGCGACGTGACTCTTCTTCTTTTTGACGTGCCTGCGCTTCCTCTTCTTGCTTCTTACGTTCGATCTCTTCTAGCAACCGCTTGGCATCATGCTCAACTGAGGACATATCCTGCCCTGTGAGCGCTTTGAACTGATCTTCTCGATATGAATCGAATGTCTGGCCTGATTTGCGATCAAAAATCCCGATGGCTTTCTCCATCTTGAGGAAAAAGACGTCCTTTTCGACTTGCTCCATACCTGCTTTCTGATGGTATCGGAGTATGCTATTGACTATAAAATCCAGATCTGAGAAGAACTGGGCATAGCGCTGATATATTTGAAGCGAGATTTTGTCTGTCTGTGCAAAGAAGAAGCTCTCGAATGTATCCTTGGGAGAAAGTAGCAACTTCAGATTATTGTAGACAGCCCTTTTCAGGAGAGGTTGAAAATCCTCTTCCTTCACGATAATCTGCTGAGATATCTGATTCTTGAGGGTTTCTACGGTTTGCTTAATTTCTGGAGCTTCTAGATTAAAATAGGGATGATACAGTTTATTGATCTGCATTTCCCATACCTGATATACCTGAAAAAGAAGAAACTTATTTACTTGTTGGTGAGAAGCAAAAGATTTTAGCTCATCTCCTTTGATTGTACCCTGCTCAAAATAGTGTCTATTCACCAGGCGTGCACTCACCTCCTGAGCAAGTTCATTTAGTTTTTCTTCCGGCAGTATAATTTGTTTCATGCGATATTTTTTCTAGAAAAAATCTACCTATCTGCGGCAGTTAAATATACAGCTTTTGAGGTCGAAAGAAAATTTCATTCCCTGTGATATTTTGCTGCCAAGTGATATAGCAAATGTACGTTCTGTCGCGGATAGTTTCTATCAACATAGATACGAATCTTACATCATATCGTTGTGAATGGCTTATATAAACGGCTGATTTGAAGGTTTTTACTCAAAACCTATGTCTTTCTCATCCCGAAATAATGTAAAGAAAAGTAAAAATATGTTCCAAGAGATCCATAAATTTAGAGAAATAGAAGTAAATTTGTTCCGTGAATTCTTACAGGTACATGTGGGTAATTGTCTTAATAGGAAGCCTTTCCTGTAAGTCCGACCTTCCACCTACTGAGTTGATTCAGGTGCCCATAGACAACCTCTATGTGATCCATATACCTGATAATCTTCAGCCTGGATATGACATGCACGACTATGCAAGCCTACAATATTACAATTCCTCTGAAGGCTTTTATATCCTAGGCATAGAAGACGCAAAAGAAAACCTGGGAGACATAAAGAGGAAACGACTGAAGCTCAAGGGTTATTATGCCTTTGTCGAAAATACTGTCTCCAATCCCGTCGACACCCTCTCCCGTGAATCTCTTCAGTATTTTACAAATGCAGAAGGTCTGAGCGTCCGAATCGGAGATTATTACGCGAATAGTCAAGCCTGGAATTGGGATCCCCTCTTTTATCGAATCGCCGTCTACGAAAGTCCAGAATATTTTTTCCAACTCGTCATGTGGATGCCCTATGGTCCACACTGCGACCGTGTCGCGGTCTTAGATTCTATCGTATACTCCTTCAAATTTTTGACTTCATCTACAGAAGAAACCGCAGGTTTGCGTTAACTTCGCCTTTCCTCCTGAAATCTCAAGAATGTAGGCAACATTTTGCCCTACAGCCGATTTCAACATTTTACCCCCATTAATTTTTGGACATGGAACTCAATTCCTTGACAGCGGTTGGCCCTTTGGATGGCCGATACAGAAAAAAAATTGAATCGCTCGATCGCTATTTCTCCGAATTTGCGCTGATCAAATACCGTACACAGGTCGAAATCCTCTACTTCATTCAACTCCATACCCTAGGACTTCCCCAACTTCCTCTCCTCAGCCCAGAAGATGAAAAGGGATTGCACGAGATTTATCAGCAGTTTAGCCTAGCAGATGCTGAAAGTGTCAAAGCCTTTGAAAGACAGACGAATCACGACGTAAAGGCAGTAGAATACTTTATCAAAAAGGCCCTTTCAGAAGGGGATTTTTCAGAGGAAGTCAAAAGTCGGAGTGAGTTCATACACTTTGGCTTGACGTCTCAAGATGTGAATAATACTGCGACTCCCATGATGCTGAGAGATGCCTTGCATATGGTGTATCTCCCCAAACTCGAGGAGGTCATGAAGCAGTTGGAGGAAATGTCCGAGCAATACCGAGAAATTCCCTTGCTTGCTCGCACACATGGCCAGCCTGCTTCTCCTACAGGACTAGGAAAAGAAATAGCCGTCTTTCAAACGCGTTTGCAATCACAATACGATGGGTTGAAAGCCTTATCCATCAAAGGAAAATTTGGAGGAGCTACAGGTAATATGAATGCGCATTTTGTCGCATTTCCCGATGTAGATTGGAAGGAATTTGCTGATGGTTTTGTAAAAAATATACTCAAACTCTCTAGATCTTACCCCACCACACAGATCGATCCTTACGACGGGCTGGCAGAAGTCTTTGATTATTTAAAGCGCATCAACACCATCTTGATGGATTTGTGCCAGGATATCTGGATCTATATCAGTATGGATTACTTCCAGCAGGAGATCAAAGCAGGAGAGGTAGGATCATCTGCTATGCCACACAAGGTCAACCCCATCGACTTTGAAAATGCAGAAGGAAACTGTGGAATGTCGACGGCTATTCTAGAGTTTTTCAGTCGAAAGTTGCCCATCTCACGCCTGCAACGAGATCTTACGGATTCGACTGTACTACGAAATGTAGGGGTCGCCGTCGGATATGCTTTCCTCGCCCAGCAGTCTGCACTCAAAGGATTACGTAAGCTCAAAGTAAATGAAGCGAAAATACAAGCTGATTTGAATGCCAATCAAGCAGTGTTGGCAGAGGCCATTCAGACCATTTTGAGAAGAGAAAACTATCCCAATCCTTATGAAGCCTTGCGTGACCTGACACGTACAAATGCACAGATTTCAGCTGAGGTATTAGGAATATTTGTAGAGACGCTAGATGTGTCTGAAGCAGTAAAAACGGAGATCCGTCAACTGTCTGTAGAGACATATGTGGGCAATGCCCATAAGTGGTAGACATGATAAATATCCGTAGAGGCACGATAGATGTCATGCCTCTACGGGATATTTTTTTAGATTAATTTCCTCGAATGTAGTACAAATGCGGCTCACTCAATAAAGCCGAATATTCAATGCCCATGAATATAGGAATGGTCGACTGACTCGTCAGCAAATCCATATTAAGCGCTCCTGCCCAGTCTGCAAAGTAGTCGTGGGCAATGGACATAGAATTCATGCCTGGAATCTTAGAAACCGTCTTCATGAACGCACTGTTCTCTCCTACCAAATATGAATTCCAGAACTTTCCATTTTTAGGAATACCGACATTAGGGTTCCGAGGATTGACGACAGATACATGCTGTGAACCGTAGGTTTTATTATCGGACTCCCAGCCTTCGGAGGGTCTCAGTGTACCACCCGCATCTTCAAGGAACTGGGCCTGATCTGCTTGGTTCCCAGGCCAGCCTGTCTTACGGAATTGCTTGATGGCGCGCCACTCCACAAAGGCATCACGTCCCCAGCGAATCATGTCTCCAAATAAGGAGACTGAAAATCCATCTGCAAATTCTCCCCCCCTCAGCTTATTGGAGAGCCCATTGACAGCACTTGTGGTGAGGGACCGCCCCATCTGTATGGCGATACGTTGGCTGGTACTCAAGGGATTATTGGGTCGTGCGATAGAACTCGTCTGCATCCAGGTAGGAAGGATTTGATCTATCCCATACATGAGTCCCCCCGATAAGGCTCCTGTCAGTCCTCCCATCAGTCCAGCTTTGGCGGCCATGCCAAGATCTCCCGTTGCTACGAGCGTAGCCCCAAAGGAACCTGCTGCGCCTGCGGCTGCACCTGAGAGGACTGCGGCACCTAAGCCTCCCCAAAAACTCCCCCCTAGCGCACCTGTCAACAGCGGATTGACCACACCAAAGGTCAGCACGGCAGCCACTACCCCTACAATAAAGGCAATGGGATTCTGAAGAATCGATTTTACGATCCGCTTGAGGGATTTAAATAGCTTTTTGAAGAAGAATCCACTAGGGTCTACCAATGAGAGGGGATTGTTCATCACATAGCTGTAGCGGTTGAGGCTCTGCCCCGTGCCTTCAAAGGATACAAAAGGATCCGCGCTCAAGAATCGGCCAATACTTGCATCGTATACCCTGGCCCCCATATGAATGAACCTCTCTAGATCTAGATGCTCATGCCCCGTAAAACCACGTGCGAAGCTTGCCGTCACACTAGACTTGGCCTGCCATGTGTAGGGATTCCTTCTCTGTCCCCATGCGTTATACGAAAGGACCTCTGTCACACTGCCTGCTCCATTGGTGATGGTCTGAATAGAGCCGATGTGGTCTCTATGTAGATAGAGCGTCTGTGTGAGGACAATAGGCTGGACCTCACCAGGTATAGAAACCGCACCGACCTGTCCTCCTACCGCTACCTTGATAGGTTGGTCATCATGAGAAGCCTGCTCCGTCTTGGTATGGATCGCAACTGCCTTATTGCCTGCCATGATGTAGTGGATCTTGCGTGTCGTACCCCCGATCTTATGTTGCTCGTAGATAGATCCTACATATCGAATGGTCTTCTGTAAGGAATTGCTTTTGTACACGCGCTGCGTCTGACGCGAACGACCAGGACCATAGTCTATCTCGATTCTTTCTCTTCCTTCCTGAAATTCATAAGGCTTGTTGTAGGAAGTATATTTGATTTTCGCGTTATGGTTTTGGGTCATGTTGCCCGAAGCGTCGTAGCTGAAGGTCTTGAGCGTCCCTCCTGCATCATCTTTGAGTCTTGTCACTGCCTGCGGACCTGTACCTCCATATTCATAGCAACCTGCATCTGAGCGATAGGTGATATTACCCGATTCATCATATGTGATGGTAGTCGAACCAGCTGTCCCTGCATGGGTGCTGATCAGGCGATTGAGTCCATCGTAGAGGAAGTCTTCTGTCAGATTGCGCGCAGCGTCTCGCCGCTGGGTCAGGTTGCCCACCTTATCAAAGGTGAAGTGCAGATCTTGCACACCTTGCGTATAGATGCGTGTAACTACCCCTCGATCATTGTCATAAGTATAATTCGTGACTTTGTTATTCCCTGCGCGGGCACGCGCCCACTGATCCCTCGGCGTCATGGCTTCCAATGTCCAAAACTTTGCATTGTTATTGGCATTCCGCACTTCATAGAGATAACCCGCCACATCGTAATGATTCTGAGTTTGGAAGTTGGTGGGATAGGTCACCTTTAGCGGACGTCCATAATTGTCATAGCTCGTTTGAATATTAAATGTCCCTCCAGGACCAGTATATCGCGTCTTATACAGGCGACTGTAGCTGTCATAGGAGTATGTTTCCTGATATCCACTGGGGCCTGTCACTTGATATAAGCGACTCTTGGCTTTGTTGCCGATGTCATAGGTCCAAGTAGTGGTCCCTTCAGGTTCGACACGCTGCGTCATGCGCCCCAGTTTGTCATAACTGAAAGTTGTGGTCTGATTACGGGCGTTGATCTCCGTCAACATCTCATTGAACGCATTGTAGGTGTAGCTAATCGTACCTGCATTGGGATCTTGAATCTGTATTTTTCTCCCTAATACGTCGTACTGCATATGGGTTTGCGTCCCCTTTCCATCGCGAATTTCAATGAGATTGTCGAAGGAATCATAAAACTGATAGGTGTAATGCCCTAGATGGTTGAGCGTTGAAACCAAATTCCCTAATGCATCTCGCGTTTCCACAAGTTGCTGTCCATTAGGGTTGGTCGTAGTCTGGGTAAGGCCATTGTAAGACATGGTACGCACGCGATTCCCTGGTGCTGTCTCACGAGTCATCCGATGCAGTGCGTCATATTCATAGACTGTATAAAGGATGGGGGAACTTGTATAAAAAGGCTCGGACATCTTCCATAGCCTACCTTGACTATCATATATGTATGTCTGATAGATCCATGTCCCATTAAACCCTTGCTTCATATTCCGTGTTTCCCTACCCGATACATCATAGTAGGTACGCATGGAGGGTCTGCCTTCAGTGGTTTCTTCTATATAATAGGTTTCATTGCCACTGCCGAGATAGACATATGCGTAGTGCTTATCTCCTCCCCCTGGCGTGGACTGAGTCAGTTTCCGGCCAAAAGCATCGTATGTGTAAGTCGTTTGAATCCCATTGGGGCCTGTAGACAAGATGACATTTCCAAAACGCTCATCGTAGGCATCGTCACGGGTATGTCCCAACTCATTGATCTTACGCGTTTGGAAGCGTCCTTTGGCATCATACACAAATTGTTTGACGCGAGTTTCCAGTCCACTTCCATTGTCTCCCTCAATTGTGCTACGGATGATATTTCCGTATCCATCGTACACATAATCTTTAGTGACTCGCAAGGAGGAAATAAGTGGCTCGATGGTCTCACGGATCATCAGCGTGCGCGCGGCGTTGTAGCTGTAATCTATCTGGCGAGCCAAGGTCGGTTGTCCACTCCGTGTGCGTATCGTACGCTCACTCGTAAGTTGGCCCAAAATCCAGGTCGTAGGATTGTTATAGTAATATCTATCTACTGTCTTGGTATGTCCTCCTTGATAGGTAATGGTTTCCTGTGTGAGGTTGCCATAGTTATCAAAGGAATAATCGGTCAAAGTCGTCGTGACCAAACCTCCTGTCAGCTTATAAGATCTTCGGGCACTGTGGCTGACCCAAGACCTATTCACATGTCCTCCAAAAGTCGTCTGATAGGTAATGGTATTGACAACTTGTGAGACCATGACATTATTAGAAATGAGGCGCTGTTCTGACTTTTTAATCTTCGAATTTACGCAGCGGTGGTCGCGCTCAAATTCTGTAATTTCCTTTAAGCCTGTCGTATAATTGGCTGCTGTGATTTTCTTAAATCCTCGAAACCCCCTGCCTTCTAGATCCACATGCGCGCCTTCATATGTGTAGGTTACATTCGTGAGACCTCCCACTCCATTTGAGGTCTGTACACGGGATATCACTTGCATGGCTCCCTGAAACTCCATTTTGGGGTAGGTTTCCAGGTTATATTTTGTGTACAATGATGCGTTGGTCAGGTAGTCATAGGTAAGATGTATTTCCTTCCGCATATTGGTGATCTTCACGATCTTCCGTGTATCGGAATTGGGATTGTTAAAGGAAACTTGGACCCCAGCATTTGCAAAACCAATGAAATCATTGTTTCCGTCACCATCTACATCGGCCAAGGTTCGTGGATTATTACTGATATTCCATCCTCCTGCCGAACTCCCATAGCCAAAGGAACTGATGGTATGAACAGAAGGGGCGAAGCTATCTCCTTCAGAGTAGGATACTTGTACTCCTATATTGGCACAACCGACAATATCTGCTCTTCCGTCTCCATTGACGTCCACAACATATCTCGGATGGCTCGCAGGATGCCAACTTCCTGCCTGGGAGCCAAAATAACTGATCATATGCTGCGCGTTGTTGAAATCTGTACCCGTCGAAAAGGAGACTTTTACGCCATTACTCGCAAAGCCCACGATATCGGCCATTCCGTCTCCATTCACATCGGCTAGCATGCGAGGGTGTGTGCCTACGCGCCAGCCACCTGCGTTATAGCCATAATTGGCAAGTTGCAAGACAGGCGCCGTAAATCCATTCCCTGTAGAGTAGGCCACGACGACGCCATCATTGGCAAAGCCCACCATGTCTGCCATCCCATCTCCATTCACATCAGCCATCAATCTGGGGTGTCTATCCACGCGCCAACCACCCGCAGCCCCATCGTAGCCAAAGGCATTGAGTTTTTTGACAGGAGCTGTAAAACCACTTCCTGTCGCATAAGAAACGTAGAGTCCGTCATTGGCACAGCCTACCATATCTGCGCGCTTGTCTCCATTGACATCTACCATGAAGCGTGGATGACGGTCTACCCGCCACCCTGCGTTGTAGCCAAACACGCTGATTATTTCTCGAACGGCTGGCGCAAAACCTGTAGCTGTAGCATAGGAAACGTAGACGCCATCGTTGGCGCAGCCCACGATATCGGCCTTACCGTCTCCATTGACATCTGAGAGAAAACGAGGATGTCGATCCACACGCCAACCCGCATTGTAGCCAAAGGTCCCTGAGACCTCTAGTGTCGCGCCATTGAAGCCTGTACCATAAGAATGGGATACATAGACACCTGCACCAGCAAACCCTACAATATCAGCCTTGCCATCTCCATTGACATCGGCTAGCATGCGGGGATGATTGCTATTCCATCCGCCAGCATGCGCACCAAAAGAGGCTAGCTCAAAAGAAGGAGCGGCAAAGCCTTCCGTACGTGTACTCCAATCAAACTGTATCGCTTCCTTACAGGTCCCGTTTGCTCCGCACTCGCGGATAGATTGAAGATAGGATCGACTCCCTGTACCTACATAGCTATAGGATAAGTTGTAGATCCGCATGAGCAGTCCTTGATAGTAAGCTTTGACGGACTTCAGACGCTTGGAAACCGCTACTTTGCTTCCGCTCACATATTGGGCTACTTGATCCGTTCTCGTCTCATACTCAAATCGTACAGAGGCGTAGGGAGTAAGCCCCAAACCCGCATTCCCTGTGTAGTCAATACGGGTAGGATAGGATTCGGTATTTCCATGTATTTCGCCGTAAGTGATGGTATAATAATTGCCTTGTCGATCAGTCACTTTGTTGAGTCGCCACAACATGGCATCTGCTCGACCTTGAGCTTCCACGCGTGCGTCTGCCGTATATCCGTATTCACGGATCATTCCATCCTTCGTCCAGACTTTGAATCGCTGAGGACCTTGACCTGCTAAGTCATAAGAGACGATTTTTGTATAGGATTCTTGCTCCGTCCTATACTCTGTATGAGATGCTCCATATGATCCCGATATATGGATCAATCGTTCTCCGTCCAACGTAAATCGGTCGTCGCTATCAAAGTCCACTCCGTCTACGAGATTGTCTTGGGCGATCGTAGCAGGTGCTCGAGTGATAAGGGACATACCGCCCAAGGCCCATCCGATTCCTAGATGACCGTCTCCTTGCTGACTCCCATATACAAAACTCAATTTAGGTACTAAGCCACGGGTTCCAGGCGAAATCATGATCGGTACCTGATAGGCAGCCGCTCCATTTTCACTGACTCGGAATTCATCCGTCGTACGACCTGCGACCTGCCCATGCAGGTAACAGGAGAGAGATGCTCCCAAGAGGAATATACATCCCAAAATAAATTTCTTCATTGTGTGTGTGTTCGGATTAAAAAGATGAGTAGGTTCAGAATGTGTGAGATGTAGCTTCTGATTTCATTAGCTACTTGAATTTCGAGTTGCCTTGCTTAACGAATGTGAATGAGTTTTTTCTTCCAAGTCTGGTCGGGGGTCTGAATCAAAACGATATAATTCCCCGCGGCCCAGTCTCCCACGCTCACCTCTAGTGTCTGCGGCCCGATGTGATCTATTGTGACGAGGTTTTGGTAGACTTGCTGTCCTTCTGCATTGTAGATATTTACATTGGCCTCTCCTGTTTCTATCATAGGAAATTGTAGGTACAGGATTTCGGAGAAAGGATTGGGTTTAGCTTTAAACGCCATCTCAAAACTAGGAGCAGGGGGAATCTCTGTATGGATAGAAGAGGCCACAGGCTCCACATTGAGATGATCCGACAAAAAGATTGGGCAGGCATCCTTCCCCATAGTCGCGACAGCTTGATCCCACTTTTGTCCATTGTCCCTACTGATCAAAAGTATAGGCTCATTGGTCGCGTCTAGGATATGATACAGCCAAAGCGTAGCTGCGGGTACGTGTCGTGCTTGATGAGATTGACAAGCACAAGTGCTGGGATCTTTTGTCAGAGGATTGTCATTCTCCACAACTGCTACCTCAGACAAATCATGGGTAGGTAGTGTTTGCACAGGGGCAAACTGCGTATGGATGCCTTTTTCTAGGAGATCATTTGTCTGGGGATCGCTTAGGTAAACCTCCAGGATGTGCATGCCAGGTTCTAACTCCATCAGGGGAAGGACCAATTGGACAGAATGGCCGGGAACAAAGACAATATTTTCACGCGGCAAATCGAAGCGTGTTTTGTCAAGAACGAAGAACATCTCTCCCAAGCGTTGTAGATGGGAGCCATGATTGTTCACCTCCAGCACAGGGTGAAAGCTGAGTGGGCACTGAGATAGGGGCTGACTATACAGTGCGGACACACTGAGCCATACCCCTAACCAGAGGGTCAGGGTTTTAACATTCATCATGTAGAGCTATTTATCTAGGTTAATTTGACACGTAAGACGCTATCTGTATCTCTTACACTTGCCGTACAAAGGCTAGCAAGAGATCCTAAGCGTGGGAGAAATATGTTACCCGATCATTTGCACACGAATCCCAGCTCAAACACAACGGTTCAATCCCCTAAACACCCTTGAGACAGACGGTATACGAAAAAAGGTGAGCACTTAGAATGAACGTATAGATCATTCTGGACTTTTCGTTACCTAGTTTCTTTTATCCCCCCAGAAAAATAGGTGTATTCAGTTGTGACAATACATTTTCAACAATCCCCACTTGCGTGTGTGATCACGACAAACAGCTTACGTGAATGGTTGTTTCTGGAAGAAGAGGAGATAAAAAAGTCGAAATTCAAATGCTAAGAATAGGTACTTAAGATGGTGATGATCAAATACTTTTTATTTAGTACCCCCATCCATCTAGATACTTAAAGCATAACTTCTTTTTCGCGTAGACCCTTTGAACTATTTCCTCGCCAAAGAGTCTACGTTCCCTCTTTTATCGTAGAGCTGTTGCATTTTTGATAACACATGATAGAATATACATATAATTATATGTTTTATATTGGATATATGCAAAATATTTTATACAAATGAACAAAATTGTTCTCGAAGCATTCTTTTTCTATGAAGTAAATCCTATGGGTAGATAAATTTATGTACTGTCAGTGTGTGATTATCACGAATGAATTCTGATAGGATTGATTTTCTATGTAAAGACGCGATCAATCGACATTATGTGAACCCCTTTTTCTTCTTTATTGAGGAGAAAATATGTGTAGGTACAAAGTAAAAGAGGCCACCTGAATCAGGCAGCCTCTGCTTACAAGAATATTTTTCTATTGTTTCGCCTCTGTGCTTTCGATATCGTAGGGCACAAACACAAACTGTCCTGCTCCTTCGTGGATCACAAATACACAGGCGCGCTCCATCGGATCACCAAAGGTTTTCTGGAAGTCTTTGATGCGGTCTCCTTTAACGATTTCTCTGCGCGTAAAATCTTCCAGTATCGATACATAGAAAAACCAGTTGAGCTGGACAGAATCGCGATCAAAAATCTGCTTGCCTATATCCACAAAGTCTTGCGCAGCAATGAAGACAGGGTATTCTGAAATACCTTCTTCGATGACCTTCTGTGCAATTACCTTCAAATCTTTGCCGATCAGGGCTATATCATTTTGGACAGATTCCAATATCATGGGGAAAATCTCCTGTGTCATCTTATTTGAATTATAGATGTAGTAAACCTATTAGGCTACGAATTTACGGATTTTGCAGCAATAGGTTGGAGACGCTCCTAAAGAAGACTTTGCATCTATTCCCAGTAATTTAAATCCTTGTTCTTCTGCCTCTTGGCTTTTTCTACTACGTATTGGAGCAAGCGCACAGCAGCGATAGGGTCTATACTTGCCGTAGGTAGGAGGCTTTTGGTTTCGTAATAGTTATAATATCGCTGTCGGGCGACCATGAGTCGTTCATTACCATCTCTCGGTAAGGAAGCCATGATAGCGTCTAGCGTCTGGGGGTCTAGATTTTCTCTCGCCCTGGCTTCAGGCGAATCCTCCAATATGTCCATATTGACGACTGCGGTTCGGATCTCTTCAGGAGTATCATAAGGGAAAATGACGACCTCTTTCAGGGTCACAGTATCTCCATAGAGATAATTCACTACATAAATATAGTTGGGATCATCACCTTGGTACTCTCTCATGTAGTCCCGGATGATCAGACGTCCCTCCCGATACCCCAAGTGATTGAAGTATAGTGTATCTCCCAATCCGACTGGTATGCTATAAAACCCATCTTCATTGGCCAATGCCCCCCGCCGTGTATGGTTCACCTGAACCCGTGCATAGGAAATGGAATCCAATGATTCGGCGTCCACAATCAGCCCTGAGACCTGGATAATGAATGGATCTTGTCCCAGGCCAACAGTGGGAAGCAAAAATGCCAGTCCGATGAGTAAGAGGAGATGCTTCATACAGTCAAATATAAAATAAAAACTACCCTTCTAAAATGCATACGCAGTTGACTCAGGCAAGTTAAGGGTGGAATTATACTTACCCAGATGTTATTTCTCATATAGTGAGATGAGTTTCCCGTTCCCGATCGTTGCATGCGGAAAAAAATTATTCTTCCTTTAGGCATAAACGAAAAATAACCTGCGGTTTTCCCAGACTTAAATCAACATTTTTTGCAAAAATGGGCTCTTATTTTCCCCTTTTGAGTCGGATATTTTTTCCATCATGAGCTTTCGGACACCTTTACTTCCCCATTTACAGCCCCCTTTTCTTTCTCACACACATAAGATCCTAACACTAGGGTCCTGCTTTGCTGGTATGATAGGAAACCAGCTGGCTAGACATAAGTTTGAGGTTTTGCATAATCCTTTGGGTATCGCCTACAATCCTCTCTCGCTTATCCGCATGCTAGAGATCGGGCTCGGTACTACTTCCATCACTTGGGATCGCGCCCCGCATGGTGCCTACTGGCACAGTTTTGACCTCCACAGTCAGTTTACACATCCAGATCATGCACGGGTGCGAGACCAAGTGGCCCAGGCAAAGGAGTCCCTCTCGAATCAGATCCAGCAGATGCAATGGCTCATCCTCACCATGGGTACAGCTCATGTCTACCGCCATCGCAAACGAAATCTGATCGTCAATAACTGCCATAAATATCCCAAGGCTACCTTCGAAAAATATCTTCTAGGCCTAGACGAAATGACGGCCGCTTGGGAACAAGTATATCCTCAGCTTCCTCCTAATATCCATATCTTATTGACTGTAAGTCCTATTCGTCACATCAAGGATGGTATACCTGAAAATATGGTTAGTAAGTCTTTGTTGAGAGTTTTTTGTCACCAGCTTTCTGCGAGATACGAGAATGTACATTATCATCCGTCCTATGAGGTAATGATGGATGATTTACGCGATTATCGTTTCTACCAGGAAGACATGCTTCATCCCTCCAGACAGGCCGAATCTTATATCTGGCAGCACTTCATACAAAGTAGGATGGACGTGGATACACAGTCTGTGGTTACGCGCTGGGCGAAGTTTCTCACGAGCTTTGAGCACAAACCTTTACAGCCTTGGTCTTCCCAATACAAAGTTTTCTTAGAAAATTTACTCCATCAGCTCCAGATGTTTACACCTTCATTTAATGTTGATAATGAGGAAGCTACATTAAAAGAGCGAATCAACATGCTGGAGTAAAATAGGATCAAGGTAAAAATATTTACTACCAGTGGCAGCCTTTTCAAACAAGCTCCCGTTATCGAGATATGTGAACCAAACTATTAACGGGGTAAGGCTACAATCGCTTTGCCCCTTTTTTTATTCCCCCACTAGGTTGTTTAGCCCCTAAAAATAACCGTCGAGCCCCCACTTCCTGTTTTCCCACCCTTAAGGATTATCTTCGAAAAATTTTCCTTCACATTTATTTTTCAGCACATGATACGCGGAATCACAATTGCTTTCCTCATCCTCATTGTCTCTATTATCTGGATCGTAGATACAGGCAGAGGCACCGCTGTCTTAGATATGGTCCATAGAATCCCTCTAGGAGATAAAATGGGACACTTTTTTCTTATGGGTATTCTTTCCCTCCTCGTCAACCTCTCCCTTAAGCTCCGAACTTTCACTGTTTGGGGAAGGGAAGTATTACTTGGGACAACCTTGGTATTGATCGTCGTCACTTTAGAAGAACTGAGTCAAGGATTTGTGCCTACGCGCAATCTTTCTTTTCAAGATTGGGTAGCAGACTTCCTAGGAATCGTACTTGCTGGGCGTTTGGCGCAGGTACTCTACCCCCAGTTGTTTAAGCAACAGTCCTAGGCTGTATATATACATGATCTCCGCACGAGCTGCGGTGGATATTTGGGTATACTTATTGATGTATCCTATCAATACTTGACTTTATACGAAACCCTTTAGCTACTCGTGAAAAATTTTAGCGATACGAGGGGGAATAAGCACTTAAATTGTTATAGACAGAGTCATGGATAAACAACTTTCGGTAGGGTTCATCCGTCTTTAGCCCAAAGACTTAGACCATACATGACACCAACGCAACAGATTTTTCCACATATTCATGCTATACTTTTTTGATCGCTTGTCCGTATCTTCGACCACCCCAACACTGATTGATTTCTTTACGTCTGCTTTTAGGTAGATGGAATCGGTTGAACCTTTTATCTATTACTTAGAACATCAGCTTTAAAAAGAGAAGAAAATCCAATCATAGGTTGTAGTCCTTCTGACAGGCAATCATTTTAGAATCCAAACACGACTTTACCAATCCAATTAATCCTCAACTTATATGAAAAAGTTACTTTCACTCTTTATTTGTGGAGCTATCATCAGCATGATGAGTATGTTCCAACAGGTACAGGCACAAAGCTGCACACCTGATACAAGCTTTTCAGCTCCAGGAATCTATCCATCCACTTTACCTACCATCTGCGAAGGGAGTCCTTACGATCAAACCATTACGTTTGTCATTCCAGCAGATACGCTATTGGCAGGATTTGGCCTTGTGGATATTGACAGTATTGCCTTAAACGGTATCATCGGTCTGCCTAACGGTCTTTCATTTTCATGTAATCCTACCTCATGTAACTTACCTGGAGGGGCGGCAAGTTGTGTCAATATTACGGGTACGGCTACCGATACAGGTACATTTTTATTGGACCTCAATGTCACCTTTTTTGCAAAGGTAGGCGGTTCATTTCCTGTCACTTTACCATTTCTACTAGAGGATACACTTATCGTAAGTGTACTTCCTGGGGTAGAAGGAACCACTTCTATCACAGCTGCTAACTGTGGATTGACAGATGGAACAGCTACTGTGAATGTAACTGCAGGTACACCTCCCTACACATATCTATGGAGTGATGGACAGATGACTGCCACAGCTAGCGGTTTGGCAGCAGGCGCTTACACAGTGACCGTTACGGATAGTAATGGTTGTGCCAATGACTTTGATGCAGTGGTCACATCACAAGGTGGGGGTGCCACGATAGACTCCGCGGCTTCCGTACTCGGTTGGGCTGGCTGTGCTGCAGACGCACTCGGATTTGTCAATCCCAATGTTTCAGGAGGTTCAGCTCCTCTTAGCTACTCTTGGTCAAATGGTGCAATGACACAAGATGTGGATAGCCTCGCTGCGGGGCAGTATACTCTGACAGTGACAGACGACATTGGTTGTGTAACCGTACAAGAATACACCGTTTCTGCCCCCGATGACCTTGTCCTCAGCTCAGGCGGACAGGCAGCTGTCCTATGTGCAGGAGATGCGACGGGTAATGCCACCGTTTCAGCTACAGGAGGGGTAGGAACTTATGCCTACTCATGGAATACCACTCCTGTACAAACTACAGCTACAGCAGACAACTTGGCTGCAGGCCAGTATCAAGCAACTGTAACAGATGACGCAGGATGTAGCGCTGTCTTTGACTTCACCATTACTGAACCTGACTCATTGGCCATTACAATCTCTGGAACAGCGGAGACCGATCAAGGACTCAATGACGGTACAGCGCAAGTAGATGTCGCTGGGGGGTTGCCTCCTTACTCTTTTGAGTGGGATAATATGACCATGGCTACGACTGACAGTATCGGAGATCTCGCGCCTGGTACGTACACCGTTACGGTAGAAGATGCCAATGGATGTACCATTTCTGCTTCATTCACAGTGAATGGAGGAACTGTCTCTATCGACAAAAACCTTTTGTTCGTGACAGACCTCAATATCGCGCCCAACCCTGCCAAGGGAACATTTGAGATTGCCCTTTCCCTAAATCAGCCCCAAGCAGTACAGTTTAACCTCATCGATCTGCAAGGTCGTAGGGTACAGCAGTTTGACATGGGTACGATGAAGGAAGGAAGACAACAAGTACAGGTGGCACAGCCAGGAATCTACTTCCTACAAGTAGTTGCAGGCCAAGACGTCCTCACACGTAAAGTGATCATCGAATAAATATAAAACTGGCCCCTTCAATTTGTGACTGAAGCTACATATAGGCTACAGCTGCAATCTGGAGGAGGCCGTATTCCAAGTTGTTACTTGCTAGATGCTTAAGAATAAATGGCGGCTACACATGGGTGCAGTCGCCATTCTTCATCCAGAAAATCAGAACCAGATACAAACTGTTGCAGCAACGTGTCTCTAGCTTGAGTTACAAACTAGCGAAGGTTATTTGGGAGCATAAAATATACCTCTACTTATCTAGCTGAAGCTGAAAGACAGATTTTGTGTCAATAGAGTCTCTGCGTAGGGCACTGTAAATTCTCTGCGAGGTAGAGGAACGCCAAGTTTGTAGGTCGGCTGAAGATTCGATAATGCGGAAGGTATAGGTCTGTCTATTCCCAAATAGGGGTTGCGGAAAATCAAATCTCATCGTCGTCTCCGAGGCTTCGCCATCATATGTCCACTCAAAGGGATCTCCCAACACAGTATCTTGCTTGACTCTCAGTAAGCCGTTTTCCCATAGTCCGGTCCCATCCTCATAAAAGAACATATTGCCAACCTGAATCGTATCCAGGCTTTCTACCACATCAAATACTTCTGTGTATTCGTAGACCATGCGCGAGACTCTCCATGCGGATTCTTCGCTGATGATTCTTTCCTCTACATTGACACAGGCTGTACAGGCTGCGAGGAGGAAAATAAGAGGTAATATATGTTTCATAGTATGATTATTTTCGTTATTCAGACATTCTCTTTAAACCTAAACTAAAATACGTTATAGATAAAAAACGTTGAAGGGGCTACGTTGCGCAGTTTGGCATCAGAATCCCTTTCTTTACAGGCTTTGGAGACGGATAATTTTCTCTATCTTTCGGGTGAAAAATCAAGAAGGCATGAAACGAATTGTTGTCCTCTCAGGTTCAGGCATCAGCGCGGAGAGTGGGCTCCAGACTTTTAGAGATACAGGGGGACTATGGGAGGGATACAGCATCGAGGATGTCGCTACTCCCGAAGGATTTGGGCGCGATCCTGAGCGTGTACTAGACTTTTACAATGATATACGAAAAAGAGTACGCGCAGCAGATCCGAATCCTGCGCATAAGGCACTTGTCGAGTTGGAAACGGCTTTTGAAGTACATATCATCACACAAAATGTAGATGATCTCCACGAACGCGCAGGTAGCCAAAACGTCCTCCATCTACACGGAGAAATCAGAAAAGCGCGTAGTGTCGCCTCTGCAGACTGTACCGTACCCTATGAACAAGATATCAAGCTAGGGGATCTCGCTCCTGACGGTGCTCAACTACGACCACATGTCGTGTGGTTTGGTGAGATGGTGCCCATGATGTACACCGCCGCAGAAATCGTGGAGACAGCTGACCTTGTCATCATTGTAGGGACTTCTTTGGCAGTCTATCCAGCTAGCTCACTCGTAGAGCTTGCCCCTTCTTCTGCACCCATATATGTAGTCGATCCGCACAAGCCGAGTTTCCACATGTCTTCCATACGTGAGGATCGCCTGAACTTCATCACAGAAAAAGCAAGTACGGGCATTCCCAAGCTTGTTTTACATTTGATTTCTACTCAGGATAGACTTTCGGATTAGCATCTTTTAAGGAAAAATAGGCCTTAAGATCTATTATATACTTATCTAAGGCCAAGCGAATATTTGAATTTATGGCACTTTCTATACTGGTTTCTAACGATGATGGGATTCACGCCCCAGGTATTTTGGCTTTGGTCGAAGTAGCAAGAGCGTTTGGTGAGGTGACCATCGTAGCACCTGACAGCGCGCAAAGTGGGATGGGACATGCCATCTCAGTGGGTAAGCCTTTGCGGATCTACGAAGAGGACATGCCTTTTGACATGAAGGGCTACGCCGTCTCTGGCACGCCAGCAGATTGCGTGAAACTTGCGACAGGCGTCATCATGGACCAAGATCCAGATTTGATTCTATCAGGCGTAAATCACGGATACAACTCCTCTGTCAGCAGCATCTACTCTGGCACGCTGTCAGCAGCGAGAGAGGGCGCTATTCAAGGAATTCCTGCGATTGGATTCTCGCTCGGCAACTACCAACACAGTGCAGATTTAAGCACAACCAAGGCAGTCGTTCACGCCATCTTGCAGCAAGTCACTACGCATCAGATGCGCCCAGGTCAGTTACTCAATGTCAACATTCCCGATCTTCCCCTCTCTGAGATCAAGGGGTTTCGCGTGGCGCGGCAGGCTATGGGGCGCTGGGAGCAGGAGTTTGACGAGCGTACAGATCCACATGGACGCAAATACTATTGGCTGACAGGGAAGTTTGCCTTGCAAGACAATGGAACGGATACCGATGTTCATGCCTTAAATGAAGGCTATGTCGCGATTTCCCCTATGATGCATGACTTGACGGCACATCAAGAGATTGCCCCATTCTCGCAGTGGGATTTTCAGTTAGCAAAATAGTGTCTAACATCACACGAAAGATCAAGAAAACCCCTCCACAGATGAACTGGGAGGGGTTTTATCAGTTATTTATCTTTATTTCAAATCCTTAGACGAGCACCTGGCTGCTGTAAAAAGCAATTACGTCATCCAGTATGCCATCTAGATCATATTCGAGTTGGAAATCAAGCGTCGTTTCTAGCTTCGTGATATCTGCTGTCCTGCGGTCCATGTCTTCATATCCCTTGCCATATACTTCTTCGTAGGACTTGTGGATGACACGAGACTTGCTGCCTGTTTTCTGTACGACCTTCTCGGCAAGCTCATTCATCGTGATCTCGATTGGATTGCCTACATTGAACTCTTCCCCTATTCCTTTCCCTGTAAACATTAGGCCTGTGATGGCACGTACGGCGTCGTTGACGTGCATGAAGGAACGCTTCTGATCACCTGTACCAAATACAAGAACATCTTCACCTGCTAGCGCACGCTTGACAAAGTTGGGGATCACCATGCCGAAGTTCCCAATCTGGCGAGGGCCGACTGTATTGAAGAAGCGGGAAATGACGACTTCGGTTCCATACTCCTTATGATAAGCAAAGGCCAGGAACTCGTCCATGGCCTTAGTGTTGGCATATGCCCAGCGGTGATTGCGTGTGGAGCCTTCGACGCGATAATCTGTCTCTTTGAGCTTGCGTGTACCTGTCGCATCCAGGAGATCTAGGCTCTTGCCATAAATCTCGGATGTAGAGGCAATCAGCACCCTTTTCTTGTACTTATTGACCAATTCTAACATGAGATCTGCCCCACGGATATTATCCAGGACCGTCTTCACAGGGTTTTCCATGATGTACTTCACACCGACAGGAGCTGCCAAATGATAGATATGATCAGCCCATTCTATGGATTCTTCCATGAGTTCTCGATCTGTCACATCTCCTTTGCTAAACCTCAGATTAGCGTTTTCCATCATATGCTGGATATTATCGAGGAGGCCTGTGGAGAGGTTGTCAATGATACGGACCTCATGCCCTTGCAAAAGAAGTGAATCTGTAAGGTTGGATCCGATAAAACCCGCACCGCCAGTAACCAGAATTTTCATATGTAACAGGTTAAAAAGGGTTGTTTTACTACAGTTGCTAAATATACGGTGAATAAGAAAATATCAAATGGCATCTCGTAGGAATCCTACATTCTATCTATAAAGAACCGAGAATAGAGACGATTGATTTTCTCTAAGTACTACTTGCTCTGATATTAAACGCATGAAATTCCTCTCATGATCATACCCAAATGTGATGCCCCTATATTAATCATTTTCTTACTCAGTAATTCCCCTCAAATCCTAACGAAAAAGAAGAAGCCTTATGGTAAAAGCTCCTTCTTTTTGAAATGTTTTATTCTAGAAATACGTCTCCTTCTAGTTTATAGCAACGGCTTCTTTTGGAGCCACTACGCCTTCAAGAAACTCAAACCATGTCTTGTACATGGTCACCGTATTTTGCAAACCTTTGATGCCATGTCCCTGTCCTTCGAATTCAACCAACTTATAGTCCTTCTTGTACTTACTCAGGCTATCTGCCATCATACGGCTACCTGCAATCGGTACACGACTGTCATTCGTACCATGGGTCAGGAGTAATTTCCCCTTCATCTTATCTGCATGGTACAGTGGGGAGCGATCGCGCAGTTTGTCTGCCTCTGTCTTGGGATCACCTGCCTCTAGCGTCACCCAGTCAGGAATGTTGCAGTTTTCATAGAAATGAATGATGTCGCTGAAGCCTGCATGACTGATCCCAAAGCCCCAGTCAAACTCAGCTGTATTCCCATTGATCTCGCCAGGGAAGGTCAGTGTACGCATCGTCGCATAGCCTCCATGACTCCCACCAAATACGCCGATGCGAGAAGGGTCTATGTCCAACTTTTCGGAAATATACTTTGCTGCGTAAAACACATCAATGATCTCATTTCCTCCTAAGTCTTTATCATTCAGCGCAAAAAACTCACGCCCAAATCCGCTACTTCCTCTAGGTGAAGGACTCAAGACATAGATCCCAGCCTCTGCCAAAATCTGATAACGCATGGAAAAATTATTTCCTCCTCCGTAGAAGGACTGGATCATGACCGTCTGCTGCTCTTTGGGAAGCGGATTCTTAGGCTTGTAGAGGTAAGCGTGAAGCATACGCTGCTCACCTGTCTTCTCATCTATGTCAAAAGTAGGAAAAGAGATGCGTTCAACTGTAGACTGATAAAGCTGATCTTTGAGCGTCTCGGAGACATCGACAATGGGCGTGAACGCAAAGCCATCGTCCTGTAAGGACACTTCCAGTTCATCCATACGAAACATACTCTTGTTAGACGTAGTAGAGACCATCATCTTACCGTCTTTCTCATCCAGCACGCCTAGATTCACATCGCTGTCCTGCTGCAGCTTGATCTCTCCCGATGCGAGGTCCATCAGATACAATGTAGTTTTGATGGGATTGCTTGTCGTACCAAAGAGATATTGCTTCCCATCCTTTTCGATGATTTGCTCATCTCCAAAGTCTACCTCAAAATTCGTGAGTTGAGTATTCTGATTATTGCCAATGTCAAATGTGTACCCATTGCGGAAGCCTCCTTCATTAGAGAAATACAGCAACTTATTTTCATCTAGCCAATCCGAGTAAGCAGTAGGAAAATATCGCGGCTGGTCTTGCTTTAAAAGTGTCCGCTGGGTTTTCTTCTCCAGGTCTACATAGACCAAGTTGCCATAGGTACGGTCCGCATTTTGGACCGCATTTAAGACGACACCTTTGCCCTCAGGCTGCCAAGAAGGACTGCCCCATGTAAAGCGCATCTCAGGTGTATCTTGAATGATGGTCTCTTCCTCACCTGTCGTGAGATCCAAAATTCTAAGCTCTCCGAGGCGGGCCTCTTTATTTCCCAGACGGGCGACATACGCAATTTTATCTTTTGCTTCGTTCATGTGCCATCCAAAGATGTAAGGCACATCGGTCAGTTTTTCAATTTCCCCCGTCTCAATGTTGAGTCGGTAGATATTGAAAATTTCATCATTTACCTCATCCCCTCTCCAATACAGCTTTCCATCTACTTTGTTATAGGTCATCGCCCCTACATTTCGTTTGGAATAATCAATATTCGAGATGGACTTCCCTTGGTTGAGGGCAGGTTGTCCAATCAAATCTAGCGCAAGGAGCTGGGTTGTCTCGCCGCTTTTCATGTAGAAGAGCTTATTGGCCTCATAAGAGGGGGTAAACCTCGAATAAGGAAAGCCTTCGACATAAGGTTGCAGATCTATCGACCGACCCAGGAAAGAAACGGTCTGCTCCACGTTTTCTGCGTTTTGCTCTTGTTTTTCGTTTGGCTGACAACTCACGAGAAAGAGTGCCAGAATGACAAAAAAGTAGTAGTGAGTACGATTCATTTTGCAAACATTATACTAAAACCGAAAAATATTGCGTCAAAGGTCTAATATACGCCTTAGCGGGAAGAATTGAGCATTCATTTGACCATAAGCGAGGGTCAATGGCAGAGGAAAAATACAAAAAAGCCGCCTACTTGAGGCGGCTCACTTATTCTGCAAAAAGTAAATTCATTTTGTAATGGGAAAGGTCCATGCTGGACTCATCCATCAAGCCTCTCCTTACACCTTCAGCCCAAACTTGCTCTCTGCCATGCGGCTCACTTCTTCGCCGATGGCCAAGCCAGCAGTAGCAGCGGGAGAGGGCGCATTCAGGATGTGAATCGAGCGATCTTTGTACTCGATACTGAAGTCTTCGATCATCTCTCCTTGTGGACCGAGGGCCATGGCGCGTACACCTGATCGACCTTCGACGATGTCCTTCATCTCCAAGCTAGGCACAAGGCGACGCACCTGATTGTAAAAGCGACGCTTAGAGAAGGCACGACGATACTCATCCAGTCCAAACTTCCAATGCTTTATGAAAAGCTTCCAGGTACCGCTGTAAGTCAAGGCATCTGTGGTATCCTTCCAGTTGAAGTCCGTCTTCCCATAGCCTTCACGCTTGAAAGTAAATACTGCATTGGGTCCACACTCTACCCCACCATGAATCATGCGGGTGAAGTGTACACCCAAGAAAGGAAATGCAGGGTTGGGAACTGGATAAATCAGATTCTTGACCTTATGCTCAGCTTCGGGCGTCAAGTCATAATAATCACCACGGAAACCGACGATCTTGGCTTTTGTATCTACCCCATCAGCCTCTGCTAAGCGATCAGAGAACAAACCTCCACAGAAGATCATACGAGAACCGATGAAGCGTCCTTTTTGTGTCACGATGACAGAGTACTCCGCTTCCTGCTCGATGCTGACGACGCGCTGTCCTGTCAGTACTTTGGACTCGGGATTCATGCCTTCCAGCAATTCTGCTAGCTTGAATACAACCGCCGCATAGTCGATGATCCCTGTACAAGGGACATGGATTCCTGCGATGGCCCCGCAGTATGGCTCAATCTCACGAACTTGATCACCTGTGATTTTCTGGATACCTTCCACTTCGTTTTGAAGTCCGATTCCAAAAATCTTTTCCAGGAAAGGAAGTTCGCTTTTATCGGTGGCGACAACCACTTTCCCACAGACATCGTGGGGTATTTTATGTGTTTGGGAGAATGCCACTAATTCTCGACGGCCTTCTACACAGTTTTTGGCTTTGTAGGAGCCAGGTGTATAGTATAACCCACTGTGAATCACTCCTGAGTTTCTACCTGTCTGATGCTGGGAGAGTTGTTCTTCTTTCTCCAGGACCAGGATCTTCAGGTCAGGATTGCGAAGCTGGAGTTTATAGGCGGAACTCAGTCCGACAATTCCTCCTCCGATGACGATCACGTCGTAGCTTTCGATATTTTCCATTCGGCAAATCTCGTAAGGGTCTGTTTTTTTTCAAAATAAGGTAAGCCCTCAAGTATAGGAATTGTTTAATTTTCCCTTTTCTTTATGAGTAGACAAGCAGAATATAAAAAGTCACCTATCAAAAGGATCTCGTTACATTAACGATTATCATAGATAAGTTGATATTGTATTTTCTAAGTAGAGATATTGATTTATCACGTCTCTACATAGAAAATCAATCCTATCTGAATTCATTCGTGAGAATCACTATCATATCTCATCTCGATAAAGCGCAAATAAAATCATCCGTTTCCCCAAAGATTCTTATCTTAATACCATCCAGAAATTGATACTTGAATCCTGTTCATAAAAAATGTACAATAGTTAAAAGCATAGAGATGGAAGCCAAAAAGCTAAATAATGTATCGTTAGAAGCGTACATCGCCATTGAGGATGAATCGGACTCCAAATATGAGTATCATGATGGCGTCATTGTCGCCATGGCGGGTGGTACAGTAGAGCACGGACTTATATCAGCGAATGTGCTTGGAGAACTTGCCATATCTCTTAGGTCTAAAGACAACAGTTGCAGACCCATTACAAGTGACGTGAAAGTCTACATAGAAATATCAAATAAATACCTTTATCCAGATGGCATGGTGATATCTGGAGGGTTAGAACGTACCCAAAAAGAGGTGGGAGCCATCACAAATCCTTCTGTCATCATAGAAGTACTGTCAAAATCTACAGAAGGCTACGATAGGGGGAACAAATTCTTTTTCTACAAACAAATTCCTACGCTTACAGAATACCTATTAATCGATCAATATCATCCTCAGATTGATCTCTACTGGAAAGCAGATGGGCAGTGGCATATTACGCGGGCAGAAGGTCTAGAAAATAGCCTCACCATCCCCTCTTTAGATCTTGCCCTTCCTTTAAAAGACATCTATCGCGACGTCTTTTCCTGATTTATTCATTCCTCAAATATGAGATCCTCATCATAATCTGTAATTTCAGGTTATGAGTCCTGCGAACAATAAAATGTATCAGCGCATCCATTCTCTGATACAGCATCTCAACGAACATCTATATGAAAAGGAAGAGATCGTCCGGCTGGTGATCCTGTCGGCGCTCGCTGGTGAAAGCATCTTCCTCCTCGGTCCTCCAGGCACAGCCAAATCTATGATCGCGCGAAGGCTCAAATTTGCCTTTTCTGAAGCCAAGACGTTTGAATATCTGATGGGGAAATTTTCTACCCCTGATGAAGTCTTTGGTCCTGTGTCTATCTCCAAGCTCAAGGATGAAGACAAATACGAGCGGATGATTGAGCATTACCTTCCAGGGGCACAAATCGTCTTCCTAGATGAAATCTGGAAAGCAAGTCCTCCCATTCAGAATGCCCTTCTCACCGTTCTCAATGAGAAAGTCTATCGAAATGGAGAGCAGGAAATCCCTGTGGATATTCGGGCCTTGATCTCTGCCTCCAACGAGCTCCCTCTTCGAGGAGAAGGACTAGAAGCCCTCTGGGACAGATTTCTGATTCGCTTGGTTGTAGGCAATATCAAAGCGGAAATAGCTTTTGAAAAAATGCTGCTCCTACCTGGAAAGATGGGACACCAGGACCCTGTCCCTGCGGAACTTAAGATCACACATGAAGAGTATGCCCAATGGCAAAAAGTCATCTCTGAAATCACGGTTCCCCCACATGTGATCGGGCTGGTCAACCAACTCAGAAGTACCATCAACAAGCGAAATGCGACAGCCGAAGATATGGACATCATGTATGTTTCGGATCGTCGCTGGCGCAAGATCGTCCAGCTCATGCGAGCAGCTGCCTTCCTCAACGGCAGGAAAGAGGTACAGGTCATTGACGCCTTTCTCATCCATCACTGCATCTGGGACCGCACCGAACAAATCGATGAATCAGAAGCACTCGTACTAGGCGCCATCTCCCAATATGGCTACCAAAAACTCCTCAACCTCACACCCATCATCAATGAAATGAACGGTCTCAGGGATGAAATCGAAAGAGAAACACAAGAGATCCAGATGCAGACGGTCACCCAATTGACTGAATACAAGGATGAGGTAGAGACAATTTTTTACCAAATCTCAGGTTTTTGGGGAGACAATCATGCCTATATCCGTGCACAGGACCTAGACAAACTAGAAGAAAGCGAGGCATTTTATGTACCCATTTTTGAGCGAAATGGTCAGGTCTTCCGTGTATTTCAGAACTATGGCTTTCTTCGTACAGATCACTATGAGATTGCCAAACCCAATAAATCACAGATCTATCCACTCGAAACCCAGGATATCGAAAAAGAAGTCGTCGTCAAGAAGCGCCCCAGTGACATGCTCACGCGAATCTGGGATGGGCAGATTCAGCTCTTACTCAACAGATGTGATGAGGGGCTGCGAAAACTAGAGGCTCAAAAAGACGCCGATGAAGATTGGCTGAAGCAGCATTTATTTGTACACAGTGCTTTAGGGCAGCACGTGACAGAGAGTCTAGGCCGTACAATGGATGAAATCCTGAACCTTAAGCTAGAGATTCAAAAAACACAACACCTCTATGAGTCCATTGAAGCGGGTGAACCAAGAGTTGGCTAATTTTATCCTCTTTGGAGGGGTCCTGACGCCTGAGCTTCGCAAGTTCACGGCTGAATTGGTTTTCCTACACTTATACGATGAATCTTATCCTGCGGTCTTCAAACTGAGTCGGAGTCCGATCCCTCAATTGTTTCCTAGATGGTTCAAGCTGCTCGAACGCTTGCTAGGCGAACAGTCCCTGAAGATGATGACCCTCAACAATGAGGATTTTTCTCTCAGTGTCGCGCGGGAAATGCTCAACTGGTGTGAAGAAACGCATGCTCATTTCCTCCAAACATTTTCTTTGGCAGATGAAGAGAAAGAGTTGCAAGACTTGGAGAAGCTCTTGCATTCCCCAGGTCAAAAACGCTGGAATTTGTTGCTCGATTATCTACAACAACACCATCCTTCCAATAATCGAGATTGGCGATTCTATCAGCAAGCACTTAAGCGGCTAGGAGAACAAGATGAGGGAGGAACCGTCTCCCGTGACCGAGAAGTCATCCGAAAGAACATTCTTAGAGATTGGCGCGGCTTTATCCGTACAGAAAAATCTGAGCAAGAAGCCTACTACTTAGAGTCTGCCTATCAAAAATATCGTACCCAACTCAGCCAAAAGATCAATCAGCTTCAAGATCTGGGCGATCTCCTCTCTCCCTTCTTCAACTTCCTAGGCAATGTCTGGAACGATGCCGTGGGCAACTGGGACCGCATAGACTGGAAGGGGATGGAATCCTACGCACATCAACTCAGCAGAGATCGCCACCTGCGAGAATTGGCTGAAATGCTCGGGAAGTGGACCTCGACAAACCAAGCACTCAAAGAAATGCAGGCGCAGGCCCTGATCCTCAAACGCAAGTGGCGTCCCAATCCTTACGGCAAGTCTGAGATCGTGGGCATACACCACAGCGACCATCTCGGTGCCATGCTCCCGTCAGAGGTCGCCTTGCTCAGCTCCGCTGAAACTGAAATTCTCCTAGCCAAGAAATATGTAGAGAAAAAACTCCTTACCTTTCAATATCGCTCTCATGATGCAGCGACAGATCCTACCACTGAAGAAGTACAGGAAAAGAGTGATGAAGATGCCCCAGGCCCCTTTGTCTTGATCATCGATACCAGTGGGTCTATGTTTGGAGATCCTGAGCGAATCGCCAAGGCACTGGCATTGGCCATCCTCGAGATTGCCATCAAGACCAAACGGCAAGCTTTTCTGATCTCCTTTTCGACGGGTATCCAGACGACAGAGATGACAGGCATGGAGACAGATTTGACTGAGATGGTCGACTTTCTCCGCATGAGCTTTCATGGAGGGACAGATATCCAGCCTGCCATCGGCGAAGCTATGAAGATGCTCAAACGAGAAGCGTATCAGTCTGCCGACGTCCTCATCATTTCTGATTTTGTCATCCCGCGGCTAGATCGCAAGATATATGAGGAGGTAATGGAACTGCGGAGGCAACAGGGGACCCATTTTCACAGTCTCTATATCACGCGTCGTGCAGATACTCGGGCACTTCCTCTTCCTATTTTTGATCACCATTGGGTATACGATATGGACAATCCAGAACTGATTAGGCAGGCGATTGACCACTTTCAGACATTCGAAGAAGCACCCAAAGAGTAGAATTTTTTATATTTGTAGGATTGAAAAAAATAAGGGAAGTTGCTGAAAAGGAAGAAAATTCATCAAAAATGTAGACACCTTCCTCGCTATGCAACGTTAAACTTTCGTTAACCCCTGAACAATGATCATTACATGGGGTATTCTGTAGGCGATATAGTTTTTAACCTAAAAACTCGTTCTTATGCATATAGACTTCTTCACATATACCGTAAAAGAAGGATACATAGAACAAAAACTTTGACCTACAGTTAATATCGGACACAAAATCAAAACCCCCGTTACTCACGTTAAACAGTTCCTGAAATGACCAAAGCAGAACCCGGTAAGTTACTCGCGCAGATAGATTCCCCAGAGGATTTGCGTAAGCTGGAGCCCGAGCAGCTCTACCAATTTTGTGAAGAACTAAGAGACTTTATCATTTCCAGTGTTTCTACCAATGGGGGACACTTTGGAGCCAGCTTAGGAGTTGTAGAGCTTACAGCTGCCATTCACTATGTATTCAACACACCCTATGACCAACTCGTGTGGGATGTAGGGCATCAAGCTTACGGGCATAAGATCATCACAGGGCGCCGTGAAGTATTTCACACCAACCGAGTCAAAGGAGGTATTTCGGGCTTTCCGAAGCGTTCAGAATCTGAATATGATACATTTGGTGTCGGGCACTCTTCTACTTCTATCTCTGCTGCTGTAGGTATGGCTGTAGCCGCAGGATACAAGAAAGAAAATCGTCAGGTAGTCGCTGTCATCGGAGATGGTGCCATGACGGGTGGCCTTGCTTTTGAAGCGCTCAACCACGGAGGCTGGGAAAAAGCCAATATGCTGGTCGTCCTGAACGACAACAACATGTCGATTGATCCGAATGTAGGGGCTTTGAAAGATTATTTGACCGACATCACCACTTCTCACACATACAATAAAATGCGTGACGAACTGTGGAAACTACTCGGCAAAATCGATAAGACGGGAATCAAGACACGTGCACTTGCAGGCAAGATTGAGCAGGCATTGACATCTGCGACCAAGCCGGGGATGCTATTTGAAGCCTTGGGCTTCCGCTACTTCGGTCCTGTAGATGGACACGACGTCAATCATCTCGTACGCTTGATGGACGACCTCAAGGATATTCCTGGTCCCAAGCTATTGCACTGTATCACGGTCAAAGGTAAGGGCTTCGAATTAGCAGAAAAGGACCAAACGAAGTGGCATGCGCCAGGCTTATTCGACAAGATGACAGGAGAGATCCTGAAGAGCAAACCTACGACTCCACAAGCTCCCAAGTACCAAGATGTATTTGGACACTCGATCATCGAACTGGCGGAGAAAGACGAGAAAATCATGGGAATCACACCTGCGATGCCTAGTGGGTGCTCCTTGAAGTATATGATCAAAGAAATGCCTGATCGCGCATTTGATGTGGGGATTGCTGAGCAACATGCGGTGACGTTCTCTGCAGGTCTGGCCACACAAGGGATGAAGGCTTTCTGTAATGTGTACTCTACCTTCATGCAGCGTGCCTATGATCAAGTCATCCATGATGTCGCGATTCAAAAGCTACCTGTGGTATTCTGCCTGGATAGAGGAGGATTGGCTGGAGCTGATGGGGCGACACACCAAGGGGCCTATGATATTGCCTACTTCCGCTGCATCCCCAACATGGTCGTATCAGCGCCCATGAACGAAAGTGAGCTTCGTAACCTCATGTATACTTCCTCCAAGTGGATGGAAGGGCCTTTCTCCATTCGCTACCCACGTGGCAAAGGCGTCATGCCCGAGTGGCGTACCCCCTTTGAGATGATCGAGGTCGGGACAGGGCGCAAGCTGAATGACGGAGATGAAGTAGCGATCTTGACGATCGGTCATCCAGGCAACTTCGCTCAGGAAGCCATCGGAGAGCTGAAAGCAGAAGGAATCACACCTGCACATTATGACATGCGCTTTGTGAAGCCACTAGATGAAGAAATGCTTGAGGAAGTATTCTCCAAGTATAAGAAAGTCATCACTGTAGAAGATGGATGTTTGCAGGGAGGATTTGGTTCGGCTGTGCTAGAGTGGATGGTCGACCATGGCCATGCAGCAAAGGTCGTTCGTCTGGGTGTGCCTGATGTGTTCGTCGACCACGGGACGCAGCAGCAACTCTGGGCTGAGTGTGGCTATGACAAGGATGCCATCGTCCGCACAGTAAAAGACATGGTGGAAGCGAAGGTCGTGGTTTAATGTATGATTGAGATTGCAGGTTGATGTTTCAGGAACCTGTTCGTGAGATAGATTAAGGGAATGGATCGGAGGATCTGTTCCCTTTTTTTCGTTTTCTATCTAAACATCTAATGGTATTTTTAACTGTTGGTTCAGAATACTTACCCCTAATGTCTTCGATAGATCTTTCATGGACTCAAAGTATTTAAATGTCTGAGGAGGTAAGAATTTAGGATCATTATTTCTAATTGTAGCTAAAGGTATTGGAGAGGCAAATAGCTGAGGCATAGATATAACTAAACCAATGGCTCGAATTGAGCCTTTATAATATTCTGCATACCTATCTTTATCAATCCCTAATAGAGATCGATAATTTGCCCAGATTACATCTGGATGATCTTCTATAATTTCCTTTAAAAAACAATAACCTACCAAAGCTTTTTCAGGGGCAGTAGAGTAAAT
>JBCBFT010000063.1:0-39289 GCA_038527485.1 Bacteroidota bacterium
GGGGATGAGATTTTTAGTGTGGGTGGGTGGTGTGTGTTTTTGATTGTTATTGTGTTTTGGGAGGCAGGATTTATAGGATTTTAGGATTAAGGGGATGAGATTTTTGGTGTGGGTGGGGGGTGTGTGTTTTTGATTGTTATTGTGTTTTGGGAGGCAGGATTTATAGGGTTTTAGGATTAGGGGGATGAGATTTTTAGTGTGGGTGTGTGGGTGTGTGGTGTGTATTGTTGGGAGCAGGATTTATAGGATTTTAGGATTAGGGGGATGAGGTTTTTAGTGTAGATTTTGGGGGTTTCATGGATTTTTGGTGTTGAATGGAGGTAATCTTGGGACAATTGTTCGTGACAGTGTGTAAATTGGTGGCATCGATCCTTTTCAAGAAATATTCAATGGCGAAAATCAAGAAAAATAAGGCAAGGAAGCAGTTGGGGATCAAGGAATGGATGGCGTATAAGCCCTATGACCAACCGACTGACTATGATAGAGATTATCTAGATTACACCCGCGATCTGATCGAAGAGACGCTGGTTCCGCTAGCTAAATCAAAGTTTATCAATGTCTTTCAATCGCCAGAAGATTTTGAAAGGACAGCGATTATCATTGCCTCTTACGTAGAGGATTTGAAGAGCGGAATAGGACTGTGGAATGCGTTTGTGAAGAAGAATAAGGAGCTATATGGTGTGCCTGTTCCATTTGTAGAGACGGTGAAATATGTCGAAGGGGACGTGAATCTGGCCGATATCCGCTATCTGATCTGGTGGTATTTTTATGGAGTAAAAGGGGTGCCCGTAGACCCTAACTCGGATTTGATCCTGGGACTAGCATCGAGTATGCTGGTGTTTATTCAGGAGGAATGGGATACGCTGCCAGAGACCGATTTTTATCAAGATTATTGGAAACAGACAGCAAGTGATAGATTCGCCGAGGTATACAGACGATTGGATTGGTTGGGAATGAAAAGCTACCTCGCAGGTCAAGAGTCCTATAAATATGTAGAGGCGAACCTGCGCGCGATGATGAAAGATCGTCCAGACCTTCACGAAAATAAAGTGGCTCAGTTCCGTTTGTCGTTGGACTTTGTTCAGGATTATCTGTTTCGTTCTCCCACCTCCTTTGCAGGGCTTTCACCTTTGGAGTGGATGAAAGCAATCATGCAAGTAAAAGGAGAATCTATAGAAGAACTGGCGGAAAGTAATCAGATAATCGGAGGATTCTTTGAATGTACAGGTGAAACAAATACGCATTTTAAGGTCAAATATCTGGGAGTAGATGAGGCAGAGGAATTGGAGATCACCAAAGCAGCCTTTCTAGAGGAAGGTCTGAAGATGGGACAAAAATGGATTCTCAAACTCGTTCGCTCGGCAGACGAATGGTGGGTCCTGATGCCCTCGGTAGAGCTCACACCTGATGAGATTGCCAATGCCGAGCGCGTGTCCTGGAACAATCAGCAGTTGCCCTACTATATGATCCCTAAGGCAGAGCGTCAGGAGAGACGAGAGGCGATCAGGCTTATTGAGGCGCATTTTGAGGAGTATTTTGGCGGAAAGATCAAGACGTTTGACAGCACAGAAGCAGCACAATCTGCCTACGATGCCTTTAGTGAAAGTACCTTTGTCTACAAAGGAGAAGAGGTGACCTATCACCAGATGGTCACCAAAGCCATGTTTGGAACACAGAGCCATACAATTGCGGGTCCTGTGATCTTCTTCATTCCTGGGGAGGGTATATCTTCTCTGGATGGACTCGCCACGGTGGAAGAGAAGCTTGTCCAGTTGAAATATGAAGATATCGAAGAGCGCAAACGAATCTTTGCTACACTCTTTTTACAGCCTTTTCCTGTGGTACTCCTGCGAGATTTGATGGAGCGCTATCCCGACGCGCCCTGGTATCTGGCAGTTCCCCGAGCAGAGACGCGCATGGACCAGTGGGCCGAGGCCTTTTTGAGATTCTTTCATCCTGGGTCTTTTGCCGCTCATTGATGCGTATTAGTCTTCATTCGTCTACAAAAAATCATCCTATCTTCGCCTAGATGACAAGCATTCCCATCACATGGATTGTAACCGTAGGTATCACTATCTCCCTAGTGGCACTTTACACGCTTGGGGCAGTCTATGCAGAGCGGAAGATCTCGGCATTTATACAGGATCGACTAGGCCCGATGGAGACAGGGCCTTTCGGTGTATTTCAGACACTGGCGGATGTGATCAAGCTCGTCCTGAAGGAACTCATCACGCCTGCGGCAGCGAATAAGGTGCTATTTATCTTGGCTCCTCCGCTCATCTTTGTGTCGGTTTTTGCTGCTTTTGGTGCGCTCCCACTTTTCGCCAGCCCTGTCGATGCGGCCATGAATGTGGGACTGCTCTATATCCTAGGTGTACTTTCGATTGACATTATGGGCTTGCTGATGGCAGGTTGGGGAGCCAATAACAAATACGCCTTGCTAGGCGCCGCTAGATCCGTCGCTCAAATCATCTCCTACGAAGTACCTGCTACCCTTGCTTTGCTGAGCGCTGTCATGATGTATGGGACATTGAATATGCAGGAGCTGGCCCTCGACCAAGGTGTTTATACCGAGCAAACGATCTATTTTTTAGGTGTTTGGGACGTGACGGAGGTAGGAGGCTTGCTGTCTTGGTCTGTGTTTCGCTATCCACATTTACTTATTGCGTTTTTCGTATATTTAGTTGCGGGCTTGGCAGAATGCAATCGCGCACCTTTTGATTTACCTGAAGCAGAATCTGAACTTGTTTCGGGTTATCATGTTGAATATAGTGGCTTTCGCTTTGCGCTGGTGATGTTGGCAGAGTACGGCAAGATGCTGATCGTAGGCATCATCGCGGCTGTGATATTCTTGGGAGGATGGAATACAATTCTTCCCAATATTGCGGGACTTCCTTTGGCTGAATGGACTTCAGGAGCACCTGGAACGTTAGCTGGTATCCTATGGGGCGCATGTTGGATACTGGGGAAAGCGCTACTCATTGTGGTATTTTTCATCTGGGTACGCTGGACTTACCCCAGAGTGAGAGTAGATCAATTGATGACCCTAAGCTGGAAAATATTGACTCCCATAGGACTAGGGTTATTTTTTATCAGTGCCATCTGGAAATTGGCAGAGGTATATGGAGCCATCGGATAAAGAAGGAGACAGCTTATTCTCCTCGATTCAAAGGCACAGATTATGGCAGAGAAAAATCGATTAGGTAAGGCGTTAAAATCGCTGCTGACAGGATTTCAAGTTACGCAGAAGCATCTCAAGACAGCGGGTGAGCAGCGGGAACATAAAGCCATTTCAGACCCAAATTATTTTGAGGATGCAGATAAGGCAGTGACCATTCAGTATCCGATGGAAAAAATCCCCGTGCCTGATATGGGTAGGTATCGCTTGCACATGGAGTCTGAGGACTGTATCGCTTGTGATAAATGTGCTCGTATCTGCCCTGTAGATTGCATCACCATTGATAGTTTCAAAGCAGTAGATGATCTGGGATACACATCGGATGGATCAAAGAAGCGGTTGGAGCTGGCTGTCTTTGATATTGATATGGCCAAGTGCTGCTACTGTGGTCTGTGCACGACGGCCTGTCCTACGGAGTGCCTCACTATGACGAAAGTCTACGACTACAGCGAGTTCGATCGGGATGAGCTGGTCTATCATTTTGGGGTGCTGACTCCTGAGGATGAAGCAGACAAGCGACAGAAGCTCGAAGCTGCGCAGCAGGCCAAGAAGCAAGTAGGAACTGCGAAGAAAAAAGGCGGTCTTGGACTGAAAAAGGCGAGTTCTTGATCAGGGAATAGACTAGGGGAGGCGAGACCACACTGTAGCAGTGGTCCTACTCATCTCGAATGGTAGACAAAGCCGACGAATTAGCTAAGACCCGTAATTTTTGTCCCTCCTTGATTCGTGTAGAAGTGAGTCGGTTGACCTTCTGAATAGTCTCTACATCTGTATCATATTTCTGCGAAATAGACCACAAGGTTTCTCCTGCTACGACGATATGATCGACCCAGACCGTTTCTAATATGGGCGAAGGTTCTGTGTCTACTACAGGAGGTGTGCCTACTTCTACAGGATCTGGAGCCTGTGATCTGGGCTCAGAGACTTTGATGGGGACAGTGGTGACAGGAATCGTATCGATCACCGATGGATTTTCTATAGACAGAGGCTGGGAGCTGAGCGCAGGCTCTACTTTTTCTTGAGTCACAGCTTGAGGGAAAATGAGGACAATCGTACGCTCGCCCTTTGGTTTTTTCTTTCGAAGATACACTTTCTGTCCAATGTAAAGCTGGACATCTTCAGGCCCCAAATTGTTGAGCTTCTGTAATTTTTCGATTGTGAGTCTGTGCATTTGAGCTACAGAAGCGATATTCTCCCCTTCTTCTACAATATGGTAATTACATCTCGAAAGTGGTTTAAGGTAAATGACTGACCCTTTATCGGGTTCTAGACTGGGCGTCAAACCATTCCACACCAACAGCTCACTGTACATCTCTCCGTATCGAGTCGCAAGTGCAGTAAGGGGATCTTTTCCATCATAGAGAATGAAATCATCCCCATAGTGAAGGTCTCCCTTGAAGACAAAAGCTGCAAAGTAAGACTTATTCAAGCTCGAAAAAGTAATGGCCTTTGGATATCGAATGGTTGTAGGTTGTGCGACAGGAACAGGCGAGGAGACATTTGGTGAAGGTATCGCTGTAGGCTCTTTCCCATCTTTTGAGGCGGTAGAAGGAGGAGTATTTTCTGATTGAGGAATGAAATAGGAGAAAGCGTAATTTTTAGGTAAGCGTTTCTTCCTTCCTTGTATCCATGGATTATAGGTGTAAAAAATATCTGCGTCGATTCGGTGCTTGCTGAGTAGATGCGCAATGACAGAGACACCCTCGTTGGCGACCAACTGAAGTGAGACGACATTCAATGCATTTTTTTCGATAGCGGCTTGATAAGCAATCTTATGTGCCAATGCTTTGATAATGTAAGGATGTACGTCTTCCTCAATCGTCATCTTCTGTTTGCCAAAGTTTTCTCGATTAACATACGCCAAGGCTCCCGTAGGTCCTTCTCTGTAAGCTAGTAAGCTATAAACCCAGTTGTCAAAGTTATAATTGGCTTTAGACAGATAGATCGCGGCCCCCTCCGAAGCACGATAGATATGCATCCGCTCGTCAATTTCATCGTCTACGCGGAGTCCTACCTCTTTGGCAGTCCCTATCTTAAATTGCCAGAAACCCACAGCCTTGGAGGGAGAAACTGCGGTCGCGCGAAGCGAACTCTCCTGTATGACGAGATACTTGAGATCGTGCGGTACGTCCATCTTATCGAATGCCTCTTCTACAAAAGGCAGGAAGGTACAGGCACGTTTGACCATCTCATTGAAGTAGCGCGGACTCGCTGTGATTTTCTGCACATGCTCTTGTACACGCTGGCTAGCTGCTGGGGTAAATTTGAGTTCTATACCACAATATGTCATTTGCGCAGGAACTTCCTGAGCATAGACAAGAGGACAACCAATCAGTGCGATTGCCAAGGTGAAGAAAATAGACGAGACAAACCTCATGGGGAACAGTATTGGCTATGTAATTCGAATCATGTGAAAAAGGCCATTCGCAAACGGTCTCTTAGATTCGCTCAAAACGTACTGAAATTTATTTATTTTTTGAAGGACTTATTCGCCAAGTCGTACGAAAAAGCTGCTGAATAGTGCGAAAAGATCGAATAAAACAATAGTTTACTATATCCTACAGTTCTGTATAGGATAAAGTACAGCCAAATATTCTGTTATAGAAAATGAGATTCTAGCGGTTTATTACTTCTTACGGATCATGAATAAACCGTCTCTTAAAGGCAACAGTACTTTTTCTACTCTGTCATCTGCTCGGATAAAATCATTGAATGCTTGAATGCCTTTCGTCTCTTTGTCTTGATGTGATCGGTCGATCACTTTTCCGTCCCACAGGACATTGTCTGCGAGTATCAGCCCACCTGATGGCACCCAGTCAAAAATCATATGGTAATAGGGCAGGTAGTTGGCTTTGTCTGCATCGATGAACACCATATCATAAGGACCCGAAAGGGTAGATAAAGTATCCAATGCCTTTCCGTAGTGTACAGTGATCTTATCAATTGCGCCTGCTTCTGTGAGAAAGGGCTTGATAATAAAATCTAGTTCGGCATTCATCTCTAGGGTGTCGATATGTCCATCTGCGGGGAGACCTTCTGCTAGACAGATACAGGCATACCCTGTGAATGTACCGATCTCCAAGATGCGCTTGGGGCGAATCAAATGGGTAAGGAGAGACAGAAATCGTCCCTGCAAATGGCCAGAAATCATCCGGGGATAGAGCGTCTTGAGGTGGGTGGCTCTATGTAACCGTTGAAGAATCTCGGGTTCAGGACTCGAGATTTGATCTACATAGGAGAAAATGGGATGAGAGAGGAATTCCATAAGAAGATGAGAAAAATGTATGTGTACAAACCTACGAATACCTAGGCACTCATGAGGAAGAATGAAGAGGAAAATCATGGTATATCCGCTAGAAGAACCCATCGTGGATAAAAACCCAAAGAATCTCCTCTTCAAGTGCTGGGAGTCTTATATTTTTACGTTATCTTTTTTCCTGTAAGATTGTTAAATTTGTTATTGGAAACCGCTGTTTGTGCATTTCCAGAATAAAAGTAGTTGCCAGCATGAATTTTATCGTCTCATCCACCACCTTACATAAGCAACTGAGCAAGATATCAGGGGCTATTCCCTCTCGCTCTGTATTGCCCATCATCGAGAACTTCTTGTTTGACATTGATGGAAATTCCTTGACGATCTCTACCACCAACTTAGAGACGTCTATGCAGACTAAGCTCATGGTGGAGTCACGTGGAGAGGCGATCAAAGTGGCGATTCCAGCAAAGATCTTATTGGATATCCTGAAGGCACTTCCTGAGCAACCGATTACATTTATCATCGATGAGACTTCTTTCGGAGTAGAGATCAGCTCCGAAAATGGTAAATATAAAATCAGTGGAGAAAATGGCGATGATTTCCCGCTGATTCCCCAGCCCGAGCATACAGAATCGATTCAGATTCCCATGCCTATTTTGCTAAAGGCGATCAACAAAACCCTGTTTGCGGCCTCTACAGACGAAGATAAGGCGGCACTCAATGGGATTTTCTTCGACCTAGGCGAGCACGGCGCTACCTTTGTAGCTACTGATGCCCACCGCCTAGTCCGTTACCGTCGGGTAGATGTGACGGTATCGACACCCACTAGCTTCATCGTTCCCCAGAAAGCATTAACCCTCCTCAAAGGCTCACTAGATCCGAACGATAATCGCGATGTAGTTATCCATTACAACGAGAACAATGCTTTCTTCAGGACCGATGACCTCTTGCTTGTCTGCCGCTTGATCGACCAGAAGTATCCCGACTACGAAAATGTCATCCCGACCAATAATCCCAACAAACTTTTCATCTCCAAGCAGGAGTTGATCGGGACATTGCGTCGTGTGAATATCTTCGCCAACAAATCCACGCACCAAGTGCGATTCGCTGTCAAAGGAAGCGAGCTAGAGATTTCTTCAGAAGATCCAGATTTCGCCAATGAAGCCAAAGAAACCCTGAAGTGTCACTACGAAGGCTCCGATATCGAAATCGGCTTCAACGCCTCTCTCCTACTTGATGTCATCAACAATGTCGAGACAGAGGAAACGATCGTAGAGCTTTCTGAACCCAATCGTGCAGGAATCATTCTGCCCAACATTCAGGATGAAGGAGAAAGCGTCCTCATGCTCATCATGCCGATCATGTTGAACTCTTATGTAGGAAGTAACTACTAAGAAGATAAGAGACGAACAGAAGTCAGGCTTGAGACTTAAGATGCTACGAGTAGAGATTTTCTGAAGCGTTTGAAAGATAAAAAGAAGAAGGGAGGCGAGCGCTTCCCTTTTTTAATGCTTTGATTTTCTGGCTTCGAGTGTGGGACAGAACTTTACATGCCACACTGCAATGTCCCTTCAGGATGCACTTATTACTCGATAGGCACCACAAAGGTATCTTGATTGAGACATCCAAAAACACCTATTCCATTCTCTACATTGCTTAACAGTGTCACTGGCTCGGAAGGGAAAATATCTGTGAAGATCGACTCCTGGCTTCGCTGCTGCGTGCGGAAGCTATTAAGGTAGCGCGACATCTCTATATTGGCACTGTAAAGCGTAATGGTTAGTTGTCGGAGGGTATCTATTTCTCGGATCGGACTGGGCGTCTCAAAGATGAATTCAGCGGTTTTGGTTTCTCCATTCCAGTCATCGTCACTCAACCAACTTTCTTCTACCAACAAACTACTCCCGCTGCCACTAGCTATAGGACCCAGTACCTCTAGGGGACGACGCAGAACATAATCGGCTGTATCATCTTCGAATGCGATGTAGCTACCTCCCATAGTATAAAAATGTGCTTGTCGGGGATCATCTTGTATGGATACGGTAGCAAATGACCGACTGACCAGTTCTGTCTCTAGTTCTACGACCTCTATTTCATTCGAAGCATTGAATGCAAGGGTAGGAATAGTAAAGGTAGAAGGATGTAAGATCGTCGTTTGCGCGGATACCAAGGGAAAGTCAGGATGTGAGACACGAATCTCATATGTATTACCCGCTTGAGCGCTGCTACCTGGGAGCAGATACTTACCCAAGGTCGTTGTTGTCGTATCAAAACGACGAGAGACAGAATTTGGAGTGAATACAGGAATATTGCGGATGACATCAAGGGTAGTATCAGTATAAACCATTGTGCCTATGGATTCTCCATTTTCAAATACTTCTACTTCCGCATCCAAGATCTGCAGTTGCTCGAAGTTAGATTGAGCTTCAAAATCTTCAGGAAAACTTCGATTCAGGAAAATCTCAATGGGCCCTTCTGTCTGAATGAAACCATACACAGCCATTTGAGGGGTTACTTCAGGAAAATCTAATGTTAAGGTCTGCTCACAACTACTTAGAAAGCCAAGGATGGCAGGTAGAAATACTAGAGAGAGGAATTTCAGCTTTTTCATGATTAAAATTCAAAGTTGTAGGAGATGGAAGGAAGAATGGGAAAAAGAATGAGTTGACGTAGTTCGGGCTGCCCTACAGAGGTGGAACTCAAGTAAATCGATAGGGGATTTAACCGATTGTAAGCATTGTAGAGCCCTACGCGCCAAATACGCGTGCCATGTGTTTTTTCTTTGGTAAATGAAGCCCCTAGATCTAATCTGTGATAAAGTGGATATCGGGTGCCATTACGTCCATCTGGAAATATCTGTCCCGTAGGATTAAACGCTTCATTCAACAAGGAAGAATTGAAGTCAGGCTCATAGAAAGTAGGACTCTGAAATGACCCGATCGGATTGGGTAATCCCTGAAGACTTGCTGGGCTCAGTGCTTGCGCATAGCTCAAAGTGTAAGCTCGCCCTGTATGTATCACCCAGCTCAGGTTCAAGCTGACGTTGGGGCGCACTTGGTGCTGAACGACGAGATTGGCGTAGTGGCGCTGGTCATAGCGAAAGGGAAAAGGCTGACCTGCATTGATGTTGGGAAATTGACGCGTGTTTTTGGATAGTGTATAGCTAATCCATCCTTGGGTCTTGCCATAGTTTTTCTTGAGCAATAATTCCAAGCCATAGATAGACCCTGCCCCATTGGTTTCTACATTGTCTTGCCAGTCACTTCCAAAAAAGTTTTCGAAGAAGTTGCTGCCTTCTTTGTACTCGATCAATCCATTCATTTCTCTGTAATACCCTTCTAGCTCCACCTGCCATTTGCCTTCGTCAATCCCTGCGTGGATACCTGTCGAGACTTGCCAAAGATCCTGTGAGGGCACACGCGCCGTAGCAGGTACCCAAAAATCAATAGGCAATCCCAAGGTTGTATTGGCGAGTAGATGAAGGTTTTGACGCATGCGCGTGTAGCCAAATTTCCAAGCTGCTTGAGGGAGAATTTGAAGGCTTCCTGTAAGTCTCGGTTGAAGATTCCACAGAAACCCATTTTCTGTTTCGTAAGCGTTCAGATGGAGCCCTCCGTTGATTCGAAGCTTCTCAGATAGCCGCCATTCATCTTCCAGATAGAAAGCCCCTTCCCAGCGATTGATCGCTGCGCTTACAAAAGATGTATCGATCGATTGTGACTCGAAGGAAGAGCTAAGACCCAGTGTGCCAGGCTGGAATTGATGATAGGTAGCTTGAGCCCCTGCACGCAGCGTATGTCTGGGTTGTGGATAGTACTCGATATCCCATTTGAGGCCCCAGTCTTGGACTTGTGAGCGATAATCAAAAGAGGAGCTATTGTCTGACGGATCTTGGCTTGAACCAGCAGTAGGAAAAATCTGTTCTCGATAGTTGTTGGCTGCCTTGAATCGGTAGCGAGAAAAAGTAGCGGTCACATTGCTGAAGGCACGACTGCCCCACAAGTGATTCCATCTCAATGCCGCAATTTGGTTTCCCCAAGCAGAGGTAAGCTCGTTTTCTGCTTGAATGATACCTTGCGTGAAAATATCCTCATAGGTTTCATCGCTTTGAAGGGGAATTCTGTCGTTTCCCAGGTACATACTAAGGAAGAGACGATCTTTTTGAGAAAAGATGTGGTTGAGTTTCGTCGTCACATCATAAAACGTATAACCCGCTGCTGCTTCTCCCTCGGAATTTAGGCGGCTGTAAGGCCTGAGCAACAGGTCAGCAAAACTCCGCCTCCCTGATAGCAGAAAGGAAGTTTTACCTTTCTGAATAGGACCTTCAAGGGCAATGTGTGAGCTTAAGATGCCTGCGCCTACCGATCCATGAAACTCGTTCATATCTCCTTCTTTCAGACGGATATCCATGACGGATGACAGGCGTCCTCCATAGCGCGCAGGAAATCCCCCTTTGGTCAGTTTTACCTGCTTGAGGGTGTAAGGCTGAAAGACTGAGACCAATCCCCCTGCATGGTTCAAATAGTACAAGGGAACATCATCTACCAGAATAAGATTCTGCCCTGGCCCGCCGCCTCTGACGAGCAAGTTCGACGTGCCATCTGGACCTGCCTGTACACCTGGTAGGAGCTGAAAGGCTTTGATGACATCTACTTCACCTAGCAGGGCTGGAAGCTGTTTGATGGTCTCAAGAGGAAGCTGCGCGGTGCCTATCCCTGCTTCCTGAACATTCCTCTCGCTTTTGAATCCCTCGATTTCTACGGCTTGGATGGATCTAATAGCCAAGTCCACCTGTACAAACGTATCGCGCCTGAGCTGTAGGGTCAGCATGTGTTGTTCATGATTGACGGAGCGAATGAGGACTTGGTGTGCGCCCTGAGGTAGCCTGAGGCTGAAAAATCCGAAATTATTGGTGTAAGTCCCTACTTGCAGGGAAGGAACATAGACGACTGCGCCTATGATCTTTTCTTGACTGCCCTTTTCTTGGATATATCCCCTGAATATATAAGAGTCTTCATCAGAAGATGGCTTCCTTTTGGAGGGGGAGGGGATCTTCTTGGGATAAATGGTAAAAGTATTTCCTAACTGTTGGAATGTAAGGGGAGAATTTTGGAGAATGGAAGATAGAATTTGTTGAAGATGTTCGTCTTCGAATTTGGCAGAAACTCGTCGACGCATCGCAGGATGATCACTCTGAAAAGCGATGGGAATCTGCGTTTGTGCGTTTAATTCCACTAGACATGTTTTCAGGGGGATATTTTGGAAGTGGATGGATAGTTTGGGGTCCATCTGATTTCCTTGCCCCCAGGACATGAGGACTCCATTCATCCATAGGATGAGCCATATGCGTTGAATCATGGGAAAGGTATTTGTCTTGTTAGTTACTTACGAAAAGTGATGGTTCGGTTATCTTGTGAGAAAGAAAGGCCACATATCAATTGAATGATCTCTGCGATTTCTTCTGGTTTTTGTGCTTGTGTCTGGATATTGAGGCGACAGGGTTTTGATGATGAAAGATCTGATTGGAAGACAGGTCCATAGTAGGTGTTGAGTGCCAGAAGGATAGAATCCAAAGGAGCCTGATCAAAGGAGAAGTATCCCGTATGCCATGCGTCAAAATTCTTTTGTCTTGTCATGAACTTAGAAAGCGTTTCTTTTTGGATATGTCCGCTTTCTCCTTTTTCCAGATAGACAAACTCTCCCGTAAATCGCTGACTGAGCTGTACTTTTCCTGAAGTTACGGCTACATCAGTTTGTCTTCCATTATCCTCGATCTGAAAGGATGTTCCCAGGACTTTTACTTCTGCATTCAGCATACGGACGACAAAAGGCTGCTCGGGTCGCTTTTCAATATCAAAGAATCCTTTTCCTTCAAATTGAACACTTCTTTGTGCTTTAGAAAAAGTCGGTGGATAGGAGACTGTTGCACCAGGAGCTAGAAATATTTCACTCTTATCTGGAAGTATGACTTGCTGTTGTACAGCATCCTCATTTATCACTGTGATCCAGTTGCCTTGTGGATTTTGCTCAAACAATCCATTGATCAGCATGACAAAGAGTACGGTAGCTGCGATGCCTACGACGGCTGATGCAAGCGCCCATCTCTTGATGACAGCCCGAGGACGGACCAACTGAGGTTGAACTTTCTTCCAAGCTTCTTTTGAATCAAAAGATTGGAACTGAGGTTGTGCTTCGAACCAGACCTTGGCGATGAGGGCATATTCTTCTGGATTTTCTTTGCGAAAATCAGCTACAGCTTGTTCATCTGCTGCATTTCCTGCCCCTGATAGGACGCGTATGATCCGCTGTTCAATATCCATTTGTACTTGCCTTCATGTATAAGTCGAGAAAAAAGTGAGGGACCCCTATTCGTATCTAGAAAAAATGAAAAAATAATTTCATGGGTGCCTGCATGACCTGTGGGAACCTTTGAGATCGCTGGTGAAATACGCATATCCCTGACAGATTCTATTTACCTTCTATTACCCTTTGAAATCACATGCTAGCCTTTTACCAAAGGCTAAGTACACTCACAAGAGAAAGTAATCCACTCCTCTTAATGAAAGCGCGAAGCATTTTCAACGCTCGGCCCATTTGATTTTCGACAGTTTTGATCGAAAGATGTTCTTGATCGGCTATTTCTTGATAGGTGAGTCCTTGTGTGCGGCTCATGAGGAAAACTTTTCGGGTTTTGGGAGGAAGCTGTGCTACGAAATAATCTACCCATGCTTGAATTTCAAGTTCGGATGTGGCCTCAGGGAGTGAGGCAGTAGGAAGGTGCTGCGCCTCCTCTAGCGATTCTGTCAATGCATGAGGTTTTCGGAGCTGATCTATGCATCGGAATTTCAGGGCACGGAGGAGGAAGGCTTCGGGATTCTCTGCTTGGGTAAGCGCGTCTTTTTTCCAAAACTCAATGAAGAGTTCTTGAACGGTATCTTCAGCCCATGCACGATCTTTCAACATGCGCAGCGCATAGTTGCAAAGAGGCTCATAGTACTGAGTAAATATCTTTTGGAAAGCTTGGGGATCAGAACTTGCCATCAATATGTATGACAGAAGAGCGAAAAGAATGTTTGACAAAGCACTTTTCTACTTTATCAAAGACCTTTTTTATCCATAAACCACGGTCTCTTCTCCTTCAATTGTGAGTTTATTTTTGGGTGCTTCTAGACATCTTCCGATGATTTGAGCTTCGATTTGGTACGTCCCTGCCATATCTATGATTGCCTTTGCTGTCTCTTCATCTGTATAAATTTCCAGTCTGTGCCCCATGTTGAATACTTGATACATTTCTTTCCAGCTTGCTTGGGAGGATTGTTGAATCAATTGAAAAAGAGGGGGCGTATCGAAGAGATTGTCTTTGACGATATGTAGGTTCTCTACAAATTTCATCACCTTAGTCTGACCTCCTCCCGTGCAATGAATCAGTCCATGGATCTTGTCTCTGTATGGGTCCAGAACGTTTTTCATCAGCGGTAGGTAGGTACGTGTAGGGCTAAGGAGTGCTCGTCCGACATTGATAGGCGTACCTTCGAGGGCATCTGTCAGCTTATGTTTACCAGAGTAGACGAGATCTTGAGGGACTTTGGGAGAAAAAGATTCTGGATACTTCTCTGCATATATCTTGTGGAGGACGTCGTGGCGTGCGTTTGTCAAGCCATTGCTGCCCATACCTGCATTGTAGCGATCTTCATAAGTCGTCTGGCCGAAGCTGGCCAGTCCCAGGATGACATCTCCAGGCTGTATGTCCTCATTGGTGATGACGTGCTTGCGCGGCAGTCGGGCAAAGGCTGTCGCATCGTGGATGAGCGTACGTACGAGGTCTGCTACGTCCGCTGTCTCTCCTCCTGTATTCTCTGCCTGAATCCCATGCTCACGCAGCATATCGAAGAAGCTTTCCATTCCTTCTAGGATTTCCGCTAGCACATCACGGCTCACATAGAAGGGATTGCGACCAATGGTATTGGAAAATAGAAAGGACTCCGTCGCCCCTGCGCAAAGCATGTCATCCAGGTTCATGACGATGGCGTCTTGTGCGATACCCCGCCAGACAGATAGATCCCCTGTTTCTTTCCAGTAGATGTAGGCCAAGGAAGATTTGGTTCCCGCACCATCTGCATGCATGATATTCGCATAGGCTTCATCTCCTCCTACACGATCGGGGAGAATCTTGCAAAAAGCCTTGGGATATAGCCCTTTGTCCAGGTTGCGAATGGCGTAGTGGACATCTTCTTTGTCTGCGGAGACACCTCTCTTGGCGTAGTTGCTGCTCATGATACAAAAATGCATCTATTTCTGAACCCATCAAAAAAAACAGCAGGACCTGTGAAGATCCTGCTGACAACATATGTAGTAGTTACGTTTCGCTTACTGATTAAGGCTATTGAATTCTATAGAAAGAATTCTGAACTCTGTGCGTCGATTGTCTTGCTCATCTTGATCGTTTTGTTCTGGGTAGATCAATAAATTTCTTTCTCCGTATCCATACCAGGAAAGACGAGAAGGATTGATTCCATTATCTGCTAAGAACTTTACGACTGCTTTCGCGCGGTTATTCGAGAGGTTGTCGTTGTACTCTGGCGTACCATTAGAATCAGTATGTGACCCTAATTGGATAGTGATGTTATCATTATCATTGAGCAGTTTGACCAATTTCTCTAACTCTGGTAATGCATCTGGACGCAAGTAGTACTCATCGAAATCATAGTAGATATTCTGAATAGTGATAGGATCTACGAGTATAATAGGCTCCAACTCTATATCGATATTTCTGATGAACGTCTCATTCTTACGCAGTCCCATGGTGCTCACCTCTTCTTCATTGGCAAGGTACTCACGTGCATTACCTAGGATCTTGTATTTGCGATCGGGACGGAGGCGGAAGTCATATTCGGCAGACTGATCTGTCGTGAATGTTTCCAGCTCGTTCAGGCTTCCATCGTTCTGATATTCGAAGAGAGTGGCTGTTGCAAATTCTACAGGCTCTTGGGTGCGCTTGTCACGAATGACACCTGTAACCGTTACATTTAGACTTCCTAAGTCTACAGGAATACGGCGTGCCCAGTAGATGTCGTAGCTACCAAATCCTCCTCTACGGTCAGATGAGAAATACAGGAGGGAATCTTCATCCGTCCAAATGCTCCCAAAATCATCGAAAGAAGAGTTGACAGGATAGCCTACATTTTCTGGCTGGTTCCAGTTATCGATTGTTCCTTCGGCCATGAAGATATCCAATCCCCCAAATCCAGGACGTCCGTCTGTCGCGAAGTACAGGGTATTTCCAGGATCATTGAAGAAGGGAGAGTATTCATTGTAAGGGGTGTTGATGGCAGGACCGAGGTTTTGAGGCGTAGACCAGCCTGCACCGACGCGACGAGAGTACCAAATATCGAAGCGACCTTCACCACCTTCACGGTCAGAGACAAAGAAAAGGGTACGTCCATCTCGTGTGATGAATGGCTGGCGATCTTCAGCAGGAACTTGACGTGTTCTTCCGCGATCGTCAATGACTGTACGCGTGCCGTTCACAGACTCCATAAATACGGGCTTCGCCCACTTTTTCTTTACGGGATCGTAGCGAGATTCGAAGATGCTACATCCATTGCGGTTGTTCTTCGAACCACAGATCGTAAAGTACATGGTCAGACCATCACCAGAGAAGGTTGCAGAACCATTATTTTTCTTTGTGTTGATTTTTTTATTGTTGATGCGCTCTACTTCCGTACCGAATGTACTGTCGTTTTCTCGCACCACTAGATAGATATCCTCGTCTTTAGGCTCACCTGTCACTACATTTCGTTTGTTGCGCTTGTTGGGGAGGGGACGAGAAGAGGTAAACGCCAGAAATACATCTTCCTGTCTTTGGTCGAGGAAAGAGGGAAAACGATCCCCTGCTTCACTATTGAAGCTAGCAGGTTGTGTGCGGAAGAGTGGCTTATTGCTCAAAGCTTCCTCTGCGAGTTCGCAACCTTCTAATTCGATGGTTGCTCTTTTGTAGATCTGGTCGTTTTTGTTGGGATGGCGCTGTTGAAACTCTCCAAAGGCCTCCTTTGCTTTGCGGTAGTTGCCAAGGATCTTGTAGGTAAGGCCAATCTGTAAGTACACAGTATCATTTCTAGCAGGATCAATCTCGCTGGCCTTGCGGAAATAACGCAGGGCTTCGCTGTACTCTTTAAAAAATCGGTTGATCAAGCCAAGTCTGTACGCAGCGTGGTAATTGTTAGGGTCCTGTGCCAGGACATCCTGATAAAGATTGGATGCGTCCAACTTATTGTTTTGACTGTAGTACTGATCAGCCTTATCGAGGGTCTTATCGAGTTTGGTCGACTGCCCCCAAAGACTCATGGGTACTAGCAACATGAAGATCAAAAAGATCTTAGAAAGTTGCTTTAAAGGAGGAGCTATCATAGGAGTGAACGTTTTTTCGAAAAATTGGAATTTATAGAGCAAGTGTAGATGCATAGCAAACTTAGAAAAATTCCTGCTTTGTCTCAATGACTTAGAATAAAATAATCCAAAGTAGAAAATCTCCTGCCAGTATGCTGATGGCCGCGATGACAAAAGACGAGATGGTCGCGCGGCCCAGCCCTTGAGCGCCTCCTGTCGTCTGGAGACCCATATAGCACCCTATAAGTGCAATGAGCATTCCAAATATAGCACCCTTGATCAATCCTCCCGCAAGATCTGCCAAATGAAAGAATTCTCTAACAGAGTGAAAGAAAACTTGCTGGGTAATGTCCAGAAAATAGGTAGAAACGACGAAAGCTCCAAGTACAGCAATGATTACAGAGAAAAGTGTGAGCAAAGGCATCATCAAAGAAAGGCCCATGAAACGTGGCAATACGATATAGCGAATGGGATCTATGGACATCGTTTTTAATGCTGTAATCTGCTCTGAGAGCTTCATCGCACCGATTTCTGCTGTCATAGAGGCTCCAATCCTGCCACTAATCACCAGTGCTGTCAATACAGGTGCCATCTCCATCATCACCACTCGTACGACCTGTCCTCCTAGCACGCTCATCGACACCATATTCTGAAACTGGTAGGCAGCTTGCCATGCGATAATGGCTCCTGCAAACAAACCAATCAGGAGAACCAGCGGAATCGAGCGTACACCTACATGGTCCAACTGCTCAATCAGGCGCTTCCTGTCCTTCCACATGTAAGGGAGGGTCCCTACCAAACGGTAGATCAAAAACCCAAATTCGCCAAGTTGATGAATCATGGACATGGAAGTCGAAAATTTCTTCGCTACTACTTTCTAAGCATCAACAAAGTCTTTTGTTTGTCTACCAAAGATATATAGGAGACAAATCACGATGTGAATATCCATAAAAAATGAGAGAACAAGCCTATTCGCTAGCCTTGGCATTCATTTCGCTGCTGACTTGCTCATACTTCAATATTTTGGAGAGCATCCAGGCATCTCGAATTTGCTCTTTGAAGATGAGTGGAAGGGGAGCATCTCTGAAAAAGCTCCCGCCCGCTGTGAATCGGACGTAAAAAGGCTTTTCTGGGTTTCTGGCGATCCGTTCAAGCAGTACTTGATCAGCAGCGTCATCAAAATTGATTTCTTCGATGACCCACTTACGAGTGTACGTTCGGGTATTTCTAGGATCCTTGGTCGAGATGCGCTGACTTTCCAAAGAGTCTCTGCGTCCTTTCTCGAATAATACGACACGTGTATGGATGAGACCTTTTGCAGAATAAAAGTGCGATTTTAACCATGCCTTGCCATCCTCTGTCACACGAGCAGATAAATGGACATATTCATCTTCCACTTCTGGTATCAACACATTTTTATACTCTATGCCGTACGTAGTGTCCATTCGCTGCCAGAATCGCTTAAATAGAGTCCGACGTACCCAGGGGCTTTGTATCCAATCTTCATCCTGTGTGGAGGTTTTAAGTATGTGGCTCAAACGAATATTTTCGGATTCGAGTGCTGAGGACACATTGTCGATGTATTGGTTTTTAAAGCCTTGCACACAACCCTTATCGTAAAGGGTGAGGATTGAATCGGCTAGGGAAGCTTTTTGTTGAGAATCTACCCAAAAGGTCACCCCCTCTTTTTGGGCTTGCGTATGGAAGATCTGATAAGTCTGTACGCCTTCTGTCATGAATAGAGAGGAAGGAGCTGTTTCTGCAATTGCGGATCTGTAGATAGGAGGAAAAGATAGATAAGCCAACCATTCCTTGCCAATCAACTGGTCAGCGGAAGCTTGCTTTTCATTCAGCGCTTGTCGAAGTATTTCGGAGTCAAACACATCAGGTATAGGTGGGAATCCTATGTAGAAGACGAGTGTTTTTCCTTCTACTGCTAATACGAGGTAAGTATCGGTTTTTTCTTGGATATGGAATACCTCGTTTGCATAGGGACGAATGTCTACAGGTGTAAGTCCTATGGGGATGATTAAATCAGGATCTTCCCAAAAGGGGTGATAATCCCCTTCGAATGCCGCAGTGACTTGAAAAAAGTGTTGCTGACTGATGGGTATTTTGGGGACATATATATTTCCATCTATTCCTACGACTTCACGGTGGCTTCCTTCGACTTTGCGCGTCTTGCGTTCCTTCCTAGAGGCAGGCCGTACATATACGTAGTGGATGATGCCTGTGGGAATCGTTTGATATTTGCTGTTTTCGAGATGGTGGAGATAAGCCTGAGAAAGGTATAAGGTCTGGCCTACTGCAATCTCCTCCTCCTCCTCTACAGAGAGGGGAGTGTGGAGATGACTAATATTCCATTTGCAAGAATCCAGATCTTGTGCATGGCTTATACCCATCAAGCCGATGAGTCCGGTGATAAGTGTAATCGTATACTTCATAAATTCCTCCTGCACAAATAACGACAGCACCTAGGCATTCATTACATGGATCAAATACTGAGCCATTTGTGTCTATAATAATTCATTGATAGAATTATTCAAGTTTTCGAGAGGAAAGTGTGAAAAATTGAGGATCAATTGATAAAAATCTTGCAACAGGTAATCTTCTCCCTTGAGAGTTTTGGCGTTTCTCTGGAGTTGGAGAAATGCTTGGTAGGCTATCCACTCACTCGCACCTTCACCAGGATATAGGATGATGCGATCCATGATGTACTGGGCTTGACGAGGAGAAATACCTGTTTCCGTAGCCAAAAAGCGTATTCCTTTTGTTCGTGACCAGTTATTGAGGTGGAAGCCTGTATCCACAATTAACTTAGCCAGACTTACGAGTTTGTGTTGTTGATAACGCGCATTTTGAGTGGGATTAGCAGAAAGTAGGCCTAGCTCTTGTACGGCCAGTTCGCCTGCGAGCAGTCGCCATCCTGCCTGTGGACCATGATACTGGATCAGCCTAGGCCAATCTCCTAGCTTCAGCAATTCCTGATGCACATTTTCATATAGATGAACCCCAGGTATGCCCCATGTGTAGAGGAAGATCTGATCATTTTCCAAAGAAGCAAATTCTGGATGCGTCCGATCCATCAGCAGCATACTTTTTCTTGACCCATCCATCGCAGATGGCATAAAGCCCCACGAAGGTGTATAATCTAAGGCAATGTCTGGCATCTCAACAATCTCAGGTCGAGAGTTAGGGATCGAGTCAAATAATCCTCTAGCGTTGCGTTGCATCCTCCTCTGGTACGCATTGGCCGAATCACCCACGAAAATCCGCTTGCGCACATCGTAGAGGATCTCTGTTTCCGCACGGAAGGTAGGTAAGGCTGTCAGGTCTACACGTTTTTTTTGTATCGCAAACTGTTTCATACCTCCATTGTGGAGCGTATCGACTTTTACCGTATAACCCAAATGCTTTTTGAGATGAAGGGCATAGGTAGTGGGATCAGAGATGGGAGAGGATGTCGTATCTGCTTGGTCGATCCACGTATCTATGAAAGGGAGTAGTCGCTGATAGGCTCCTGTGATTTGGCCTTCGATGATTGCCTCTGTATTCGCGATGATGGTAACTGCCGTATATTCATTCATATCCACGGGATCGGCCTTCCCCAGTTGTCTTGCGATGCTTTTGAGTAAGGGGTGTTGGAGAGCAGGAGTCCGAGAGATAGAATCTACCTGCTTACGGACCTCTTCTAGCATATATTTGGGAGGAAGTACACCTGCTTCAGCGAGTTTTTTTGCTTCTGCTACATGGAGGGAGAGTTGCTTGGTAAAGTTTCTCAGGCGATCGCTGTAGTATTCGGTATCCTTTTTCTCCCCAAAAGTAAACCCAAGGGCCAGATCTGATATAAGGGTAAGATGTACGCCATCCACAGGGTTAAAAGGAAACGTGTTGCGATCTAGCACCTCCGTCTCGCTTTGGGTCTGAAGATAGTGGCCGAGTGCCTGATAGTGCAATTGATTGGCTGTACCCCAGCCCAAAGTATCCACCGCCTTCCACAGGTCGATAGCCGACTGAATCCTGGCTTGTTTGGCCTCTGGATCATGATGTGCCAGTGGTGTAAATCTCCCTTTGTACCGATTATAATTTTGGGCAAAGCCTGGCCTGTGAATGTAGAGATACTCAGGGTCGTCTCCCACGAATGCTTCGTAGACAGGGTCTAGGACAGACATAGTAGAAATCGAGACAGGCGTCGACTCACAGCCTAGCATCAGTATGAGTCCCAATAGGAAGGATACGTATAATTTTTTCATCTGGTGCGAAATACGGGAAATTATCTTACAGACTAATGACTGCCACAAATGATTTTCATACGGGTAAAATTATGCAAGTTATTTCAGCTTACATAGGGCGAAAAGTTAGAGGATATCATACCTATTAAATGAAAAATGAGGCAATAAAAAAGGCCAGTACAAACTGACCTTTAAATTTCATGACGCCACGATCTTCATGTCAAGTAGTTGCCATTTCTGCTTTGAGTCCTGGGACATTGCGAATAATGATACGTTTTCGATCAAAATCAATGAGACCTTCTTCTCTCAACTCGTTCAGCACCGTCGTCACGGTCTGCCGAGAAGTCCCTGTGAAGGAGGCAATTTCTTGATGTGTCAGATAATTTCTGAGCTGGACTGCACCATCTGCGAGCTTGCGCCCGTAGCGGTTGGCTTGATCCATGATATATTCGGCGATGCGAGTGCGGGCGTCTTTGAATAAAAGGGAGGCGAGACGCTTTTGGGTATAAATGATACGATCGCCCATGAGCTTGTGCAAGAAGTTCTTGAATCCATTGACCTCTTTCATCAATGAGGTGACTTCATTGCGCTCTAGTACACACACTTCTGTTTTTTCCATCGCTTGGGCAAACTCCGTTCGCTTGTCAGCTCCATAGATGGCAAGCTCGCCGAAGATCTCTCCTGGATGTAAGACCGCTTGAATCAATTCTTCTCCTTCGGGTGTATAGCTGCCGACTTTTACTGCACCTGAGTCGATGAAGAATACATGCTCGGCTGTATCATCGTTGAAGTAGATGAATTCGTTTTTCTTATATGTTCGCTTAGGGTGGCGCTTGTATCTTTCAGCTCCTTTATTGATGGGGCAAAAGTATTCGAAGAGATTGACTTCTTCCAGATACCAAATATTGCTCGCATCTTTCATATTTACCAGTCTTTTTAGTTAGCTCTCAAAATGTGGATTGGCTTTTGTATAGGTTGGTTCTTGGAAGTTATAACGAAGCTATATGCCAAAGGTTGAGCGGATTATGTTCTATTTATGTGAACACCCAAAATGTCATGGGAAAGACCTTTTGGTTTCCTGAAAGCCTGTAACTAGCTGACTTTTATCCTGCGATTTTATGTGTCTTTTCAAAGGTAAGTTTCAAACATTTTCTAGACTTTTACCTTTTCCTCGACCCCTTCGGTCGTATATTTTCCCCAAAATCGAATGATCCCATACAGAGCAGCGATCCCCAGAATCAAGCCCAGCCAAGTAGGCATGCCCAATGAGCTAGGAACCGTACCCACTCCGACAGCGACCAACCCTACAACCAATGCATAAGGTAACTGTGTACGCACATGATCTATGTGATTACAGTCACATGCAAGCGAACTTAGGATCGTAGTATCCGAAATCGGAGAGCAGTGGTCGCCCAGTACAGAGCCTGCCAGGACGCTGGCTACAACATTGAAGAAGATCGAAAGCGCTTCGGGTGTTTCCAGACCATAACCCAAACCGATATTCCAAGTCAAAGGGATCATCAGCGGATACAAAATGGCCATAGTTCCCCATGAGGAGCCTGTAGCAAATGAAACCAAGGCACCCAAGACAAAAGTGATCAAAGGCAACCAGTAGGGGGCAATATTGGTTCCTACTAGATCTGTCAGCAAGTCCGCAGTATGAATATCAGCTGTGACACCTTGTAGCCCCCAAGCAAGGGTAAGAATAATCAGCGCACTCATCATGACTTTAAATCCGCTGACCATCGTTTCCATTGTCTCGCCTAGATTCATCAAGCGCTGTCCCATCGTCATGATGATACTGACGACTACGGCAGTCAACGAAGCCCACATCAGGGCTTTATAGGAGTCCGCATTGCCTATGGTCTTGGAGAGCTTGGAGGGGAAGTTTTCTGCTGCAGCCCATATTTCTGCATCATATCCTGTATAGATCAGCCCAATCAGGACCCCTACTACGAGTACGACGATGGGGATGACCGCATTGAACGCTTTGGGGACGATACCCTCTTTGGGATCGAAGTGGCTCATCTCTGCATTTTTGCTTTTGCCATCTGTCTTATTTGCGACGGCTCCCGTGCTGCGCGCACGCTGCTCAGCTTTGAGCATGGGACCGAAGTCTTTGCCTGAAGCGATAAGCAAGAGAATAAAAACGAGGGTCAAAATCGGATAGAAAGAATAACCGATCGACTGAAGAAATATTTTATATGGACTCAAATCCTCAGGAAAACCAGCCAGATGCGCCATGCCGTCTTCTATATATCCCAGCTCAGCTGCAATCCAAGTAGAGATAAAGGCAAGTGCAGCTACAGGAGCTGCTGTCGAATCGACGATGTAGCTGAGTTTTTCACGGGAGATTTTCAATCTGTCGGTGATGGGACGCATGGTATTTCCCACAACCAAAGAGTTGGCATAATCATCGAAGAAAATCACCACACCTAGCAGCCATGTGGCAAACTGCCCTGATTTGGCTGTCTTTGCAATACGCGAAATACGTGTCACGATGCCCAGCATACCTCCATTGCGCGAGATGATGGCGACCATCCCTCCGATCAGCATAGAAAATACAATGATAGACTGATGGTCAGGATCTGCCAATGCAGAAAGCACATATGTATCGAGGGCAGTCAAAAAGCCCTGGAAAATGCTCATAAGCGAACCTGAATCATAGAATCCGAGAATGATGCTACCTAAGACAATGCCCGCAAAGAGAGAAATCACGACCTCTTTGAAAACCAATGCCAGGAGAATCGCCAAAAGTGGGGGAATCAAACTCATCCAAAGTGGAAAGTTCACAATGATCAAAGGCACCTGTACGATCTCCTGATCAGGAATGACAAAGGAGTTACTCTCTTTAACCGAATCCCCCGTCAACACAATCTCTCCTTTTCCGTTTTCTAATCTTACAGGGATGAGAATACCGTTTGCTAGGATATTAACGTCTGTATTGATTTTCGGCTGATCCACTGCCTCGACTGAGAAAGTAACAGTCTGTCCCTTTCTCACAAGTGTTTTTTCAGACTTAATAATTAATTCAGGAGATGGACTTGTAGGAACAGTAGCAGCAGTAGAGTCCACCAATACATCCTGCTGGCTGGTGTCCTGCCCTTGAAGTGTAAGTGGACTCACACCCATCCACGTGAAGAGGAGGAGAAATAAAGTCGTGGGAAGTACATGACAAAAATTGGAAAAACGAATTTGCATAGGGTCGGATTCGGGCAGTAACTTATAACCAACGAAAATATAGGAAAATATTCCTATACCAAAGAGAACGACTCGCATCTTTCCCAAAAACGCGTTTCTCTTGATTGGGCCTTCGTGCATAACATTTTGGGGAAAGGACCATTATCTCAGAAAAGATTAGGTATGAAATACAGTTTTTTGGTTTGGATGTGTATCGGGTGCTGGGTGTGTGTGTCTGCACAACCTCAAACAGACAGTCTTATTGAAGATATAAACACAGACAGCGTCAAGTGGGCAGCTAGGGTACATCCCTTGGCCCTAGAGAATGATGAAGGATTTGTATCGTTTGAGCCGTTGGATACTGTAGTCTCAGATTATGCTTTTTTCTTCACGGGCGAAGTCCATCGAAAAAAGATCAATACCCAACTTCAACTGAGTTTCCTCTTGTATCTCCATCAGACAGCGGGTGTGAGGAATTTGATCATCGAAGGAGGTTTCAGTTATGGGTATTTACTTGATGTGTATGTGCGTACGGGAAATGAAAAAATACTGGATAAAGTAATGGCCGTCGCCCCTATCTGTCCTGGGAATATGCGGAAACTGTTTCAAAATATTCGTGAATACAATCAGAAATTATCCAAGTCTGATCGCATTCGCATTATGGGAATCGACATCGAACACGCACCTGAATTGTCTTTGCAGGTCCTTCATTCCTTTCTTCCTGACAAAGATCCTCCTAAGTCCCTCCGCAAGCGTATCAACCGAATCGTCAAAGCCCACAGGTCAAAATTCCTCGATGAGGCTGACCTCAAAAATATGTTTCGGGATCTATATGAAGATATGGAGAGGCGGGAAGAAATCTATGAAACTTACTGGGGAAAGAAGTTTCCACTGGCTCGCCTGATCGTCGAAAATACTGTGCAGGGCTACGACTTCAATTGGGTCAATATGACCTTTCGCACCGAAGGATGGATAGATCGTGAGGAGCGTATGTACGACAATTTTTTGGTTGTTCAACCTTTCTTGAGAAAAGGTGCTTGTTACGGACAGTTCGGAGCTTTTCATGCGCAGCTAGCTGAGGGCATCAGCTGGGATTTTCCTACCATCGCGCGAAAACTCAATCAGCGAAGCAACTCTCCCGTCCAGGGTAAAGTCATGGCAATCACGCGTTACTTACGAGATTTTTCGAGCGAATATGAGCGCTGGTCAGACAATACCGAGCTAAAGGATATGGTGAAGTTTATCGAAAAATCTTATCCCAATCGCGTCGTACTTTGTCGTCTGGTAGGTTCTGACACACCATTCAAAGAGATGAGTAAGGCATTTCAATATATGATTTATATTGATGAGGATTTGGAAGAGATACAGTGTCGGTGAGAAGGCCTATACTGTAAATACATTTCCTCAATCACTCAGCAAATCAAACTGAATCTTTGCTTTCTCCTCTCCATTGGCAATGATTCGCAGATAGTGAACACCTGCGTAGTGCTTACGCGTACTCATCTGCCGAAAGTCATGCATTCGAGTGAGATCAAAGCTCGTGGCTTTCTCGAAAGTGTTTTCGCTGATCTGAAATACCTTCGGATTGTGTTTCCCATTGGCCTTGAGAAAGTCTACAATATACTCCAATCGTACTTTGCTAGGCTTCAAAATCTCTACATTGCAATGAATGGTCGCTTTGTCTCCAATTTGTGGATAGGGGGGATTCAGCTTCAAATCTCGGATGATGACATCCTGTGGATCACCAAAACCAAATATGCGAAGGGCACGTGTATTTCCTTGTTTCAAAAGCGTACGCAGCGCATGCTTGACGATCCAATCTGTCTCTTTCTGCTGGTCGATCCATTCTTCACCTACCTCCAACACACGATCGGGATGATCTTTAGATATATCATTGAGATTATTGGCGACGCTACGACGTACATAGTCACTAGCATCAGCTTTGAGATTGTACAGAATAGGCAAGATAGGCTCGGGATCCTGCTTGAAAATATTCAGTGCTTTGCCCCAAGGAAGTCTGGGACGGCACCCCTCGCTCGCTAGACGACGCACATGGTGGTTCTCGTGATGAGACCACACTTCCATTTGTGCCATCATTCGTTTAGGATTTTGCAAGATGAAAGGTCGTACGGCAAACTCAGAACTAGAGAATTGTGTGAACCATTCGAGCGCGGGAATGACGACCTCCCAATCTTCATCCAGTCCATAAGTCTCGACATAGTTGGGAAATATCATCGCTAAGTACCCATCAAAGTGAGGAGCTACTTTTCCCAGGTAGTCTACACCCTCTACAAAAGAGACGCCAAGGAATTGATGCATCATATCCGTGATGTGCTGGGTCCTAGCTTTGAGTTCCAGCGTGGGCCAAGGATCAGCAAGGACCGCGTCCTGAAATGCCTGCACCTGGAAATCGGGTTTCGCTTTTCGCAATTGGTCCGCTAGATGCTGAATAAAGTCTGGATTATATAGGTTTTTGAGAAGTTCAGCCATGAGATCAAAGTCAGTATGTATAGAATATTGGGGCAAGCTTATAATAATATGAACACATCTTCATAAGTTCTAAATTCTCCTACATATATGTATCTTTCGTGGAGAAAAATAACTAAGATTTTTTATGGCAGCCATTGCGACGATGGATGACATCAGGGAGTTTGAAAAGATTCCGCTTTCATCCCGTAACCTACCAAAGAGTACATTCGAAGCGATTTCCCGCGGTGCCGCTCATGGATTGGAGCGTCCTGCATTGAGTTTTTTTCTTCAGGCGAAAGGAGATGCTTTTATGAAGCCTGAAGTATATAGTTATGGGGACTTCTTGGGAAATATTCGCCAGACAGCCAATATGTTTCGCGACTTAGGGATCAAAGAAAACGATGTTGTATCCTTTGTTTTACCCAATCTTCCCGAAACGCATTTTACGATATGGGGAGGAGAGTATGCAGGAATCGTGAATCCCATCAATCCTCTGCTAGAACCTCACGTGATCAAAGAAATCCTTCAAGCTGCAGGGACAAAAGTCCTCGTGACCCTCTCTCCCTTTCCCAATACTGATCTTTGGGAAAAGATCGATGCCATCCGTCACGAAGTCCCTACGCTCAAGACCATTTTACGCATCAACCTAGAAGATCATCTCTCAGGAGTAGCCAAGGTAGCCATCAAAGGACTCACTTTTTTCAAGCGTCAATTTCGCAAGGTGGAAGGGCAGCGAGTACTAGATTTTAACCAAAACCGTAGAGCCTATTCCAAGGAAAAATTTCTTTTTGAGCGAGACATTCAGCCTGACGACATTGCCTCTTACTTTCATACAGGAGGGACGACGGGGACACCCAAGCTGGCCATGCATACGCATGGGAATGAAGTCTTTGATGCATGGGCGGGCATACAGGCCATGGATCTTAATACGCCCGAAAAAAAGTTCTTTTGTGGACTTCCCCTTTTCCATGTCAATGGTGTGCTGGTTACAGGCCTTGGACCCTTCGGAAATGGAGCACATGTAGTCCTAGCGACTCCCCAAGGCTATCGCGGAGAGGGTGTAATCTCCAACTTTTGGCGCATCGTTGATCACTATAAATTGAATTTTTTCAGTGGAGTACCGACCGTTTATTCCGCTCTGCTCAATGTTCCTGTAGGTAATTCGAAAGTGGACTCCCTAGATTTCGCGATCTGTGGGGCAGCTCCTATGCCTGTGGAGGTATTCAAGCAGTTTGAGCGTTACAGTGGGGTAAAAATCATTGAAGGATACGGTTGCACAGAGGGTGCTTGCGCGAGTTCTGTCAATCCTGCTTATGGGGATCGTCGGGTAGGCTCAGTCGGATTCCCATTTCCCTATCAAGAAATGAAGATCTTGGTCTTGGATGAAGAAGGGAAGCTTGATCACGAGGGAGCAGACAATGAAATAGGACTCGTGTGTATCCGTGGAGCCAATGTCTTTCCTGGCTATAAAGAAGAAATTCACAACCAACATATTTGGGTAGATATAGGAGATGGGAAAGGCCCATTTTATAATACAGGTGATCTTGGGAGAAAAGATGAGGAGGGATACTTTTGGTTGACAGGTCGTAAGAAAGAATTGATCATTCGGGGGGGGCATAATATTGATCCCAAACTCATCGAAGATCCGCTGACGACGCATCCTCAAGTGGAGATGGTAGCTGCGGTTCCGAGACCTGATGCACGCGTAGGAGAGGTTCCTGTAGCTTATGTTCAACTCAAGCCAGGAAGTACCGTGAGCAAAGAGGAGTTGCTTACCTTTGCGATGGAGCATATCGGCGAGCGAGCGGCTGTCCCTAAGCGAATCCAGATCGTGGACGAATTGCCTGTAACAGCTGTAGGGAAAATATTCAAACCCACGCTGGTGTATCAGGAGATCAAAGATGTGTATACACAGGAAGTCAATAATCTGAGTCCTGTACAATCTGTGGAAGTGCAGGTAGGTCCGCACAAGACATTGGGTATGCTGGCAGAAGTCAAGGTCAAAGCAAAGCCTGAGGGTTTGAAAAATGAAATCGAACGTGTACTTGGGGCGTATGCTCCGAAGTTTAAGGTAGAGGTATTGTCATAATGCGCAAATTGAACATCATGAAAAAGTTGCACAGGGGAAATTTCTGCTTACTATGGATCATAGGAGGGCTCTTTTTACTTTCTGCTTGTGGATCTCCCACTCAGACCCAGCTTTCTGTGCAGGTGGTCCACGAGGACACGCAAGAGGCATTGGATAGTGTAGAGATTCGCATCATGCGATTTTATGAAGGAGGAGAGCGGATGTTTTTTCAGTCCTTGTACACAGATGACGCTGGAAAGGTCTCGACCTCTTTTGAAGCAGAAAAAGGCTATACCTACGAATTGGTTGCAGAGAAACCTTTTTATGAACCCATTTTAAGGGAGAAAGGAGGTGTTTTTTCGCACAAAGCGCAGATGAAAAATGGAGAACCTAATGAATTTACGCTGACGTTGGTTCCCATCATGGCGGCAGAACCACAGGTAATCGCAGGTGAGATAGCGTCAATTTCTGCGGCCACTGTCTTGGAGACGTTGAAACAAGGAAACTGGGATCAAGGGAACTTGCCTCGCATGCAGTGGGGGGATATAGAGACTTTTTTGGCAGTAGGAGGAGACAGTCTTGTGATTTATGCATTCCCCACAAAGTCAGGAAGTAAACTACAGCCTGATAGTGCGCGTCTGGGACAGGTAGCGCTGTGGATGGTGGAAGCTATCCGTAGAGATATGCTAAGAGGACAAAATCGTCCGCTCTTCCTCATGCCTCCGTCTAATGTACCTGTCCTCGGGACGCGAAGAGGAAATCCAAGGCTGTTTAATTCGAAAGAAGCCCTAGGAAAAGCACATCAAGCTTACCTTAATTGGTGGGAAAATGCGCAAACAATGGATACGTTGAGAGCGGCAAGGAAAAACCCTCTACGCGGAACAGGCTTGAGTTGGATGTAGGGAAATGGGATGATATTCGATTCTCATGGTCACCTTATGTATATTTATCCGTATATATTTCTGGAAAATAAGAACACATCATGCAACAGTATACATGGATTTTTTCACTCAAAACGCAGCTTAATTCCGATGCGCAAGCTGAGCTGCAAAAGGATCTCGATACGTTTACGTCTCAATGGAAAAGCCACGGTACACCTGTTGAGGGCTTGATTCAGATCAATCGAGGACAGTTTGTGATCGTACAAGCTGATCCTTCGGTGGCTAGACCTTCGGGTTGCTCGATCGACAGCTTGCGGAGGGGAGTCGAGCAGATCCTCAAGCATCATGGGCTAGAGATTTTGACACCTGCATCTGTCGGATATGAAAAAGCCGATGGAGCTGTCGAATTCGTGGATTTTCGAGACATTCCTCAATATGTGAAGGAAGGGAAGTTGCATGCACAGACCCGTATATTTGACCATACACTCAGCCAGAGTGACGATCTTACCCTTTGGGAGCGACCCATGGCTTCGACTTGGTTGAAGCGATATTTGAATTGAGAAATTCGATCCTCTAGTTGACCCGTCCCCCACAGCCGAATCATCTTTCGGCTTACTTTTTGATTGCCTACTACAATCAATCGAAATCTCGTGACCGAAAAATTACTTCAACTCTTTCATCAATATCCTTCTGTAAGTACTGACACACGTCATATCCAAGAAGGACAGCTTTATTTTGCGCTGAAAGGAGCTAGATTCAATGGCAACAAGTTCGCCGCTCAGGCGCTGGTTTCAGGAGCTGCATATGCCATCATTGATGAGACGGCATATCTTGTCGAAGGAGATCCCCGGTATGTCCTCGTGCCCGACGTGCTCAAAGCATTGCAAGATCTTGCACATGCCTACAGACAAGAATTTGATGTGCCGATTATTGGGTTGACAGGCTCTAATGGGAAGACGACAACCAAAGAATTGGTCTACTCGGTTTTGTCTACCGAGCGGAAAGTACATGCCACAAGCGGCAACTTCAACAATCATATTGGCGTGCCCTTGACTCTACTGGCGATGCCAAGAGATATCGAGATGGCCATCATCGAGATGGGGGCGAACCAGCCAGGAGACATTCAGGAACTGGCAGAGATCGCCGATCCTACGATCGGGTTGATTACCAATGTAGGATATGCACACTTGGAAAAGCTCAAAGGTCTAGAGGGTGTGCGGGAAACCAAAGGCGCTTTGTTTCGCCACGTGAAAGCCAAAGGAGGGCAAATATTTGTGAATGTAGATGATCCGAATGTAGTGTTAGAAGCAGAGGATCATCCTAATCAAATTACTTACGGGAAAGAAGGAGCAGACTTCCAACTGAAGCAGATTGAAGCCAACTGGAAAGGGATGCAGCTAGAGATAGCAGTGGAAGGACAAGCGTGGGAATTGGAGTCTTCTCTTTCTGGCGCATACAATGCTGTCAACATACTGGCCGCAACAGCCATAGGTCACACATTAGGAATCTCCGAATCAGGGATCAAAAGAGGCATTCATCAGTACGTCTCTCAAAACAATCGCTCTCAGCACGTACGAAAAGGGGATTTATCTATCTGGTTAGATGCGTACAATGCCAATCCTTCTTCTATGGAGGCTTCTATCCACAACATTTTCTCTATGGGAGCCGACAAAAAAATTGGCATCGTATTAGGAGACATGTACGAATTGGGAGAAGACGAAGAAGTACTACACCGAGTACTTGCCGATCATATTCGGCCTTACAAGCCAGCCTTGGTTGTGGGAGTTGGACCCAAAATGAAATACATGATAGAGGCATTGGAAGGCAACGTACACCACTTCGAAGATCGCGAATCGGCTAAAACGGTCTTTCCTCAGCTTACAGCGTCTTTAGATGTCCTCTTGATCAAAGGTTCCCGTGCAATGGCTTTGGAGAAGCTACTGGAAGAGGCATAAGCTTATTTCTCTAGGTCCACCAACTTCACATGTGTTACCCCACATAGAGAAGCTTCTCGCATGAAGTGAAAAAGGGAGATTTTCGTTGGAGTAAAATCTTTAAATATGATGGGTTGAACGATACGATATGTGTCTCCCCTCTTTTTTCGTACGCCGTCACTTCCCTTTTCAAAATCTAGCCATTCTCCTCCTGGACTGAGTACTTTCAGATTTTCCATCCACTCTATCTCTTTTCCCGCTTCGTCGGTCGCCAATGCTTTTATGTAAAGGTTTTGGTAATCATAGTCCTGCTTGAGCTCTATGGATACACCCAGAGCGGATAAGTTTCCTTCAAAGGTCAATGTATCTGAGATTTCCCAGCATGCATTGGCAGGAATGAATTCAACTTGTACGGGATAGGCATCACTTTCGCAAGCAACAAATAAAATGGACAAGGGAATGATGATCCCAAGGAAAAATAAATAGGGGGCGCGCATGATCAGTTTATATCTAAAATGTCAAAAGGTAGCTCCCTTTATTGGTCTGGAGCTACCTTTTCATGTATGATTAATCCTTCTTCCCTCCTTGTCCCTGGTTGGGATTGTTATTATTGGGGCGAGGATTGTTTCGCTTTCTAGATCCAGAGCGCTTGGGACGCCCACTACCTCCCTGATTATTGGGGCGTCGATTGCGGTTGTTGCTACTGCCACTCTTGCCATCTTTGGACGCTTCTGGCGTTGGACTGTTTCCAGAGGAAGGAGCTCCTTCGTTTTTGGGTTTTCTATTTCCTTGTCCTCTGCGATTGTTGTTTCCTCTATTGCGTGGCTTTTGGTTAGAACCAGATTCTTTATTTCTATTTTGAGAATTTCTCCCTTTCCTTCTGCCCTTCCCTCTTCTTGAGTTATTTTTTTCTTCTCTCTTCCGCTCTTCCAGAAGATCTGCTGATCCCACGACATCCACAAAGTCAAACTCCTTGAGCTCTTTATCATCTGGCTCAGCTGCCATTCCCATGATCGAAGTTCCGAAAATTTCAGGTATCTCTCCTTTTTCATTTTCTGCTAGGATCATTTTCACATCATCCACAGAAATGGCGTACCAAGAGTTGTCATTCTCATAGCTAAACCACATTTGACGTTTGAAAATATCTGTTTTTTGTAGGCGTGCTTTCCCCTTGACAGTTCGGATATTTTCTACTTCGGGGAAATCATACAGCGCATCCAGATAGGATTCCAGTTCAAAGTTTAGGCAACACTTCAGTCTACCACAAAGCCCTGAGATTTTCATGGGATTGAGAGACAGGTTTTGGTAGCGCGCCGCTGAAGTACTGACTGTTTTAAAGTCTGTCAACCAGGTGGAACAGCACAATTCTCTTCCGCATGAACCGATACCTCCTACGAGACCTGCTTCATGGCGAAGCCCGATTTGCTTCATTTCTACACGAATGCGAAACTCTCGGGCCAGGACTTTGATGAGTTCTCGAAAGTCGACGCGATGATCTGCGATGTAATAAAAGATCGCTTTCGCATTGTCTCCTTGAAATTCTACGTCGCTGAGCTTCATATCTAGATTGAGCTCGCCGATGATCTCACGTGAGCGGGTCAATGTCTCGGGCTCGCGCTTGCGCACATCTTCTAAGAGTTCTAGATCAACTTCGTTAGCTTTTCGGTAGATCTTAGGAACTTCTTTGATGGGTTTCTTTCCGACCTTTTTGTGCATTTGCAACTCCGCGAGGACACCGCCTAGAGAGAGTGTCCCTACATCGTATCCTCGGTCACTTTCGACCACTACTTGATCTCCTATATATAAACGGAGTCCGTTTACATTACGAAAAAAGCTTTTACGTGTATTCTTGAATCGAACCTCGTATATATTGTCTACTTCGGTCTGGTCAGGTGAGAGCATGTTGCCAAGCCAGTCGTAAGTATTGAGCTTATTACAACCGCCTGTAGCGCAACCTCCGCTTTTGCCGCAGCCTCCTGAAGAGCATCCTCCAGTACCGCAGTTACTACATGCCATAACTACTTATATATTAAGCAGCCGAGTGAATGAAAGGTAAGGGTATAAGAAAACATACAAAAAAATCAGTACGGAATTATATTCACCAACGTACTAATAATCAATTTGTAAATATATATGAGATGGCATAGAAGCCATGCTGAATGTTTGTCTATGGTCCTTCATTCCCACCAAAATCATACCCTAACTCAAGCCTCGGACTGAATCTATACTATGTGAAATAAATTGCTTTGTAAAACAGAAAGAACGATTTCTTGGAAATAAGATCATACACAATATTGTGATTGTTGTAATCTTATGACGCGAATACACTTAAAGGTAGTAATTTTTTCCTCAATCACAACTTCTGTTTTTTCTGTAGAATCTGTCGTGCGAGGTAGCGTATGTATTTCCTACTGTAGAAAGTATCCTTATATATCTGGTAAATTTCTTCTCCCAATACGACCTCATTATTGGCCAACTGCTGGAATATCGCCCTTGAGATAAAGACATCGTGAACATCTCCTTCTAGAAGTGAATCCGCCAATGCAAGGTTGCGTTTGAGTTGTTCTGCATAGGGTAATGACGTCGCTTCTTTGGGCTGAAGACTTTGAAAATAGGCATTGAGGTATAAGTAATAATAATAGGAAAAGACTGCACCTGGGTTATTAATGGTCATTCGATCTAGAAGATCTTTTGGAATTTTTTGGTTGTAGGCAGCCGAAAGCTTTAAATAAGCCCTCTGATACAAGATGTCATTTTTTTCAAAGGTGACAAACCATTGGGGTAGAGTCGCATAGATTTCTTGTTCTACTAAAAATACGAGTTCCTTGGCTGCCAATGAGTCCATACGGTTGACAAGTGTCATGAAGTCATCACTGGCGACGAGGCGTTGGTTTCTACGAATCCCCAATCCTCCGAGCTGTTCGGATTTACGTAAGAAGTACTCACACATCACGGCAGGTTCTCCTGTAAACAAAAGAGAGTCGACTTCAAATGATCCCTCGGAGTAATAGACATCCACATAAAGAGAAGAATCTTGTGGGACCAACATGAGTTGGATAGGATGATCGTCTACATACAGCAAGGCTGGACGAGGACTATTGACATGAAATCGCAAACGATGAACATGAAATCCTACAGAGTCTGCGGTTACCAATTGTCGCTTGCCCTCTAGGATATTATTGAACTGCCCATAGACGAGAGGTTCTCCCTCCATACCATGGATTTCTACATGTACAGTGGCAGAGTCATAAAACTGATACGAAGGTCGGAGCGGTTGTCTATGTGTGGCGTAGTACGATAGGCCGTAGATGAAGGCCATCGAGAACAATAGAAGTAACCACGGGTAGACTGAGTGCCTCATGAGAGGGAAAACAATTAGAGATATGACAGAGGAGAGAGGACCTTTTGAAACGCTTTGTGTTCCTATACAGACTACATTTATTTAAACGTGCCTTTACAAAAATAATTTTCTCTAGCAGGAAACAGAAGCATAAAGCCACTTTTTCTTCTCAGATAAATTAGGCGCGCCTCAAAATTCCATGCATTCTGAGAGAGAGCGCAGTGAGTACCATTTGTGGATTGGTATTTCCTGTCAAGGCACGGAGGCTATCTTCAATCAGGGCGACGGCCTCTTCCACTTTGTCTGGATTCACTACTTTGGCGAAGTTTTCCTGAAAGGCTTGTTCTTTCTGTGGTGCAAGTGCAAGTTGGCGTACTCCCAGATGGTACAAGAGCGAGTCTCGCATTTTTCTAACAGCTACTTGAAGAAAGCGTTTTTGAAATTCTTTACTTTCTTCCAAGATCTTACCCACGTGGTCTTGTATATCTTGGTAATCGCCTTTGTAAATAGCCCGTAACCACTCGATGTAGACATGGTGTAGAGTCTGGTTGTGCGAGGATAGGAGCGCTGTCGCCTGAGAAATACTTCCTTCGGAGATGAGGGCCAAATCTTGTGCTTCCTCTACAGGTAGGCCACGTTGGTTTTGTAAGTAGCCTTGAACTTGATCTTTGGGGATACGTGACAGACGGATACGCTGGCAGCGAGAGTTGATCGTCGTCAACAGTTTGGAAGGATCGCTACAAGTCATGATGATCAGCGTGCGTTCGGGAGGTTCTTCCAGCAATTTCAGGAAAGCATTGGCTCCCTCTTTATTGATGCGTTCTGCATGCCAAATGATCAGGACTTTATATTTTGCCTCAAAGGACTTCAGATAGATGCCTTTTTTCAATTCGCGAATCTCATGTACCGAAATAAAGAGCTGTTTGTTCACCCCTCCTAGTGTTTCCTGCCAGTTGTCCAAGCTGAAATAGGGATCATCGAAAAAATGGCTTCGGAATTGATCGAAAAAAGAGTCGGAAAGTAGGCGTTTACCACCTTCAGTTTTGGAGAAGATAGGAAGGACATACTTGATATCAGGATGGACGCCTTTGGCGATTTTGATGCAAGAGGAGCACTTGCCACAGCTATCGTGATCGGATGTCGGGTTGAGGCAATTGACATATTGCGTCAAAGCTACAGCTAGGGCAAGGCTTCCTACGCCGCTAGGTCCCACGAGAAGGAGGGCGTGCGCCAGTCGGTTGTTGGCGATCGCATCTTGAATATGGTGAACGGCTTCTTCTTGCCCGATGATGTCTTTAAATCGCATGTAATATTCAGCGTATAAGCATCAAATTTAGTGAAAGCCATATGGGAAAAAAAGAAAACCTCAGATTATAACGCCCACTCTTTATAGAAAGGAATGAATCAATTTGTGGGAAATGGTTTGCTTAGAAATGAAACTCAATAATATATAAACCTATAATTATAAAGAAATATTCATATATTAAATGATCGCCTTTCTGACCGTTTGATCTACAGAAATATTTATCTCCGTCAGATACAGGCTGTATATCCTACACAATCGCATTACCCTTTCAAATCACCTAGTTTATGTCACATACAGCTACTTCTACAAGCCGTGTTTATAGAGCCTTAGTCCAACTAGATACGCATGTAAAAATCAACTCAAGCTCACCCTGTGCGGATCAACTGAAAACCTATATGGAGGAGCAGGGGTATAGCATCCAAAAAGTATTGGTAGACAATCGCGAGACAGGCAAATACAATTTTGAATTTGAAGCTCCAAGTAAGAAAATCAAATCTATCAAAAATGGTTTGAATGGCTTACCTTGTGTGGAGTCGTATACGATTCTCAAAGTTAAGGGTTGATATAGTTTATATTTGGCCCCCTAACTCCTCTCCTTCCTACGGTCTGGAGTATTTATTGCCTCAATAGATTGATTGCAAGAGGAAAAGGTGATGCGACTTCACCAGACCTATTATGTCTCATGAATTGAGAATTCTCTCTAGTTTAAGGCATGAATAAGGCCCACATCATCCACTATGGCCCGATGACAGTAGACAAACTAACGTATAAGAAGGATATCCCTCCTGTCATCGTAGCTGATCAAGATGCCCATACTCGTATCGACAGAGACGTTTGAGCATCTTTTAGGGCGTTTTTCTAGGATCTTGAGAAGGTACGTAGTTAGACTTTTTCATATTTATCCTTTGCGGGACATGGGACGCAAGTACCTAATAATTCATTCGTGAGAATCACTAATATGAAGAAAAGAGTTGTGTAAATGCGAATGTCTTTGGAGAGCTACAGGGGATGAATCGAATAAGACTTGTGTTACTAGACGCTTCTCATGATCATATGTATCAAGCAACAATGCATAGTCTCAATCCGCTGGACTAGCTTTACAGAACTATGGTAAGGAATGAGAACTGGCAGAAGGCTTAGCTCAATAAGCAATAATTGTGAACATTTATCTATTTTTGATTTCGAAGTAATTGGTGTAAATGGTTGGTTTTTAAGTCCATTTTCGTACAGGTCAATAATTTTTTTATAAAAAACACTCATCTCTAGTGAAGGAAAGTAGTCATTTCTAAGTATGGACTTAGATGAAGCTTTTTTGCTATTTTATATTGAACAAATCGTAACCATGTCCAAAGGAATATCTTTACACATTGGAGTGAATTATCTCTCCCAACATTCTACCGATTATGAAGGTAGAACACTGCCTAATCTTAACACTTGCGAGAATGATGCCATGCAGATGGAGGAAATCGCCAGACAAGAAGGGTTTGAAGAATGTCATTCTCTTTTCACGAAAGATGCAACTTATCACAATTTTCAGCAGAAGTTTATAGAGATTGTAGGCAAGTTGAATCCAGGAGATTTATTCCTCCTGACATTTTCTGGGCATGGGTTAGGTGTACTTGACCATGATGGAGATGAGGATGATGGGCAGGACGAGGCTTGGTGTTTGTATGATCGATTCCTAATAGATGACCTGATCAGTAAACATCTGTCACAGATTCGTCAAGGCGTACGTGTCGTAGTAGTATCGGACTCCTGTCATTCAGGAACCATGCTCAAATTTTTTGATGGCGATACCCGGTGGAAGCGCCCGACAAAGAAACATCCTTTCCCTAATGAAAATCATATCCTTGCCTCTGTCATACTGCTAGCTGCCTGTAGAGATATGGCTAAAGCACGTATCCAAAAGGATAGCAAGCTAAGCAATTTTACAAGAGACTTACTGGCGACTTGGAATGGAGGTAAATACCAAGGAAATTATAAGCAATTTCTCATGGTGGATATGATGGATTCGTCTCCTGATCCATTTTTTATCCCAAACTATTACGAAGCAGGACAGAATCTCGAGATTTTCAGAACACAAAATCCTTTTAGAATTAACTCTTAAGAGTTGATGCCTCCTGCTATACCGAAGGGAGAATCAGATTCTATGAAGGAACTCCAGACATTATTTTTATTCTATTCTAAGATCGATTACACAGCAGATTTTTTGCTTGAGTGCAAAAAATTGAACCTATAACTTTTATCTTAAACACAACTCAATATGTCTATTGTCAACTTTAACGGAAGCTTGATCGCTGTATATTCTCAAGAGAATCCCGAGCTATTTCTGGGATATTATCTTCACGCCGTACTTGTCTCTGGCGACGCAGGGTATCATTTTACTGCACCAGATCTGATTCCGAGAGAAGGTACAGAAGAAAATCCCCATATCATCAACATAGAATATACCATCAATCAGGAAATCAATATCAAGGGATTGCGATCTTATGCAGTAGATACCATTGATATTTCATCTTTTGGGATTCCTGCTCCTGTATCTGGGACAGTAGAACCCGAGTGTTTTTTCAAGGTGAACTTGAAAGAAGGGAGCGTAACAAAGGCTGAATCTATTTCACGTACGGGAAATATTATTACCCTCAGTAAAGGAGAAGACGATAAACCACAAGATTAATTCATAGCCCTAAAATAGAAAATCATGGTCCGAGTCTTAATTATATATAGTGCCATAAATATACTGTATCTACTCAGTGGAAATACACTTATTGCAGGCGAAAGGGAAATCGACAGCTTAAAGCTGGAGCTCCATAATCCCCAAAATGGAAATGTAGTTCAAACGCTTAATGAGTTGGCCTGGGAATACATGTATGAGAATTTAGATAGTGCACATGTATACGCGCTGCAAGCCATTGAGCTATCCAATCAAAATCAGGGAAAGCTACAGGACTATGGAGATGCGCGCATGAGACTCGGATCTGTTTATATTCTTCAAAATGATCCTAAAGAGGCGATTCCTAAATTTAAGGAAGCTGCCGCAGTTCGCACCCAGTTGTTGGATC
>JBCBFT010000064.1:0-38816 GCA_038527485.1 Bacteroidota bacterium
TCGCCATCTTAATTCTGTGGCCTTTTTTTCCTTTAAAAATTTTAATCGTATGTACTTCTCCATCTCTTGTTTTGAAAACGACCTTCTTGCCAAAAAATCTTTCCATTAATTTATTCATCGTATTCTTCCCCAAATTCAGCAACGCCTTCCCTCCCTGCAAGACCTTGTCGATCAGCCAGTCTATCGCCATATTGATTTTCTCGCGTGCCTTGCCAATCATGGTGGCGATTTTTTGGCCGAGGTCGTCTAAACCCGCTTGCTTGGCCAGAAAGTCGATGGCAACAGGAAGTCCTTTGGCCAAGCCCTTTTCTAGGAATTCGGCGGCTTGGTTGAGGGAGCCTTTGGCGATGTTGACCAAGCCCAAGGTGAAGTTGTTGATGATCTGAAGGATCTCCTTGAAACGCTCGACGAAGGTTCGGACCGCATCGAAGAAGGCCATCGCACCGTTGATCGCGGCCATGATGCCCGTAGGTTCAAGACTGGACAGGATCTTGACCATGACCTTCTGGATCACTTTCTCCATGACGAAGTTCTTGATGCCATCGGTGATGATCGTCCACAAATTACTGATCTGATCCTTGATGCGATCAAAGAGGGCTTCTGGTCCTTTCTCATTGAATTCTCGAATGAAGTCAAAGGCTCCTTGCACCGTCGAAATGACCTTTCGGATTTTGTCGACCTTCTCTTTCCCGATCTTTTTCTCCAATCGAGCAAAGAGATTCTCTATCGTAATGCCAAAGATGTTCATGGCCATTCCCAAGAGATTCTTGACACTAAGATCCTTGGGCGGTTCGATTCCCGCTTTTTTGAGTTGGGCAAATAACCAAGCTTGCAGACCTCCGAGCAGGTGTTTGAGGAAGTTGTCAAAGAATTTCTTGAAGCCTAGCCCAATCGCCTTGATGAGGTTGATGAGGAAGCCTAGCGGATTGTTTTTGATGTCCTGGAAAGCCTGCATCGCATTGGCTAAGATGGACTGAATGAGCTCAGGAGGAATGCCCATCATCTGCAAGATGAGCTCAACCACGATCTGTACCATCTTGACGACAAAATCAAATAGGCGGCCAATCGGTACACCAAACTGATCTACAATCCGTTGAAAAGCTGCGAAAGGCTCTATCAGATCATCGATGGAGAGGCTATTCCAGATATCGGTGAATAACTGAACCACCATCGCAGGGCTCATGGCCAGTTCTTTGACCAGTGCCTCGATTCTGGCCACAGCCTTCCCAATGACACCCGTTTTTTTGAGTTCCTGAAATTTGGCTTCCCCTCCTGGAACCAATCCCATAAAGCCTCGAATCACATTTTCTGTACTTCGCTTGACTTTTTTGCCTGTAAAGGGATTTTTCTGGATAATGACAGTCAGGAGATGATAGCCTGGAATGTTGTTCGCGAAACTGTCGAGTGCGTTGAGTAAGGCTTCCTTGATTAGCTTGAGCACCTCAGCAGCTACTTCTGAGGCGAAATCATAGAAATCCTGTAACAGAATCTTCAATTCCTCCCAGATCCCTGAAAAAACACCCATCATATCACCCAAGCTTTCAAGCGAAAGGGCATCTAGCGCTTTGGTCAGGATCAGTTGAAAACGCCCTAAAAGGGAAGTGAAGCGTCCCAGGTTTTTGTCAATCCAATCTGCTGTCTTTTTGAGTGTCCCCTTCTTTTCCATCTCCTCGACTTCCTTTTTCTTACCGATGAGTAAGAGAAAATCCTTGAGGATTTGTTCAGTGGTCGCTTCTACTTTATCTTCCAAGGGAAACTTGCTGCCAATTACCTTCGTTGCCAGTTTGTAGGCTTCGCTGTTTTTCTCCAGATAAGCAACGAGAGGTTTGAGCAATCCTTTCTTGACCAGTTCGAGTAGTTTCTGTACGGCAGACTTTGCGAAGCTGACCACCCGATCAAAAAGAGGCTTAAACTTATTGTACAGCACACGAAGGTTTCCACTGATGCCCAGCGTTAGGCCCATATCCTCCCATGCATCCTCCAAGGCTTTTTCCAGCGAACTCAAAGAAAGGCCGATGGTACCCAACTGCGATTCCAGCCACTGAAAGGCCTCATCGATCAAGCCGTATTCATCGAGCTTGTTGTAGAGCATATTTCCTCCTGGAATGATTCCCATCAATCCTTTGATCAGGGTCTTTCCGTTTCGTTCGACAGCTCTATTACGAATCAGGTCAAACTCTGTGATATAGCTAAAGAGGGAGTAGCCTGGGATATTATCTACGATACTGGGTACATCAATCCCGATTTTCCCTGCTAGGCTGACCATACTATCAATCAAATCGCGGATAAAACTGGCTTGGACATCTTCGAAAGCCGCTTTCCGCTGAACTCCTCCTTGCTGCACCGTGTGTGTCAGCTCATGCGCAAGCAGATGATCGCCACTGCTTGTCCCTGGCTGGTATTTGCCTTCATTGAAATAAATATCTGAGCCATGTGTGAAAGCCTCCGCTCCGATGGACTGACTCATTTGCACGGCCTGGCTACCTGTATGAACCCGTACCTGACTAAAATCCGACCCAAATCCCTGCTCCATTCGAGACCGGGTCTCTGTAGCCATCGTGCCCCCACCGCCCTTGCTACTGTTGAGTTGATGCTCAAAATCTTTGGGAGGGGTGACAGGATCTCCCTTGGCTTGAATGTCCTCTTCTACAGCAGAATGTTCTGGCTCTGTAGCAGATGAGTTGTCTCCTTGCCCCACAAATCCCTGCTTCATAGCTGGTGCAGGGTTTGAGGTCGAAGGGTTGATTTGAGAAATTCCTTCTGCTATTGACTTTCCTTGCACACTCGTCCCCTCCCCCACATTCGATGGAATGGTTTCCTGTCCTTTGCCCGCCACAATCTGATCAGCTACAGCATCGGCCTCCGCTTCATATGGATCATGTGCGGGGTGAATATGCAGTTTGGGTTGAAAAAAAGCAGTGGGAGACTCTGCTTGTTGCCCAAAGAAAGTAGGAGGAGCCGACTTCTGCTGTATGTGATGCTGTCGCGATGGCTTAGGCTGTGAATGGGTTTCCATGTGGGTAAAGGCTAGTTATGAAAGAAAGTAAAGGACACTTTATTTTTACTGTCCTGTCCCCTTTTGCTGGACTACATGTGCCAGTTCATGCGCAAGCAACTCTTTTCCTGATTGGGCATACGGATCAAATCTGCCTTCATTGAAGTAGATGTCATATCCGTGGGTAAAAGCATGTGCATTCAAAGCTTGCGTCATTTCTATTGCCTGATTGCCTGTATGGATCCGCACAAAGGAAAAATCTGCCCCAAAATGACTTTCCATTTCACTTCTGACGTCATCAGGAAGGGCATTCCCCTGTCCCTTGGTCATTTGGATCATTTGCTCGACATTTATTTGGGTAGCATCACCTGCGCCCTTTTCATCCTTTTTCTGGATAAGTTTTGCAGCAGGCTGTTCTTCCTCTTGCCTTTGAATTAACTTTGCAGCAGCTTCTTCTTCCTCTTGTCGCTGAATCAACTTAGCCGCAGCTTCCTCTTCCTCTTGTCTTTGAATCAACTTAGCCGCAGCTTCTTCTTCCTCTTGTCTTTGAATCAACTTAGCCGCAGCTTCTTCTTCCTCTTGTCTCTGAATCAACTTAGCCGCGGCTTCTTCTTCCTCCTGTCGCTGAATGCGTTTGGCTGCCGCTTCTTCTTCTTTTCCCATACGCTGAATCTTTTTCCTCTGGATGGATGCTGTTTCGCCTCCTGTTTTAGAGGAGGATTGATGTACGACTTGGTGAGCGGCAGCATCTGCTTCACGCTCCATCGGACTATCGACAGGATCTATTTCCAATTTGGCCTGAAAGAATCCTGCATCGTTTGATTTGGGTGCTTGGGTACTTTTCGAGAAGAAAGCATCCTTTTGCCCAGTCTGATTTTTTTTATGTCTTCTTCGTTTCATCATTTGGATATTAGATACATGAAAATCTTATGAGAATCTCTCCTCTATTTCAAAGCATTGTGTCTATAAAAGGCGCGTGTGGTACTGGTACGTCTTTTTGATTTGTTGAATATGATCTTGCCTGACAAAAAGCCTGTACTACTGGCACTGGGGCTATTGGCATCGACTGTCCAAAGCTTATCTCCCTCTACTTTGACCACGAGGAAGTAGTGATTGCGATTGGTGATATTTCCGATGTCGCCTGGCTGAGGGGATGTACCTGATCCAGGGGTGAAAGTAGTGAAGCCCTTTTTGAATTGGCTATTGCCTTTCCTGACATCCCAGTCGTTGATTGCGAGTCCTGCACTTCTCAGCACCCAAAACAGGTAGATACCGCACCAGGAGGGGAGTACATCGGACGATTTTCCTGATGTGGACCTTGAATCAGGTCCTGAGACACGGTGTTTGACTTGTAGACGCTCAATCGTACTCCCTGGCTTGCTATAATTGGCATTGCCTGTAGCAGTAGAGAAGAACTGACCTACACGTTGATAGCCCTTCCTGACGAGTCCTGTGTTCCACTTAAAGGGGATACCTGGGACATTGGAAGGACTGGACATCCCTCCATGTTTTCCTGGGATGGCGTATTCACTGCCCGCCTCGACGGTCCCGACTTGAGATAGTGCGATCGATACGACCCTTTGTGCCAGTGGCTTATCGGTGGCCCCTCCACTCTGCTGTTTGTCAAGCTGATCTTGATAATAAGTCCTTAGCGCCACGATGCGGTCACGAAGATTGTCAAAGTGATCGGACTCATACTTGGGAGGAAGTTGATTGAGTTCCTGCTTCCGCATTTGAGCAGCCCGAAGTAAGATATCCAAAGACTCGACGATCAAGCTCAATTCTCCTGGCATAAGGAGAAACTTCCCAAACTGGCTAGGATCATCGGCAAACATCTTGCTGAGTGCTTCCCCGATGATCACTTGTCCAAGGGGAGTCATGACAATCTGTAGGAAAAACTGCTGCGTCAATCCTAGCACTTCTTCAAAAGTCTGGATAGCATGACTGGGGTCTAGGATCTTGCCAAAGGTATCATTGGTCTGGGTTCCTAGTGGATTATCTGGGGCGCTGGTCCCACCTCCTGTCACAGTTTGTTTGAGGGTACTCCATGTTTGATTGCCTACCAGTCCATCTACTTGCAGCTCTTCTTGCTGCTGGAAGCTGTAGACATTTTGGCGGGTCTTGGGACCAAAGATGCTGTCGGTTTTGAGTGTGGGGGTAATTCCTGCAAAGTTGAGCCCTTTCTGCAGCATATGGACGGCGGGGCTGATGACGCCCATTTGGAGAAAAGGAAAAGTATCCTGCTGAAAAAAGTCCGTTAAACCCATTTCCCCATCTTGCTCCTCCGCCTTCATCTGGATGTTGTTGGGAGGAAAAAACGCATCCTGCTGCGCCTCTGGTGAGAAGGCGGTTGCAGGCTGAGCGTATCTACGATGGTTTTTTGAGTGCATGTAGGCCTAGTTATTATTTCGTCTTCTTCTAATCCTCGGAGGACTCGGTGTCACTTCTGATGAACTATTCCCAGGTGCTACAGCAGGGCCACTCACATTCCAGCCATTTCTCTCCAACAGATCTATATCAGATTGTCTGGTTGGATTATTCCCTGCATGAATTTCATCGTAGACTAGATTAAGCTCCACTTCAGGATTTCCTGATTTCGCCAGTCTTGCGACCCCGTTTAGATCAGATGTACACAACTGACAAGGACTATGCGTGATGTCTATGGAAATACTCTGAACTCGTCCTACCCAACCAGGATTGTTTTGAAGTTGGGAGGTAAACCATTCTTCAAACTGTCGCTCAGCGTGGGAGATATTACTATCCCTAATGGCTCGGCCCGTACTCCAGGAGACAAACTCCAGCGTATCTGATCCTGCCTCTGGTTCGACAACAAAGCCCCCAGAATCTCTCTCCGCTCGCTCTCTTTCTCTTTTTCCTCTTGTCCTTCCACCAAAAATCGCAGGCGATACACGTGCCAGTCGCCTTCCCCCTGTCACCTCACTCTGCGCCTCGTCAGGGTCAAAGAAACCTGTCGTACTGGCCAATCCTTCGGTCAGAGAGGCTGTTCCACTCAACTGCACCCGTACAACCATGTCCACGAATGCTCGTCTTGGAGCTAAATCCATCAAGACTCTATGATCACTTGCGCTACCTGTAATGTCATAAGCGCCGTCATTGTCAGGTCCCACAAGCTCGAGTGTCTTCAGTCCCTCAGGACTTAACTGGTTGTATACATCTGAGACAATTTGCTCGATCTCATCAATAGGCTTTTCAGAACTAATTCTATTGCCTAGTTCTTCGGCGGCTCTGTTCTTGATTGCGATAGCTTCGTCAGAGTCGTCACCTGTCTCTTCTTCTACACTCGCTTCGTCTGATTCTCCTTCACTGCCTCCCATACCCAGCATGTTCAAGAAAGCTGTTCCTGCTCTCAGTGCCTGATCAATCAGCCAATCAATGCCCTCGTTGATCTTAGCTCTGGCGGCCTCGATCATCTCAGCGATCTTCTCGCTGATGTCTCCTAAGCCTAACTGCTTGGCGAGGAAGGAAATCGCGACAGGTATGCCATCTGCCAGCGCATTCTCCAGGAAGTCTGCCGCCGATTTAATGTTGCCTCGGGCAATCTCAGCTATCCCTGCTACAAAGGAATTTACGATCTCTAGGATCTCACGCAGTTTCTCGATGAAAGACTGAATCGCATTGAAGACCGTCTGTACGCCACGGATGATCGGCATGATGCCCGTCACGTCCAGGAAGGAGAGCAACCACGTGATGGCTTGCTGGATGACTTTCTCCTGGATGAAGCCCATGATGCCATCCTTGATGATGTCCCAGAGGTTGCTCAATTGCTGCTGCACATACTCCCAGATCGCAATCGGTCCGCGCTCGATCACATCCCTCACGAAGGTCCAAATACCTGTAAGGGTATCTAAGGCACCTCGGATCTGTGCCACACGCTCTTGTCCGATGCGTTCGCCCAGTCGATCCAAGACGTTGTCCACTGTGATACCGAGCACATCCATCGCCATTCCCAAAAGAGATTGTAGGCTCAAATCAGAAGGGATCTGAATCCCCGCATCTGCCAGCGTACCAAATAGCCATGTTTGAAGGCCATTAAGGAGATGTGTGCCAATGTTGTTGAGGAACTGCAGGAAGCCTTCCTTGATGGCATTCATCAGATTGAGGAGGAAGCCGACAGGATCATTTTTGATGTCCTCGAAAGCAGACATCGCATTGGCGATGATGTTGCCAATCATGTCTGGTGGGATGCCCATGATCTCCAGGATCAACTCCATCAGGATCTTGACGACCTTCACTACGAAGCTAAACAAGCGTCCGATGGGTTCTCCATATTGGTCTGCGATCCGCTGGAAGGCACCCACAGGATCGATGAGGTCATCTATACTGAGGGATTCCCAAATACCTGTGAAAAGTCCGACGATAAACTCCCATGAAATGCCTAGCTGTGCAATCAGTGCATCGATTCTTTGAGCTGCTCGCGGAATCGCACCTGATTCCTTCAATTCCCTGAACTTGGCATCTCCTCCTGGTACCAAGCTTATAAACCCTCGGATCAGATTTTCTGTCGTCCGTGGTACCGCTTCGTCGGTAAATGGATTTTTCTCAATGATGACCGTCAGCAAATGGAAGCCTGGGATGTCATCCGCGAAGGAGGCAAGGAAGCTGAGTAAGGCATTCTTAATCAGCTCCAATACCTTGGCTGCGACTTCAAGCGCAAAGTCGAGGAAGTCCTGTAATAACTCCGTAAAGTCGTCCCAAATTCCCTGGAATACGCCTGGAATATCCTCTAAGGTCTCCAAAGAGAAGGCATCCCATACGCGTGTGACAATGGCGTTGAATCGACCCAGTAAGGAGAAGAAAGTAGCGAGCTGGGTATCGATCCAATCTGCTGTCTCCTGTAGCGTCCCTTTTTCCTTCATCTCATCCACCTCGGTCTGCTTACCGATAAGGATGAGGAAGTCTTCTAGAATCTCAACCGTAGGAGCATTGACCTCATCGTCTAAAGGGAACTTCTTTCCAATAACTTTGGTCGCCAGCTTGTAGGCTTCGCTGTTGGCTTCCAGGAATTCTACCAACGGTCGAACCAACGCATCCTTGACAAACTCGATTAATTGGTCCACTGCATTATCTGCAAATGTCTCTATATCGTTCAGTAGGGGTTGGAAGTTGTTGCGTAAGATTCGGAGGTTTCCGCTGATTCCCTCACTGATCCCCATCTCATCCCAAGCACGTTCAAACGTTCGTTCGATACGTCCCATAGAAATATCGAGGGTACTCAATTGACTTTCTACCCATTCGAAGGCACGATCGATGATGCCATATTCATCAAGTTTGTTGTATAGCAGATTTCCCCCTGGAATCAAGCCCATCAACCCACGAATCAGGTTGCGTCCGTTGCGCTCTACGTTGCGCCCGCGGATGATGTCATACTCGGTGATGTAGCTAAATAGGGTATAGCCTGGAATATTATCGACAATCTCAGGGATATTGATGCCTACACGACCTGCGAGCGAAACTAGGTCATTGATCAAATCCCGAATGAAGCTTGCCTGGATATCTTCAAATCCTCCATTATTTGCCTTTCGCTGTACCCCTGACTGCTGGACGGTATGTGTCAGCTCATGCGCGATCAGATGATCCCCTGCGGAGGTACCTGGCTGGTATTTTCCTTCATTGAAATAGATATCTTTTCCGTGTGTGAATGCCTGTGCGCTGATGGACTGGCTCATCTGCACGGCATTCGTCCCTGTGTGGACTCTCACATCCTGGAAATTGGCACCGAAGCCTTGCTCCATACGACTTTGGGTAGATGTGGGAAAGGCTTGACCGCCACCTTTGGAACCTTGCAGATTCTGCTCAAAGTCTTTGGGCGGACTGACAGGATCGCCCTTGGCTTGTAGCTCCTCTTCAGATTCTTCTTGCATCTGAAGGTCCATCCCTATGGACCTACCCTGAACATCTCCACCTGATGCCGTCTGCTGGTCCATTTCTGAAGCACTATCAAAGGCAGGTTTATGCTGGGCAGATGCTCCATCCACATTCCCTATCCGTGTGATTTCATCGACCAAAGGCTTGGTTTGCAACCCCTCTTCTTCGGATTGCTTCTGAATGGCAGGAGAGATGCCTTCGCCTTGGGGCATGGACAATACCCTGTCTGCCATAGCATCTGCTTCTTGCTCATAAGCGTCGTGGGCAGGATGGACATTGAGTTTGGTTTGAAAAAAAGTACCCATCCCCTCACCTTGTGAGAAGAAAGGCACCGATTTACGTTGGATACTTCCAAAAAAGTTTCCTCTATCCGCATGCGAAGGCTCGCGATGCGTGCGTGAAGGATTGGCTTTGGTTTTGGGAGCATCCATTTTCGTTTAGTTTAATCTTACTTGAATGCCGACACCTGCCCCTACGAATGTGATGGGTGTAGCAGAATTGATGTTGTAGTAACTGACCTCAGGTACAAGCGATAATTTAGGACTCAGTTGAATCGCTGCTCCCACACCAAAGTTGTAGCCAAAGTTGCCGCCCAATCCTTCTGGCCAGTAGTAACCTATATTCGCATCAGCAAATAGGTAGATCCTATCATTGACAGGTAGCTTCAGACGGGGACCTAATGCCAACCCAAGCATACTTAAACTGGAATCCTGACCTACGGGTGCTACTCTCCCGAACGTGTAAGCACCTGCTTCTAGGTTGATGCTCAGATTTTGGGTAATGCCGTACTCTCCATGTAGCTCAATGAGTAACCCTCTATTGAAATTATCTGCAAAGGTTCCTACAGGAATCGTCACCCCTAAACCAAAGGGCAACTCAAAATTGGGAAAGTCGTCAGGTACATTACTACCCGAGAAAGAGCCATCAATCTGATTGATAGGGCCTTCATACACCTTGGCACCTGAAAGGGTAATGACACCTGTATTGTTCAACTCTCCCTGAATCACCAATACGTAGCTACCATCTCCTTTGTCTTGCACGGATTGAAGCGTAAGACTATTTCCTGTCAACTTAAACCCTCTGCCAAAGCCTGGTCCTACAAATTTCTGTTTTCCATTGATGACATATTTAGGTGTAAGGGTCGTTCGCTGTGTGCTGCCACTAGTCGTCGTTGAACTCACAGATACCTTAGCATCTGGCTCGCCAAATCGCATGACGACAGACTGCATGATGACACGCTGGATTTTCCCTCGAATAGAATCATCGGTATTGATCAAGACAAAAGCCTGGTATACGCCCGATAGATCTGTGTCATCATAGAAGAACTCATATACTCCATCATTCGTATGGGACATGGGATTTCCCAATCGATTAGGTTCGAAGGTGTTGGGATTCTGGTTGAGGTATTCCAGGTATTTTTGGAATCCTGTAGAGCCACGTTCATTGGAACTGCTGGGATCAAAGCTGACATTAGATCTTGCGATGACATCTCCCCAGTCTTCTCCTGGCTTGAGTATGACCAAGTCTACATTGGCATCTTCTATGGGTTGTCCATTGTAGGAGAGTGTAGCTTGAGCGCGCAAATCATCTCCTACCTCAAAGTTGGAAGACGTGATCGAGAAATTGGCATCGAATCGGTGATCGTCTACCTTTGCGCGGATGAAATAAGGGGTACTTCCGTCTGAGAAAATCGCGACTTCCCAATCTCCACCTGCTGCTACGGTATCCGTTCCTTGATAAGGAAAATCAATGGTCAATGTCTGGTTGCGTTTGGTGGTAGCGGTACGAATGAAGTCGGGAGAAATCTCTACCCCATCTTTTCGTATTTCGACTCCTACATTTTGCTCACAAATGATGGTAAACTGTACATAATCCACCTCATTGTTGATGGTGAATGTTTCGGTCGCTTGCCCTGATGTACTTGTCTGCCCATACTTAAAGTTGACAGTTTGTGGGCTGGAGTTATTGAGGATATTATTGAGTATCTGATCAAAAACAGTACTGAGACTAGCCTCAGCAGCTACTACACCTCCTGTATTGGCGCCCAACTCTACATCTACACTGGCATTGGGTCCTAGCAGATAGGCCAATCCATTGTTGGCATTGGCAATCTCACGAAGGACAAGGGCAGGGTCTCCCACGGCAGAGGCGCTGATTCCGATGGTATACATTTGAATGTTGCCATCGTCTCCATTCATTCCGTCTGTATCATTGAGATCTGTTCCTCCTGCCTGTGTCCCCCCCGACCCTCCAATCAAGGGAGCTGTATTTTCTTCTCCATCCGAGAAGAGGATGATCACACGTTTGTTACCTAGGGTCGCCTCACCTAGCGGGGCTCCTGGCATAAGCTTATCTTTGGCAGTCAGCATACCTGCTCCGATGGAAGTAGCGCCTGTAGGACTAGGCCCTGTGATGTCGGCAATAATATCTGGTGTTGTAGCTGCTATAAAGTCTACCAATAGCTCTACATTATCAGGTGTTTGGCCAGCCAAGTCTGCGGCACTAGAGAAATCTGTCACGGCAATCTGGTCTCCTGGCACCAATTGATCATCAAAATCCGTAATGAACTGCTGGGCCACATCCTTGAGATAATCCTCACGGGGATCTGTTCCAGCAGGCAATCCATCGGGAACCCATCCCATACTTCCTGAGCGGTCTAAGACCAAAATCAGAGACACAGGGCGACGATAAACAGGAACAAAAAGCGTCACATCAATGCTCTGTCCCCCACCATCGGACAAGGTCAACTCAATCAAATATCCTGGTGAGATATTGTCAAAAACTGCCATTCCATTGGCTACGAAGGAAATATCGGGATCAGAAGCCGCAGGAATCGTCAGCGGAGAGCTGCCTCCATTGAGGGTGACTCCATTTGCTTCCATTTCTTGCCCTGAACTGCCGTCCAGATCGGTCAGCACCTCCCAGGTGACATCTCCAGAAGTATTTTGTGGGTTCAGTACCACATTATAGGTCTCTCCTATGTAAGCAGGGTCAAGGGTCAAATTGACATCTGCTCCAGAGATATCTAGGTTGACAATTTGGCTCCATGTCTCCATAGGAATGAAGAGTTGCCAAAAGCTCATCAAGAGCATCGTTATGAAAAACTTCCGTTTCATCTGTTGAAAAAGGTTTAATGGATGATGTTGGACCATACGGCTATGTATGTATCCGATGGTAAATAGGATGTAGGAAAAGCATGTATCGTTTTCAATCTGCCTCTTTCTCCTTGCTCATGTCCAGTTGACCTGCATGAATCCCTCCATCCAGGGCAATCGGATCATGCCTATCCCCCAAGGCAATCGGCTCAAGAGTATATCTTGCGCTTCTTGGGAAATGGTCAGCACAGTTTGTGATCCTTGAAATTCTACTCGTCCTTCACGTTGAAAAAATCCTTCTCTCAGTCCGTCTATTTGGGTATTTTTAAGTACCGCCCAGTGTTCAATGACAGAGGAAAGTAAGGCTGTCGTCTCATGTATTTCCTCTGAGCTGAGGATGAGTTGAGGATCGACAAACTCTGGTATGGGCAGGCCACACAACAGCTTGGCGATGACCATATCATGTTCGGGACAGTAGGTATTGCCAAGGGCAACATAGGCTAGTATTTGTACGGCATGTCGCTGTGCAGCTTCGGACACCCATTTCTTTTCTTTCCATAAGCCCAGGCGTTCAAAGAAATAGGCTAGGAAAGGATGTATGAGGATGAGTCCTGCATAATTGACGTATAGAGATTCTTTTTTCCATGCCACGGATGATGATTTTTTCTCCTCTTTCCCCGATCTGGCCATTACGCCTTTTCCTTCATCAGGGGCTTTCACATTTGGAATCTCCTGTTTCTTCTGGTCCTTATGAGGAACAGCCACTTGATCTTGAGATCGTGTTGCTTCGGATAGGTGCTCGTCAGCGAGGGAGGAATGATCTTCTACTGGCGCTTCCGCTATCACGTCTTGCGCATCAACTACCATATCCTTCATTTCTCTCGTTTCTCGATTCACTGACGGAGAACCTGCCTCATGTGTCTCTGTATATGTCTTTAACCATAGATGAAGGGGCGCGATATCCCTCACTTTCTCCACACCTACCTTCTGCGCTTCCTGTAGCCATATCTTTCTGTTCGTTTCTGTCTGATTTGTGCCAAAAGAAAGTGATTGTTGGGCCAGAAATTGAAAAATGAGCCCCATTGTCGATTGAAAATGCGAGACGTACAATGGCTGATCTACAGGAGTAGTCGCCAATATATGCTCCCAGTACTTTCGACGGAGATGTACAAGAGGGAGTACAATTTCCTTTTTTTGCTCTGTTACCTGAACTACCCAATTCCAAAGGGTTTTCCAGAACTTGTACTTAGGATGGTGCGAGATGATCCTTTCGAAGAATTCAGGCGAAAACACTTGAATCAAGCGTTTTCGAACAGTCGGCTGCTGACTAATCCAAGTGATCAAGCGCACACATTCTCTTTCGTCCAAGCTAGGTAGTAGCATTTTTTCCCAGGCTGAAAGCGTCATATTAGGCGAAAACCACCAAGGGTAACTTCCATTTTCCAGGTACATATAGAGGGCCTCTAAAGGGCGAGAGTTGAGCTTATGCTGAGATTGAGAAGTGACCGATTGCTTCAATTGCACGGACAGGTTATCAGCTAAACGCTCTGTTAAGTTTTCCAATAACCTTTCTTCCCAATCCTCTCCCTCAATGGTTCCCAAATCCAGTACTAGATAATCCAATATCTCTCGGTTGGGGCTTGTATATATCTCATCCAAAAAAACTTCAATCCTTTGGCTGATGCGCTCACGACAAAACATGGTCATCCTTTCTTGAATGGCCATAGGATCTGTCCCTGTAAACTCGACGTCAAGGGAAATACGCTGAATGATATGTGCATCTGCTGGGTTCATAGGATTACCTTGTACTGAGTTGGAACATTTCATTCATGACTACCACCAGATTATTTCTTGCCGTAGCCAAGGCCAAAGTTGTAGCGCTTGGATCTGCTTTTGTTTCTAACCATGCTTGGAGCAGCGTCTCAAAGTTCCCCAAGGAAGGCGTCTCTGCCTCATCAGCTACGGTATTCTTATCTAGCCAGAATATATGGGGAATGATATGTGCAGGTACTTCTTCGGTGATCATCCTCGTAATGAGTTGCCTAAAGATGGCACCCCGAAACTCTGCTGGTTCTCGCTCTGTTGGCGTGGGAAGCGGCGTTTCTGCTAAAATCCGCTGGTCAATCTCGCTCAGCGTCAATACCTCATTTTCAAATCCCGAAGGAAGCACAATCGATATCCTCATAGAATAGGGATCTGAGACAGGAAGTGTTGGATCTTCCTCTACCACAACTAGATCTGTTTGGGCAGGCGCTTCTGAGTCTGTATCAGGACGAAGCAGTACATGCTCGATGATGAACATCCCACTTCCCACCTCTCTGAGTTCGCGTATGATTCTTCGGGCTTCTAATCTGGCGTCCCAATCCGTGGGGAATGTCGTAGGGGATTGTGCCCATAAAACAGAAGGATTGACCGTAAAGTCTCGGAGTTCTACTCTATGCTCAATATCGCTCCCAACCAACTGAGGATCGATCTCATAATTGTCTCGACTAATGCCTGCTTGAATGAGGCGTCTTGCGGCAGCTTCTGCCTCAGGTTCTGTAGGATAGCTGATGACACTCTCAAGTATGGGGTTGGCAGCAGCATCTTGTATTTCAAAACTCCAGTTTGCGCCTCCCCCCGTAACATTGTAAAAGTCAGCTACTTCTCCATTAAGGGAACGACGAAGCTTATTTTTCAGCCCTGTAAAAGTCAGTAGCCTATGGGCAAGTCCTGCCAGATTGTCGCTATCCCAAACCGTGCCCGTATAATCGTAACTCAAGGTTCGCTCCCGACTCAAAGTGGGATAATTTTCGATGAGGCGCGCCTTATCTGAAATGAGATCATGCGCGATTTCTTCCTCTCTCAGTCTCCACTCAGAGGAGTCAGGATTATTTTTGGTAGATTCTGTATTACGATAGATCTCATAAGCCTCTAGTGACAGCCCGAATCTCGCCAATACGTGATTCAAAAATCGATTCCTTCTCTCTAAGAATACACTTCTCGATTCTGTCGCCTGCCGCAAAGATTCTACATAAGGATTATCAGATAAAGCGACAAAATCGGACCATGACAACCCACTGCTTGTGAAGCTGCGCAGGATATTTTCGAGATAGGGGATATCAAAAGGGGCCATCGAGCTGTACGTGCTATTGATGGTTTCATCGAAGGAAAATACATCTTGGACCTGCTTGATCTGGCTGATATAGTTTGCCAATAATTGATCAAAGGCAAATAAGACGGCGCGCAATTGCTCTGCTTTGGCGCGCTGCTCAGGGGAGGCACTGTCAGAAGGAAGATTATCTGCCTGCCCGTAAATACCAGGCAGCTCATGTTGTAAAGATCGAAACTCTCCCAAGGGTAAACGATCCCCTTTAGGAAAGGGTAGCTGGCTTAGGCTCGCTTGCGTGCTTATACTTGCGTTGCGTAGCTCCAGATAGATGGCTTCAACCAGATCCTGACTGTAAGTAATCAACTTACCGTCTCTGACGACGGATATATTAGATTTATTCCAACTGAAGCGTGGCTTAAATAACTCAGGTTTGACCAAGGCCAGGCAAGAAGTCACATTCGCCGTCACGATTCGGTTGCGGATGAAATTGCCAATGTTGAGATTTTTGATGGCCAATACTTGGTCCTCCAGCCCAGGAGCTTGTTCTCCATCCTCTCCCGATGCAGCAGAAACCAGAATATTGCTGATATCCGATACATAAACCGTTCGAAAAGTCGCTGCCCCTTGGTTGTTATAGGCACCAAATAAGGAATCGTCCTCTATAAATCCACTGTCCAGTAAAGGGCCTTCATAGATCTTTTCAGAGGAGCGCTGTGCTTCCAAGCGTTCTTCGAGCGTGTAGGTCTTGATATCAGGGGCAAAAAACTGATCCAATTTTAGCCAAACATTGGCGAGATAGGTTTCCAGGTGAAAGCCTTTGATCACCTCTACCTGACAATTGACGCCGACTTCCTGGATTTCAATCGCAGAAATCTCGGTCAGATCTTCTGACAGGTTCCGATGCTGAATAAAGGTCTCGTATACTTCCTGTCGAATTTGGTAGGCCGCATGTACCTTCTGATTGTAGAAAGCGAAAAGATTGGGTGTTAATTGAGCAATAATGGCTGCTTCTACTGCTGCATTCTCGACAGGATCCCCTCCAATTTCGGGCGAAACTCGTACAGTGACAACAAACTCTATAAAAGACCCTCCGTTGTAGTTTACTCGGATATCGGCTGCATAGTCGTTGGGATCTTGAGAACCTAGGTCTGTCAGGGTGATGCCTCCTCCTCCTGCGCCCTCCATGCTATCTATCGTTACGATTTCGCTGAGTACCACCACATCTTGGTCATCCCAGTAAGGAAAGGAGACTTCCAAACGGTAGCTCCGATTTTCTGGTCCCAGGGCAACCGTCACCTCCCTTGCAATCAAGCTGCTACTTAGATCAACAGGTACTTCACTAGGCCCAATGGTGAGGTTGATCACATCTAGTTCCAGCAGCAACTTGTAGAGTCCATTGACATTTTGGGCCTGTCCAAGAGTCAAGGGAAGGAGCCATGCATTGCGAACGCCCTCTACGTTGATGAGCAGCTTTTGAAAGTCTTTTAGCGTAACGGGTTGAGAGGGGAGAATGACTTCAGGTGCAAACAGGGCAGATTGGGAATTGGGACTCACACTTGCAATGATGTCTTTCATATCCAGGCTGGCCCGCAACCCCAACTCTGTCAAGCCATAACTGAATGCTTCCAGTAAGGTAATGCCAGGATCATGTGCGTTGTAATCCGTCCATATCAATCCTGCCAACTTACGGATCAACTGTATGCCCTCCTCACGCAGAAAAGCAAAATCTTCTCCAGGCTTGAGATTCGGATTCTTCGGAATTGTTTTAGTATCTGCCATGCGTCACATTTGCAGGATGAATGTTATAGAGACGGATAGAATTGAGTTGAAAGAATCGAGACATGAGAACCGAGACCTAAAGCGCGATCTTTTCGTAGGTGAGTCGTCAGGCAAAAGACACAGCATAAGCCAACAGCATAAATCTCTACCTCCCCTTACTTTATGCCTTATTCCTTCAACTTAACTCAGGATAAATCTTGAGGCCCGATGATCAGACCTTGGCTTACTGGGCGGCTAGCTGCTGCTCCAATGCTTCGACGCGAGCCGAAAGTTCTTTGATCGCATTGACAGCCATGTACATCAGGGGCCCTGAGTCCAGCATCAATACTTCAGAATCGTCTGCATCTTCCTCATTCATTTTCACCTGTGCCTTAGACACCATGTAGGGTGCTACTTGCTCGATCTCTTGGCCCGAAAGCCCAATATTTTCTTCTCCGTCTACAGTTCCTGCCTTCCCATTGTATTTGAACTTGATGGGATTGATCTTTTTTAACATCTCCAATCCATCTTCGTAGGCACTTACATCTTTCTTTAGGCGCATATCACTACCGACAACCCAAACATTGCCTCCACTGGTTTTGGCAGCATTGCCTGCTACGTAGAAACGCACCCCACCTATATTCGCAGAAGTCGCACTTCCTACGACTACATTGCCCGTAATGGGCTGAATGGCCATGCGTGCTTGTGTCCCTCCCTGGTAAAAGCGGATAGATTCATTCGTCGGTGCATTGAAGTCTACACGTCCATCGTCAAAGATGCGCATGGTATAGACATTGGCACTTGTCGGATTAGGTGCCAAAAGATTCGCGTGAGAAAGATATACTCGGTTGGGAGTCCCCGTCGTTGCATCGTGAAAAACGGCATTGCCAAACCGTACCTGCTCCTGAGGCCCGACGTTGTTTCTTAGATTGACAGCCAACTTATGTGACGCAGGATCGCCAGAAGTCCCAATTCCGACATTTCCCCCGTCATAGACAGCACCATTTCCTCCACCCAAATCTTCAAAGGCTCCCCCCGTCGCATCTCCCAATCGTCTCCATTCGCTCCCTTCTCTAAACTCAAACTGACCTCCTTCAAAGCGAATGGTTCCTGTTTCCAATGCAGTAGTCGTCCCAACTTTGAGGGCAGTGGAGAGATTCACATTGTTGTTTCCATCAATCTTGATGGGATCTTCTACCAGATTGATGAAGGATTCAAATATGTCGGCAAAATCTATCCCCTCAGGTGTCTTGCCATCTGAGAACGCGTCTCTTAAGTAGGATCTAGATCTTTGATTCATGATATCTTGTGTTAATTTTTTTGTTTAGAAAGAGGTAAAACAGCTGTCCTTTTAAGGTGTGGCGACGACGAAATCAATGTCGATGGTCATGAAGCCGATCCCCAGGCTACTCGCGCCTTTACAGTAATCGCTTCCATCTGCCACAGCCGTAATTTTATGATTGGTACTACTGACCAAAATGGATTTGGGCGTTGAAGCCGTAGCCAATTCCTGGTCTTTGCCGATGATGAAATTCTGTCCAATGGTTAGCCCACCGATTCCAGGTGTCTGGGTTCGGCCGATCACAAAATCTACTCCAATACATGTTTGGCCTACAGTTCCCGTCTTGCTGGTTCCCTGATAGTTATGGTACAGACGTATGTCCACCACAAAATCTACATATTCACGGGTCTCAATGAATTGAAGAATACTCGATTTATAGATTTTTCCTCCAATAACGATATCTACGCCTGTGTCAAATGCCCAGGGAGAAAGGAAAGCTTTCAGTTCTTCATTGAGTAAATTGCTGTAAAATCCAGGGTCAAAACCTGTCCTAAACCCAATTTTCGCATCCACTACCAAGGTTTCATAGACGGGATTTTCGACATAGAGCTTGGCAAAAGGCGAGACATAAGCAGAGAGGTAAGTTTGAATTTCCTCTAACTCTGCTCGGCTCACTCTGGGCATAAAAGGATTGCTTGCATCCAACCCTTGCAGGTCATTGACTACGATGAGGGTGGTCGCTCCTGTCGCTCGAAAGGAAGAAGGATCTGTATGTGCGAGGGCTTTCGCTTTGAATATCCCAGGAAAACGAGACATGGCCATGCGCTCATAGTCCCAGATCTGACAGGCCCGTTTCTTATGGCGGAGTCTTTCGCTCACACGGGTATAGTAGGCATTGCTTTCTTCAGAAGCTTGCCCCCCAAAAGAACTGAAAGGCTGCACGATCTTCTTGATCTCCGATTGTGTCTGCTTTAGTTTTTTGATCGTGCCTGCCTCTAAAGGCGTTTGGAGATGCGCTTCATACTTTGTCTCATCCGCATCATCTATCGCAAAGGTCGCACTGACCGCATTGGTAAATATTTCTCGCGTTTGGTTGGCTCCTACAGCGTTTTGTCTGGCTGAGACTTTGATCCATAGCCTCCCTGCTTCTAATAGCGTATGCGCCAGAGAGGCATCCTGAGGAATGACCAAAGAGACAATGCCCGATTTTTTAAACCCTAAGGTTCCTTCTACCAAAATATCCTGTGCCTGGATCGGCTTCCATGTATTTTGCGAGAGATAGCTCCACTGAATGTCTTCTTTTGATAGAATGGTATCCTTATCTGCTGTGTCCTCCTCTAGCTTGAATAACAGATTGACCGTCGTGGGAGGTGTCACATCGACAATCCCCAAGAGTAATTCGCCCTCATCTCTAAATTGAGCAACCAATGCTGTATCTCCTTCCTTACCCAATTCCTTATACCCCCAAGGCCCTAACTGCATCAGCGTGTCGAAAGCATTCTCTTCTTCAAAGACAATCGTTTCCTCAGAAGTATATCCTACTGTGATATCTTCTACGGTAGGGGTGTAAGGCGGATTGGGAAGCAACGGTTCTTGTCCTTGTTCATCCCAGCGTGCCAATGCAATGGCTTGACGTGCATAGAGAGCAGGAAACTCTTTGTGCCCAAAAGCCTTCATGGGCGCATCAGGACTGATCAAGACGAGTCGTGCAAAACCACGACTACTGGTCTTTCCAAACGCAAGTATAGGTTCCTTACTTGGACTTCGAAGATAAGTAGTAGCAGCAGTCGCAGCATTGAAATCTACAGCGTCCACACTCAGGGCCAATGGACTGCTTGCATCTCCCGAATCAAAGAGGGTATTATTGGTTCGCAGAACAGAATCCCAGTTTTTATTCAGGAGAAGATCTACTCTATATTCAAAACTGTTATTGGTAATGTTAGGTGCTGTTCCTGGATCTGGATCATACAGGCTATAATAACTGCCTAAGTCGGCATCAGGCACATCCTTCCAGCTGAGATTTACTGAAAAGTCCGTGAGTTTCTTCGAAAAGATCTCACGATTGCCAATCATAAGCTTGTTTCCCAGCACAGGCTGTGGACCAAAGGGGAAGAAAGGACTGCCAGCATCTAAGACGCCTTGATCATTTTGGATGACCAGATCCTTCATTCCTGATACAGCTACCTTTATATCGGCTGATTGTACACTGAGAGCCTTGATTGTGTCATATGCATATTTATCTGGTTTAAGCATGAGCCTGACGACGGGCCACTCGACCGCATAGCCTTCTGTATAAATGTTAGGATCATAGAAGGTAAAAGGAGGAAGGTCTACCGCTAACGTTATCGTCACTTGTAGTTGCCAAATGTCAGGATCAGGAGGAATGAGAGATGAGGTCACAGAAGATGGTTCAAACCATCCTTCGGGTCCTGTACAAAAGACCTGAAAGGCATCTTGAAGAAAGTTATCAGGGGTAAATCCAGCTGGCGTTTCTAGGTTAAAAGTTAAAGTTGCTGTCCGTTCGGCTCCTTCGTTCATCTCCAATATAGGGCTCGATAAGGCAAAGCCAATCTCCGCATCGACCATGTTGCGGGACTTCAATCCCTTGTTGAGCTGGGGTTCGCCTAGTGTCGGCCAATAGGTCTGGCTCTCAGGAAGAGGCAGCCCCAAACCATCTATAGAATTGGCTACGGGAGCTACAAAAATACGGGATCTGTTGATGTCCTGATCGACAAAGAGCGTTTTGAGGCGATCGATTTTGCCTTTGTTGATGACAATCTCTCGATCTGTCATATAGGATCGAGGATTCCCTCGTGCATCTTTTGTGCCATCCAGTGCGCTACCCGCAGGTAGTCGGAAAGAGGTAAGCGAGCGCTGATTCCCTAACTCAAAGTAGACCTGTACCTGATCAGGAACAGGCGGAAGGGTTTGAATTTGTAGTACCTCCTGGAAATAAAAATCCAGGTGTTTTTTTGTAAACTGGTTGAGTTCTGATTGGGCGTATTGAAAAAGCTGGATAAATGTCAGGATTAATGCATCGCTGGGCGATACTTCCTGCGGCTCATTGCCCGAAAGCTTCTCGATGAGCACCGCTATTTCTGAAGGGGCAGGGAGGACATTTTGTAAGGTCTGCCCCGTAGAATAGTTGAAATCGTAGAGATGGATTTCACTGCCCAGTTGATAGAGGAACTGAAGGATCTCTTCTGTTCTCCTTTCATCCAATTGGACATACTGGCTATCCAGTGCAGGCAGTAATCTTTCTGCCTGATTCACGCCATCTCTTATATATGGGGTAATTCTACTCATGGTTTATACCTCACTTCCTTCTTCTAGATAAAAGGGATAAACAAAATTGAAACGAGAGTTGGTGTTGCGAATCTGATAGGTCAATTCGATCAGAACCAAGCCTGACAGCACTTCTTCTGTATTGATGTCCAACTTGAGCAGGTCAATTCGAGGCTCAAAGTAGAGGATCGATGTCTGGATGATGTCCTTGACGATGGTAATTAAGGTCGTGGTCAAAGGCTCAAACAGCATGATATCCAGATTGCATCCGTAGTCAGGTTGCATGACGCGCTCGCCCGGACGTGTACCTAGTAAGATGGTCAGGCTCTGCTGGATATCTTCTTCTTCCTGCACCAGTTGGGCCTTTCCCGTCACTACTTCGAATGAAGGGGGAAAGCTCCATCCTCTCCCCAAATATGCTCTGTTGATATTTCCAGCCATTTTTTAACCTATTAATACTGTAAACTCTCCTAAGATGATCGTACCTCCGTGGGCGGTTGAGTCTCCCATTCTGGCCGCGGGCATCCCCCCAATGAGGACGGTTCCCGAACCCGCGACAATAGAATCAGGAGGTCCTGAACATGCTGCCATATCACCGACTCTGGCTGCTGGCATCCCCCCGATGAGAACGGTCGGTTCTCCTGCGGGCAAAATCGGTCCTCCAATGTGAGGTACGGTTCCCGTCACCATCGGGCAGACGTGCATGTCATTGACTCTTGCTGCGGGTTGTCCCATATCAGTTGATTTGTACCAATGATCCTTTTAATACTGCAACCGCACTAGTCGTCACTTCTGCACCCGCTGATCCCTCTGCCTTGAAGCTAGCCCCTGCTTTGAGTTCCAGATTGGCGCTACCTTCTGCCTGTAAGTTGGCCCCCGCTTTGAGGACCAAATCACTGGCACTTTCGATGACAATTCCACTGCTGTCCATGACGATTTTGTTTCCATTTTCATCCTCTAATTGGATGACCCCTTGGTCTTCATCCAGCAGTACTTTTTTACCTGCAGGTGTCTCCATTTGCAGGGTTTTGGTCTCGTCATTAAAGAGCAGTTTCATATCGCTTCGTGTGACAATCCCTTTTTCGTGATTGTCATTCGAAGCCTCTAGTGGAGCTGGTTTGTTGCTGCTGTGGAGCATCCCCAAGACGACAGGATCGCGTGGATCTCCATTGATGAAGCCTATGATGACTTCATCTTCTATTTCGGGTAAGAAGAAAGTCCCACGTCCTGCACCTTCACCTGTTCCTGCATCTAGGGCCGCTACACGTGCCCAAATGCCTTCCTCTTCCGTACTGATCACTGGAACACGAACAAGAATGCGATTTTCGCCATCTGGATCTCCTTCTAGTTGCGTCACGATCCCTACTTGAAGGCCTTGTATACCGGGGAGCAAAGAAGAGGCACTCGGAGGCGCAAGCTGTACACGTTCAGTAAACCACTCTGTGGATAAACCGATCTGTATGTCTGTTCGCCAGCTTCCTTCTGCCACATCCTGACGCACACCTGACACAAAGGCCTTTCCTGTGAATCGCTCTCCCACTCCTTGCAACTGCACCATATCTCCTGGCTTGATACCTGCAAAGCCCTGAAATTTGGCTCTACCCTTGATCTTGGCCAATCTGGATTTGAGTAGACAAGCATCTGCCCATGCCTGCAGTTCCTCCTGTATAACCTGCCCACTGTGCCGCAAATCAAAAGATGCCAGTTCTCCCACTCCACTGATGTCTGCTCCTGGCACATTACCTCCCTCATCTAGGGCAGGATCTTCTGCTTCCGCCTCTAGTAGTTCTTGATTGGCGTAGTCCCAACCAAAAGATTTCACGGCGGGATACTGATCTCGTGCGTCGATCTCAGCTTCAAAATCCAATAGATTGTCTCCAAACTGTAGGGTCAGAACAGGCTCTGCACCTGTATCCACTGCCTTCACAGCAAAGGTCCCGTCAGAGATAAAACAAAACTTGCTGTTGGCTTCAGCACGAGAGACAATGAAATCAAAATCCGTTGCTTCGAATTGCACCATCTCCTGATGGGTCACATCCGTAGCATCTACTTCAGGGGTGAGGTCATATTCCTCCAGGAGGGTCTCTATCACATCCGCATCTGTTGCGTCAATGAAATAGCGGTTTTTCTTTGAAAGGGTCGTCTTAAAGGCCGTATCCAGACATTCCAACTTGAGCATAGACTGTCCATTGGTGTTGATCTTGATTCCATGCTTGACGATGATTCCTTTGAAAATCAAATCATCTTGCGATTCAAAACCAGCGAATAGCTCGATTTCCTTTCCTGGGATGAATAGTTCTTCATTACTCGCAGGAAAGTCCGCCGCTGCGGTGTCCCCATCCAAGATGACCACTTTGGCCCGAGGAATGCGGTTGATCTCCTTGGTGACAACCATCTTGGCTACCTGGAAGGTCTGTGGCACATCTGCCCCATCAATCTTGACCAAGTAGGTCACGACGCTGGCAGAACCACTGGCGGGTATGAGGACTTCGTTTGACACGGGTTATACTTTCGCTAAGGGTGGAAATTCAATTTTCTGTCCAATACTCAACTTTCGGAAGTTGATTAGCTTGTTGATCCTGGCTACTTCGAGATAGTACTTCGGATCTCCATAAATCTTTTCGCACATCAATGGCAGCGTATCCCCCGCTTGTACGACACGCACATGGGTGAGATCGGGAGATTGTTTGTTCTCTTTCGCTACCCTGAGTGCATCCTCGATCAGTCCTTGAAACTTTGCCTTAATCACAGCTCGCACAGGGGTCCCATCTGGACGAAACAGCTTGTAAGTCAATGTCATCCCTGTCAGTACACATTTGAACAGTAAAGTTCCCCAAGACAGGATCAGAAAAGGAGGCTGGTGGGTTTCTCCATCCATCGAGAAGGCGACCTTCTTGAATTGATCGATGGATTCTAGTACCCCAAAAGCACTCGTACGCTGCTCGTCTGTAGTACCAGGAACGGCACCCGTAGAATCAAAGACGAATTCAAACTCCAGGACCTGCGGCTTGGTCTTATTATATTTGGGAAGCTTATCGCTCGTACCTGGTGCTTGTTCCTCATCATACTCAATCTCAAAGGTCTGCGCGTAGTTCTCAGGATTAATCTGCACCGTAAATTCCCCCTCTTCTACCTTTTCAGAGTCCTTGTAAGTCGGCTTTTTATAGCCGATGATCTTCATCATTTGTAGTTGTCCCGAGGCCATTATCGCTCCATTTTTTCTTTGAGAATATCCATGACTTGCTCTATAATGGTCTGTATCAGCTCCTCCTGATTAGCAGAAGCTCCCTTGGCAGCGGCGGCAGCATCAGCACCTCCTGTATTCGCAGTTTGTCCACCACCTCCACCTGAGGGATTGACAGATACTTTGATGTGCAGTTCTTTTATCTCAAGTGGCATATTACTGGATGGTAAAATACTGATATTGAAGCTCCAAGGTCTCTATAAGCACTTCACTGCCTTTTGCATTGAGGTCAGAAACCGCCCATTTCTTCGGCCATGCCTGTACCACATTCCACGTCATCATCGGCTGATGATCCTTGTCTAGTAGTTTGACCAAGACATCTTTGGGATAGATGATCAAACTATCAAAGGCATCTCTACACCATGTCACCAGTTTAGAATCTTTGACCACACCACGTTTGAGCACCAAGTTGCTATACTTGGATCTGACGGGCAGGACATACTCGAATCGATGCTCTCCTCCTCCCTTGACACTTTCTGTCTGAATGTCCACAGTCAAGCCAGAAACCGATTCGAAACGAACATCCAAGTCTTCTTTGTCGAGGTCCTGAAATTCCACTTTGAAATGAAACCCTACAGGAGGATAATAGGTAGCCATAGATCAATGGGTTATTGAGATTGATTGAAACCGTAGCCACTTGCCGCAGCAAGTGCTGAGCTTGCCGCAGCAAGTGCTGATCTTGCCGCAGCAAGTGCTGAGCTTGCCGTAGCAAGTGCTGAGCTTGCCGTAGCAAGCTCCTACTTGAAGTCGACAGTCAGGCCTTCATGGACAATTTCCATAGACTCAATGGCGACCTCATTACCGTCTGCTTTGAGATCTGTTCCTTCGATCTTCATGCACCATGCGTTTTTGAGTGTCCACTGTACCACGGGCTCGTGATTCTGGTCAAGTAGGAGGATGTCGACATCACGCCGTTCGACTTCATTGAGAGAAATCGTGTCAAACCACTTGTAAAAGGAGTCATTTCCCTTGAACGTTCCTCGCTTCATCGTCACATTGGCGACTTTCGCGCGACCTGGCATTTTGATGCTACTGGTTTCTGAGCTGAAGCCATCGCGATATTCAATCATTTCGATTTCTTTGGTCAGGCCTGAAACCTCCGTAAATCGGAGATCCTGATCTACTTCTCCATTCCAGATTACTTTGAAATGAAATTTACTTAAGGGATATCCAGCCATGATGGATTAGTTGATTATATTTTTTCAGATAATGAGGAGGTAGTCTAAAAAGGGTCTGTCCGCATGTGTGAACTCATACAGGAGACAAAGCGCATATATAGGTTGCCCGCCTTTGCCTTCCTCATGTCAAACATTCATTGCGTACCGACATTAGTATATTATCAGGGGAAGAGGTAAGAGTATCCGATACCTCCTCCCATCTGAATCACTTTTGAATGTTAGGCTTCAGGAAGCTTGTGAGCAAAGCGCAGGATGATAAACTCTGCGGGGCGCACCACAGCCATTCCGATCTCCACAATCATGCGTCCTTCAAGAATATCCTGGGCAGTCATCGTCTCTCCTAACCCAATCTGTACATAGAAGGCTTGTTCAGGCTTGGCACCCTGCAAGGCTCCATCTCTCCACTGAATCGTGAGAAAGTTGGTGATCATGGACTTAACCTTTGACCATGTATTGGCATCGTTAGGCTCAAATACGAAAGGCTCAGTAGCTTTTTTGATGGATTCCTCAGCGAAGACAAAGAATCGTCTTACAGAGATGTAGCGCCATTCGTTGCTATTACCTGCGAGGGTACGCGCCCCCCAAACCAGGGTTCCCTTTCCTGTAAAGGAGCGAATCGCATTGATAGACTTACCTGCACTCACGTCTACATTCAGATCGTCTTGCTGGTTATTATCTATTTTTTGGGTAGGTCCACTTACACCAATCAGACTGACATTTGCTGGAGCTTTGTATACCCCTCGGTCGCGATCTACTGTAGCATACACCCCTACAATGGCGCCACTTGGAGGCAATACGATCCCCTCAGCATCAATGGCTTTGACGACATCGGAGTAAACCGGATTGGTCTCTGAAAGCAGTTGCTCTAAGCTTAGGGAACGCACCTTTGCTGTCTCATAGATAGAAGAGATCAAAGTCAGCGCACCTTCAAATAATGCCTGAAAAAAGGGACGTGCAGAAGCTACGCGCTCAGATGTATTGGCCCCATCATAAAGTCCTGTGGTAACAATCGCAGGCGCAGGGACGGCCGTGTAGTCCTCAAAGGCATTCGCCGCGTTGAAGTCGGTAGCCGCAATCTCACCTAAGGGTGTCGATCCTCCCCCAATGATGGTCGCATATCCATCATCATAAGCCAAAAGTGTTTGTAAATAGGTCTCAAACGCAGTGGAACCCGCAGGATCTACCGCGTCCGTATGGAGTTGCGCAAGGGTTCTTTCATCGGAAGCACCCGTGACCGCATTGGTATCTGTCAATGTGCTACTCAAAGTCAGGTAAGATTCCAGCATGGCGCGAATGTAGCGCGCTTTTTCTATCAATTCGGCCTTTGTTCCAGGCTCAGGAATCAGTGCAAAACCCTCAGCTACAGGCACATCATAGGGAGCAGCATTGAAAGGAGCAGGGAAGAGCGAAGTAGGATCTTGTGAGAGTGGCGTCAGCAAAGTTGTGTAATCACTATTCACAGCCACCAATGCATCCAAAATGCTCGTATCTGGACTGACAGCACGTAGTACGTCTGTCGTATTGTTGACGGCCCCTTTGGATAGGTTGATGTCTGCATAGCGATAGGCATAGGGCAATGTCGTTTCGATATAGGGCACATAAGCGGCTCCATAGTCCATATTCAATACCCCAATATTGTTGCGGAAGGTTCCTGCCGCGGTGAGCACATCGGTATTGACAGGATCTGTGAGCTTGACATCCATCACCGCTACGCGGTCTTTGAGAGACTTACATTGTGAAAGCGCATATGCCTGTACCGTTCCTAGCTCTGCGTCCGATAAAAAGACAGCATCAGGGAAGAGAATCATGGTAGGCTCATCTTCTTTGACCAATGCGTCTACCCCATCTATGAAGTCTTGTTGCTGTTTGTTGTTTCCTGTATGACTAGGATAATCTCCTACAGATACGATATAGCAGTTCCCTCCACCATTGAGATAAAACATACGCATACTATCATAGAGGTAGAAATCAGGGGACACAGAAGCAGAAGCAACCGTATTGTCAGGGTTGAGGCTGACATTGATTCCAAGAGGAGAGGGACCAAAGCCAAATATCTCTTCATACTCCAATAAAGATCGGATACGAACAGCTTGGCCTGCAACGGGTTTCCCGTTTTTGATGGCCTTCTCTGTATATCCGATGAAGGCTGGAACAGCCGTAGCAACAGGTGCTACCGAAGGAGGAAATTTAGATATCTCCTCAACATATACATTGGGTGTTTTGTATGTAGGCATTATGCATAATTTTTATAAACTCGTACAAAAGAATGGTCATATATGTCATGGACACATGAAGGATCGGTTCGCCTGTTGAATCTTGAAGCTCAATGCTTGACTCGCCCTGCGCATGGTGATTTATGCAGAAGGAGGTCCCAAACCACCCCCCAAATTGACTTCTGAATAGAGCCTGCCTCCTTCGGGATATAATATCCTAGGGCCAGGGTTAGGTAACAATCGCGTCTCTCCATCTATAGTTGCCTCCAGGCGTCTGCCCACCTCTGTCAAGGAGAGCGGTTCGGTAGAAACCAGCACAGAATCCAGCGTGTTGCCTGGGCTGATTTCAAATGCTTCTACATCTGTAGAGGAAAAGGTCGTCGGATCTCCTGGCAGATAATACCGCCAGTAGGTAGATCTATTTTTCCACCTGATGGTGTACCTCGGACTGAGCAATCGATCATCATCTCCCTGATCGAACCATCTATAAGCGCCCAAACTTCCATCGGGCTCATGAAAGCATTCGATGATGGCAAGCGGACGCTTGAGGTACAACTCGTCATCCACATAACAATCTAGAGTTAGATCAGGGAAAGGAATACCTCCGATCGTCTGTACTTGTAACGTGTATCTCGCAGGATCTACATTCTTCAGATCTACATTACAGGTCGTAAGGGGCGTTCCCACTTCGGAGGTCTCAAATGTAAATCGGTCTACAATGGCATTTTCTCTGTCTCGCAGCAAAATCTCCAATGCTTCTTGATTGGCAGAAGCTACAGGAAGATCAAAGATCCGAGGACGTAGCAGCATACGATCAGCTGTAGTCACAAACTGTGGCACAGGCGTGAGGTCTGTGTAGATATTTTTCCACTCTGATCCTACAAAAGCAGGGGCAGCAGCAAGGTCGCTCAGGGCCTCTCTCAGAAGCCCCCCTTCGAGAATTACTTCGCCTGCCTCGTATCCTCTGTCTGCTTCAAAACCTGGAATCGCTGTACTGAGATAGTGAATATCTGGTCCACCAACTACGGGACTTACATTCGCAGCTCGATTAGAAAAGTAGTACACATACTGGTCTCTCCTACTGGGGTCCTTTTCCATCCTGAGATTGGTGAAATTGGTGAAGTAGGGACTCCGTGGTGAAAGGCTAAAGCGAAGCACCAACGAAGTATCAATCGGAATGAAAGGCACAGCACTTTCGTCAGGCCTGAGACGGACACGTCCACCTATCAACACACCTTGTGGTAAGGTCTTAATCAATAGGCCATAGTTTCGCAACTGTGATGCTGTATCCTGAGTAGGTTGTAGGCTGAGATCTCTCCCAGCTTTATAATGTAACCTCTGCTGCCTCAGCATGGCAGCCTGCACATTTGCGTCTCCCTCATAGAGATCACTCTCCTCGGAGAGATAATACTCCTGAAGCAAATCAATCGTGAAGAAGCTCCTGTATGACAACGAAGTACTCATGGATTGGATGGCTTGAGATGATCGGTTTCTGTTTGAATATCCTGGACGATACCTCCACGACCTGTGACGAGCTCACGCTTGACAGGTACGACATGCGCTTTGTACAGGACAAAAGGAAGCTGCTTTCCTCCCAATGCGCCCCACAGGTAATTGATCTGCTCAAAGGTCAGGGAGACCATCTCCATATTGACGCAAAGATCTTGTATCAGGGGATCTGCCAATAGGTTGGCATTGGGCGAATTGTGAATGGTAAACTGTCGCTTCCCTTGGAAAAAGCCAATGACCTGTGAGATGCGCGTGAGCCCTCTGCCATACTGGGTATTACCTGTGGCAGGATCGCTGCTAGAGGTACTGTAGTTGGCTGTAAATAGAAAATATAAATTCAGGAAAACAGGTGCCAATGTTTGCTCTACACCATTAGGTCCCATCGTCCGCAGCGGCATGCTATTTTTCAGACTATCTTCTTCCATGAGATTGGGCATGCTGACGACGATACGTCCATCCGTATAAGATTCTGTCCCGCCCAGCGTAGTCGAGAGTCCAATATTACCTGCTACCACCAAAGGCCCTGTTTCACCTGGGGCTAGGCTGAGGATATAGGCATCCAATTCTTGTACAATCAATGTGAGGGTTTGCCAAATCATTTTATATGAATGAAAATAATAGTAAGAGGTAATATTTATTTAAAAGTATGATTCAATATTCCTTAAATCTTGTAGAAATGGGACATTTTGATATTTGCATAAAAAGTCAACATTAGCATCTTAGATTTACCTCTTACGAAGGTTACTGATAAGATCATATCCCTCCGTTTTTCGATAGGTGTCCTTACGCCACATACAATGCCTGTTGACTCTTGCTCTGATTCAAGAAAAGGCCGTTGAGTAAACAATCACCTTGGGAATGTATCAGCTCCTTCTCTTCGATCATCTTGAGATAATGTTTGGGCGTGAGGGCGGTCATGGATTTGAAATCGTGGCAAAAATGTGACTGATCCGCATACCCGCATTGCAAGGCGATTTGAGGTAGTGAAACAGGGCACTTTTGTTCCAATAACTTTACGGCTTGAGCAAATCGCATGATGCGTAGACTGTCTTTAGCTGAAAAGCCAAACACTTTGTTTGTCAGTCGATTGAGATGCCTCCTACTTAGCTGAAGGAGATCTGCCAGTTCTTGCACACTGAGTAAGAAGAAGTGCTGTCGGCAGATATGGTACATACGCTGAAAAAAATCCCTTCCTGTGTGATGTGCCTGTTGCTGATGAAGAATATGTTGCTCGAATGCTTGGATATAAGCCGTAGGGCAAGTGAATTGGGTAGGTGCCAAATACCCTGAATCCCTATGATCTCCTAATGCCTCTTGTAGATCCTTGATCGGATAGGTAAACTCCTTGAGAGAGATGGGATAAAGGTCATATAACGCTCCGGGTTTGAAGATCACTCTCAAGACATGTTGTCCTTCACCCATCAAAAATTGAAGTGGAGAAATAGAGGGTGGGACAATGTATGATTCGCCTAAATCATGATCTATAGCGTTTTTCCCAATAAAAAAGGACGATTTCGGAGAAGAAAAACGAAAGAAAAAGCTCGAAGCAAAGGAAGGGTACAACATATAGGTCGTAGGAATCCGATCTTTGCATGATTCATAAATCTCATAGCGATGAACCACAGAAGCCAAAGCTTCTGAAGGCTGGGCATAGGAAGGCCAGTTCGGATGCATATTTCATCAGATTAGCAGGTATAGCATGGAAGTCAAAAACTGGATGTAGGCTAGTATTTACCTTACGTATTAAATACAAAGAATACATTTCAGTTTTCATGCTATTCTCCATCCCCCAAGGATATTTCAAGAGAGTTGCACCAGGAAAGATGCATTTCCAGCAGGAAATCGCCTGTATATACCCCATCGGTCAAAAATTTATCTCTCTTTTTCCTCAAGGGTAAGGAGATAACATTCAGTTAATATTGCATTGCTTAACTTGAGCCCGTTATTCCTTATCAACCTCAACGATTCTTTCTTATGAAAAGACTTGTTTACACATTTTTCATGGTGCTAGCCACCATCGGTTTGAGCTTCGCTCAGACCAATTTTAGTGTCTCTGTAGGAGGCGCAGGCCTTTCTTTCAGCCCTGCGAACCTCACCATTACAGCAGGTGACAGCGTGACTTGGACCAATGCAGGAGGCTTTCACAATGTCAATGGAAGTCAGGTTAACTATCCTAATAATCCTGAAGGTTTTACAAATGGAGGTGCCTCTAGCGCAGGATGGACCTATGGCTATCGTTTCAACACACCTGGTATCTATGATTACCATTGTGATCCGCATTTAGGTGCCAATATGGTCGGTCAGATCATCGTACAAGCAGCTACAGCTCCCTTGTATGACATTGCCACCGTACACACAGAAGATGTAGGAGGTGTAGCGGATTCGCTAGGTGTGGAGTGCGAGCTACGCGGGGTGGTATACAGCATCGACTTCGATGGCAACAACGGATACTCCTTCTACATGCAAGATCCCACAGGAGGCATCAACGTCTTCAACTTCAGTGATGTCTCAGGATACACAGTAGCGATTGGAGACTCTATCCATGCGACAGGTGAGATTGACCAATTCAATGGACTCACAGAGTTGTTCGTCGATTCTATCGCGCTCATTTCTCAAAACAACTTCGTCGCCTTACCAGAAATCGTCTCTACCCCCGATGAATCTACAGAAGGTAAGTACATCAAAGTAGAAAAAGTATGGCTGACGGATACAGCAGAGTGGTTGGGTACAGGTGGTTCTTTCAATGTAAATGTGACCAATGGCGTGGATACCTTCCTTCTTCGTGTAGATGGAGATACAGAAACGGCAGATCTACCTGCTCCTCGTTTTGTAGACACCCTGAATGTCTCTGGTGCCAGTGCACAGTTTGACAACTCTGCCCCTTTTACTGAAGGATACCAGATTTTCCCTCGCTTCAACTCTGATATCGTCTTCCTCAATGCAGAATGTACGCCTATCTATCCTATTTCTTTGGTGCATACAGAAGATACAGCAGGTGTTGCAGACTCCATAGGTACCGTATGTGAGCTACGCGGTGTGGTACACTCTATCGACTATGACGGTAACAATGGATATTCCTTCTACATCGCAGACAACACAGGCTTCATCAATGTATTTGACTTCAACGATGTATCTGGATACCAAGTGACGCTGGGAGACTCTATCCATGTCATTGGTGACATCCTTCAGTTCAACGGATTGACGGAGATCGGCCCTGACTCTATCGCTTTGATCTCTCAAGGAAATGCCTTGCGCGAGCCCATCGTCGTGACGGAGTTCAACGAGAGCAACGAAGCCTTCCTGGCCACCATCGAAAGTGTCTACATCGTAGATCCATCTGACTGGAATACAAGTGGTTCTTTCAATGTAGACTTCACCAATGGTGCAGACACATTGACCATCCGCATCGACTCTGATACAGACATCTCAGGTCTGCCTGCACCTGCGGTGACAGATACCTTCAACTTTACAGGTATGATCACGCAGTTCGACAACGCGAGTCCTTTCTTGGAAAGATACCAGCTATTGCCACGCTTCCAGACAGATATCGATACAATCGGTATGGGTGGCCCTGCACCTGTAGATACAATTCCTGTCTACACAGTAGGCTTGGTCAATACAGAAGATGCAGACGGTGTAGCTGATTCGCTTAACGTAGAATGTGAGCTACGTGCAGTCGTCACTAGTACAGATTTCCGTGGGGGCAATGGACTGACATTCACAATGGAAGATCCTACAGGTGCTCTCAGTGTGTTCTCTTCAAGTGACGTATCCAACTACGTCGTGACCATCGGTGACTCCATCCACGCAACAGGTAGCATCGGTCAATTCAACGGATTGGCACAACTCAATGTCGATTCTATTGCGTTGATCTCTCAAGGAAACAGTGTCAGCGATGCGCTAGTCGTGACTGCGCTGGATGAAACGACAGAATCAGTAGTCGTCACTTTGGAAGACGTCTTCATCGTAGATACAGCTGAATGGCAGACTTCAGGAGGTTCTTTCAACTTCCGCGTTTTCAATGCCGCTCAGGATACCTTTACCGTCCGTGTAGACAGTGATGTTACCTTGTTTGGTACGGCTGCTCCTGGTGTCAATGATACCTTGACTATTACAGGTGTCGGTGGCCAGTTTGACAACTCTAATCCTTTCACGGAAGGCTATCAGTTGTTGCCACGTTTCACGGAGGACTTTGTCGTGGATGCATTCGTTACGTCTGTCAACCCTGATTTGAATACACAGATCCGCATCTATCCCAACCCTGCCAGCGATCTTCTCATCGTAGACGCTGACGGTCTGAATCTAGAGGCAGTACGTCTAGTAGATATGATGGGACGTGAGGTAATGAAAGTGATGGCGAATCAAACACGTGCCAACATGAATGTCGCTCGCCTAAAGGCAGGTGTATATACGATCATTGTAGAAACACGTGAGGGACGCGCAGCACGTCAAGTGATGATCAGAAGATAATGACATAGTTCCAGAGATAGGTTCATTTTTCAGAACGCTATCCTGTCATGAACATAGATAAAGGAGGCTATCGAATGAGATAGTCTCCTTTTTTGATGCGCTGGGCATGTATCTCCACATGCTGATGGAGGAGCTGCGCAGTCATCAACCTACGCAGAGTACCTTGTTTTCCTTTTCTTTTTGATAGGTTTATTCAGATCTGATATTTAACCTCTGACAGTCTTTCCTCTTACAAAAAATGACCATCTCCCCCCTTCTTCCGACTGTATCGACACTAGCCTAATATTCTTTTTTCTGAATAACCTCTTATTCCATCATGAAACATTTTATTTCTCTACTCGCCGTAGGGATGATGGCATGCTTATGCCTTCAGGCTAGTCATACCATCCCTACATTTGACACAAAATCCAACAAAAGCGCTGTCCAAGGTCTACGTGTCTATGAAAACGCGGGCTCCATCAGCCAGATGATCACTTCAGGAGACACTGTTTATATCAATTATCTCAGCAGCCGTGACATCAGATTCGAGGCTCAGGTAGCACCTGGTCAGACGGTGGGTTCTATCACCTTTGACATCGCAGGCCCTACCAACAGTACATTTACCGATGATTTTGCTCGATACATCACGCCCGTCAGCGGAGGAGCTGGTACTTACACCCTCACACTCATTCCCAATGATATGCCTGGAAGGATGGGAAGTGATGGAATTGCCCGAACCTTCGAAGTCACCCTATTAGATACTACCACCTCTCCCATTCCTTCTGATCAAGTCACAGGCTTAAGAGTCTATGAAAATGCAGGGTCCATCAATCAGTTGATTTCAAATGGAGACACGATCATGATTCCCAATTTGGGGAATAGAGACATTCGAGTAGAAGCACTCACCAGTCCTCAGATCGTCAATGGAAGCCTATTGATGGACATCAAAGGTTCTAGCAGCAGTACCAAAATTGAAAACTATTTCAGATACATCGCACCCATTGGGAATCCACTAGGAGCCAAACAAGGAACTTATAGTGTGACCATCACCCCCTATGGCCAGGGGAATATAGGAGGCAATCCAGGGATTTCTCGAACGTTTACCTTCACCCTGCTCGACGCCATGCTTCCTCCACCACCGCCTACAGACACGATTCCGAATGATACGATTCCCATGGACACCATCCCTATGGATACGACACCTGTAGATACCACACCTGTGGATACACTTCCTCCTGATCAGCTGCCCGACGACTTTGAAAATGATGAATCTGCCGGGGAAGTGTTCATGATCGGTAATCCAGAGACAGAATTTCAGCCGCTATTCCCCACGGTCTCCTTTGGAATCACAGGCGCAACGTTCAATCTCGACTCCACCCTATACGGCCTGGTGGTCAATGGACGAGAAATATTTGGACTTGAGTCTTTCATAGGCCTTAGTCCCGGACAGGTAGATTTTCCGATTCCCTTGATTCGTGGCCAAAACGACGTAGTGGTCTTTATGTATGACGACGCAGGATTTGTCATCACCGAAGAATTTACCCTTTGGGCAGGAAAGGAAAACCTGAATGTACTCGTGCGCGACGCCAATAATCAACCCATCGATGATGCCATTGTCACGGTCAGTCTGAGCGATGATCCCGATGTACAAGCGACAGACACTTCTTTCTTTGGCAACTCTTTCTTCAGGGGGCTTCCAGATCGTACGCTGCTCATTCGTGCAGTGACTTCGGACAATAAAATTGCTACCGCGGCCACAGTAGGCGGAGGAACAGTCACTCTATCTCTGATCGATCTCAACCCTCCCAGTACCATTGACAACAATGACCTGAGTTTGGGCACACTAGGATGGGACATCGGGACAGCTCCTGTACAGATCATTCCGCATGTAGAAGGTCCCCTAGATTCCAGCGGTCTGTCTCAGAATGGATTCGGTCCCATCACCAACAGTACACCAGGTCCCAACAATGACATTGAGTTACGTACTTCGGGTGAAGGCGCACAGATGATCTCCCGTACATTCAATACAGGATCAGGCACACAGAGGGTCAAGGTGCGCTATCGATTTGTCACGGCCGAAGTTCCTGGGGGATTCTTTGGTTCTCGATTCAATGACTATTACGCCGTGTCTGTCAGAAGCCAAAATGCAGGAGCCAGTGCCTCCGATCAAAACAGCATGAATGGCCTGGGCCTTGCGGCATTTGATGGGGTGGGTGCTACAGGATGGCGGGAAGTCATCGTCCCAGTAAATAGCTCAGGCGATGTGGTGCAGGTAGATGTCACCGTCGCCAATGTAGGAGATGACCTCCTCGACTCTCGTGTAATCGTGGACTTCATCGAATTGACCCAGCTTTCGATCAAGGGGCTATTTTATCGAGACATCGACAATCGCAGCTTGAACTACTTAAGTCTAGCTCCGCATAGCTACTTCGGAGGCAATACCCGTATTCACGGTCGGTTCACCATAGAAGGCGCGGAAGATGACTCCGTCACCAATGTATCCTTGCAAGTTGTGCAGGGAAGTACGGTACTCGCAGAGGGAAGCCTTGCTTCCAGTGTGGAGTCGCTGGTCTATCAAAAATTTGGATCTGACGAAGAAGTCAAAATTCCTAGCAATCGCCTGATTTTCGAGATTCCAGGAGCAGGGAGCTACACATCCAATACCGACATTCAACTCAAGCTCAACGTAACCTCAAAAGATGGAGGAACCGTGAGTAGGACCAGTCGAAACAGAAGCGTTCTCACTCAGTATACAGGGACCAACCGATACGGAGTAAGAGATGGAGGGGAAGGAGGAGATGACTGGATCTTACCCGAGGTGAAGCCTATTGCAGATAATTTACCAGCGGGCTGGCTCGTGGGAGACATCAGCAATATGAACGGTGGCCGCTTCATCGGTCATGGGAGTCACCGCAAAGGAAATGATATAGATGCATGGTTTCCAGGCTATAACAGACGTGACTCTGCCACCGCACAGACCATCATTGATTATCTCAACTCTACCGACGGCGCACGCATCACCAAGGTATATGTGACCTTTACAGCAGCGACGAAACCTGATTTTTACAACGTCATCCAGAACGATACCTTGGACGACGGGCGTAAGACAAGCACCATCGTCCGAAATGCTTCAGGTCACACGAGGCACCTACACCTTCGCGTGACGCCTAATCTACCTGCAAGTACATCCCCTCGTATCGCAGAGACGGCGCCTGTAGACTATGAAGCTGCACGCGAAGCCCTTCATGCGAAGGTTCATGGACCGACATTGGCTGTGCAGCCCAATCCGCTAAAGATGGGATCGCCTCTCCTCATCACAGGCAAGGCAGATGCAGGCATGCTCAATGTACGGCTTTTGGACATGCAGGGGAAGCTGATCTCAGAGACGACATTTGAGGTAGAGGAAGCAGGAGATGTCACCTTCAAATGGCGCCTTGAAAATCAGGAACATCTACCCGAAGGCGTCTACTTCATCCAGATGCTTCAGCCGCAACATACATCTCAGAATCAGAAGATTGTGATTACACATTGATAGACCCGCTTTTGTTTACAGACAACTGCCCTCCCTTTGGGGAGGGTATTTTATTTTTTTAAGGGTGATCACCACTTCTATTTCTCGACTGTAGCTATACCGTACATCCATTTATTCATCCATCTCTATGCGATACATCATCACAAGTCTTTTCATCCTTGCTTTTACGCTGTCTTTTGCCCAGACAAGCAAGACGAGATCCCTTCTTCGATCGATTGAAGGCGAATGGAAGACAGACGATAAGGGCAACGTCGTTTATGTACAAATTGTAGAAGCAGCCGACCTGAGCAAAGAAGAAATCTATACCCGTGCCCTTGACTATTTTACCTACAACTACAATAGTGGCAAGTCGGTCATACAAACAAAGGACCCTGAAAAGGGGCGCATCCTAGCCAAAGGAATCTATCAGAATGTACATTCAGCTTATGAAGTCTTCCTCGTGACGAAGGTCAGCACCCATCACATCGTACAGGTGGATATCAAGGAAGGACGTGCGCGGATCATCATCACCTTGAACCAGATGGACCACGTCTCGACAGATAGCGAGGGAGAAAGCATCTATCACGCATACGCCATGAGCGAATGTTATCCAGTAAATCCACGCGGCCGTTCTAAGACCGTCGGAGGTAAGGCCTTCTACAAATCGCATGTTCAGGTGCTCCATACATTCGACAAACTCGAAAAGGCCATCAAGGAAGGAAACACCGATCAGACCATCGCGGGAGACGATTGGTAGGAAGAATTTTGTTTTTTGGAATTATTGAAGGCGTCCGCTGCGGTTGTAGCGGGCGTTATGTGGTTGAGGGAGGGCTTTAGAGGGGTGTGGGGATATCTATTGGGGGGAAATGAAGTCTTTCTCGGGCGTCTCAGGTCAAACTGGCAACCAGCAGTAGCTACGATCCTAACTACGAGTCCGAACAGTACCCCAGAACCATGTTTTTAAACAATGGACGGTTCTTATAAATGATTCTCTAGGAGGAATATTCAGCTATGAAGGAAATTTAGATTCCAAAGTAACTATCTTCCAGTTATAAAAAATGGATGTGAAAGCCCTACAGAAAAATATAAACCATCATAATATTCACTCCGATAACGTCCAAAGCTCATGTTAAAAGACCACAAAATGTAGTCTAGATCGAAAGAAGCTCCCCTAGTAGAATAATCTAGTTGCTGGTTTTCTCCGATATCATGACCTATTTCATAAAATAGAACAAACCTAACTAGGTCAAGATACTTTCTCTTTCTTCTTTTCGGCAGCATGGATATAAATTCATTTAAGTCTAGGTAACCTCTAGCATA
>JBCBFT010000065.1:0-38476 GCA_038527485.1 Bacteroidota bacterium
CTTTCGTCAAAACCTAAAATCTCTGCCTTTTAGCTAGATTTTCATTGTTCCATACATGGTCTAAAAGTCCCAACTTTCATAGTCATACGCTAAACCTAAGGCATATGGACAAAAAGATATCCACAAAGTCTCCACATTTTTAGCAAAGGCTAATTTTTTTAGACTCTTAAGGTAATGAAAATCCATCAGCAGAGAGGATGAGCAACTGAAGCGGGGATAATATTTATACTAAACGCCTTTCCACCAAGACTGTCCCCTGCCCACAAAAATCATTGTGTCTCTCTTTCTTTATTCTCCCAAAGCTTCCTAAAAAATACGTTTGGCTCGATCCAACATCCACTGGTCCAATAATACGATAGCCGCCATTGCTTCGACAATCGGTACTGCACGAGGGACCACACAGGGATCATGTCTTCCCTTACCCGCAATCTCTACATCCTCTCCCGCACTATTTACACTGGGCTGAGGCTGCATGATCGTCGCTGTCGGCTTGAATGCCACGCGAAAATAAATCTCTTCGCCATTGCTAATACCCCCTTGAACTCCCCCTGAATGGTTGGTCCGTGTGTGAATCTCTCCCTCTTCAGTGTAGAATATATCATTGTGTTCAGATCCCATCCATTGCGTTCCCTCGAAGCCAGACCCAATCTCAAAGCCCTTGACCGCATTGATGCCGAGCATGGCTGCACCCAGCGTCGCTTCCAGCTTATTGTAAATCGGCTCCCCCACACCAGCAGGGATGCCGCTCACGCGACACTTGATCACGCCACCGACAGACTCACCTGCCCTTCTCGCCTGATCGACAGCTTGATACATTTTCTCCGCCACCTCAGGATCGGGACATCGCGTCGCTTCCTGATATTCTCCCTCCAACTGTATCGTCTCTGGCTCCTGATTGTAGACCACCGTATGAATCTGCTGTACCCATGCCGCGATCTCAGTACCTAGTGCTTGCTTCAACACCTGCTTGGCTACCGCTCCGCCAATCACACGTGCGATTGTCTCACGTGCCGAACTCCTTCCTCCTCCCCTATGGTCTCGCACGCCATACTTGGCGAAGTAGGTATAATCCGCATGTGAAGGACGAAAGGCAACCTCCAAATGGTCGTAATCCTTCGAACGCGCGTTTTGGTTGCGTACAAAGAATGTGAGGGGGGTACCTGTCGTCACATGATTTACATGCCCTGACAATATTTCAAACGTATCGGGTTCTTTGCGCTGGGTCGTGATACGGGAGGTCCCTGGACGACGACGATTCAGCTCGTCCTGGATGAAGTCCAGATCCAGAGTCAAGCCTGAGGGACAGCCATCGATCACGACGCCCACTCCTGCTCCATGTGACTCTCCAAATGACGTGATAGTAAAAATGCGCCCAAATGTATTTGACATAGTAATGCTTGTCTACTTTTTGAAAGTGTGTGAATGAATCATCCTCCTACCCCTATGTACATTCTCCCACATCTATCCCTCAATCATGAGTAATTCTGGAAATAGAATCACAGCCAAGAGAAAGAGAAGTTGGATCGCGACAAAAGGGATGATGCCACGATACAAATGCCCTGTTGTAAGCTCAGGAGGAGCTACCCCTTTAAGGTAAAACAAAGAAAAACCGAATGGAGGAGAAAGGAAAGACGTTTGCAAGTTCAAAGCAATTAATATTCCTACCCAAATGAGGTCCATATCGAATCGTACGAAAATCGGAGCTACTACAGGTACAATGATGAAGATGATTTCAATGAAATCGATGAAGAATCCTGCGACAAAGACAATCAGCATGACCACAAATAAAAAGGCCATGGGACTCAGTTCAGCTCCTTCAATCAAAGACACCAAATATTCTTCTCCTCCTAACAGTCGAAATACGAGGGAAAAGGTAGTCGCTCCCACCAAGATCATAAATACCATACTGGTGATTTTGGTCGTTTCACGCATTACGTCTTCAAAAACCTTCCAGGTGAGTGCCTTCTCACTCAGTCCCTTCCCTATCGTCAAGAGTGAAGCTCCAAAAGCACCTAGTGCAGCGGCCTCAGTGGGAGAAGCGATTCCAGCAAAGATAGAACCCAAAACAGATACGATGAGTAAAAGTGGAAGAAAGAAGGCGGTCAGTACCTGTCCTAAGGATTGCTTGGGTGCTTCGGGGTCCTGGGGCATAGCAGGTACTCGCTCAGGACGGATAAATGAGTATATGATGATAAACAGCATATAGCCTCCTACCAAAATAAGCCCAGGCACTAAAGCTGCTTTGAATAGATCCCCAACGGAGACATTGAGCTGGGAGCCTAAGAGGACCAGTACGATAGAGGGAGGAATGATCTGCCCCAAGGTGCCCGAGGCAGCAATCGTACCCGAAGCTATGCCTGGATGATACCCTCTTTTGAGCATCGTAGGTAAGCTAATCAATCCCATGGTAATCACCGTCGCGCCTACGATCCCAGTAGAAGCAGCGAGTAAAGCCCCTACGATGATCACGGATATCGCAAGTCCTCCACGCATCCGCCCAAATAGTCTGCCCATCGTCTCTAGCATACTCTCCGCCAAGCCTGATTTCTCGAGCATGATCCCCATGAAAATGAAGAGAGGCACAGCCAGCAAAATATAATTCTCCATGATGCCCATCACGCGAGAAGGCAGAAAGCTAAAAACCGTGGGGTCTAAAAAAAGGTAGCCAAAAATCACGGCTGTTCCTCCTAGCGTAAAGGCTACAGGAAAACCAGCCAGAATCAGGATAAATACCAGTCCGAAGTATAGTAGGGGAATATATTCAGGCATGTTGTGTAGGCGGTGAGATAAGGGTCATAAGAGAGCTAAGGGTCAAAGAAAAAGCCTGAAGCAAAAGGAAACCTGCGCCCAGAGGGATGGCTGCTTTGACGATGAAGCGATTGCGAAGTCCATCAGGATCTTTGGAAATCTCTTGCTGCTCAAAAGCTGTGTAAGCAAAGTCATATCCTTCGACTATTAAGAGCATACAGAGAGGAATTAAAAAGACAATTGCTCCTAATAGGTTGATCCACGCTTTTCCTTTGGGAGACCATTTTTGGTAGAATACATCCACCCGCACATGTGCATCATGCTTGAGTGTATAGGCTGCACCAACAAGGAATAAAAATGCAAAGAAATGCCATTCTAACTCATAGATCCAAACGGCCGTCTTCCCGATGATGTACCGGCGAAAAACATCGTAGCATATCAATAAAACCAGTGCCAGACTCAGATAAGAAATGATCCTACCACTCCATTCGCTGATCCCATCTAGCATGTGCTTGAGACGATTCATAACTACATAATTACAAAAAATCCCTCAGATCATGTGAGGGACAGCAAAGTTCTAAGTAAAAAATACCTTCTTTCAACAAAAGGCCCTCTACCACTTCAGGTAGAAGGCCCATATGGTATAAAATATTCTTTTGAAACTACTGAACAGAGACGCCCATCTCAATCAGTTTATCCACAGCTAATTTGAAGTTCTGGTCAGCTGCTTGTCGCAGAGATTGAATCGCTGTCACAGTATCTCTTGGATACTCGCGCTCCAATAACAAGTGTCCATAGTAAAATTGACCTGAAGGCCAGCCTTTTCTAGCAGAAGCTTGGGCATACTTCAAAGCTTTACTTTTATCTTTCTGGACACCTAGCCCCTGGGAGTACATGTAAGCCAACAAGTAAGCGCCAGAACCGTCCAGGACCGCCGCCGCACTTTCGAGATCATCTGCAGCTTGGCGATATAGACTCACCGAATTACTGGTCTTGGCGGAGGTGTAAGAACGCTTACCTGAAGCCAGAAGCTTACGAAGATTGGCTTCTTCTGCGGGGTTCATCGTACTTGCCGAGCGCGTCGAAGCTGTCGTTCGATTAGCTGGATTGGTATTGCCAGCGCCATCATTTCGGGAGGCTACCCTCCTTGAAGCTTCTTTATTGTTGAGCGCCAGTTGCTCATCGACAAGCGGCTTACTGCCTGTCTCTTGCAAGGCCAGTTCATAATTTCGCTGGGCCTGTGCGATCAAGTCATCGTTCTCAGGGCTCAGATCATTGCCAAAGGTTGCTTTCCCTAGATCATAAATACGGATGACCTCCTCGTAATCTTTCTCATCGTACAACTTATTGGCCAGCATATAGTAGGCTTCTCCTAGCTTGACTTTGTATTGACCTACGAGCGAATCACCATTGAGACCCGCTGCCTTGACCAACTTAGAGTATAGCGTAATGGCTTGTTCATAATTTCCTTTGTCCACCATTTCGTTGGCTTGTAGGAAAAATGAATCCATCGAATCAGCAGGCATACTCGCCAGTAGTGCTTGTTCAGCTACTCGCCTGTCTACGTCAGCAATCAGTCCTTCTACTTCTAATAATTCGTCTGGATCATCTGTGCTCGCTTTAGCTTGACTATACGCATCCCTGGCAGAGTCCAAGCTTCCTGCCGCTACCGCTGCGTTTCCGTTTGCCAGATACTTATCATAGTCCGTTTTGATAGAAGAATAAATGAGCCATCCAACCAATCCTAGGACCATAACACCAATAATTCCGAAGGTAATCATTCGGGCTACCTGGTTGCTTCGCTCTGCTTCTCGCATGAAAGCATCTTCTTCCTCTGCCTTGGCTTTGGCCTCTGACGTACTGGGAGTAGGCGTTGCTGCTGCTACAGGCGTAGTTGCCTTAGACTTAGAGGCGGCAGGAATGACAGGTATGGCTGCTTTCGGGCTTCCTTCTACTTTGTCCACCTGTATGATATAGGCGGAGTAGTTGTCCTTGGTAAAGCTTTGGGAGAGGTTGTTAAGTTCAGTGGTAACTTTCTGTGGGTCGATCCCAGGTGCTTGAAACATCGTTTCAATGTTTCGGTCTTGGAGATGCTCTAGCACTCCATCTGTGACCAACATGATAAAATCCTCCGCTGCAATCTCTTCGACAGATATTACAGTCATGTGTAGATTCCGTGGCTGATCCGATCCTGTGATCAGCGTATCTTCATTTTGAAACTCTGCTGCGGGTGACAGCAGTTTCTGATCCTTTCCGTTGTAGTAATATGGGCGACACGTACCGATCCATGCGAGTGTAAGTTGCTTATCTCCCAAGTGTGCCAGCGCCATGGAGGCTTCCATGTGTTTGGATTCGGGATGGGCATCCTTGTAGGCCGTCAGTGAATCTTCAGCTGTTCGAAGCGCCTTGTCTAGATAGCCCTGATCAATCCGCCCTACAGGAGGTGTACTTGCAAAGTACTTGGCCATGCTCAAAGTGAGAAGCTTGGAAGCTACTTCTCCTGCGTTGGCGCCTCCTTCACCATCACTGACAATAAATAATCTTTCTTCGGGGTTGGCCTGATCTGCCAAAGGGAATACAAAATCTTCGTTTAGCTCTCTGCCACCTGCCTCGTTAAGTACGATCGGTTGTTTGATTCGAATCTTCATGAATCTCTTCACATAAGGTGAAAGGCAAGCTCCACATCTGCTACTGCCCTCTGCCGCTTTCGTCAATGAGGGTCCAGGCTTTCATGACAAAAGGCAAATGCACGATGGGTCCAGTCTCGCTCAAAATATAAAAGTGTTGGTTTTCTTATTTCGACTGGTTTGCCTATTTACGTTCCAATATAGTTTAATATGTCGAATATCCAGAAACTACAGGCTAAAAATCACGCGTTTCTGCATATTATTCGCATTTTTTATCTTTGTAGACGAATGAATCGCAGAACTTGGAAGAAGGAAATCTATGAAACCCCCAAATATCCTGTATATAAACCTTTTATTTCGAAGTAAATTAAAGTCGTAGTTTAAAGGGAAAACCAAACTGTCAACCTTTATGGATATGCTGAAACAGTTTTCTATATTTCCATTTCAATTTTTCATTGCTAATCATACATCTTCTAAATGAAGGGGAAAATCTGTTAAAATCCTTGCCTGTAACAGGCTTTTCCTTTTCCTATCTTCTATCTAAACTTTTGATTCTGACTTATGAAAATGACCAAAAATACGCAGGAAAAACTTCAAGATATTCTCAAAAGACAAGCATATACCATTAGATATGAAAAAGGGAATTTCGCAGGGGGCTACTGCTTAGTACAGGATCAAAAAGTCATCATCATTAACAAATTTCATCCCCTAGAATCTAAAATTGCTACCCTGGCAGACATCATTCGACTTGTAAAAGTCGATCCTGAGACCCTCACGCCCGATCAGGTAAAATGGGTCCACAGACTGAAAAAAGAAGAAGCCTAGCAACTACAGCACCCACAAGATGTGGGCACTTGTCAGGCAGCATATCAGGAGCGGTAGACCTCTATTTCCTTATCCATTGAGTTTCTCCAATAAGTCGTACATCGCCTCATGGGTAAATGTACCATGCGTGAAGGCTGAAAATTTGATCAAAGGCATATCCATCATAAACGTAATCATCAGTTCCTCGCCTTCTATTTCACTCATGGTCTTGGGAGAGTCGTCATCTTCTCGACGCTGACTTTTGTACTTTTGCATAAAGGGGCGCAGCGTTTCCTCTCCCAGTGGGTAAGCCAGCACATCTCGCACAGGCGAAAAAGTATCCAACATAGGGGGAATGTCACGTGTCCCATTTAAGGTCGCCTCGCCAATCAGTCGGATGTCTCTCGAAGAAGCTCCCACCCGAAACTCAAACTGTCCTGAAGCGGCAATCCACTGCTGACGCCACGCATCGTAGTAAGCGAGATCCTCTTCACGGAGCGTGAAGAATACAGTCTCTTCCTGGCCTGGGGCCAACGCCACCTTCCCAAATGCTTTTAGCTCTTGCAAGGGCCGCTGAAGTGGGGATGCATGGTCCCGCACATATAGCTGGATCACTTCTTTACCTGCAACTGAACCTACGTTGCGGACATTGCAAGTGATGCGAATCCCTTCGAGCAAGTCTTCCCCCATTATCTTTAGGTCTGAGTATTCAAACTGTGTGTAGGAGAGACCATGTCCAAAGGGAAATAAGGGAGTCACGTCTTTGAAATCATAGTAGCGATACCCTACAAACTGGCCCTCTCCATAGTGCACCTTTCGCTGCTCTCCTGGCCAATTGATGTAAGCAGGCGTGTCTTCAATCCGTACAGGAAAGGTTTCTGAGAGCTTCCCAGAGGGATTGATGATTCCGTATAAAATATCTGCAATGGCAGCCCCTGCCGCTTGCCCCGTGAGCCAGCCCTCCAAAATAGCAGGAACTTCATCGACCCAAGGCATGGCGATAGCAGATCCATTGGCTAAAACGACTACTGTGTTGGGCTGGGCTGCGCAGACAGCATGAACCAGGGCATTGTGACTGGGAGGAAGGTTCATATGGTCGCGATCAAAGCCTTCAGACTCATATCTCGGTGGCAATCCCACAAAAACCACCGCTACTTCTGCTTTTTTGGCTTCCTTTACTGCCTCCTGAATCATCTCTTCATCGACCTCGTCTGGACGCTCTGCGTCATAGCCCCTGGAATAGTTCAGCTTGCGGTCATCCACCAATGCCTGCATGCTCGACCATGCATCATCCATCCTTGTAGGCATCACCAGCGATGATCCTGCTCCCTGATAGCGAGGTTTCTGCGCAAATTCTCCAAGTACCGCAATCTCTTGTCGCCTACCTAAAGGAAGTATCTGATGCGCATTTTTTAGCAGGACAATCGATTCGCTCGCTGCTTCTTTGGCCAAGGTATGATGACCTTTCTGATCCATCTTATATTTTTTCCCTTGATCAGATTCACTCACCTGAAAAATGATGTGCAGCAATTCTGCCACCACCTCATCGAGGCGCTCTTCACTCAATGCTCCCTCACGCACGGCATCCACGATCTCCTGATCTGTCAATCCTCCACTTGCAGGCATCTCCAAGTGCATGCCTGCTTTAATTCCTGCTACTCGATTGTTATTCGCCCCCCAATCTGAGATCAAGATCCCCTTATATCCCCATTCCTTTTTCAATATCTCATATAGCAAGCGCGGATTTTCGGTACAATAGGTGCCATTGACTTTGTTGTAGGCAGACATGATGGTCGTCGGCTGAGACTGCTTGATCGCGATTTCGAATCCCCGCAAGTAGATCTCTCTCAGTGTACGTTCATCGACGACCGCGTCGACAGCCATACGCTGATGCTCCTGACTATTCACGGCAAAGTGCTTGAGAGAAGTACCCACTCCATGGGACTGAACCCCTTGAATGAATGACGAAGCCATATATCCCGTGAGCACAGGATCTTCTGAATAGTATTCAAAGTTTCTCCCCCCCAAAGGCGAACGTTTGATATTGGCACCTGGTCCCAAAATGATTTGTACATCTTGCGCACGCGCCTCTATTCCCATCGCTTGTCCTACACGGTGGACCAGTTCCAGATTCCAGCTCGATGAGAGGGCCGAGGCGGTCGGGAAGCAGGTAGCAGGCTGGCTGTTTCCCAAGCCACCACCTGATCGACTCGGTGACTTGCGGAGGCCATGCGGACCATCTGCCATCCATACTTCAGGGATGCCTAGATGATCGATGGGTTGGGTAGTCCAAAAGTCCTGTCCTGAGCAAAGAGAAGCTTTTTCTTCCAGTGAGAGACGAGGAATCAGGGCTTTGATTTTCGCATCCATGCGCACGTACATTTATATATGGAGAAAGATTGATTTCACGAGGCCGAATCTACACATCTCCAACTGGTATCCATGATTTATTTCAAAAAAATACGTTGTGCCTGATCTCGTTATTCTCCACGTTTTGGTCTCCTCTGAAAATCTCTATCTTTATGATCCATCACTCAAAACGAAGCACATATTGGAGTTTCTATTTACAGGTACAGGCACATCGACAGGCATACCCATGGTAGGATGTGATTGTGAGGTGTGTCAATCCACTGATCCATTGGATACTCGACTGCGTGCATCGGGCATGGTGATATCTGATGAGGTACAATTTGTGATCGATACTGGCCCTGATTTTCGCAGGCAGATGTTGCAACACAAGGTACGGGATATCGATGCGGTGGTCTACACTCACCAGCACAAAGACCACACGGCAGGCCTAGATGATGTGCGGCCTTTCAACTATCTGCACGACAAAACGATGCCGCTTTATGTCTCAGAAGCTGTAGAAACCCACTTGAGGAAAGAATATTACTATATATTCGAACGATCTGATTATCCAGGACTCCCTCGACTTACCTTTCAAAGGATTCATCCCTTGCAAGCATTCTATATCGGAGATGTAGAGATTTTGCCTATCCCACTCATGCATGGATCACTCGAAGTCCTAGGATTCAAAATGGGGACATTTGCCTATTTGACAGACACGAATGGCATTCCAGAGGTTTCTATTCCCCACTTAAAAAATCTGGATATTTTGGTTTTGGATGCCTTACGGATTACTCCGCATTACTCTCATTTCAACTTAGCCCAAGCACTGGATATGGTGGACAAACTAGAGCCCAAGCAAGCTTATTTGACGCATATCTCTCATCTAATGGGGTTGCATGCGGAGGTTTCACTCGGGCTTCCTTCCCATGTTTCCCTAGCCTATGATGGACTGAGACTCAGATGGGAATGAAGTCTTTTTCATAAGATTTTGGGATATATGCAACATGATCTGATTATTTTGAGTCGTTATTTATCGCGGTTTTAGAAATGTTTTCTTTTTGTAATCATAAGATTTATTAATTTATATAAAAAACTCATAGCCAAATATTTAAGATGAAATCAATGAAGGTTAGCTACAATTTCCCTTGAAAGATTTCGTTATTTTTTGAGAAAATACGCAAACAACGATATATTGAAGCTTAATCGACAACCTTAAAACTCCTATTCATGAAAATCAAAACCCTACTATTGACACTTGCATTTGCAGTTTCTTCAGTTTTTGCATTTGCTGGTGAGGGACCTAAGAAGAATCCCGCAGCCATGTTTGAGCTTGACGAGGCAGCAGCATATGAGGCTGTAGGCGAGCTCAGCAACATTGAGAAACTTGCCAAGGACAGCGACGCTACGCTTAGCGAGTTGGACATCAATGCAGAAGGTCTTGTGACCAATGTACAGTTGGATTCCCTCACAAACGTAGCAGAAGCTCCTTTGGGTATCCCTTCTATCGTTTGGGGTTTCTGCTTTGGCCTTCTTGGAATGGTATTCGTTTACTTGATGACTGACGGTGATCGTCAAGAAGTCATGTCTTCATTCTACGGATGTCTTGCCGCTGTAGTCATCTCTGTTGTCCTGCAACTGGCACTGGGTCTGTTTACATTCTAATAGACCTGTAGATTTAGGATAAGAGGAAGGCAAATTGTCTTCTTCTTGTCTTTTTTACTCCTTTCATTTAACCTTTCCTGCGGACACTTTCTCATGCGTTACAGATCCACTTTATTGATGCTAATTGGGATATGTCTATGTACCCTTTCCTCTGTATATGGACAGTTTTATCAGCGAGTTGAGGCGGATTTCACCATCAAAGAGCAGCTCACAGACTCCCTTTCCAACTTGACATTTGGCAGGGCCTACTATGACTTGGGTCAAGGGAAGCTTATTTATCGGGTAAAATTTCCCGAACGAGAAATCTGGGGCTTTCAGGACTCTATCTTCTATCGTAAAACAGCCGATACCACCCTTGTATCTGCCAGTGATGCCCAAGCTGTACGGACCTCCATCTTTCACCTGGTCTTGTCAGGAGACCTCGACAATTTTGGGTTACCAGATACCATTTTTCAGAAGGCAGATGTCACCCGAGAAGAAGGACAAATCATCACAACTTTTCAGCCGATTCCTCCTTATGATAAAGTATTGGGCGCCATCTACATCTCTAAAGAACGAAAGGTGGTCACGGGGGTCATCATTACAGATAAAGAAGAAAAAATCCTTGGAAAGCAGTTTTTCCGAAAATATGACATGACCCTTCCCCTCCCCTTTCCACAAGAACTTATACAAATAACCTACAGAAAGGGAAAAGCTTATTACCGCATTACAACTTTTGAAAACATCCAATATAATGTCCGCGACGATGAAGAATGGTATGCTTATCCTATGCCTAATACTGTGGGGGGGACTGAGTAATGCTTGTCTAGGCCAAAGCCTAGGGGACCTCGAAGCTTTGCGCCAAGTAGTCCCAGCAAAGCCCAAACCCAAAAATCAGTGGGAAGTCGCCCAAAATAGCAACAATGAAGCCGAATGGGTCCTCTCACAGGCATTCCTATTCTACAAGGCATTTATCTCGAGTCAGGACGGCAACAGGTGCTCGTTCTACCCCTCTTGCTCCGTTTACAGTCTGCAAGTTGTCAAGAAGCGAGGGCTAGTCATAGGAGGTCTGGCGACTTTTGACAGGCTCATGAGATGCAATAGTTTGAGTCCCGAATTGTATCCGATCGACATGCGCCAGCGACTACTGATCGACCATCCATGATCTGCTCCCAAGCTTTTGCCTGCCTTATCGTTTTCCTACTACCCTAAAGTTCTTCCCCTTTATGCCCCGCCGCCTCTATATTTTTCCTTGCCTTTTCCTTCTCTTAAATTTCTCCTGCCTCCAAGCTCAGGAAGAAGACCTCTTCGATGAAGCGCACGCAACAGAATATGCAACCTATTTGATGTCCACGCGCAACTATCTCATGGCAGCCAAAGAGTGGGAGCGTGTGATTTTTTTTCGCCCCAAAGACACACAGGCACACCAGCAATTGCTGCTCTCTTATCTCCGTGCTAGGCAGTATGACAGAGGACTAATACGTGCCAAGCAGCTCTATGCGACAGAAGGAATGCCTCAAGATGTGAGCTTCACGTATGGTAAGTTACTCCTCCAATCAGGAAATTATCTCCGACTGGCGGGCTATCTAGAAAATAAACCTGGACTGAGGTCTGTAGACTATGATTTCTTGTCGATCGGGCATGATTTAATGAACAAAAAATGGGACCATGCACAGGCGACCCTGAATAAGTACGAAGCGGGGAGTCCATTGTATAAAACCTATCAACCGCTCATCGCGAGAACAGAAAATATCCCCTACAAAAAACCTTGGGCAGCAGCAGCCCTTTCGGTAGCCGTTCCAGGTTTAGGCCGTGTATACACAAAGCAATGGAAAGACGGTTTGGTCTCCTTTGCTTTTGTAGGCGCCCTTGGATATGCTGCCTTCCGCCAGTTCAGGAGAGGCTCCAACACCTGGCTAGGTTACATCTATGGAGGGCTAGGCTTGGCATTCTACGCAGGCAATATTTATGGGTCCCACCAATCCGCTCACCGACACAATAACCTCATCGACAATGCGATCATTTCGGATACTCGCCGTGTGCTGGATGGCAATATGTAGCCCTCTGGCGCACCCTGTTTATGCACAATCCCTCCAACAAACCTTCGAGTTGGCAGAGTCTTACTATGCATTGGGACAGTACGAATCTGCGGCTGAGACCTACGAACGTGTCCTATACTTTGACAAAGCAGGTGTCTATCGAAAAGCTTCGCTCGAACACTTGGCGGATGCCTACGCAGGAATCGGAGCGTTCAAACTTGCATTGAGGAATTATAATTTTGCCTATTATCAGGCAGAGGATGAAAGGGAAAGGCAAAACATCAACTTTAAGATCATCCAATCCCATCTCCTCAATGAGGATCCAGGATCTGCCCAAGAGGAGCTCTTCCAGTTGGAGGAGGAATTGCTGCCCAGCAACCAACATACTTTTCTGCTATATGCAGGTATTACGGCCTTTGCGAGAGACGATTTTGAGAAGTCTGTCGATTTTTTCCACCAGTATCTTGTCAAAAGCCCTCCTGAAGTCCATCAAGCCTTAGATGAGCTCTTCAGAAAGAATGAAAAGGTCTCTCGTCTTAATCCGAAGACAGCCGTGACACTTAGCACAATCTTTCCTGGCTTGGGACAATTTTATCTAGGCAACATCAAAAGCGGCTTGAACAGTCTCTTACTGACATCGGGCTTGATCGCCCTGACCGTGTATGGAATCAATACCTTTGGTGCGGTAGATGGTGTGCTGTTAGGCTTGCCCTGGTTTGTGAGATATTATCAGGGGGGATTCAAGCAAGCTGGGCGTCTGGCCAAGGCCAAAATATCAAGAGAGAGAGGCGCGATCTATCAGTCCATCATGGACTTGGTGATTAGCCAGTATCGGGAGTAGAGGAGCACCAACGAGACGTTGGCGATGACTAGAAGTAGATACGTCTATTTGGCGTACCCAAAGCCAAACACCTGTCAGCCCTAAAACCTCAGTGTGACGCCCCAACCTGGAACAGCACTGCTAGCGAGGCCGATGGCAGGAACCATACTAGGACCTGATTCCACTTCAAACCCTAGCGTATCGCTGACATCAAAATCCTTGAGGTGGGCATTGACATAGGCTTCTGCTATCTGGATGACGTGCCAACCTGCGAGTATGAGGTAAGCTTGTTCTCTTCGATTTCGCCAGCTATTGCGCTGTGTGCGGATGCCGTTGGCGTCAAAATTTTCTACTCCCAAATCTGTGATGACTTCGGTGCAGGTGACGCTGGTGAGATTATTTACAGCACAAGTATAAGCAGAACGGTAGGCTTGGTATTGCTGGTTGGTGAGGGAAAGCCAATAGCCTGCGATCGCATATCCTGGATAAAAGATCAGCAGACGCCCGTAGCTGTCATTGTAGGCTTGTCCCCAACCTGGAAACATTAGGCTTCGCTGCCACGCCACGGTCGGATCATAAGGTGGCTTGGATTTCGCTTGGGTCAATCCTTTGACGTAAGGGATGTCGATGGGATCACGCCAAGGAAAGCTCAGTTTGAGGCGATATTTTCCTTCCTTCTCGTAAACCAGAGGCTTATATTTTTTGATTTCCGCCTCTGCCCGTTTGAAAAAAGGATCTTTGGGTTCCTCTGCCATCTTCAAGAAGGACGGTGGGAGCACCAAGGAATCGCTTTCCTGCATAGCTTCTTCGATCCGCTGACGCGTGGTATCAGGTGGGACATCTACAGAATCCACCTGTCCCCACAACGCATTCCATCCGCTGGTAGCTATTCCCAATAATCCGATACAACAGACAAGCTTGATTAACCGCATGTTTTCTCCCAACAGTATTTTCCTAGAAAGCTCCTTTATGAGTGACCAAAAGTAAGGAAAAGGTTGTTTTGATGAATGGGATTGAGGCAAAAGAGAGCCATCAAATATCCATTTCGCTCAAAATACGGTTGAGGTCGTCAAAAGAACTGTAACGAATGACAATTTCTCCTTGCTCATCCTTCTTCTGGACCAACTTGATCTGACTGCCAAACTTATTCTCTAGTTTGTCTTTGACCTCACGTAAATGAATATTCTCCTTGGGTTTCTTTTCAGGTGCTTTTTCTTTAGCGGGCTGGGTGGTACGCTTGATCATACTGGCCAGTTGCTCGGTCTTCCTGACAGAGAGTTCCTTGTCTATGACTTCATTGAAGACTTGGAGTTGCAGCTTCTTATCCGAGATTCCCAACAGGGCCTTTGCATGGCCCATGGTGAAGGTACCTCCTTTGCGGAGCTCTTCTTGCACATCTGGGATCAGACGCAGCAACGCCAGATAGTTAGTAATGGTGGTACGGCCCTTGCCCACCTTCTCCGACATCTTCTCTTGTGTGAGTTCAAACTCGTCGATCAGCCGCTGATACGAAAGCGCAATCTCGATGGGATTGAGTTCGGCACGCTGAATGTTTTCAATCAGGGCCATTTCCACCATCTGCTCATCATTGGCTTCTCGGATATAGGCGGGGATATCCTTCAGTTTGGCGAGCTTAGAGGCTCTGAAGCGTCTCTCGCCAGAGATCAGTTGATACTGATTGGGTGCCAGCTTACGGACTGTGATCGGCTGGATCACATCGTGTTCTTTGATAGATTGGGCAAGTTCCTCCAGTGCTTCCTGATCAAATGTCAGTCGAGGCTGATAGGGATTACGCTCAATTTGATCTAGCGGAACACGAAAGATACTAGTAGACGATTCGGGACTTGCATTGAAATCCTGGGGAATCAAGGCTCCCATTCCTCTGCCGAGCGCTTTTCTTTTTGCCATCTGATTAAATACGTTACAATTGGAGTGCGTAGACCTTCTACCTGACGGATGATAACGTCTAGTAGGGATAAACACATATGCGAAGGTACAACTTTTTTGTATCCATGAATCTCAATATTCCTTGAGCTGTGGAAAAGAAGCAGAGAATATTGCAGTTTCTCAGGAGCAAGATCTGTAATTTCAGCTTATGGAGAAGCTCAATATCACCCAACGGGCGCATTCGGAGGTCTACGAAAGGGGCCTTGCCTACCACAAGGAAAAGCGCGTTTACAACATCAAAAAATATGGGAACCGCTTTCAAGGGGACGTTCGAGGCAGTCAGAAATATCTTGCTCAAATCAAGGTCTCATCAGATGGAATCTCTGCTTTTTGTAACTGTCCTTATACAGGCAATGGCTGGTGTAAGCATCTGGTCGCTCTCGGATTGAGCATCGAGGAGGGAAATTTTCAAGAAGAACCTCAGATATTGGCACAAACACCCACTCAACTATCGGACTTTCCCACGCTTCAGCAAAAGCTCATCCATCAGCAAGCCCAAATCAAAGGCTTGGTTCCCACTTCCGTCTTAGCGGCTTCTTATCTTCATCCGATTCCTGGAGATCTGCTGGATATAGATGATGTCAAAAACCACTTTCTCCAACATATCCAAGCTTCACCTACAGATTTTGAGGTAAAAGTGCAGCAAGTGCTATATGCTCCTGATCATTTCGTAGATGTTTGGGGACAATATTACTGGGCATTGCAAGAAATGCATGATGAGCTAGGGGGTGAGGAAGAGCGGAATATTTGGGAGAATGTACAACAAGGACTCAGCGAGAAGTTGCTTCAAACCCTCCAAACCCATTGGATAGCGCCTACACTTGCCCTGAGATTCTTACAGCTTTTATTCACGCGTAAAGAAGTAAAGATCAGCCAGCAAACGTCTACTCTTTCATGGTTGGAGTTGTCTTGGTTGATAGAAGCCTTTATTTCGGACCAAGTGACAGCGCATTATGTGCAGATGAAAATAGATGCGTACGGACTGGCAGAGGAAGCAGGTTTCACGCGGATACAAGACAAAATCGATCAGGTCTTTGTGCTACCTTCACCTTGAGTAAGAAGTCAGATCACACGGTGCCTTCAAGACAATAATCAGCTCCAAAGCATGGAAGGATAGCGTAAGATAGACTTCTCAAACTATTAAGCCCCCCTTATGGAAGCCGTTTCTACGCCCACACGCCCTCAATCGATATTTCCCGTCCTCTTGGTGAACTTCATTGGGATGATGGGCTACAGCATTGTAATTCCTTTGCTGGTATTTCTCATCGAACGCTTCAGTGGGGGCGAACAACTCGGCGTCAATGAAATCTTGTTTGGTGTGTTAGGAGCTGTATATCCTACCTTTCAGTTGGTGGGGGCTCCACTATTGGGCAAATGGTCTGATAGCGTAGGAAGGAAACGGGTGCTATTGGTCAGTCAGATTGGGACCTTGATGGCATGGTTACTATTCATTTGGGCATTATTGATGCCTACCGAAGCTTTGCTAGAGGTAAACTCCCCAATTTTAGGCTCTTTTCTCTTGACTTTCCCGCTCATCTTACTATTCATTGCACGTGCGCTAGACGGCTTGACGGGAGGAAATGTCTCTGTGGCCAATGCCTATCTCTCTGATGTTTCGACAGATGCGAATCGCAAGGGTAACTTTGGAAAAATGGCCTCTTCTACTAGTTTAGGTTTCATCGTAGGACCGATGATCGCCTCTCTGCTAGGAGGGACTGAATATGGCGAACTTTTGCCTGTGATGGCAGCAGCTGGAATCTCCTTTGTAGCTGTTTTGGTCATTCAATTTTATCTCCCCGAATCCCTTCATCGTCCCGTAGATCCCCATATTGAGCCCTTTAAGCTGGGGAAAATGTTTCAGATTGAGCATAAGGAATGCTACGAGATGGAAAACTGTCCTGAAGAAGCAGGTTTTAAGGATATTTTGAAAATGAAAGACATTCCCTTAATGTATGTCATTTATTTTCTCACCTTCCTCGGTTTCAGTTTCTTTTATTCCGCTTTTCCGTTGTATGCAGTTGAATCACTAGCGTGGACATCTGCTGAGCTAGGTGTCTTTTTCACCATTACGAGTGGAGTCATGGTCCTATTTCAGGGACCTGTTTTGACCTTCCTCTCTCGACGTGTGAGCGATGGCTTTTTGGTCATCCTAGGCAGTCTGCTGATTGGCATCAGTTTCTTCTTGATTCCTGTAGCGGGTAGCTTTTGGGTATACGGTGCCGTAACTATCCTCGCAGCAGGAAACGGCCTCATGTGGCCCAGCTACCTCTCTATCCTAAGCACCAAAGGAGACGCAAGTAAGCAGGGCTTGATCCAGGGCTATGCCAATAGCATGGGCAGTGCGGCGAGTATCTGCGGATTGATCGTAGGGAGTGTAATATTCAAAGCCTTGGACTCGATGCTTTTTGGCGTAGCGGGGATCATGTTGATGTTGAACATGCTATTGGCCTTTCGCTTGAAATGATGAATTTAGGTATGGGTATTGATATGGGTATAGGACTGAACTCCACATGCTATATGACACTGTCCCTTCCAGACAATGGACAAGCTTTGAATCCTCAAAGGGTGGCATAAGCAACACCTTAAGTCCCTTGTCTTGAGCGTAGCAAAATCCCTTACGGGATCACGTCTCAACATCTGACCACTTACTTAATTCCTCACCACCTTCTCTTGCCAGATCCCCGCGGCAGTTTTCACTTGGATGAAATAAATTCCAGACGGTATATGCGATGTAGGTATTTGAATTTCCTTGGCACTCAAAAAAGACTGCTGAAATACCTGGGATCCTGTGATATTCCACATCTGAATTTCTTGAATGGGACTCTCAGATTGCACCTCTATTTGATCCTCGAAGGGATTGGGAAAGATCTTTCCCGACAGAGATTTATCTCGGTCATTGCTGATCAAAAAAAAGCTCATACAATAGTCCTCCACTTCTCCATTGGTAAATACCCCACAAGCCTGTGGACGATCAGTCCCCGAAAAACCTACCCATCGCATACTTATCCGCATCCTGTACTCTCCCAGGTCAAATGTATCTAAAGGTAAGACCATTGTATCCACAATCGCCCCACTCGACGGTTCGGGCGCAAGGACCAGTTCTGTAGAATCAAATGTCCCACTCCCATCTAGGTCGATCCAGATCCGCCAAGCCTCTGTAAAAGCAAGACCCGAAAATCCAGGCGTCAAAACGACTGGTAGCTTGAAACCAGAAGGAAACGAAAAAAGATTATCCGTAGTCAGGGAGTACCCTGGCCCTTGACCTGTGACCTGCTTATCTCCTGCTATCTCGATCGACTCGATCCACTCAAAGTCCGTCTGTGTCGCACGGCTCTCACAGTAGTCCAGATCTACACAGGGACCACAGCCAAGCGCCTTCACTTCTAATATGAATGTATCAACTGTAGGCAGATCACAATTGGCAAACAGTCTGATCTCGTATGTACGGCACTGATTGATACGGTCTATAATGATAGAATCCTGATTGGTCTGAAAGGTCCTGACACCTGGTCTGAACCTTTCCTGCACTTCGATGGTGTAGCCATTGGCTAAGTAGACACTGTCCCACCTGAGGATCCATATCAAGCCAGAGGGATTGAGGTACGTTTGTTCCACTTGCAGATTTTGGGGTGCCACACAACAGCCTAGCGTCTCAAATATCATAGCCTGACTGAAGCTACTCCATCCACTGTCACATTTAGTGGCTACTTGGCTTGCATAGATCTGACAACGACTGAGTCCTGAGATAAGCAACGCCTGCGAATCTACTACGGCACTATCCGTCCAAGTCGTATCTCCCAGCACTCGCCATCTCACCTTAGCCTCCACACTATCGACCAGTTGCTGCCATGCCAATAGGGCTGTGGTATCACTACGTACATCAGCCACCAAGTTATATCCTGCGATACAGGTCGTGTCGAGATTGGCGCAGACAGATTGGATGGCTTGCAAGGACCGAAAAGCGTTGAGTCTGCCCTCACTTAGGATATTTCCTAGGAGCGTGGGCAAGGTATCGACGCTTTGGAGCAGCAGATCCTTGATCAAGAGGCTGACTCCTGCGGGATCATTGCGGTAGCGCACGGCGAGGGAAGGGCAGGCGTAGCCCAGCATCAAGGCGTAAGCCCCTGCTACCTGCGGAGCAGCGAAGGATGTACCCGTAATCGGCCCATAAGCATCACTGGCATAAGTAGTATAAATACCGTTTCCAGGAGCCGCTATATCCACATGGACAGGTCCAAAACCTGCGCTCGTTACGAGCTGGTCATCTGCATTAGTAGATGTCACCGTGAGGAGCCAATCGCTCTGACAGGTCGTCGGGATGTCTCCATCCATATCTACATTCGCCCCGATATTCATCGCTGCCGCAATATTCATGATCCCATATGCACCCAAACTATCATAGATTGAGCACCAGATAGGAAAGTTTTGAGGGGTGCCAAAGTCCACACCAAAGGAAGCGTTGGTAGCTACTACAAAAGCCCCCTTCGCTCCCTGACTCTGCTCGTACAAGATCCGCTGCTGAAGGATGTAATTATAAGCCTCCACCACGACCGACTCTGTGGATGAAGCACCCCCTACCGCCATGATGGGAATCCCCCACCCTACCCCTGCTATACCCAGCTGATTGTCCGTTTTCGCTCCAATGATACCTGCTACCTGCGTCCCATGCTGGGCTATGGTCGGAAAACCTGTACTGTTGTAGGCATTCCACCCTAAAAAATCGTCGATGTATCCATTTTGATCATCGTCTATTCCATTATTAGGTATTTCCTGGTCATTGGTCCAGTAGTTCAAATCACTGTGATTGAGATCAAAACCGTCATCAATGACAGCCACCACGCCTTCATCTCCTAAAGCAGTCTGACTAGAAGTATACAGATCCCAGGCTTCAGGTGCGTCTATGTCTGCATCGGCAGTCCCGATCTGACCTGTATTATGTAGATGCCACTGACTGGAAAATTCTGTGTCGTTGGGAAAAGTCGCATGAGTGTGGCGAGAAGTGACATAATGGTTGAGCTGAACAGCGGCCACTTGGGGTTCCTTGCGGAGTTGGCGGCGGACCAGATCTGCATCCATCCGTGGATCGAAGGTGATCAAGTAGATATCCATCGGCTCCGAAAGACATTTTCTCGCTTGGAGAAACAGCCTTCTTTGTCCGACCTCTAGCTGGTGATCCGCCCATTTTTCTCCATGATATAGCTTAACTAGCAACTCTCCAGGTACATAGTCTGTCTTTTGTGCATATCCCCCCTGAGTGAGTAGCATGATGAAAAAGAGAAAGCTCCCGTATCTTTTGATCTTCATATAAATTCCTAAAGTCTGGTTGTAGCTATTGTTTGTCATTTGACGAAATGAAGTATAAAATCGCTGCTTGTTGTGTACCAAATCTCAGCCTGATTCTTGTATTCCTCGTATGCTGTATCGTAGTTCTTTGTAGTACTACCGCAAAAAAGGAGGTTCACCATAGATTACCCTAATTCGTAAGAATAAGCGGTCGAATAAAAAAGATATATTTCAAAATGGGTATCTATGCCGACATTCCTCCTACAAAAAATTCTCTCTTTTCGTTGGTAAATAAATAGCTGTTGAAAAATTAACCTACTTAGATCCAAATGGAAGCATACATCGAAGCAACACAAGATACGGGCAAACGCTTTTACCAGGCTTTTCACGATAAAGGCAAAGTCGTCATGCTCAACTTACTGAAATTTAAGCCTGTTGCAAACTACCGTCAGTTTCCCCACCTCCAACCCAAACAGGAGATTTCGGGATGGGAAGCCTATCAATTGTATATGGATGCCACTATCCCCTTGTTGGAAAAGGCAGGAAGTAAGGTATTATTTTTTGGAAAAAGCCGTCATTTTCTCATCGGGCCTGAGGCAGAGCAGTGGGATACCGTCATCTTGGTCGAACATCCATCGGTAGCACGATTCATGGCCTTTGCCCAAGATGAAGATTACCTCCAGACCGTAGGTCATCGTACGGCCGCCTTAGCAGATTCTCGATTATTGCCCATTACCCAGAAATAGTTTACACCTTCTACTCTTCCCCCTTTTGCAGATTCAACCTATAATTTTGGCTCACAGATAAAAGCTTAGCACCTTTGTTGTGTAGAATATCTTTACCCATTTCAAGCCATAGATGAATACCATTGCATATGAAAAATAGCGGTTTCTCTAGCAAACGTAGACACTTGTATTCCTTATTTTCACTTTCTACTTCTTTTCTCTTATCGATTCTTCTGGGAAATCTCAGCCCACTTTCCGCACAGGAGGCACTGTCATTGGCCGTAAACTCTTCCTATGAAGAACGTGAACCCGTCCTCTCAGATGATGGTTCTACGCTCTACTTCTGGCGACGAAAAACACCCGATAACATTGGAGGTCCCAACGATCCAGGGGACATCTGGTACGCCTCTCAAGGCTTTCGAAGTGGCTGGTCCTATCCCGAACATTTCAAAGTACCTTTAAACACCAGAGGGCAGGAATTTGTATGGCAGGTCTCTCCTGACCACGACACCCTTTGGATGGTCTCAAACAACTATGGTGCAGGTCCAAATGGTGTGGGCTATATTTTCCGTAACTCGGACGGCTACTGGTCCCGTTTATTTCCTGTCTACATCAAAGGTTTTCAATACAAAGGCGATTACAAAGACTTTTACTTCAGTGATCAGCGAGTGATGGTGTTAGTAAATGAGGGAAAAACCAACTATGGAGGTTCTGATTTGTACCTCTCTTTTCCCAAAAATGATACCGCATGGCACAAGCCCGTGAATATGGGGCCGATGATCAACACCGAAAAAGATGAAGATGCCCCCTTCCTCACACCCGATGGAAAAGCACTTTATTTCAACTCAAATGGACGGGGAGGAAGTGGAGAACACGATATTTTCGTCTCCTATCGACTAGATGATACTTGGCGTAACTGGTCAGAACCCGTAAACTTGGGAGCTCCCATCAACACTTCAGGCTACGAATTTGACTTTTTCCTTACACGTGACGGCAAGTGGGCTTATTGGGGCTCTGATAGAGAAGGGGGAAAGGGAGGAAATGACATTTATCGCTTGGACCTTGAAGACTGCGAAGTAAACATCTATCCAGAAGGAGATCTGACAGTCTGTACAGGGGAAACACTAGAATTGGAAGGCGGCTTTCTACCAGGAGCTGGGATGAACTATCAATGGCTCAAAAATGGGAGTCCTGTCCGAGGCGGGGAAAGAAGAAGACTCACTGTCAGTACACCAGGACTCTATCAACTGGTTCGCACTACGCCGACCTGTAGAGATACCTCTATCAAGAGAGAAGTCAAATTTGTCGATCCACCAGAGGCAAAGCTAGAAGCACTTTCAGATATTCTATGTGTAGATGACTCTGTGGCTTTAAAGGCTGTCACCAAGGATGGTACACAGTTTCAATGGCGTTACAACAGCCTGGACCTTCCCAACGCCAAGCGATCCATCTACTGGGCGCAGCGACCTGGGACATACACAGTAGAAATCACCCTGGGGCAGTGCAAGTCCATTTCCAACCCCCTTGTAGTCAATCGATTTGAGGATCCTGACATCTTCCTTGCCAAGGATACAGCCCTGACGGGACGTGCTGCGCTCCCACATTGGCTCTGGACCAATAAAATTCCTCAGAGTACTGCCTCCACCTTGATTCATGAAGTGGCATTGGGCACAAAAGGGGAGACCTACATTCTGGCGAGTAAGCCTGGAAGTAAAACCTCTAAGCTGGCTGTCTATGCCTTTTCGCCCGAGGGATTGAGTCGGGGGAGTTGGGGAGAAACGAAAATCCCTGCAGGGACACAGGCTTATCTTGCCTCCACCCCTAGAGGGGATCTGATTGTCGCAGATGATGCCCGATATTTGAGCTGCTACAGTAAATCAGGAAATCTTAAATGGACCAAAGATCGGGAGATGTCTGGCATTGTTGGGATGACGGTAGATGATCTGGGATATATTTATACTGCGGGGAGATACGAGGATACACTTTATTTAGGATCGAAAAAATATGCGCCCTTTGATCGAGGGTCATTATTCCTGGCGCGCTATACGCCAACAGGAGAATTGCAGTGGGTACAGACCTTTGCGATGGACAACCTACGTGGAGACATGGGCAACAGTTTGCAGACAGATGAAAATGGGAACGTGTATTTGGCGGGGCCGTTTCGCGTCATCGCCAACTTCCGCAGCAAGATCCTTCGCGCCTCTCTCAAAGGAGAGAACTACTTCCTGGCAAAGTTTGATGCCAAAGGCAAGATGAAATGGGTGCAGCGCATCGCCACTGAGCGTACGCGACAGCGGACAGGTTCCTTTTATGTCGATCCAGCTGGTTACAGCTACCTCTCCTTGAATCGAGAGCTTTGGGCGATGGATCCTTCGGGTGGACTTCGCTGGAAAAAAGCCCTCAAGACTCCTGGCAAATCTTCTGCCGTGACTTCGCGTGTAGGGGGTACCAAGGGGGAAGTATACATTGCAGGCGTCGCCCAAGATGAGACATTTTTCGTCGTCCATCTCAACAAGTTAGACAAGCAGGCAGTCATCTGGAAGGGAGACAAGGCAGTCACTGAATTTCCTTCCCATCCTGCCATCATCGGCGATGGCAAAGGCAGCGTCTGGATCACAGGCTTGAGCAAGGGCAAAGACTTCCCTGGCGCACAGTTTGACCTGACGAGCAAGTCCAAAGGGTTCCTCCTCAAATACGGTCTCCCAGATGGTCGTTTTCAGCGGGAGTCTATTGAGATTTGTAAAGGAGACAAAATCACGCTTGTCACACGGCAGGGCACCGACTATCGCTACCAGTGGTACCAGGACGGACTCCCCCTTCCCAATACCAACCAGTATTTCATCGAAACGGATGAGACGGGTACTTATCAGGTTCAGATCACCAATGGTCCTTGTGAGCGGCTGTCTCAGCCTCGACAGGTGATCGGTTGTGATGAAGATCCCATGCGTTCGCGCGCGATCACGGTGGCTGACGTACAGCCCTTGCCAGAGAACTTGCCTCCCCCCGCACCTGAAGCTATCCGCGAGCCAGAGAAGGAAACGGACACTGACATAGCTTATACAGCTTCGGGAGAACCCAAAAAGTTGCGGAATCGACGTGTTTCTTCCCAGAAGGTTGTAGAAATCGAAGGACGCACGGCTACCATCTATCTGTGGGATCATGGGGCGATGGACAATGACACGGTATCGGTGAATGTCAATGGACAATGGTTACTAGAAGAATATAGACTAGAAAAGCAGCGCTATGCGATCGAGTACACCTTCGAGCCTGGCAACAACTACATCATCTTGTATGCCTTGAATCTAGGAGGCACCCCTCCCAATACTGCTTCCATCATGGTCGATGATGGGGTCAATCAGCAGATCTTGCAATTGCGCTCGACCTTGAAGACTTCGGGGATGTTGCGTGTACGCGTGCGGGATGAGTAGTGGGAGGTGTAAGGTCATAGTTTGTAGCCCAAGGGATTCATGGTCCTTTGGGCTATTTTTTCACACAACCGAACTGAAAACAAAAAATATATTTCACTTTTCGATCAAATAACACCTTTACTCTCATATTATGAGAGTGACGATCGATAAATTGAACAAACATTCCCCAATGTGAAAATTGAAACGCTAACAACCGCAAATTCATGAAACTAGAAAAGATTCGATCCTTCGCTCAGAAAAACGAACGCGTTCAGCAACTCGACAAAGAACAGATGCGCCAGATACTCGGGGGCCTTCCTACTAATACCTATAAAAGGAGTACAGGCGAATGCGATATCCAGGATGACAATGAGACAACATTCTTTGCCTGTCCGCCCAGCGGAGGAGGGACATCCATTCCCATGCCGTTGCCTAGAAATGGTGGCTAAACCTTTGATTCCCTTTATTCTTTTCAGTCTAAAGGGAGTTTTCTTCGCATATATCAAGCTATACTTCCTTTTGTAAATGGACAGGAACATCTTCATTCTTTTCTGTTTGTCCTTACTTTCATGCACTACAGCATGTAAGTCACATATGACACTTACAACGTATTGTCAGCGTACCAGTGTTCTCAGAGAAGCGACAAATCGTTTCTATGAGAAGAACTACGCAGAAGCTGTTTCGTTAACACTCGACGATCCCCTTGCACAAAAAGATGACATCAATACACTTCAGTGGAAGTATGAATTATTGGCCATGAGTTATTACAAATTGGGTCAAACAGACTCTGCCTTGTATTTCATCTCCAAAGGATTCGAATTGGGAGATATATGGCCACAGGAAGTACTGGACTGGCAAGAGAGCTACATACCAGAGGAGGATCTCTACTCCTTGCCCTATTATCCTGAACGGGCTATGCGACTGGCAAACTTTTTTGCAGGGATCCTGCCCATTGTGATGGAGGATTATTTGGGCGATAAGCCAACTTACCTTGCCAAAGTAGATACACAATTTAGGAAAGAACTCGTTCTGGCTGTTTCAGAGGATCAAGATACTAGATGGACATACCTTGCAGATCGATCAGAGGAAAATGATCAGGCATTGGCGAAGGCAGATCAACGGAATCAAAACTGGCTCAGGCAGTATGTGAGTCAAAATGGATGGCCAGGAGGTGACGTTCATGGCTACCATGAACTAGAGCCTGATGTGCTTGTTTTGCATGAAGAAGATGAGGCTGGTAACTTATTTTACCTCCATCACATGATCCATTCTGCCCAAAGGGGGAAAAGTAGTTGGATGGACCCCATGGTAATTATGCAAAATCATTACGTATTCTTTGCGGTTGACTCTGCCAAATGGATTGGTACAGGTAAGCTCCATCTGATCCAGTACAATAAAAAGGGAAATGTAAATCTTGAGAAAAGTCTTCTTCAAATGATTTCTTTGGGTTCCTTCATAGAACATAAATTATGGCCCTATGGCTTGCTTTTCGGTCCCCACACATATAATCGAAGAAATCATCCCTTTGACAAAAGAACAGCTCAAATTATCGTTCTTCGCTATCCTGACGAGAACATAGAAGACATACAAAAGTATCAAAAAGGGCTCAAGCAAATCTACGACTATATGATAGAGGAACTAGAAGTCTCTCCAGAATTACTGACTATGGCATCCCAACCCTATCTGATGAAAGAGCCTCAAGGAGTCAGAGTAAGATACGGCGTCCACATGGCACTGCATGTGAAAGATTGAGGATGTATTCGAGGAACATGTCCTTTTTTCAATACCAGAATTTTAGATTTCGATAGAGAAGCTTCTTTAAATTTACACCTCCACCTTATGATCCTTATTTTCTCCGAAAGCCAGGATGTATCTGCGAGAGAAGTATGTCATTGGCTCACCCGATATGCAGTACCTGTCATCTGGATTACGGAGCAGACAGTTTTAGATGTCCTCAATCTGAGGCCGATAGGATCAAGTCTAATAGCTGTAGATGGGAAACCGATAAGATTGAATGAGATTCAGGCTGTATGGTTTAGAAGGACCATTTTTCTGCTACAGAATTTAGCGCTAAAAGCACCTGAGGGACACTTCCAAGCAGGACTACGCCATCATCTCAATGAAGAACTCAAAAGCATAGGCGATTTCGTACAGCGAAGACTACTGGCAACTGTCCCTGTGGTATTGGGAAAGAAAAAGCATGCCCAGATCAACAAGTTAGAGATCCTCCATCTTGCTGTCCAACACGGCTTGAAGATCCCTCCTACCCTCTTGACTACTCAAAAACAGGCTTTGTTAGATTTCTATGAGACGCACCAACCCCTCATTACCAAGTCAACGTATCACTCCATCATGGCTACGGAAGAAGGAGCCACCCTGATGGCTTATACAGAACCTGTAAAAGCAGAAGATCTCTCTACTTTACCCACAACCTTTTTCCCTTCTCTATTTCAAAAGCAGATAGAAAAATGGATTGAAGTTCGCTCCTTTTATGTTGATTCTCAGTTTTACTCTATGGCGATCTTCTCCCAGGTCGATGCTCAAACAGCCGTTGATTTTCGAAAATATAATGAGGAGAAACCTAATCGTGTAGTTCCTTTTCAACTGCCAGATGACATCACGCAAAAGCTCCATCGTCTGATGGTCGAACTCGACATGGATACAGGCTCTATTGATCTATTGGTTACTCCGTCGAGAACATACTACTTCCTCGAAGTCAATCCTGAGGGACAATTTGGTATGGTGTCCTATCCATGCAATTATTATTTGGAGGAAAAAATCGCCCAATATCTCGTGCAAAAATCCGTAAGCTCTCCCCAACTCACCCCCATACTAGCATGAAAACTATATCCTTAGAAAAATTAGCCAAAGAGTTAGTAACTGAAGCGAGAAATGGACATCTCCCGCTTCCTTTTCTTTATCCATCTGTTTTTCCCAAAAGTGATTCCAAACATGATCCTCCCCCTTCATGGAAATTAAATCCTCGATTTGCCAAACCCATCAGTAGTTTATTTCCCACCACAGAACCATCATCTCATGCATAAGGCTACCGCGTTCATGTTACATGCAAACTGCCAATTGGTAGAGGGGGCGCGGCAAGCTGTCATCTACGATCTCCAAAGAGGAACCTATTTCTTTATTCCTCTGTCATTGGCTCATTTCTTAAAAGAGGCGAAAGCACAACCTTTGGAAGGATTATTTGAACAATATGGCGAAGAAAATCGCTCCATTATTGAGGAGTATATCGAATATTTAGTCGAACATGATCTCGCCTTCATCTGTAATTTTGATGAGCAAGCATTGTTTCCTTCTATATCCCTAAAATGGAGTCGCCCAGCAGCTTGTACACGCGCAATCATAGATCTTACGACACCTGACCTAACAGCCCTTCGGGACAGACTGGACTATTTCCCCTCCACATATCCGATCGGGTTAGAGATTCGGTTGCTCGCACATATGGGCAAAGACACATGCCAACAACTTGCTTCCATCATTTTTGAAGAATATCCTCACTTTAGCCCTCTGGATATGATGGCATATACCGAGGACTTAACCCTACTTCCCCCTACACGCGCATGGTCAAGAGATGAACCTAGAATCAGGCATCTATTGCTGGTCACACCCGAGGTTCAGGACCTGTCCATAATCCAGCAAACGCCTTCTTTCTCCTTGCAAAAAGGAGACCTTGAATCATTTCGAAAGTACGCAATCGAGATCGGCGGCAGGGCATCTCTGGCTTCTTTCACCGTCAATGTTCACCTATATACCGAGGCCCAACATTTTCATCCCTATTTCAATGGTCAGATATGCATCGATACTAAAGGACTAGTCAAGGCCGCTCCCCACGCTTCTGAATCCGCAGGATATTTTTGGGAGATTCCGCTTCAGAAAGCAGCAGATCATCCTGCGATTCAATTCCTTTGGCGCATCAAAAAGGATGAAATCGAGGTCTGTAAAGACTGTGAGTTTCGGTATATGTGCCTAGATGCAAGAATCCCCCAACCTAGCGTAATCAAAAGTACCCATATTCCTCAACCGCAAGCTCCCTACATCCATACTACTATATGTGGCTATGATCCCTACACAGCTACTTGGCAAACTAAACAGCACAAAATATGAGGTATCTTGATTTCTCACAATACATGAAAGCCCTCGTTCAACGTTTTCTGAATGAATTAGAAGTCGATGCTGACCCCTTTTACCTTTTGGAGTCTCTTTCCTTCCATCCCTTGAACCCAAGTCTACAAGCCATTACAGATACTTTGGATGAAATGCGGATAGCCAATCTGACCATGGAGCTAGACCAGATCCATCTTCAAGATCTAGAAGGACCTTTTATCGCGCAACTTACGCAAGATCGCCTAGCTGTGGTTATTGAGATTTCAGAACAAACCATCAAAACGTGGGAGCCTGAAACTGGATGTGAAGTCCTGAGTTTGGAGACATTCCGAGCGCGGTGGACAGGCATTGCTATTTTTGCTGAAACTACCGATTATACCCGTATATCTTCTGGCACCTTTTATGAAGAACGGCGATTGTTGACGCGTATGCAGAAGATCAGTCTGATTGTTGGAAGTATCCTCATTTTGGGAATGTCCCTCTATACTGCATTTTCCTTATTATCTACAGCATTCACCTCTTGGTTCCTACTCCTACTTGTTCATTTGCTAGGTCTGGGGTTATGCGTGGGACTTTATCAAAAAAGTAGTACCCATCATCATCCGATTTTGGATCGTCTATGTGACATGGGAAGTAGGGTACAATGCCAGCCCATTCTCTCCTCAAAAGGAGCCTATCTATTGCCATGGCTAAAGGTCACAGATCTTGGAATGATCTACTATTCGGCAGGCACCTTGCTTTCGCTCTTACTACTTGCTTCTCCTAACCCAAACTTTCTATTTCAATGTCTTGCTGTAGGAAATCTACTCGCTTTGCCCTACACACTATTCTCGTTGTATTACCAGGGGTTTGTAGCTAAAACTTGGTGCCTCATGTGCACGGCCATCCAGATTTTACTATGGATCGAAGGAGGACTTTTATTTTCTTATCTAAAGGGTGAAACGTCACCTACGTTGATAGATTTCCTCTTCTTAAGCCTGGGAGTGGGAATCCCAATCATCGGATTCTGGGGCTATAAATTGTTGGCAGTAAGCGTAGAATCGCGTGTGAGACTCAAAGCCCAGCTCCAGTTATATGCGCGATCCCCCAGAGTCAGAGCTGGCTTATCACAGCGAACCATGGAACCCTCCGATCCCATCATGGCAGGAGAAATTGTCATCGAAGATCCTGACAATGAAGCTCGACACACCCTCATCATCGTCTTGAGCCCCTCTTGTCCACACTGTGGGAAAGCCTTTCATGAACTCATGGGCCTCTACTCTACTCGGCCATCAGAGATTCAGGTTGTCGTCAGGCTGTTACAAACAGGATACAAAGAGGAACTGTCATGTAGCTGGGCTCGCTTTCTGCTCTCTACATTCAAACAAGCAGGTTCAATGAAAGTTATTCGGAGAATCGAAGATTGGTATAGTCAGGAGAAAAAAGATTCTCATGAATGGCTAAAAGCTTATGCACAGGAAGAAGAGAAGAGAGACGATGCTCAAATAGAAACCATTCTAGCCTACTACCGAGCTTGGCAAGAGAAAATTTCCATTACCCATACACCTTTTTTGTTAGTGAATGGCCAACCACTGCCGAGAGGATTCTCTTATGAGGAAATAGGGAGTTTCTTGGGTGAATGAGTGGACTTGCACTCCCAACATAAAGGACAGCCCAAACGGACTGCCCCTATTATGATATGTTGCTACCTTACTTAAACACCAAGAAGTATCCTGAAGAGCTCCCGACAGCTCCGCATAGATCCTTGTAAGTAGTCACAATCGTAATCGTCTGGCCCACATATGGCTTAAAGTTGGCGGTCACATCTACTGGATCTGTAGGTGTGACGACTCCGCTGCATCCGTTGCTGTAGTCGTGTTCGTAGACAGTCTCTCCCCCCACAGTAATATAGACGCCATCATCTACGTATACCTTCCCTGTACCATCTGGATTCGCTGCTAGCATGATCGTTTTACCTTCAGGAATCACGACGTTGCTGGTCGTCTTCGTGTAAAACTGTGTGGGTGGGCTGGGGGGCACTGTCTGATTCAGTAATGAGATACCGAGTAAGATCGGTGTATCTTCTGTTTGGAAGCAAGGCGCAAAGCCATAATCCATGTCTGCGGCGATCGGCTGCCAATCTATTTGAGTGGATCCATTCAATTGGAAGTCCACAAAACTCTCGGCATTGTCTCCTTGTATCACATTGTCAGTCAAGAAGTAATTGTATCCTTGCTTGGAGGTGGGGCTAATAGCTTGCCCGTCTAAAGAGAAGTACCAGAAAGGATCGCGCTCCTTAACATCATTGTAAGGCAACACGTACGTACCATTGATATTGGGGAACGCTGAGTCTGTGAAGCCCTCAAGCTGAAAGGAAAGCATATACCACTCTAGCTGATTGCCATTTAGTGGATCTGGTAAGCAAATCGCGTTGTATTCTTTTAGTGTACCAGAAGCTCCATTCTTATCAGTCACAGACTTATTGAGCTGTACAGTGAATATCTTACCATTCGATTTTGCGGGTGCATTATTGAATTGCATGGCCTCCCCCAAGGTAGAAAAACTTCCAGATTCCGTGTAAGATACATATGTCTGGTAGGCCTTGGCAGGATCACTATAAGGCGCTCCTGGAGAAGAAAAATCGCCTGTAAAATAAATCCGAATGTGGTAGGTTTCATCGTCACTACTGGCAACCATTGCTGTATGGATCGCAGAGTGTCTGTGCAGAACATTTTGTAATAGACGAAGCGAACGGCGATAAGAATCCATCTGACGAGCGATTCCGTAGCCATTTTTCGAGTTGTTGCTTAGATGAGCCAATACCCGACGCAAAACGGCACGCTCAGCCTTGGTAATTCCATACTCTGCTCCACCATTGGTAGGATCTGATAAGAAGGCCTTCAACGCATCGTCATCTGTCATGAGCTTGGAGATATACTGGTCTAGTGTCTGACTCCCCTCGCCATGATTTACGGTTTGCTTTTGCATAATAGAAGTGTTTGATTTTTTGAAGATTATGTACACAAACCTAGTCAGTATGCATAGGAGGGAATAGAGAGATTACCCCTGATTATTCGCAACTATTTCAGGAGAAAATACCTTTTGGCTAGTCGTATTTAAATATTTTAATATTTACGATTATCACGAATGAGTGGATTTCGTATTTCCTATGTAGAGATACCGATTTATCGCGTCTCTACATAGCGCGTCTCCACACAGAAAGTAAATCCTATCTGAATTCATTCGTGATAATCACTATTAGAATATATCCTTATGAGATTTCTTCGCATTTTCCATGCTATGGCTGTAACTTCCTACTAAAGCGAATAAATCCTAGACGATGAATCGAAGAAATGTATTGAAAGGTTTGGGTCTCTCCCTTATAGCAAGCCCTTTTCTGAGCTGGGCACATGATGTGGCTCCCTTACATGATGTGTCAATTCCAGTAGAGGGTTCGCCAGATGATGAGGGCTTTTGGAAGAAATTTGCCCAGAAGCATTACGACATCTCCTCTGATTTCATCAATCTGGAAAATGGCTACTTCGGTGTGCAGCCTCGCTCCGTCCTACAAGCTTACCAAGCCAACATTCAGAAAGTCAATAGCCTCTCTTCCAAGTATATGCGACAAGAGTTCTATCAGAAAGACTTCCCTGAGATCATGACATCCTTGGCAGAGATTGCGGGGGCCTCTCCCGATGAACTCCTCATCACACGCAATGCGACGGAGGCGCTCAACATCCTCATACAAGGAATCGACTGGAAAAAGGGCGATGAAGTCATCCTTCAGTATCATGACTACCACAGCATGATCGAGACTTTTCAGATGTTGGAACAGCAGCAAGGCATCGTCTTGAAATTTGTAGATGTACCCTTGCTACCAAAAGATCGGGAGGAGATTGTTCAGCTCTATCAAAACGCTGTCACCCCTCAGACCCGAGGCATCCTCCTAACCCATCTGACGCACCTCACGGGTCAGATCTTACCTGTCCAAGCCATTGCTGCGTTCGCGCGGTCGCGGGGGATCGAGGTCATCGTCGATGCGGCCCATAGCTTTGCGCAGCTAGACTATCGGCTTCCCGATCTCGGCGCGGACTTCGTCGGGGTCAACCTCCACAAATGGTTTGGCAATCCGCTAGGCGCGGGGCTAATGTATGTTAAAAAAGAACGCATTCAGGACATCCGGCCCTTGTTTGGGGACTTTAGGAGAAAGGAAGATGACATCCGCAAATTGGGGCACTACGGCACGCCAGCTACGCCTGTGGTTATGACGCTGCGAGCGGCCGCAGCCTTCCATCAGATGGTGGGCATCCCACGTAAAGAGGCGCGGCTGCGGTATCTACAAAATTATTGGACAGCGCAGGCGCGGGCCATGGATCGTGTGCAGGTGACGACCCCTACGGATGTGGCACAGTCTTGTGCTTTGGCGAGCTTCAAGATCGAAGGAGTCGAGGCAAAAGAAGTCGTCAGACGATTGGATGAGGACTTTGGGGTATTCACGGTGATCCGCAGGCTGAAGGAAGATACCGTCGTGCGGGTGACGCCGAATTTGTACAATGTAAAGGGAGATTTAGATCGGCTACTGGAGGGGATAGAGGAATTGGGGAGGAAATAGGTGGATAAGCAGAAGAAAGTATGGAGGACATTTTTAATTTCGGTTCATAAATATTTAAATTTTATGTGACATCTTACACTGTCACAGTATACTATAGTAAGAATGATTAGCCAACATTAAATCATTATTATGAATAGTTTTAAGTTAAAGATAGTAAGTTTTTTTTTCAGCTTATTGATAATCTCTGGATTAAGTAGCTGTGAAGCAGTTAGGACCCTATACTTCACTATTACTTTGCCTAGTGAAGAAAGAGATCGTCTTGTAAATGATTCTATTGCAACTACAATACGTTACTTTCAAGTTGCAGACAGCGTTGCCACTACAAACCAAAGTTGTGAAAATTTTTGTGAAACAAATTTCCCTTTAGATTCTCCTGAGTACATCAACTGTATCAATAATTGTAGATTTATTGCCAATGAATTATATGAAACTATCGTTTCTGATGATAGGCTATTACAAGAAAGAGAAATAGGTGGACCTAATTCAGATCCTTGTTACCCTCTTCCAGTTGGTAATCCAGCATGCATGAATATAAGAATCCTTGAAAACATTCGCTTTTCATCACCAAACAAAAGAAGCACGATAAATAGAGTAGAAATTTATCGATTAGATGGAAAGAGACTTGTGAGAGTAGGTTTCAGCTCCATCGAAGTGAAAGCTACACATAGATCGTTTAGATATAAGGGCGATAAATATAACGTGGGAATTATAAAATGGGATCCCACTTTTCTGAGCAATCTAGCCCTAAGAGGAACTAAAGGAATTTCAGTTGAAGTACAAGTGAGTTTGGATTCAAAAGGTTCATATGAATTGATAACCTTTGACGCCCAAATCGTTAGTAATCAACCCATATCAAAATAATTATCACTATTATTTCCACTGCTCCTATTTCTGGACATGAACAAAACAGAGCTTTACAAAGGACTATCATTTTCAATACTACTTCTGGTATTTTGCCATCTTAAGGGTCAAGAGAATGAAAGTGTTTCTCAGATCTATCAAAAGCTCAGAACATTCTGCTACATAGATGGAGATTCAACTGAGAAATATGCTACTCAATTATATAATTTTGGAGAGGGTAATTACGCTAAAGTTTACAAAATTCACTCTCTAATCTATGAAGGAAGTTGTGCTTGTAGTAGAATTGATTTGATCACAGGTTTTGCGCATTTAGAGGATTGCCAAATTTTATTAGACAGATGGAAGGATAGTATCCCTTTGGATTATGAATGGCTCAAACGGCAATGGCTTCAAAACTTGAGTCTATGTCATACGTACAGCGGAAACTTTGATAAAGCCATTAACATAACTCAGAGACTACTCACAGATTTAGAAGAAAAGTATGAACAAGATACAATCAATTTTTATGAGTATAGAGATTTGCAATCTTCCTACATAAGAATGGGAATTATCTACCGAGATCTGGGAGCTTATGATAAAGCTCTGCAATATCTTGGGTACCTTACTAGCCTAAAAAATGCCGATAAAATTGGCATGGCTTACAAGCACATTGGAGACACCCATATGCTCAGGGGAGATCCTATTCAAGCTAAGTCTTACTACCTTAAAGCATTAAACTTTCATTCACCCAGGTACAAACAAGATTTCTCCTCCACGACAAACCAGGATCGTCTCACAACCACATTCCTCGCGCTATCAGATTATTATCTATCCTTCGGAGAAGATTCCCTAAAGGAGGGAGGAGTCTATTTACAAAAGGCAGCAACGCTGCACGGGATACGAAAAAATGAACTACTCGAAAGGATCTACAGAATCCGAGCAGACTACGCCCAACTGCAAGGCCAGTCCGACTCTGCCCTGTATTATCTTGAGTTGTTAGAAAATTTCCGCCTCGACACATATGGTGGGCAATCTTACAAAGTAGTCAAAGTCAAAAGAAAGAAGGCCAATATCCTGCAAAGTCAGTCCCAACTAGAAGATGCCTTGACCCAGCTCGATGCAAGCATCCAAATCCTCACCTTAGGACAAGCAACCCAAGAGCCTAGTAAGGCTCCCTTCTTCATACCTCAAACCCTGGAAGATCGGCGGGAACTCTTATTTGCTCTCACAGCAAAGGCTCAGTACCTATACCAACAAAACCCTAAGGAACTAGAAATGACTTGGTATACAGCGGATTGGGCCATCCATCTCCTGGATTCTCTCAAGTGGAGCTATCACCTTGGAGATGATAAGTTGAACTTGATTCAAGCAGGCTATGAAACCTATGAGATTGCCCTCAAGATTTTATGCAGAAACTGGCAGAGGCAGCTTATTCCTATACCTGATCAAGGGAATAAAATCTACGAGATCTTCGAAAAAAGTAAGTCCCTCTTGCTGATGGAATCCATGCTACAGGACGAGGCAGCCACCCTTGAGATGATTCCTGCGGAACTTCTCGAAAGGGAAAAAGTCCTCAACCTGTCCATCTACGAGATGCAACAGCAACTTGCTTCTGTCAAGTTTTCCCAACCTGAGATGAAGGAAAATAAGCAAGCTCTCCAAGCACAATTATATACCGTCCAAAACGCCCATAATAGTCTTTTGGACTCTATCTCTTCTTTTTCCGCAAAGTATAGTTTTCTGCGGCAGCAAGACGCCGCACGAGGTAAGTTGTCCTCCCTACAACGCACTTTGGGAAAAGGACAACTAGCCATTGAGTATTTCTGGGGACAAGAAATGATCCTTGGCTTGGGAATTACTTCGAATAAAATAGATCTATTCTCTATTTCATTGAAGGACTCATTAGATTTCCATATTGGAAGGCTCAAAAACAACCTGACTTCGCCTCCTCTCCATACCCAAGTGGGTCAGGAGCAAGGCTTCGCTCAGTTTACCACCTCTGCCTATTATATCTACAAAGAACTGCTCAGCTCGCCTATCGAAAAATTCAATCCAGAATCTATCCTCATAGTACCAGATGGCCCTTTGACATATATCCCCTTTGAGATCCTTCTATCAAGTCTGCCTGATGGGTCTACGATCAATTATAATCGATTGGAGTATCTTCTGAAGCGATATCCCATATCCTATGCCTACGCTTTGGAAGCATGGATTCGGCAGAGCAAACTCCAAATAGACAATTCGAAGGTACGTTCTCTGGATTTTGCAGGTTTTGCTCCTTATTACCCCAAAAAATTCTCCCCAGGAACATGGGCTTCCCGCAATACACTGTCACCAACTGTAAAATGGGAAGAATTACCAGAACTTGACAATGCACGGAAAGAGCTGCTTGAAATCTACAGATTATTCGATTCTGCCTCCTCTGCTCTACTGATCGACTCTATCGCTACCGAGGAGAACTATAAACAAATAGCCCCACAAGCACGGATCGTACATCTTGCCATGCATAGCTTCATCAATGACCTCCACCCCATGTATTCAGGCATGATGTTTTATCATCCTGCGCAGCAGGTGGGCCTTGATGGGGCCATATATACTTATGAAATCATGAATATGGATATTCAAGCAGAACTTGTCGTCTTATCCATGTGCGAATCAGAAGCAGGAGTTTATCGTCGGGGACAAGGATTGATGAGCTTATCTAAAGCCTTTTCAATGGCCAAGTGCCCAAGTCTTGTCTCCAGCCTATGGGCAGTCAATGATTTCTCTACTTCTCAAATCATGAAACTCTTTTATGAAGCGCTTACAAAAGGGGTATCTAAAGATGTTGCGCTTCAGCAAGCCAAGCTTCGGTACCTGGGTTTGGGACAAAATACGCTCAGTAAGTATCACCCCTATTATTGGGCACCATTTATCCATATTGGGAGACAAGACCCTATCACTACTTATAAACCTATTGATTACCAAACATATCTGATGGTAGGGTTTGCTTTCGCGATCTTACTCCTTGCACTTTTCATCTTTTTACGCAGGAATAGAAAGGATTCCTCACAATAGATTCTGAATCTCTTTCGCTTGCTTTTCATAGGCATGCACAGGATCATCCGCTACCTTATTCAGTAATGCTCTCGCTCTTTCAGATTCTTTTCCTTCTACCTTCAGCAAGGTAAGAATCAGATAAAACTCTGCATTGTCGTATAACTGTTTTTCGGTTCTATTGGCATTGAACTCCAAGCTCTGATCAAAAAAGGTAACCGCTTGAATAAAATTTTCCGCCTTCCCCCAAGAAATCGCTGCATAATAAGTAAGCCAGATATTAAGCTGTTGCAAATCAGAAGACTGAGTCGTGAGTTGTAGTAGTCCCTCCCAAACTGCTGCTGATTCTTCATACTTCTTCTCCGCATATAAACGATCCCCTTTTCTGAGGTTCAAAAAGAAATCTTCTGATAAACCATACTGATTTATGAATGCCGTAAGCAGAGAGTCTGTATAGACAGGAGTCTCTTCTCCCCTTATCATTGCCTCTGCCAATAAGTAAGCAGAATCTCCCATGGTATGGAAGGTTTCTCGATAATCTATGTCTGCGGGTCTGTAAGAAGCCTGATAGATTGTGTTTGCGTCTCCTGACGATTCAAAGGGATTTACAACAAGCACGATAAATGCTAGAGCAGCAGCCAAGCCAATCGCCACGACTACCCAATTCTCTTGCCATAAATTACGAACGGGGGCTGGCTTCGGTGAGGTATTCTCTTTTGCTTTCGCTTGCATAAAGGCCTCAAGGGTACTGCGCATAGATTCCATCTCCTCAGAAGTATGAGACGTCAACTGCGCCTTCGTAAAGCGGTGCATCTCGACTGCTTCTTTCAACTCCTCATGAAGGGCAATTTCCTTCTCAAACTTTTCCTTTTCTTCTTTTAGGAGCTTTCCTAAAATGTAAGCATCTATGGTATCTCTATATGAGTCTAAGTTTTCCATTCGAAAAAATAAGTTGATACGTGATTTTCTGATCTTATTCTATCCTTGATCCCACCACCATACAAGTGTAAATCCAAAGCTTTAACATCTGATCACTGGATAACCTCATAGCCTACTGGATATTTATACATGCAGATAATGTCTGAAACATCACACATTTTCTAGTAAACTTTAGCCAACGAGGGCAAAATATTTCCCCCTCCCACATTCTGACAACTTCTCCATACAGCGATGATATCTCATACGTACGGTTCCGATTTTGAGATTGGGCTCGTCCTCCTTTAGGATTTCCAGTATCTCTTCATAGCTGTATTCATGCATGCGTAGGTAGATGATTCGGCGACACATAGGGGTCAAAAGCAACCAGCATTGATTAAAGGATATCTCCTTCTCTGGCTCTGCTTTATCTTCATCAAAAGGAAGGTCTTCAGGAATGATCGTAGTCTCAGGTAATTCCTTCTTTTTCTGCGCCCACCATTTTCGTTTCCATATCAGATTGCAAGAAGCAAAGCCTTTACTTCAAAAGTGAGGGTGGATTTTTTGCTTTATGCAATCTGATAT
>JBCBFT010000066.1:0-37912 GCA_038527485.1 Bacteroidota bacterium
GATGGGATTTTAGCAGTAGTGCACTTTCAATGAACTGAAAATCCTGACCGATAAAGATCAACTTTGTATCATCTAGCAGATTGGCCTTTGCGTCTACATCGCGATCAAAGGCGACGACCTTCCCTTCAGTTAATCTGCTTAAAATCTCTCTTGTATGGCCTCCTCCACCGAAGGTGACATCTACATAAGTCCCTCCTTCATGTACAGCTAATCCATCAACTGTCTCATGAAGCAAAACAGGGATATGATAAGATGCTCCACTCATGAGGATGCTTACGCTTTTTCTTCTGTATCTCCCATCACCTCTTCTGCAAGTGCCTCAAAATCAAACTCAGGATCATCCATAAGCTTTTCATAACTTGCTTTATCCCAGACCTCTACTTTATTTATTTGAGCTAAGAGGATCAGCTCCTTATCCAAACTCGCAAACTCCATGAGACGCTTGGGAACCAAGACCCTCCCATTACCATCTAGTGTCACGCGTGTCGCCCCATTCAAGAACATTCTCAAAAAGGCACGATTCTTCTTCACATACTGGTTGCGAGACTGTAACCGCTTCAACTCCTCTTCCCATACAGGGACAGGGTACAGTACCAAACACTTATCCAGCCCTCTATTTACCACGAATTCACCTTGCTGATTTTCAGGCAACTGCTTTTTAAGACCCGCAGGCATCAGAAATCTGCCTTTCGCGTCCATTTTGCAATCATATTCCCCTATCAGCGAAATCATTCCATAGTATTAGTATTTCAATACGTAAACTTAACGAAAAGTTCCCACTTTTTACCACAAATTCCCACTCTTGAACTCAAATTGTGTGAGAACTTATCCACATATCTCAATTCATTAGCGTTATATTTACAATACTAAAAAAATGTATACTTATTGCCAAATAAAATAGCTAAAATGCCTTACATTTGAGCAAAAGCTTGTGGGAAAGGGTGGGAAAAAGAGGGAGAAAAGTTCTGTGTGAGTGGGGAAAGTGGGAGGTTAAAAGAAAAATAGATCATCCCGATGACCTAGATTCATCAAAAAAGCCATCCCCCTTTGGAGATGGCTTTGCCTAGGAAGTAATATTCTTTTAGAGGATACTTTATTGGTTTTCAGATACTTTATGATTATATATAGTGCTTCATTTTAGCAAATATTACGAAAGGCCACAACATACGGTGGTCCTACATAGAGGCGGACATTCTGTTCTTTTTAATTGATGATCCCGATTCGATATATTTGTCCTTCAGGATACTCGTCTGCTTCTACACGCAACCAATACTGTCCTGCACTCAATTGAGCATAGGAAATCTCGATAGGACCATCTATACTTATCCACTGATTTTGGTAGAGCGTTTGACCTGCTGCATTGATAAGGGTCATACGTGGATTTTGTAGTGCCTCCTCAATCGTAATGACCATCATTTGATCTAGAGGGCTAAATTCAAGGTTTAGATTCAGTTTCGCTAAGATCTTAGGAGGCTTCAGACGATCCTCACAAGAGACTTCTACTTCTCTCCATGAATTCTGGTCATCCCGTACCCCCTTTTTTCTGATCTCTGTCCCCTTACTCAAAGCTTGTGCCATTATCCCATCTTTTGTCGTCTCCCAAATACCTTCGCGTGAAGCAATCCAAATCTCCTCTTCCCCCCTTGCTGCTATCCCATCACCACGAACAAAGTTTAAGCCTGTTACCCCCCAAGTCATGAGTCTTTGATTTTCATATAAGTATCCCATGGAGATCCAGGAATCTGCATCTAGGTTTTCATATGAAGTGAAATAGGGATCAGTAAAACCAAAGTCATAATCTATCTTTCTGAACGTCTGCTTACTGATCTCATGTAAAGAACCATCTGCCATGATGACTAATTCACCTCTCCCATTGAAGTGGGGAGGCGCAGCATCAGGAACAAGTATATTCGCCACCTTCCAAGTGCCGACACTGTCGATGATCATCCAGCCAAAGCGTCCCAAACTTACACCTAGTGACCTCCCCATACGTGCAAAATGTGCCCCTCCATCCTGAGGGCCACTATAATTAGGCTCTACAGGAATGGGAGAATTATCCTCTGTAAAATGACACCAATGATCGTCATTCCACCTCCACAATCCATCCGAAGTCCCTACCCAAAGATCTCCTACAGCATCTGTTTTCATGTCATACACAAAGATCTCCTCCCCCAGTCCACAAGTTGTCACTCCTGGAAATTTTAGATACGTCCACTGACCATTTTGATAGCGATTGAAGCCACACTCCGTCATGGCCCACAAGGCATCACGGGGCGAATCCCAATCTATATAATAGACACGATTCCCTACCATCGGAGAGTTCGAACCATCAAAGTGCATAGCCGTCTCTGATCGGAAGTCGTAAACATCTAGTCCTTGGCGCGAACCAACCCATATTTCTTCCTCGCAGTTGAGTACCATACATTGGGGAGGGCTTGAAAGCCAACTATCATTTTGAGGGACGCGTGTAAAAGCGCCATTGTCCTCTTTCCATAGATATTCTTCTCCCAGGAAGAGCTGATTATTCACCACAGCCAAATCTCGGAAGTCAAAATTATCCCTGCCATTGGGACCCCATCTCTTTTCTCTCCCCATCATCGGTGCGTCGAGTGTTCCCCAACTCCCTGATTCGAAGGTCGTAAGGGTAGGATCATACTCACGGTATATATAAAGTGTCCCATCCCCTGACAGCCTAGCCCGAGAAACTGCTAGTTCTGGCACATCTGAAGTACCAGGATACAATGCATGTGTCCAGCTCCCATCCCATAGTATAGAGATTCCCTGTCGATGCACAACATAGAGCTTCCCCAATTGATCTGTGAGAACCTTCTGTGGGTCATAGATAAAAGAAGGAAGGACAAAGGTTTGGGTATGTCCATTGTCTACTTCCCATAGTTTTCCATCTGCCAACACCCAGACTTTCCCATCTATATCCATGGCCATGTCTTGAACCCCATTCAATGCTCTATATCCTAGATCTAGTCGAACGGTATCCATGCCTGTCTCATCTAATCGCAAGATGACTCCATAGTCTTTTCCATCTGTACTATACGGTCTTCCCAAACTGACCCAAGCTGTTCCCGCCTCATCCACCAGCATTTTTGTCAGCATATAACTAGAAAGCGTGTGATTATTGAAGTGCGTCCATGACTGCCACACTCCCTGGATACGACCATATACATCTTTATTTGTATGCAGCCATAGGTTGCCATTGCCTGCGGGGGGCTGAAAGCCGACGACCTCGTCCAGATCTATCGGGAATTCGAGCTGATTCAAATGTTGAAGAGGCTCAAGTGTCTGCGCGTCAAGCTGATGGAGTTCGCTACCGAGAACCCAGAGGGAGTTACCGTCTGACTCAAGAAGTCTGACAGGCATGTGTCGAGGGGAAATGAGATTCCAGTTTTGGGCGAAGCAAGCTAGGCTGCTCCACAAAAGGAGTAAAGTGAGGGAGGATTTCATGAGGTTGATTTTGGGAAAAAATGAAAAGAAGTGGCTAGTCATTATAATGACGGATATTATATGATAAATGCTGCATATAAAAGGTCGTTTTTTTCGACTTCTCATCATTTATGCTGACCTTCTTCCTTATCTACAGATGCAAGTTCTCATCATCAGCCGTATGTGAGGTAGATCTGTCCAATGGCTGACGAGTTTCGCTGGTGCAGGATTCAAATCTATTCAGCAACCTCTTATCCAAGTAGATCAAGATTAATATGTATATTTCCCTATACTATACATCTTTTGGATCACTAACTTATGATCATTGCTCATATAGACTTCCGCTACTCCTTCCTCAAAAAGCTCCATGCCCTTGCAGCCCACCTTTTCCTTCTTACATTCATTTTCCTCTCAGCATGGCTCCCCAACTTGACTTATGCACAAACCACTGAGATAGACAGTCTACAATCTCTATTGGCGTCCTCTCACGCCCAACCTGCCCAAGCAGCTGATATCTGTATTCAACTTGCGCAAGCGACCTACAATCAATCACTCGAAGAAGCCTTGCGCTATGCAAAAGAAGGAACCAAATACGGAAAATCGGCCAAGGATCAAGACCGCGTAGGGAAGGGATATATCTGGCAAGGGAGAATGCTAGGCGAGCTCCGGCAACTGGAAGAGGCTGAAGCGGCCTATACTCAAGCAGCGACTTTCCTGAAAGGATCAACAGATTCCACCCTACTTGGACAGCTGTACAATGGGCAAGGGCTGATCCTGCGATACCAAGGCAACTATCAGGGAGCCATTGAAAAAATGTATTTGGCAGTAGATTTATTGATTGCCTCCAGAGATTCTATCTCTGCTGCCTCGGCTTTGAATAGTATCGCGAATCTGCAAGTCGCCATGCGGGATACGGTAGAGTCCATTGGAGTCTGGAAACGTGCCCTAACCTTCCTACCTGATGAGGGATACTTTGGGACCAGAGCAGGGATCATGATCAATATGGCGGGGCACATGGACCACACACCTGCACAAAAGCTGCATCTACTCGACTCTTTGGAAAAAATCCTTTTGCCTCGCAACCAATACCGCTTTCTCTGCTATACATATTCCTGCATGGCAGAGTATTACGAACTTTTCACTGTCAGTGTAGATTCTCAAAAAAAGTACTATCGCCTGGCAGTGAAATATGCGGAGAAGTCCCAGGATGCATATATGTATGCCTTCAATTCGCTTTATCTGGGGATACTGGAAACAGAAGGACAACCCCAAATAGCCGAAAGCAGAATCAGAGAGGCTTTAGCCAATCCAACCATTCGTGAAAATGATCTGATGCGGGCAGAAGGGAATAAATATCTGTCTCGTAGTCTATATAGTCAGGGAAAATATCAAGCAGCTTATGATGCCCTGGATTCCGCTCGCAAAAATTATCAGAAAATCTACGACACGCGCAACTCAGAACAACTCGCAGAGGCAGAGAAGAAATATGAACTAGCCGACAAGGAGCGCAAAATCAATACACAAAAGCTTCAATTGGCAGAAGCGCAAAATGTAAGAAGCCAATGGATGATGGGGAGTCTGATCCTACTCGTACTTGTAGTTGGAGGCTATCAATGGTACTTGATGCGCCAACGCAAACGGAAACAAGCGGCTGAGCGAGCGCTAGAAGTCCAGCAAATGGAAGCGACTCAACTGCGCGAGCTGGATCAGTTCAAAACGCAGTTTTTCACCAATGTATCTCACGAGCTGCGCACACCTCTTACGTTGATTATTAGTCCACTTTCAGACGTCCTTTCTCAAATCCAATCCGTTCCTATCCGTCAGCGGCTCCACACTGTCCAGCAGAATGCCCAACGTCTGCTTTCCCTTGTCAATGAAATCATGGATTTATCCAAAGTAGAGGCAGGGAATCTCAGATTGAACCCTGTGCCCGTGGCCCTGCATCCATTTGTCAGGAGGATATTTGGTACGATGGAGTCTATGGCCGAAGTCCGAGAGATAGATTATCAACTCAGCATCACGACCCTCAATGCACACGTGCAGATAGATCTAGATAAGTTTGAAAAAATTCTCCAAAATCTGCTTTCCAATGCGCTGAAATTCACTCCCAATAGAGGAAAAGTACAGTTAAATGTTTATCAGGAGAAAGGGATATTTTTCTTTGAGGTAAAAGACTCAGGTCACGGAATCTCAAGTGCAGACCTCCCCTATATTTTTGATCGATTTTATCAATCCACTGTTCAACCTGCGACCTTACAAGGCGGGACAGGTGTCGGACTTTCACTGGCAAAAGAGCTGGCGCAACTGATGGGAGGAGATATCCTAGTAGAGAGTAGAGTAGGCGAAGGAAGTACATTTATCCTCAAGCTTCCATTAGAAGAAACGCAGGAAACCATTCCAATCCATCCCATCGAAACACCAGAAGAAGGGGTGCATCAAGCGCTGCCACAGTTTGCGCCCTTGAACGTACAAGGGAAAAAACCGCATGTACTGGTGGTAGAAGACAACAAAGAAATGGGGGCTTACCTCATCCAGATTCTCTCCGACCAGTATCATTGTATTTGGGCAAACAATGGGGAAGAAGGTTTAAAGCAGCTCAAAAACCAACGTTTTGATGCCATCATTTCAGATGTCATGATGCCGCAGATGGATGGATTTACATTTAGGGAAAGGATCAATGAACATAAAGACTGGAAACGCATTCCTTTTGTCCTCCTTACAGCGAGACATCTGGAAGCAGACAAACTCAGAGGATTCCAGCTTGGCATAGACGATTATCTGACCAAACCTTTCAGTACACCTGAAGTCAAGGCACGCTTATATAACCTAATCCAAAATAAGCGTGAGCGCGCAGCGTATCTGGAGGAGCAGATCGCAGAACCCAAGGAAGTCGTCCTGACACAGGATGAGCAGATGCTCCGCATGCTAGAGGCAGAAGTGCTGGAAAACCTGGACAATCCCCAATTTGGGGTGGAAGCACTGGCCCAAGCCAGTAATTATAGCTCCAAGCAGCTAGGCAGGATCATCAAGCGGCTGACAGGTATGACGACCGTCAATTTCATCCTGGAGATTCGTCTACAGAAAGCAAGGGAACTGCTAGAGCAGCGAGCGGTAGCGACGGTGTTTGAGGCGCAAGTACAGGTAGGCATCAATAGTACCTCCTATTTTACCAGGAAATTTACGGAGCGATTTGGGAAGAATCCCAGTGAAATGGGGAAGTAGTTCCGTAAAAGAGATTCAAAAAATTGCCAGGACTGCACAGATGCACAGCCCTGGACTTATTAGCACTAATCCCTAATCTTTATACGTAGTAGGTAGAGGAAAAAGAATTTTAAGATGCCTGGGGTCGTCTCTTTTCCCTCTTATCATTTGTATTAATGTATTTTTATCAGTTGCTTTTGGAATACTTGCTGTCCATTGAATACTTTCAAATGGTAGGTTCCCGCAGGGAGGTCTTCGATATCAATGGCATGTATCATACTTTCCTTCCATTCACCATTCATCACTTGTCTTCCGTTGAAATCATACATTGTGTAGGATACTTCTCCCTCAGGAATTTGGGAATCGAGCAAACGTACATTCACTTCCTCTTTCGCAGGGACGGGGTATATGGACATCTCCTGAGAGGCATCGAATCTCAACGTGCGAATCTGCGAGAGACTTTCTGATCCATCTATGTCTCTTTGTCTCAGACGATACAGATTCTCCCCAGTGAAGGGCGCAGGATCAATGAACTCATAGTCGCTCGCAGCTGAAGTCGTCCCATTTCCCTCTACAAATCCGATGGATTGCCAGATCAGGTCATCGGCATGGGCGCGCTCGATGACAAAGCCACTGTTGTTGATCTCTAGGGATGTAGTCCATTTCAGCTGAGACTTAAAGTTGGGGAGTGCCTCTGCTGTGAATTCCAAATATTCTACGGGTAACGATCCACTTTGATCTACATTGACAGGAAAGCCTGTGAAACTTGCGTTAGTATAGGCGAGTGCAGGGTGGCCATCTGTTGTACTCGCCAGATAAAATTCACTCCCTGCCGAGGTACCAATTGTATTATCATAAGTCAGTGTAATCAACGTCTGACTGAGTTGCCCGATATTTGTTCCAGCCAGGTCTTGGTCGATGATATTGATCTCCGTGTAGGCCCTGTGGACGATGGGAATGAGGTTGTTAATATTGGTATTTGCCACCGTAGAGCCAGAGAACGTATTCCAGCCTAGTGCAGCAGTAGGTGAATCATCAAAGGAAGCAAATGTGGACTCTAGGGTATTGTAATACAATACAAGGGTATATCCTGCCAAATTCTCCGTTCCTGCTACGGTATTATTTACAGCAATGGTCACCGTAGAGGTAGTACCATTATTGGCCACGACGTAGGAAAACTCTAGGTTTTGTGCGTGAAGCGGAGACTGTCCGACAATGAAATAGAAGAAAAAGAGAATGAAGTAGACTACGAGAAGCGAGAGGTGAGACTTGAGACTGAAAGTGCCTGTTATAAACAAATTATACACTTGGTATGCCTCGATTTCTTTTGTTGGGATATGTAAAGGGATTAAAGCTTTCATGACACATTTTGTTAGCTAGCGTGAATAAGCATGGATAATCATTGGGTTATGTGAGTAATTGGCTGATGATATGAGGACAGACCTCAAGACGAGATATCCTTCAGCTTCCTGTTCATATTCCTAGTTATGCCCGGTTTTATTGGGGTTCGTGGCTGCTCGACCAATGAAGAAGTCTACAATGTTGATGTTGCCATCTAGGTTGTTGTCTCCCTGGTCGTAGACAGCCGCTTGGTTGGGATTGGAGTTGCTTCTGGCGATCAAGAGATCTACAATATTCAGCACTTGATCGTTATTGGCATTTCCTCTAAACAATCCATACACGCCTCCTCCGAGATCAACCATGGCATCGTTTGTGATGATTGAAGGATTGTCCCAAGCTTGAGATAAAGCGGAAGTGAAGTCATAGGAAGTCTCTACACGAGAAAGCGTAATAGCGCCAGGGGAACGAATGCCCAAGTGGTTGCGGTGCTTGATCGTCAGGAAATAGTCATCTTCGGGCATTCCAGCAAAACTGACAGCCGACTTCCCATCTAGGCCTACAATGTCTCCATCTGCTTGAATCAGGGCATTGGCTGTCCGCAACACGATAGAGCTGTCATTTTTGTCACGTAGTTCGAGGAAAATCCAATCTACCACTGCATCTGAGCCTGTGAGATCGAAGATGGTGGTATCGACCTTCTCTCCACCTGAGTTGACTTGGGTATATGCGAGTCCAGTGTAGGGCTCTGTATCGGGTAGCAAATCGGCAGCGCGGAGTCCATCGTTCATCTGGCCCGTGCCTGTGTTGTAGGCTCCTTCCAGATAGGCTTTCAGCGCGATCTTGATGGCTCCCGCTCCTAGGGTAATCCTTCCCAACTCATTGACGGTGACCTGCACAAAATTAGCGGCAGCATCTGTTGCGTCAGGTGCTTGGTTCACCCAGTTGATGCCATCAAAGTTCCATGCTTCTAGTGCAGACTCTGTCACGCCATTAAGCTCCGCATCGAAATACCCGTACGTCACGGTAGCCCCTAGATTGGCATTGTTGGTGGGTGTGATCACATAATAGCGGTTGATGGAACTTCCATCGGGTAAGATTTGAGGCTGATGGCCACGGGCGATGGTGGTGGTCCCCATGTTTTGGGCTGAGGTAATGGTCGCTCCTAGATTTCCAGGATTTATATTATTGGGAGCATTGAGGGCAAGTACTTTGATTATCTGCCCTCCATTGGCTCCCTGGATGCGGCTTGTTTCGGATTCATTGGCAAGACCACCTGTGGCGGTTCCTAGATAGAGGTTGTTGCCGTCAAGGTCTACATTACCTGTCACGAAATACAGTGTATCTATGACAGATAGTGAGTCCGCCAATTTTAAATCTCCAGACGACTTCTCCATGACCATGCGGTAAAACTGATTGGCTGGTCCCTTGATAGAATCTTCTGTGGTTCCTGTAAATTTTACGGTGGAAGTACCAGGCGTAAATTGGCCGTTGTTATTGATCCAACTGGTGTTTTGGAGAACAATCTGAACATTACCCGTCGCCTTGACTTGTGCCCCGTTGTTGACCAGACGGCCTTGGGCACAGATCGACAAGCTACAGAGCAGCAATGCTCCAAAGAATAGCATGAACTCTTTCATTTGACTAGGGATTTCAACCATGATGGGGCCTCTATTTTTCAAGTACTTATGTAGCCTCAAACATGATCTTCGTTGCTTGATTATGATTCAAATTTACATGCGGTCATCAGGACGCTGTATCACTATTGTCCCAAATACTTGGACTATTGTTCCAATTCCTCTAAAACCTACCATTTCTCCTCCGCAACGCAGAAAAATGCATAGAAGCCATTCAGACGCTAGACATGGCACAATTTTCAAATGGGAACTTGTTCTGTTCATTTTCCATCAAAGGGCATACTGTATTTCCCGCCTTTTGATTTCCTTCCCAACAACCCATTTTTCTCATTTCTTCCTTTGCTCTATAAGGACATCCTTTTTCTCATTTTGGACATGAGTTCATTTACAGGGAGTTAGAACAATTATATGCGGCTTCATTCGACGATACCTATTTTTTACATGGAAGAATTTTAGTATTTCCTCACGGGATGCCATTCTCTAGCTTGAGTAAAAAATAAACGGCATGAAAACTTCCCTCCTACTTATCCCCCTACTTTTCATAGGCTTTTTGACTCAAGCTCAGGACAACTTTGATCGAAAAGCTTTTGTCCAGGTTACAGCTTCTACTATTGGCTACCAATCTAGCGGGAGCTATCCCAACTACGAAGACTTTTCTTTCTTAGACTGGCATGTACGCACCCGACTGGGCTATTTTATCAAGCCGAGACTCGTAGCAGGTGTTGGGTATGAGTGGGGAAGAGAAACAGGCAACGTGCTGAACTTTTCCTCTCCCCATCGCCATACATTTTTTCTATTTGGCCAGTATTACTGGAATGGACTGGATCGCTTTGTCTCACAAATTGAAGGTACAGCGCTGGCGCCGAAACATGTTCTTCCATTTGTCACGCTCCAAGGCGGCTTCCTCAACTATGCACGCCTAGAAAGTACGAGGAGTTTCCCTCTCTCAGGTCAGCCATTGGATCCTCGCTATACGCGCATTTCTCCTCAGTGGATCTTCAGTCCCGCGATCGGCCTAGATGTCGGGATCACAGAGAATCTCAACTTGACGCTGATGTGTGACTTCCGCTGGATGGGAGGTCAGCCTGATTCTTTGGGATTCACCTTGATGCCTCAGGTCGGGCTCACCTATGGTATAGGGAATCAACCCGAAAGGCCTCAGAGGATTCGCCAGCCTGAATCAGCTTTTTCTGATCTCCGACTCACCCTTTACTATGTCTACTTGCCAGACCCGAACTTCCAAGACCTAGCGACTCAGACAACTCATCGCTTCACTGAACACTCGGTCAACCTCCGTGTGGATGTTCCACTGGGCACACGCTTTCGAGCAGGTGTACATGGGAAGTGGATCTTAAATGAGTGGGATCAGGATCGCTCAGGATTCTATAGCCTAGGGCTTTATACAGACCTTTACCTTTTCAAGGGGGTCGACATCCCCTTCTTTGAGAAAATTGATCCATTTATAGAGTCTGGTATTTATGTGACCAATTATTGCCTATGCGATCCTGGGAGACCTTACCGAGACACAGACCTAAACGTGAGCTGGGGCCTCGGTTTTGACCATCAGATCACCCCTGCGTTGGGACTCAGGGCGGGAATCTTCAATCACATCTCCCTCCTCAATGATCCTATTGCCTACAACCTCGCCCAGTACATGGCAGGCGTGAGTTGGACCTTTCGAGAGGGACTTCACTGATCTTCCAGTGCCTTTACACGATCGAGTAGCTCCTGAATGACGGCTTGCTGAGCATCTAGCTGAGCTTGCTGGCTTTCGATCACCGTTTGCTGTTCCTGTATGGCTTTGATGGCGAGGATACCAAAGCCTGTATAATCTAGGCTGTAGTACGCTTCTCTAGGGTCTTTGCTTTCGGGTTTGCGGACGAGCTCAGGAAATATTTTCTCCACTTCCTGTGCAAGGAATCCCATGTTCGTTTTGCCCTTCTGATCCTCCTTAAAGGTGTAGGTCTTGGGTTGTAATTGCAGTACTTGTGAAAGGATAGGCCCCATGCCTTGGATGTTGGTTTTCAATCGTTCGTCGGAGATAGAAGTATAAACGCCAGTCGTGAAGTCAAAACTCCCTCTGAAAGAAGCGTTGGCATATAAATTCAGGTTGGCGCCGCTGTTGGAGACATAGAGTTCCCAGTCGTCTGTACCTGTATTTTCAAGGTTCAAACCATAGGAACTGGACTGCTTAATCTTGAGTTTATAATTACCTGGCTGATCGTCTCCAATGCTGGTATTGCCATTCTTGAGCATGGTGAGGGCATTGGAGCGATTGGTAGGACTCGTTCCATTTCCGATAGAGAATAGGCGGTCAAAGTCATTGTAAGCGATGGCGTTACTAGCAGCATAAGGTGTGTTGTATAACCCCACCGCTACTTCTGCAAAAGAAGGGGCTTCGTTGCCCATACCCCCTGTGAGTGTCGCATCTCCCAACGAGCGATTGGTACGGCCTCCCAGAGTGAGCGCATTGAGGCCCCCTACATAGTTTTGGCTTCCTCCCAGTGCTACTGCGCTGACGCCTGCTATTGTATCCTGTATCCCTCCGATGATTACCCCACGATTGGCGGTGATCAGATTACTTTCTCCCCCCACTATGGAGGCATTATCTGCGACAATGGCATGGAGTTTCCCACCTGCGATGGTCGTATTTTGCCCCAAGATCCCATGATTTTCTCCCCCCATCACTGCTACTCCTATCCCTAGAGCTTCATGGCTGATGCCTCCTAACACAGCTGAGTTGAGTCCCACTACTCTATTGAGGTTGCCCCCTCCGATGAAAGATTGGGTACCTTCGGCTCGGTTTTGGCTCCCGCCAGCGATCGCGGCAAAGTTGCCTGAGACATACTGCAAGCCTCCGCCTGCGACGAAGGAATAGGTCCCCGAGATGGTATCTTGCGTTCCTGCTACGATGACGGATCCATCGGCACTAGCCGTCGTTGTATTTTGATTGCCTCCCATGATGGAGGAATAAAGGCCTCGAGATTTATTGAAGGAACCTGCCCCGACGAAGGATTGGTTGCCCTCTGATAAATTTCCGCTTCCTGCGATGACAGCGCTTGAGATGCCTTCGGTCTCATTTTGGACGCCTCCGCCGATGAAGGAAGCGACACCACCTCCCAGTTGGTTCACTCCACCTGAGATGACACTAAAATCTGTAGAAATACGGTTGTTGCGCCCGCCTTCGATGGAGGAATATTCTGCTTGGACTGTAGAGCTGTCACTACCCAGAATGCTGCTGCCACTACCTGCGACCTCATTGGCTTTGCCTCCTATGATCGATGCGTAAGAGGCGCTGATCAAGTTGCTTTCTCCATTGATGATGGTATTGAACCTGCTACTGTCGATTCGGTTTCTGATGCCACCGATAATTGCCGCACTGCGACCGTCTATCACCATATTTTGTTCTCCTCCTCCAATGAAACATTGACCTTCCTCTCCCACGATCAAACCATCTCTTTCGATTCGATTTTCTGCGCCTCCTACAATGCCTGAACTTGGTAGATTGATATAGTTGGAAGATCCTGCCGTAATCGCAGAACTTGTAGCTGCGGTATCTAAATCATTATTTTGTCCTCCAATGACGGCTGCTCTCCCTGACTTCACAGAACCATTCCAACCTCCTAATACGGTACTTTCCTGACCTGAAATAAATCCATCTGTCCCACCTAGAATAGCCGAGCTGAAATTCCTAATTGTGTTTGATGTTCCCCCTCCAATGAAAGTGAAGTTTGCTCCATTTTGATCCGTCGTATCGATTGTATTAAATGATCCTCCAATAATAGCTCCTGCATCACTGCTTGAGATGGTGTTTCTAGAACCTCCTCCAATGAATGAACTCCCTCTTGAATCACTAGGAGTACTTAAGCCTTCAATCTTGTTCCTTTCCCCTCCAGCTATTACCGAACTCGGTAAATCCAGATAGTTTTCACTCCCACCTGAGATGACGGAGCCAGTAGACTGAATGTCTAGTTTGTTTCGAAGGCCTCCCAGGCTCACAGACCAACTAGATGCCACTGTATCACTGAGCCCTCCTAATATCCCACTATTGGACCTCGATACATAGCCTCTGCTCCCCCCAAGGATTGCCGCATATTCACCTGCAACTGTATTACCATTACCTCCCAAGATCGCAGCCCCTCTATTCTGGGCTTCATTTATGAATCCCCCCCCTATGAATGCGCCGCTGATCCTCCCTCCAATGGGCGAGACTGCACCTGTATCAATTCTATTGCCCAATCCTCCCTGGATCGCACTGGCATAACCAAATAGATAATTCTCTTCCCCTCCTCCGATCACAGAATAATCCGAATCTATCAGGGAGTCTTTACTTCCCCCTACAATCCCACTATATCTGCTGCTATCTGCTTGGTTTTGTTCCCCACTCGTGATGGAGACACCTATCCCCTGCCAGATTGTATTTTCATTTCCACCCACAACCACATTTCGTGTAGGATTTGCTCCTGCTACACTTTCACCATCTATCCTATTGTCTCTCCCTGCGATGATACCCGAGTTGCTCAGGTTGACGTAGTTATCAGCTCCGCCAGCAATCACAGCGCCACTTGCGCGTAGGTCTATCGTATTATAAAGGCCTCCCAAAGCAGTGGACCATGTACCACGAATTGTATCGTTTTGCCCTCCTACAATCCCACTATTGTCACTGTATATGACGCTCCTTTCACTTCCTATGATGCTTGAAGTTTCTCCGAATATTTTATTACTAAATCCTCCTATGATTCCTGACTGCGCATCTCGCACCTCGTTGCGTATACCTCCTCCAATGAAGGAGTAGTTGCTCAAACTCCCGACTGTCTGTGCGGTATCTACATCGATTCGGTTGCCAAGCCCTCCCTGTATCGCATTGCCTTTCCCCTTGAGGTAGTTTTCTGACCCTCCTCCAATCACAGAATACCTGGCATCTACTAGCGTATCATTTTCTCCTCCTAACATACCTACATAATGGCTACTGTCTACCCGATTCTGTCCTCCGCCTAAGATGACATTATGTGTCCCTCCCTGTATCGTACTACTATCTCCTACGGCTACAAGATTTTTGTCCCCCGACACGCTATGATATGTTCCTCCCAAGATGAGGGCGTAATCTCCATCCTGGATCGAGTCCTGCGCCCCTCCTACAATGGCGCTTCCCTTCGCATCTACAATCCCACTGGATCGCGAACCTCCGATGAATAAATCAAGTCCAGAACTCGCATTCTGAAGCCCCAGCGTATTGCCCCCTCCTCCTGCAATGGTCGAGTACAGCGTATAGATATTATTGGCGGTCCCTCCCACTATACTCGATCCCGAAGCCCCACTTTCCAAGCTATTATTTGCGCCTCCGCCGATGAATCCAAAGAGATTATTCGTGTAATTGGACAAGCCTGCTACGATGGCTGCATTTTGGGCAGCAGAATCAACCACATTCGCATCTCCTGCTAGCACACCCGATTTTACACCATTGATGGTCGCGCTGAGTCCTCCCAATGCACCCGAAAAAGATCCTTTTATTATATGGTTATTTCCTATGGCATAGGTATTCAATCCTAAGCTATCCACATCCCATTGAGGTCCCGATACTGCGCCGACTCTGAAAGCACTTAGTGTTGGAATCCACATCATCCGAAGACCTGCCCCTGAAGCAGGAAGTGGACCCGAATAATTTATGTTCACTATTTCATTCATCCCCCAAGCAATCCCTGCGTCACTGAACTGGGCAATCTCTCTCCCTGGTAGAGTCAAGCGTATGGCGTCGTCATCAGGATTCGCCTCCACCTGTACATAGGTGTCTCCATCCTGATCCGAAAGTCTTTCTGTATCACCTGCGGTGATTTCTGTCCAGTTCGTTCCATTAAAAAACCAAAAACTGTCTGTACTCGTGTCATACACCATCAAGCCCGTAGCAGGACTTGTGATGCCTTGACGCTGGGCGCTTGACATTCTGGGGATCAGCATCCCCTTGGAAGTAGATTCCACGTCCAAGATTGCGCTGGCATCGGGATTACTCCCTACAGGGCCGATACCCACGGACTGTCCTTGTCCATATTGGAAGGACCATAGAAGCAAATAAAGCAAGAGGAAAATAGGATGACGAACTTTCATGATACAGTTAGACTAAGGGATTAAACATGCTGTAAGGATCCTGCTTAGATGGTGAGGCACCATCCTTCAAGTTTTTTGCTTATGAAAAGCAGGGATAACTTTTGCTAAGTAGTTGGAGACTATTCGTGTAGTCGCTTAAGGATTTTTTGATGTCTCCATATGATCGAGTAGTTCTTGAATAAGGGCTTGCTGCGCCTCAAGCTGTTCCTGCAAACGCTCGATGGTTGCTTGTTGCTCTTGGATGGCCTTGAGCGCGACCACACTCATGACGCTGTAGTCGACGGTGTAGTAGGAATCACCCTTGTCAGTTGAACTCGTCGGCATATGCACAGCTTGGGGAAACTGCTGGGCCAATTCCTGGGCGAGGAAGCCCATATAGGTCTTTTGCTTTGAGTCGGAATGAAATGTGTAGGACTTCGGGTTTAATTGCATGACAGCAGGAAGTACGGAGGATAACGGCTGGATATTGGATTTCAGGCGTGCATCCGAAACGGAGGTATACGCACCCGAGGTGAGGTCAAACACGCCCTTGAAGCTTGCATTTCCATACAAGGAGAGTCCCCCTGAACCTGTAACGAACCACTCCCAGTCATCAAAGCCGCTATTTTCCAGATTGATTCCCGTGTTGCCGTTTTGTTTGACCTTTAGCCTAAACCCCTCAGAGGTACCTATTCCGATCGCAGCGTTTCCATTTTTGAAGACGGTAAAGGCATTCGAAGGGGTGAAAATGCCCGTCCCATTGCCTACGGTGAATATGCGGTCGTCGGGATCGTAGCCTGAAGCATTGTCTGCTGTGTAGTTAAATGCATAAGTTCCAATGACTACCTCTCCCCAAGAAGGCGCGGTATTGCCAATACCTGTGACAAAGGCAGCATTACCTGAGGCTGTATTTCCTGCTCCACCTACAACGGCGGACGTGGTGCCCGTGACTTTATTGAGGGAGCCACCTGCCACAAAAGCATTGGGGGCAAGTGCAGAATCTCGAAAACCGCCTATGACTGCACTTTGGTCATTGTTCACGCCATTTTCACTCCCTCCGACAATGGCTGAGTAGGTGCCTTCTACATCGTTTTGGAATCCCCCTCCAATAAAAGCACAAGTAAAGGTAAAAACGTCCCCTTTAATGGTATTCCCAATTCCTCCTGCGATGGTACTTGAGATGGCAGATATTTTATTAAATGTCCCTCCGATGATGCTAGATTCTTCTCCAACAAAATTTATCCTATTGTTATTTCCACCTGTAATCAAAGCCCCACGTGCCTCTACCGTATCACTTTGCCCTCCAATAATGGCACTCCGATCCCCCATCAGTACGTTTCCCACGCCCCCTATCATCCCTGAGTATCGACTACTGAACATGGTATCTTCTGCTCCTCCTAAAATGAATGATTCACCTGACAAGTCCATCCCATTATTTCTCCCTCCCATGATACCTCCAAGGAATGCATCCGCCGTATTGTCCGTACCTCCAATGATGACACTGCTGGTCCCCAACAATTCATTACGACTTCCTCCGATTACAGCCGAATACACGCCAAGGGCCGCATTCGCTACGCCTCCCACGACTGCTGATCCAAGTTCGATTGCTTGATTATTTCGCCCTCCTCCAATAAAGCTACCCCTCCCTCGCGCTTGATTATTCTCTCCTCCTCCTCCGAATGAAAATATACCCAGCGAATCCAACTTCCAAGCTTCCGCATCCACGCTGCCAGCGCGAAAGGCACCTAAATTGGGAATCCACATCATACGTACACCTGCGCCTGAATCGGGAATACTGATGCTTCCAGCCGAAAAAGGAGTACTACTCGTATTGACGGTTCCAGGAAGTAGCGCTCCTCCCCACACAAATCCAGAAGAATCAAAGCGGACGTATTCTGTATTAGAAGTCAGGAAGCGGATGACATCATCGTCGGGATTGGCCTCTAAGCGAATGCGGGTATCTCCATCCTGATCCGAAAAGCCCGCTATATTTCCTGACTGTATCTCTGTCCAGTTTCCCCCATCAAAAAACCAAAAACTGTCAGTACCCGTGTCATACACCATCAAGCCTGTGGCGGGACTCGTGATGCCTTGACGCTGGGCGCTTGACATCCTAGGGATCAGCATCCCTTTGGAAGTCGATGCTACGTCCAAGATCGCGCTGGCATCGGGATTAATGCCCCCAGTATTGATACCCACGGACTGTCCTAGCCCATGTTGGAAGGTCCATAAGGAGAAAGAGAGCAAAAGAAAGATAGGGTAACAAACTTTCATGATACAGTTAGACTAAGGGATCAAACATGCTGTAGGGAGTCCTGACTGGACAGCCTTGCGCCATCCATCAAGGTTTTTGCCTTTGAAAAGCAGGCCGTAACGTCTATTTTGAATAGTTAGATTTGAATATCTTTTAGTGTTCCATTCAAACACGATTCAAGGTGGGTAGGATTCATTCTTTTACTTTGCTCAAAACGGCCAGTGTTTTGCTCAATTTGTCTTTCCTCTGTAGGTCAGATACTTACATGGGACTTTTTCGTCCTCTCCTCTCTCGGCACGCTATCTACTCATGGATTATACTCTTACTGATTTTCGCACCACTTACATTGCCAGCCCAATTGGATAGCCTCATGCAGGCTGTCGAAACCATGTCTGAAAACCAAGAGAAAGTCGATCTCCTTAATAACCTCGCCTATTACACGCATCAGTCAGATCCTACCCTTTCTATCAGCTACAGTACAAGAGGTAGGAAGCTTTCGAAGCAACTGGACTATCCGCAAGGAGAAGGAAAGTCTTATTATACAGAGGGGGCGGCACAGAAAACGCTGGCACAATACCCTCAAGCCCTTTCTTGTATTGATACGGCCATCGAGATTTTTGAAAGGATAAATGATCAAACGCGACTGGGCATTTGCTACGGAACCAAAGGACTCATTCTCAATGAAATCCAGCAATACACAGAAGCGGTTAATTTCCATCTTCAAGCATTGGCGATCAATCAAGAACTGAAAGATACTCTGGCTATTGCTGTAGATTATAACAACCTAAGCGTCTGCTTTCTCCGAATGAATCAAAGGGACTATGCACAGACTTACCTTAAGGAAGCTGTCGATTTGCTCAAGCCTCTTCAAGAGTTTGCCTTCATCTCCCGCATCTATGGCAATTATTCCGAATCCATGCTCGATCTCGCTTCTCAAAAGCAGTACATAGACTCCGCACTCGCTTATGCAGCACAATCTAGGGACGATTATTACCTTTTAGGAAATCTCCACAATCTCGCTTCTTATTTTATCCAAATAGAAGAATGGGACAAAGCAGAAACCTACATTTTACAAGAGATTGCATTGGCAGAAACATACAATGAGCAGGTCAATCAGATCAAAGCACGCTTGCTATACGCGAGTATTCTCCTGAATGACAACCAAATCCAAAAGTCAGATGAACAAATAGGACTTGTGATGGAGATGGCAAAAGCGCAACCCTCATTGACTGCTCCCTCAGTCGATGCCTATTTCCTCAAGAGCGAAATCGAAGAGAAAAAGGGGAATGATACAGAAGCGCTCTACTGGCTCAATACATTTGTCAGTTTGGAGGATTCTCTGACCGAGATTCAAGCGAAAGAAGACATCAAAAATCAGAGTGCACAGTTTCAGATTGAGGCGAGAAAGAAGGCTGTGGAAGCAGAAAAAGCGAATACAGAAGCTGCACGCAGGCTCAACCAGCAAATTCTCATTTTTGCAGGTTTCGTTCTTGCCCTCCTCGTGTTGGTCTATCAATGGTATATCAATCAACAAAAGCATCAGAAACGTCAGGCGGAAATGGCCCTACAAGCCAAAGTCTTAGAGGCTGAAAAACTACAGGAATTAGATCAGTTTAAGTCGCGCTTTTTCACAAACCTTTCTCATGAGTTACGGACCCCCCTGACGCTCATCATCAGTCCTCTGGCCGATGTCCTCCCCGATCTAAGATCCGTCACCATCAGGCAGAAGCTCTCGCTTGTCCAACAAAATGCGCAGCGCCTGCTCAGCCTTGTCAATGAGATCATGGATCTCTCCAAAATCGAATCAGGCAAACTAGAACTGCAATTGGACAGTGCAGATTTCACGTCTTTGATCCGTCGGATTTTCCTCTCTTTCTCTTCTATGGCAGAAGCAAAAGAGATTCAGTATATGCTGGATTTGATAGCGGATCCTGTATTTGTAGAAACAGATCTAGATAAAGTTGAAAAGATCATACAAAACCTGCTGTCCAACGCGATCAAATTTACGCCCAAAGGAGGAAAAGTGCATGTCAAGGTCCAACAGGAGAAAGCAGGGTTCCGCTTTTCGGTAAAAGATACGGGTCAAGGGATTCCTGAAGCAGATCTGCCACGCGTATTCGATCGATTTTTCCAAGTACAGGAGGCGAATGTACCTTTGCAAGGGGGAACAGGTGTTGGGTTGGCCTTGACCAAGGAGCTGACCCATCTTTTGGAGGGAGATATACAAGTAAAAAGTGTGTGGGGAAAAGGAAGCACATTCGAGGTCTATCTTCCAATGAAAGCCAGTACGCCTCCACGGGAACCCGAAACTCAGGAAGAAAGAAGTTCTGACTATACTTTGAGTGGATTTGCTCCTCTGCTCATCTCAGGCGAAAAACCGCGCATTCTCCTCGTGGAAGACAATCCTGAGATGTCCCAATATCTGGCCAACATACTCGCTGAAGATTATCAAGTGACCTGGGCAGGTCACGGGCAGCAAGCACTGCAGAAGATCCGTAGTCAGTCTTTTGATGCGATCCTATCGGATGTCATGATGCCCATCATGGATGGCTTCGAGTTGCGCGCCCAGCTCAACGAACATCCCCAGTGGAAATGGATTCCATTTGTCTTGCTCACCGCTCGGCATCTAGAAACAGATAAAATCAAGGGATTTCAGTTGGGAATAGCCGACTATCTGACGAAGCCATTTAGCACAGCAGAGCTAAAAGCGAGGCTTCATAGCTTGATCCAGAATAAAATCGCAAGGGAAATCTACCTACGAGAGGAGCCGCAGACATCGACAGAAGCAGAGATGAGCACCAGCCAACAGATGTTGAAAAAAGCTGAGCAAACGGTGCTAGATAATCTGGACAATCCTCAGTTTGGCGTCGAAGCACTGGCCAGACATATGAATTACAGTGCCAAAAACCTTCGGCGCATCATCAAAAAGGAAACAGGACTGACGACGGTCAACTTCATTCTTGAGATCAGGCTACAGAAGGCTCGTGAGCTTTTAGAAAATCGGAGGGTCGCTTCTGTCTTCGATGCGCAGGTACAGGTAGGGATTAGCAGCAACTCCTATTTCACCAAAAAATTTACGGAGCGCTTCGGCAAAAATCCGCGTGAAGTAGTCAAAGCATAAAAATAGCCCTGGGCTACCACCCCCAGGGCTTTCATCACCTACGTCGTGTACGTTCACGACTTTTACTAAACAAATTGCTTACGGATAATCATATTTGGCCATAAGGCCTAACAAATATGTATATTTTAGGCATAATGGCCTAATTTTTTCTCAGAAATTTTTATCTGGTTCTCATTTCGAGAATTTTTATATCAAAATGAGAATTTTCTCCTAGTCTATCCACCCACAAATATCTCACAACCAATTAATTATGAGATATTCTTTTATTTGGAACGTGCTTTGGCATATAGACAACAAATAAACAGATATCATGTATCGCAATCCCCAAATCTTAATCTTCACCCTACTCCTACTCGCCTTGTCCTTGGTGAGTTGTGATCAAGGAAAACTGGATAAACTCCAAAACCAGAATCAGGCGCTCCTAGATGAGCAGAAGGAAAGAGACTCTATCCTCAATGCCTTTGTCCAAACATTTGACATGGTCGAGGCCAATATGGAAGAGATCCGCCAAAGAGAAAATATCATCCTTACGACGGATGAGGCCAACATGCGCACAGATAAAAAGACTAGGATCATCAGTGATCTGGATACGATAGATCAACTGCTATCTGCCAATAACCTCATGGTTGATGAGTTGAATGAACGCATCGCCAAGTCTGAAGGAAGCTTTGATCAGTACCGTCGCTCGGTGAGGCGTCTGAAAGCCAAGATCAAGGAGAAAGATCAGGAATTGAAGACCCTGAGAAAGGATTTAGATGAAGTGAACTATGAGGTCGCTTCTGTCAGAGGAAAGCTCACAGATGTACAGCTTTCGTTGGCGACGCTCCGTGCGCAGGAAGAGGTCCAAACCACCAAACTCACCATGCAGGAAGAAGTGCTGACGGCACAAGAAGAGTTGTTGACAGAGCAGACAGAGAGCCTAAACACCGCTTTTGTCATCATGGGCTCCGCCAAAGAACTACGTGACCAGAAAGTCATCAGCAAAGAAGGAGGATTCCTAGGCATCGGAGGCAAGCACATCATCGAAAATGAAATCGACCCTGCCTTGTGCGACAGCATTGACATCACCGAGGTGACAAGCATCGCTGTCGATACCAAAAAGGCTCAGTTGGTCACTTCTCATCCTTCGGATTCCTACACCTTTCAAGAAGCGGATGGCAAATTAGAAAAACTCGAAATCACGAACCCAGACAAGTTCTGGCGTGGAAGCAAATATTTAGTAGTCGTGCTTAATTAATTGGGGGATTCTGTGGGAGGGTGCTTCGGTGCTCTCCCCTTTTTTTGGAGAAGAAGCGAGACAGAAAGAACCTTGAACCGAGACATCTCATTGCAAGATACTTAGTCAGCTTTAGTCTCTGTTCTCTTATCTCGATTCTCTACTCTCAACAAAAATATATCGCGAATGTCTGTAAGGGCGCCGAAGCTTGAAAGAGCGAGGCGCTTTTTTTATGGGATTTGCTCTGGGCTTTGATCGGGTTTGGCATAAGAAAGACGCGTGATGCGCTCGGTCCTGTGGTAGCTGTCTAGGCCTGAGGCTGTGATGGTCCCTACCTTGTCAAGGTAGATAAATCCGTCTTCTCCTATTGCTTCCTCTGGGAGGACCAACTCTTCTATCCTTCCGATGATAAACTGGGTGGCATTGGCCGTGATTTTGTGCTTTTCCTTGAATGACAATCCTATCTTGAGGGGAGCAGCAGCTACATAGGGAGCAAAAAATCCTTCTCGCTTTTCCAATTCCAGCCCTACGGCGTCAAATTCAGAAACTTCGCGCGGATAACGGGCACTAGTCTGATGCGCGGCTGGCACCATATCTTCGGTGATATGATTGAGGGTAAAATAACCTGTATTGTCAATATTTTCGATGGTGTGCCGCTCTACTACATGGGGACGCATGAGCATCCCAATCAAGGGAGGTTGTGCACCTACATGAATGATAGAGGAGATGATCGATAAATTGGTCTGCCCTTCCAGGTTCATAGTTCCACACAAGCAGATACTCTTGTAACCGCTCAAGCAGTTGATGAGATTGCGGCGGTGCAACTTGGGGAGTGCTTCTAACTCTGGAAGCGTAAATCGTTTCGTAGCCATATCGAGATAGACGGATCTTTAGTCAAAAAAGTGGAACCTGATACAACTATCCCAGATGTATCCATTCGCATTTCTCTTCCTACAAAACTAAAGGATCGTCCTACATAAATACAATATGCTTTCTTGATATAGAACAATGGGTATGTCTTAGGCCAACAAGTTAGATGACGCTCATAGAACCTAGGTAGAGGATATAAAAAAAGACAGAGAAGAAGCCCACAGGCACAGGAAGCAAGAAAAATAGCCATTTGTTGATTCCCTTTACCTGAGGATCTCGCGCATAGTAGATTGAGGCAACTACGTGTAATCCTATTCCGAAAGTCCAAATCAAGGATATATCCGCTAGATTGAACCAGGGAAGGACTGCACAGATAAGAAATCCTGTAAAGCTAAGCCAGAAAGAAGTTGCGTGTCTCATTGTGATTCGGTTGGTAGTGAGTTTATATGATTTCACTTAGATTTACGCAGGAACTTTCAATTTGTTTTGAAAGTTTTGAAAAAGAAGTTTTGCCTAGTCGAAAGGATGGCTTGACATTACCTTCTTCCTGCCAGCGCCAACGTCTCGTTGGTGCTAAACATGATTTCCCTCAACGCTTACCTCTCTTTCTCTCCTCTCATTCCCCACTCGACAAACCTATTTTCCTTTCAACCGTTATATTCGTGCTCGTTTGAGATAATATGAGAAGATGATAGCACCTGAAGATTTGCCCTCCTTAGCGGGCAACAAGCGAAAAGCCAATAAAAAGTTCATTCAAAAGCTCAAGAAGCGTCCTCCTAAGGATCTGGATCAGCAAGTCCATGCCATTCATGAAGAAGTATTTGAAGAGGTAGATTGTCTAGCCTGCGCCAATTGCTGTAAGACCATCAGTCCAGTCTTCACGGATCGAGACATCGATCGAATCGCCCATCATCTGCGGATGAAGCCTTCGGACTTCGTCGAGCAGTACTTACATATAGACGATGAGGAGGACTATGTACTCAATGTAGCGCCTTGCCCCTTTTTAGGACCAGACAATTACTGTGGCATATACGATGTCCGTCCAAAAGCTTGTCGTGAATATCCCCATACCGACAGAAGAGATTTTGTCAAGAAGTTGAACCTGACGCTCAAAAATACCATGGTGTGCCCTGCGGCTTACGAAGTGGTGGAGCGCATGAAAGAAAGTATAACGCTATAAAAAAAGCACGAGCCAGGCCCGTGCTTTACTGTGATATCAAATGAGCGCTCTGTCTCCTATAGCGTAAATGGAATTTCTACCATCTTATCTCCCCAAGCCATGGCCATGTGTGCTTTGCCGTCTACCTCTCTAAATGCAATGGCAAAAGCCTCCACAAAGTCAGGCGCGTCCTGTATTTCTGCCACAAATCTTGCCACGTGCTTTTTGGGGTCCATGCGATAGGCGCCCCACTGGTTGGCTTGTGAGTTCAATACAGCCGTCCACTGCTTGCCATCATAGATAGAAAATAAAGCATATTCTCCTGCTTTGATCATGGTGCTACCAAGCTTCACATCTTGATAAAATGTGATGGTTGTAGCTTCATTGGCGCCTGTACGCCAAACCTTGCCAGTAGGAACCAAATTTCCGTAGATCTCACGATCCTTGGCCTGTGGGCGGCTATACACGACCTTGATCTTTACCTCTCCATTTTGTGCGAACTTAGCAATGTCCGCAGGGCTCTTGTCCAGTCCAGGAAATTCTTGTGCGAATGCAGCCGTAGAAAATCCCAATACAAGGGCTAATAATGTGATGATGATGCGATTCATATGAACTAATGTTTAGGTGTTGGAGGAAATGTAAGAAAGTTTTTCTCCAAAAGTTTAGTCAACAAAAAAACGGGAATTGCGGAAATCAACCGTCAGACCGAGGACATATAAACAAGATTTTATTTTTCTCTGTCAAGGGATGCAACCCTTTCCCCTCTTTTTTTCGTCTAACGATAAACCCCATCTACATCCTATGGAAAAGCACATCTTTTTTAGCCTCTTAATCCTAGGTTTCCTTCCTACTATCCTTGCGCAGACACCCGTCATCGCACTTCGCAGTCATCATGGCCTCATCTCCGAACTGGATTTGGATGTAATAGACAAGGTCGGAATCGATCCGCGCACTGCACTCGAATTAAGAAGAGAGACAGACTCTCTCCGTAAGATTTTCGCGTACGATACCCTTATCCTGTTCCCTGAGAAGAAAGCCATTCAAGTCAAGAGCACGCCACATTTTGATATCGTTCAATTCATAGAAATAGAGAACTTTCCCGCAGAAAAATTTCACCTATATCCCAACATGTCGCAGCGTGACATGTACATCAAATACCAACATAAATATTACCAACGGCAGCAAGGTCGATACATAGAGGTAGGCGAGTTGCAAGATGTGAAAGTAGAGGATACGATTTCATATGATGGGATTAAGGAAAGTAATCAGAACATCCAGGAAATAGACCCTCCTGCGAAAGCAACCGCCCCACCTACCTCTAAACCCAAAAAGAAGAAAAAATTAAAGGAGGAGGAAGCATCTCAAGATGTTTTGCCTATCATCGATCCTCATAAGTCCACCCCGCCTTCAGCCGTCGTACCTTTAGGAGATTCGACACTTTGGATGACAGGCTTATTCCTGTTAGGGGTGTTTGCCATTGGTGTGATCGTGTGGAGGGGTGCGCACAAAGCATGGCAGTCTCAAATAAGCTCATAAGCATGGGAGATTCCCGTAGATGGACTGCCTATGTGCATACTTTTATCTGGGTCTGGAGTATAGGGTTCATCCTTACTTTTGCTTTCCCCTATACATTTCTGCCTGATGTGGGCACGTGGATCGGCCAGGTATTTATTCCCATCAATAAGCTCTGGGGCAAGGGACTGGGACTGGGGCTGGATGGACTGGTCTTCTATCGGATACAGTCTGATACGCTAGGGCTTTATCTCCACATGCTCACACTTACCCTTTATGCAGCTGTAGTAAGTATCTGGGGAAAAAGAATCTATAGCCCCCAACGCGCCACTATCTATTCCTCTGCACTCTCTTATTACCTTTCACTTACCCTACTTTTGTACGGTCTTGACAAGGTATTCAAAAGTCAATTCCCTTTCCCCGAACCCAATCTCTTGTTCACGAACCTAGGGGCGCTCACACCTGATATTTTGTATTGGAGTACTATTGGGAGTTCCTATCCTTATTCCTTATTCACGGGGTTATTGGAGGTGATACCTGCCATTCTGCTCTTATTTCGCCCTACTCGGTTGGTGGGATGGATTTTGGGGGCATTGGTCATGCTACAGGTAGTGGCCATCAATTTTAGCTACGACATCAACGTCAAAGTCTACTCGCTTTTCCTCTTGGGTTCATTCGTCTACCTATTACAGCCACATCTACAGAGTTTAGGGGCATTCCTTAGAGGAAAACCTGCCCAACTCCATTTCCCACCTGCTTTTATCCCCAAAAATCAACAGCAGGTATATCTATATACCCTAGCAAAAACAGGAATCATCCTACTGCTATTCGTAGAATCCTTGGGTCCTCATCTCGCAGCGGGCTACCTCAACTATGACATGAAGCCCAAACCTGCGCTACATGGTACGTATAAGATCATGGAACATCCCACACTCAAAAGATGCCATGTCCATAGCAGAGGGTATTTCTTGATAGAATATACAGACGAACGGTTTGAGTCTTATCGACTCACCTATGATGACCTCTTGGCTATCCTTTACGTAGAAGGTAAAGGAGAATTGCAATATGAAATGATGGGTGATACGCTGTCTCTTGAAGGAGAATGGCTCAAACTCCGGGGCATCAAACAGGACCTAGAGCAGTTGCCGTTGAAGCAACCTCATTTTCATTGGACACTAGAGTCGATGGTAGATCAGCCTTGAGCCAAGAGATCCGCCAAGATTTGGAGTCCCATTTTTCTCCCACAGAGTGTCAGCACAATGGTCTTCCCTTCGTAGTCTTGCGCTGATTTTTCAAATGCCGCCAATGCCAATCCTGCGGCTCCTTCTACCATCAGATAGTGTTTTTCTAGCAAAAAATAGAGTGCCTGTTGAATCTCCTCTTCAGATACAAGCACCCAGCGATCGACTCCCTCCTGGCATAGAGGAAAGGTGATACTGTCTAATTCCATTCCTCCTGCTGTACCATCTGAGAGTGTCGGTAAAGAAGGTATATCCAAGATCTCACCCGCCATGATCGATTCATACATCACAGCAGAATGGGCAGGTTGGCAACCGATGATCTCTATCGGACGATCTATGGCTTGGGTATAAGCGGCAACGCCTGAGATGAGCCCTCCCCCACCTACAGGTACAAAGATGGCGTCCACCTCAGGCAAATCTTCTACAATTTCTTTGCCCATCGTCCCTTGTCCTGCCACGATGTCCAAATCATTGTAGGGCGAGACAAATACCTTACCCTGTTGCTGGGCTTGCGCTCTTGCAGTCAGTTCTGCTTGTATGGCGTCGTCTCCGACATAGTGTAAGTGTGCACCGTACAATTCCATCAGGCCGACTTTGGCGGGAGCTACATTTTGGGGAAGGTAGATTTCACAGGAAAGGCCAAGCTTTTGACCGATGTAGGCGACGGCAGCTCCGTGATTGCCCGTGGAAGCTGCGATGATCCCCTTGTCTTTTTCTTCCTTGGAGAGCTTCATCATCTTATGGGCAGCACCTCTTAGCTTGAAGGAACCTGTAATCTGTATCTGCTCCATTTTGAGCCATACGTTTGCACTCCACTTCTGGCTGAGCCAGGGGGAATACTCAAGGGGTGTACGTAAAATATGAGGTTGAATGGTGGAATGAGCAGACAGAACCGCTTGATGAAGTGTCATGGGAGTTTTATCCCAAATTGTCCATTGAGTAGGAGAAAATCAATGGAGAATCTTAGCCTTTCCAGATAGAACGACGCTTATGTGCATTCATCTTCACCTTAAGCCAGCCCGTCACAAAGGAGAGGATACTTACAGACAGTAAGAATATCACCAAAGCATGATGGGTAATGAACCCGTAGAGGGAAATACCTTGTGCGGCTATGGCTTCGGCTTCCTGCACCACTTGGCAAGACATCACCTGCCCACCCGCAGGCAAAAATAGGGGACTGCCTGCGTGTGCAACAGAGAGCATGAAGAAAAAAATAAGGGTGCCTAGAAAAAATGCTACATACTTCATGGTGAATAGATGAACGGGGGCTTCCGAAATGCTCTTTCATTTAGTGGGCGGCGAAGTGCTCTAAGGAGCGGGAACTTTTCACGATTTTGCTGTAAGGGGTTAATTTAAAACCAGAAATAAGCCCTATAACTCGTAGGTGGACTTACCTCTATTCTAAAGGTTGGAATTACCCTCCTAAAATTCTACCCTAAATGAGGATGCGCGTGTATCTTTTGAATATACGTGCAGATCTCCTATCAAATCGACAGATGATAATGTGTGCTTTTGTGTAAATTTAGCGTAAATACCTGCTACAAAGATGGTTTTCAGACCAAATGTGTCTCTACAATGTCCACCAGTTCAGCGATTGCTACCTCTAGCTTATCATTGACGACCACAATGTCATAATCCGAGGCATAGGTGAGTTCATGGGCAGATTTTTGGTAGCGTCTTTCGATTTCCTCAGGGGAATCTGTGTCGCGATTCTGTAGTCTGGATTTCAGCACTTCTTTAGAGGGTGGCTGGATAAAGATGCTGACGGCATGGTCTCCAAACTGCTCTTTGATGTTAAGGCCTCCTACGACATCGACATCAAAGATGGGATAGTAGCCCATGCGCATGATTCGGTCTACTTCTGTACGCAATGTCCCATAAAATCTGCCAGGATAGACCTCTTCATACTCTAAAAAGGCATTTTCAGCGATTCGCTTCCTGAAGTCTGCTTCTTCCAGAAAATAATAATGTTGACCATGAACCTCGTGCGCACGTGGAGGGCGCGTAGTAGCGGAAACAGAAAAGGCAAAACAATCATATCGTGCGAGTAATGCATTGACTAGGGTCGTCTTACCTGCTCCGCTGGGAGCTGATATGATAAAGACCTTTCCTTTTATCTCAATCATGCGCAAAAATACACAATTCGATGATTTTTGCATCCCTTTTTCATTATCCAAATAGCAACCCACCATAGAAGGATACTATTTTTTATCATTTATCATATAATACAATAAATAGTAATTTATATTTTATGATAATTTACCAAATTTGACTTTACAAAATTAATGATTGTGAAAGCATTTTTGGGATTCATTTTCTTGATACTTGGCTCTGCGCTCCTTCCTACCACGGCACAGGAGGCAAAGACGATGAGCGATCTGCTCCACACACATAGTGATTACTTGTGGGAACAGTACCGAAGATCTGAACAACACCTGTTACAGTTGAGTGAAAATCAGCCCTCACACATAAAGCATACAACTACGCTTTCTCAAACTTCTCCTCCCCTCCCACGTCTTACGGGAGGAAAGAATTTTCAACGACTTTTGACATCCTACCAAAAACAGGAGAAGCAATACCTTCACCTCTCAGAGATTTTGCTCCAAACGCAGCATCTAGATGACGCCCATCCCATCCTTCAACAAATGCGAGTAGCTATGGAGGATATTCGGACGACACAGGATAAAATTTATTTTCAGCTCCGTACTACACATCCACCTAAGCTATCTTCTGCCTCTTTCCTTCCTTTTCACCAAAAGATCGAGGACGTCATCGAGGTGCAAAAGCAACTACTTCAATCCATTCGCCACGATGATCCCAAGTTGCAAGATCAGTATCTACGCAAAATGAATACGCTTTTGCCTGCATTGATAAAAAATAAAGGAAAAGGAATGGCTCAAATACCTAGGAGGAGGGGGAGCAAACATGATCCGTTGAGATTGTGTGAACAGATCCTGAAAAGGCTAACAGATTTTTCCCAAGAGGTGCAGTTTTATCCAGGACACCTTTCTATTCCCAGTCTATATCACCCCTTAGGAAAGATTTCTTATGCGTCCAACCACCACCTACGCAATTTGCTAGACGCTAAGGGGGAGGGGACGATTGATCTCTTCAACCGATGGTCCGAGTTGTTGGGTTATACGGGTACACCTACTGTACCTGAACTTCCGTTTATCTGGCTTCCTCCTGCTCCCAAAGATTTTATTCCTCCTCGTCAGATCATTGTCCTGGTCGATGGCTCAGGCTCTATGGCCAAAAATCAACGATACCAACGCGCACTTTCGCCTGTATATATTGGAACCCGCCGCATGCGAGAAGCGGACTATGTGCAGTACATTCGATGGGCGGAGCCATTGGCAGTAGTCAGTTGGGAAGGTATCCAGACCCATCAACCAAGCGGAGAACTTCCCTTACAACGTGGAATCGAGATGGGTGTACAGTATGCACTCGCGGGCAATCAAGAATCCCACCTTTGGATCGTGACCGATGGGGGATTTCAAACTTCTCCGCAAATGGTTCGGTGGATCGAGCAACAGACATTCAAGGGATTACACCTGCATTTTGCCTACATAGGGGATTATCCAGAAAAACAGTTGCCACGTCTCAAAGAGCTGGCTAAAATCGGCGGAGGCACATGCATGAATCTCCACGATCAAAAGGATCAAATCTTATGGCAAGATTGGTGGTCAGGCAAAGTACAAATAGCACATCAAGTGTCTACAAGCGATTATTCTGGCCGGTGATACGTCGGAAGGCTTTTCGGAACCATGTCTGGATGTTATCGACGACCATCTGATAAAAACTCTCATTGAAGAGGCTCGTCTCTAGGCTTGCCTGTACGGTGAAGTAGATGGCTATAGGGCTAAAAAGCACAACAGAAAGCCAAGCACCTAGCCAAGGATCTAATACCGCTTCCTTGCTGAATTTTTTTCCATAGGTCAAGGTCAAGTAGAAGACAAGGAAGAAGAGCACACTGATCAGCGCAGGGATACCCAGTCCTCCTTTTCGGATGATCGCCCCTAGTGAAATCCCGATTAGCATGAATACAATACAATTGAAGGGCAGTGCGAGACGCTGGTAATATTCAAAATTGTAATTGTTGCGAAACTCCTGTTGATCCGCCGTCTTCTTGATCATGAATTCTGCGTAGCTTTTGGCCGCGCGGATATTGACGAGGGCGCGTTGGTAGATGTCTTTGGCGGGAATATCAGGAAAGCAAGGGACAATGTCTTGGATGCTATCGAGTTCTACCGATTCAAGTACCAAATTTATCTTACGTTCGATCGTATCTCGCCCATAGGACAAAAACATCGTATCGACCTTGTTGTAGCGCCCCAGCTGGTTAAAGTTTTTCGTACGGATTTTATCTCGGTTCCTTACAAGGGAATCAATAGCTGCCACGAGTTGCCCTTGAGGCATGACCACCTGATGTCGAAACTGGCTCTCGTCCGTTCTATCTAGTTCGAATCCTTTGAGCTCGAATCGATAGATCAGCGAGTCGAAATAGGTTCGACCATGTGGATGGTTTTGGGGATCGTCTGGCGAGGGTTTGATCTCTTCATATCTCGCTCCAGAGTAAAGGGTCATGCGCATAGACTGCCCCACAAGTGCCATGCGGGCAGAGTCCGCCAGGATGATGTCGTTATTTCCGCGCCCTTCAGAATGGTTATAGATCATCACCTCGTACATGGTTCCATTGACGGGGTGCTTGTCGGTTACACGTATGATATAATTGTCGATGTCACTGTAGAAGTAGCCTGGGGTGATCGCGACGTCTGCTTTTTTACGTTGTAGATCGTAGTAGAGACTGTAAAACTTGAGGTTGGCTCGGGGCACGACTTCAAAGGAAAACCACATAGAAACACCCGCGAGGATGAAGGAAAATATGACGGCTGCTCGCATTAATTTCGTCAAAGATATCCCTGAGGACTTGATAGAAGCCAGCTCATTATTTTCTCCTAACCCACCAAAAGTCATCAAGGCTGCCGCTAGAATTGCCACTGGAAGTGCCATCAGGATCACTTTTCCTGTCGCATAAAAAACGAGCTTCCCCAATAAACCAGGCCCAATTCCTTTTCCCAAAATATCCTGCAAGTAGGGATATACGGCCATGAGCACCAGAATAAACATGATGATACCAAAGGACATGATGAAGGGTCCCAAGTAGTTTTGTATCACCAGTTTGTCAATCTTCTTCATAGGGAAGGTTCAGCCTCGTTTGAAAATGGAAAGCAAGATAAAGTGTAAAGGAGAGAGATAAAAGTTGTGTGAGTGTTGGCGAATACAAGAAAAGCGTTTTCTACGCGACCATGTTTGGAATAATGAAAAGCTAGCGAAAAAGCAACGATTTTAGGTTCTGAAAGCACAAACTTTTCGCAGATTTGAGGTTTCAAATATGATCTACATCTTCAGGATTCATACGGATGGCTGTGTTTCACAGGAATTTAATTCCTCAAGCCTGGCGTGATCATCTCTCCTTAAAATGTGCCAATAAATAGAGGACCGCCATACGGACAGCCACGCCATTTTCGACCTGATCTAGGATAATGGCTTGTTCAGAGTCAGCCACTTCGCTTGTGATTTCCACCCCACGATTGATAGGACCAGGGTGCATGACCACTAGTTTCTTATCGAGACGCTCTAGCATCGGGAGTGTCAGCCCGTAGAGCATAGAGTACTCACGTAGGCTGGGAAAATACTTGATGTCTTGGCGTTCGAGCTGGATGCGGAGCATATTGACAGCGTCCGCCCAGCGGAGGGTATCTTGCAGGTCATAGCTGACCTCCACGCCGAGGGCTTCGATCCCTTTGGGAATCAGCGTGGGCGGACCGCAGACCCGAACCTTGGCTCCCAGCTTGTTAAGTGCAAAAATATTGGAAAGGGCCACGCGGCTATGCGTGATGTCTCCGACGATGGCCACATGGAGACCTTCTAACGAACCAAACTTTTCTCTCAAAGAAAAACAGTCCAGCAAAGCCTGGGTAGGATGCTCATGGGTACCATCTCCTGCATTGATGACCTGAGCATCGATTTTTTTGCTGAGGAAAACGGGAGCTCCTGGATGCGGGTGGCGCATGACAATCATGTCCACTTTCATCGAAAGGATATTTTTGACGGTATCCAGCAGGGTTTCTCCTTTCTTCACGCTGCTCGAGGAGGCCGAAAAATTGAGCGTATCTGCGGAGAGACGCTTCTCAGCCAACTCAAAGGAAATCCGGGTGCGCGTAGAATTTTCGAAGAATAGATTGGCAATGGTGATGTCACGTAGGGAAGGCACTTTCTTGATGGGACGATTGATGACTTCTTTAAAATTATCCGCCGTCTCAAATATCTGATGAATATCGTCTGGGGTGATGTATTTGATGCCTAAAAGATGCCGTGTGCTCAGCGCCATATGGGTGACTATTTAGAATTTCAGGGGCTTCAATTGTTCCCTGATTGCTCTTCTTCTTTATTCTAGTGTCAGGAAAACCTGATCTTCGTGTTCTGCTCCATCCATGTTTACGATGACCCACTGTGACTCAATGGTGTCTACAGCGATTCCCACATAAGATGCCTCTACAGGCAGCTCTCGCTTATTTTTCCTATCTACCAACACCAGTAACTCTACCGACTGCGGACGTCCATAAGCGAGCATTGCATCCATAGCCGCGCGAACGGTGCGCCCTTTATACAGCACATCGTCTACAAGGATGACTTTTTTGTCCTCTATGAGAAAATTAATTTGGGTCTGGTTGGGTTGGAGTGGGGTCGCATGCTTGCGAAAATCATCGCGAAAAAAGGTCGTATCCAGTTCTCCGTAGGAAATATCTACCCCAGGAATGAGGTCTTGCAGCATCGCCAGAATACGGCGAGAGACAAAAATCCCTTTGGCCTGGATGCCGAGAATTGCCACATCCTGAAAATCTCCATAGTGCTCAATCAGTTGGTGACAGAGTCGGAGAAGGGTTACTTTGAGCTTTCCTTCGGGAAATAAATCCAGTTGTTCTGAATGCGCCATCTTCCTGCAAAAGTGCAAATATTCTCCCAATTATGATATGTTTTCCCCACAAAAGCCAATCTGAAAGAGAGAATTTTGGTGAGATCGCATGCATGGAGCAGTTATCGTATTTTATACTCACCTAAAATTGGGAAATCACACAGGCTTGATTTGTTTTGTCGCTAATTCATCAAGTAGCCTAGATTCATTCTCCGATTACCTCAACACCTCCATCCTATGTATTCCATTCCTTCTCATATCAAAGGCCTCATTTTCGACCTAGACGGTACCCTCGCGGATAACATGCCTATCCATCTGGCCGCTTGGAAGTTGGCTGGTTCCAACTTTGGCGTCGACATCACCGACGAGATGATCACTTCACGCAGTGGCATGGCCACCTTTAAGATCGTCTCACTCCTCAATGAAGCCTACGGCTGGGACCTTGATCCTGCGCTCACCAAGCAGACCAAGGACATGGCTTACAAGGAGTTGAAGCCTCAGATCGGGCTCAAACCGATAGATAAGATCGTGGCCATCGCCGAAGCCCATCGGGGCAAACTGCCCATGAGCGTAGGCACTGGCAGTACCCGTCCCAATGCGGAGGAGACGCTCATCGCGCTGGGAATACTCGACTGGTTTGATGCGGTCGTGACAGCTACAGATGTGAAGAACTACAAGCCCAGCCCTGAGACTTTTTTGCTGTGCGCGGAGAAGATGGGCGTGGCGCCAGAGACTTGTCTGGTCTTTGAGGATTCACCTTTTGGGATTCAGGCAGCTAGGACAGGAAAGATGGAGGTGGTAGATGTGCGAGATGTGGAGGGATAGATCTGTTTCTAGAGGCATCTTGTACTTCCCACTCGCAGCCATGCGTAGACCCCGATCTCTTGGCTATGCGTAGACTCCGATCTACGCATTCCTTTACCTGTCGTTTCTACCGATCCTATCACCAAAAATGAGAATTCATTCACCAACGCCTCCAGATTATATTGGGAGGAGATTTATCATCCACTTCCAAAGACATCTTGTAATTCCCTCTTACCGTCATGAGGCAGTATCCTCATCAGAAGTCGAATCTTCCAATTGCCTTTCTATGAGCCGCTTTAATTCATCTCTATCAGGAAGATAAAGTTGATACTTGGAGACAAAGAGTTGGGACGTCACATTGTGCATGGCATACTTGATCAGTAGTTCATCTTTTTCTCGACTGAAGATAATCCCAATAGGAGGATTGTCATCTCCTACATTTTCTTCGGACTCAAAATATCCCAAGTACATGTTCATTTGTCCTACATCTTCGTATCCAGCTTCTTTAACCTTAAGATCAATGAGCACAAAGCACTTCAGAATACGATGATAAAAAACGAGATCTACATAATGATGCCGATTCCCAAGGGTGATCCGATATTGCCTGCTGATAAAAGCAAAACCTTTTCCTAGTTCTAAAAGAAAATCTTGAAGGTGATCAATGATTCGCTTCTCAAGCTCAGCCTCACTCAGATGATAGGGTTCTGGAACATGTAAAAACTCTAGGATATAAGGCTCTCGTATGAGATCGTCTGGTTTTTGAATGCACTGACCTTCTTTGGCCAATTTCAGTATATGCTCTTTGTCCTTAGAGGCGGCCAATCGAAGGAACAGATTCGTATGTTTTTGACGCTTGAGTTCACGGATAGACCAATTTTCTTGTACAGCCTGATTCAAATAGAAGTCTCTTTCCAGCGAATCTTCAATCTTGAGTAACTCGACATAATGGGACCATGATAAAAGGTGCGACAGTGTCGCACCTTTTGGATAGGTTAGAAAAAACTGCCTCATTCTTTTCAGGTTACTCATGCTAAACCCTTTTGCATGTTGAAGCTTGAGATCTTGTGATAGCTTTTTGATTAGGTTGCTCCCATATTCCGCACGTTCGGCTCCCTTTTGCTCAAACTCGACGATATACTTACCTATTTGCCAGTACGTTTCTAATAGATGTTGATTGACGGCTACATTGGCGCGACTTCTCCCATGTTGATAAGTGGTAGATATTTGATTGAGGAGTTGGTGATATGGAAGTGTACTTGGATTCATTTTATGCTAAAAAAATCTGTTTCAGGTAATTTACATGAAAAGATGGACAAAAAATAAGTCAGCCTACTCCATAGACTGACTTACCTAAACTGACATATCATACCTGCTACAAACTCACCGAATTAGATGTCACTGTTCGGTTGCATCTGCGGTCGTTTAGCTTGATGTATACCTGTCGTGGCGGCGTAGTGCCTTTCCGCAGGGAAAACCAGATGTTTTGCAGGCTACTGGCTTCACCCAAAGCGCAGAATCCATACAATCTATTGTCATCTTGGTCGTAGATGTCTACCCACGTACGTGAAGCATCGGTATTGAGGCCGCAGGGATCGAGATCGGGCGAGGCATCAAACAAGAAGTCGAAGTAGTCGGCAAAATTCGTGACAGGAAGTCTGTACCGTACAAATTCGCCACCTGAAGTGGTGTACTCTTCTGTTCCGCTGAAGGAAAGTACAGGCGTCGGAAAATCTGGACAAAGGATGTCGATTTTATCTGAGACGTATAGCTTGTCACATGCGCGGTCGTGGATCTTGACACAGACTTTTTGAGGGGGCAAGACGCCTTCAGGCACCGAAAACCAGATGTCTTGCAAGCTTGCTGCTTCGCCTAACGCACAAAAGCCATAAATTCGATTGTCGTCCTGATCGTAAATGTCTACCCAGCTACGCGCCGAATTGTTGTTGAGTCCACAGGGTGGCAAGTCCGACGCAGGGCTAAACAAAGAATCGTCATAGACGGTGTAGTTCGTCACGGGGATGGTAAATCTCAGGAAATTTCCTGCCGTGGTCGCATATTCTTCGGTACCAGAAAGCTCAATGACGGGTTTGTCATAGGTTTCTTCACAATCACTCGGCTCGTCTGGATCTTCGAAAATGGGTTCCAAATCACAAGCAGACACAAAAAGCGCAACTGCTAACAACAGCAAAAGATAGGGAATCTTTTTCATGGTAAAGTATATAGGTTTGATGTGGTGAAAAAGGTTGTTTGTTTTTTTCTGGATAAAAGAATCCAATTCATTCATCTTCCTACATATGACGAGGCATGGCTGTTTTTTGCATCTTTATTTCTAGGTGATTGGCTAAATAATTTAGATCTAGCGTCTCAATTGTCTTACTTCAGAGCCATAATCGAAAAAACAGGACGAAAGTCCACAAAATTGTCCCAACCATCTAACAGAGGCAATATTCCCCGCTTGTCCTGTATGCGTAAACTACCGTCATATGGGAACTTCAGCTCAAAGTAGTTCGAAACCCTGCCCTTCTGTACTACCCACACCATATAGGTGTTGTAACTATTGCGCTTACCCCCAATTTTCGGACCAAAAAGTGGAATAGTTTAAGGTGGAAATAAATCTTATTTTCCATTAACAAAACTATTCATTATGCCTAAGAGTAGACGAAAATTCACGTCTGGGTTCAAAGCAAAAGTAGCCGTCGAAGCCCTTCAAGAACGCCTTACTTTGAGCGAACTGGCCCAAAAGTATGAGCTTCATCCCAATCAAATCAGCAGTTGGAAGAAGGAACTGCTCGAACGGAGCACTGAAGTTTTTGATACCAAACGAGGCCCTAAGTCTTCGGATACATCTCAAAAAGAAGCCCGTCTTTTTCAACAAATCGGTCAGTTACAATTCGAGCTGGACTGGTTGAAAAAAAAATATAAGGACCTTCAATAAAGCCGATCGGATGAGTCAAGTGGGTATAGATCCTCAGATCAGTTTACGTAAGCAGTGCGAGTTATTAGGCGTATCACGTTCGACTTGGGCCTATCATCCAAGGGGTGAAAGTGAAGAAAACTTGCA
>JBCBFT010000067.1:0-37443 GCA_038527485.1 Bacteroidota bacterium
AAAGAAACCGCCCTACGTAGCCATCAAGCTACGCAGCACTCAAATCCCTACGCTCTACGTAGCCATCAAGCTACGTAGCCCTCAAATCTATTAGACTCCTGTCTAACCATCCCAGTAGCTCGTCAGACGAATATAGAGTAATAGAACATGATTCATTATCCTGAAGGGACAGCGAAAATAGCATGCAGCGTTTAGTTCCATGCTCGAAGCTACAGCTCAAAAAAATCCCTCTCAGTAAGTCCTGAGAGGGAATATCTTTATGTGTACATGTCCTTCTGTCGATTTAAGCCTTCTGTTGGGCTTTACGCTTCTCCAAGTTGAAAATATCATTGATAATGCCGATCATTTCCTCTTCCTGTCCACGCTTACAAGCTTCTTTCAGTTGCAGTACAGGTAGCTTGACGATCTTCTGAACCATAGAGCGTGTCGCTTCTTCGAGTAGTTCGGCCTCTTGCGGATTGGCTTTCTTGAGGAAACGGGCCAACTCCTCCTTGCGGATCTCCTCAAGCGCTGACTTGAGCTGCTGAATAGTAGAAGAAAAGCTCAACTGCTGTCTCCACGCAAAGAATTCCACCAACTCCTCCTCTATGATCCCTTCTACATGTGGAATGGCTGCCTTGCGACGCTCAAGCGTACGTTCCGTGATAGACTGGATGTCATCCACACCGTAGTGAACGACAAACGGAACATGCTCTACTTCTTTGGCCACACTTCTAGGCACGCACAGGTCGATGATGTATTGCGGGGCGATGCGTTCAAAGGAAAAATATTCCCCACGGATCAATGGCTCATGGACGGAAACGGCCGAAAGAATCACGTCATATTCTCCTATTTTTGTAGGAAGCGCTTCCAAAGGAAGCACACCTGCTTGAATCTGACGTGCGAGTTTTTCCGCTTTGGCTTGCGTCCGATTACATAGATCAATTTGCGAGAAGAATTCAGGATCTAGACTTTTGGCCACATCCTCACCCATTTCTCCTAACCCAATCACGAGTGCCTTTGGATTTTGTATGTGCTGACTCAGTTCTGCCGCCAACTCAGCAGAGGCATAACTAACCGATGCCGCTCCATCCCTAAAAGACGTCTCTTGGTGGACACGCTTGTTGGTATGGAAAATCGTGTGAAGCAAGCGGTGTAAATATGCCTGGGCCATACCCGCATCATTAGATTGGATATAAGCCTTCTTGATTTGATTGCTAATCTGAAGATCCCCTAGCACCGAAGAGGAGAGCCCCATGGACACACGAAATAGGGTGCGCGCAGCTTCCTTCTCATCCGTAATCACCTCGAAATAAGGAAAATAAGTTTCGGGATTTTGAATGCCGTTCTTTATACAAAGGAGCTTGATGATCTCCTGAGAAATATCTTCTTGATGTTGATAGTATACTTCTGTCCGATTGCAAGTAGAGAACACCAATGCTTCCTGTACCCCTAATATTTCGCGAAGTTGATGCAAAATATTGATACAGGTATCCGAGGGGAGATAAATCAGCTCTCTTATGTCTACGGGAGCGCAGAGGTGGGTCAATCGCACAGCCTGAAACGGTACCTGCATAAATTGTAATTCTCTTTACCAGATTGCAAATATAGCCTTTTTTAGATGAGTATCTGATCTCCCGCTTTCTATATATGACAGGGAATGCTATTTAGAACATTTCTAAATAAAGGCTTGAAAATGACTTTTGTCATATATTCAAACTTACTGATGTGTGAAAAAAGTCAACCTTACTTTTGATACAGGTCATCATGACTTTTGTCACCCCAGTAAAAAGAACGAATGAAAGTAGAGGCTCCCTCTTAAGACTGCTCAACATGGATCGTTCGGACGAAGGATGAAAAATCAATACGCTTCATTTCTTCCTCATGTTACGAAGAAACACAGATTAGAGACAGGACAACAGAGTGAAAATCCTACTTTATGGGGAGTAAAATCCCCATAAAGTATATGAGCAAATGAAGGATCATACCTGTATGGACATTTATTTCTCTCCTTCTTTTTATACTCTGGCTTTTATCTTTCCATCTGCTTAATATGGAGAGTGAACTTTGTTGATATTCATCCAAAATGTGAAAGGTTATGTGGAATGGCATCGATCGCCGGGTCTTGTATAGAGTGTTGATGTATGTCTTCGGTGGGGTGATCACCCTGGGTTCGCTGCTGTATTCCAACTATCTGGCCCAACAGCTAGAGGAGAAAGAACAGGAAAGTGTTGCGCTATATAGTGAAGCCCTCGAACTGGTTGGAAACAACCAAGGAGCCGAAGAAGCCTTTACGTTCATCTTTGATAAACTGGTCAAAGGCTTCAGCACAGATATACCTAAAGTGCAGATTGGAGAAGATCAAAAACCCATTTTCAGCGATTTTGATTACATACAGGATTGGGAGCCTGAGCAAAAAGCCGCTTTTCTAGAGGAAAAGATCCAGCAGTTTCGCCAGGAGAATAAGCCCATCAAAATTGAGTTTGCCGAAGGCCGTTTCAATGAGGTCGTATACGGAGATTCCAATCTGCTCAAGCAGTTGAAGTGGTTTCCCTGGATTCAAATGTTTGTCGCAGGGATATTCATCGCCATTGTCTTCATCGCGTACTCCACTGCCAAGCGCAATGAGCAAAACCGTGTATGGGTAGGACTAGCCAAGGAAACCGCTCATCAACTCGGTACGCCTGTATCGAGTCTCATGGCCTGGATCGAACTCCTCAAATTCAAAACCGAAGAAAGACCCAGTGAGCAAGAACTGGTACTTGAGATGGAGCGCGACATCAAACGCCTAGAAATTATCGCCGATCGTTTCTCCAAAATTGGCTCTAAACCCGAGCTGATCGAAGTCAAGCTAGGACATATCCTCGATCACTCCGCAGAATATTTGACCAAGCGAATGAGCCGAAGTGGGAAAGTAACTTTTAAGCTCAATAACCAGATCCCACTTGACAATACCCTCAAAATCAATCCACAGCTATTTGACTGGGTGATCGAAAATCTCCTGAAAAATGCGCTAGATGCCATCAGTAAGGAAGGAACCATCACCATAGATGCAGGAGAGAGGGGAGATCAATATTTCATCGACATCACGGACACAGGTAAAGGGATTCCCAAATCGAACCATAAAAAAGTCTTCGAACCAGGATATACGACCAAAAAAAGAGGCTGGGGACTAGGGCTGAGCCTGACCAAACGCATTGTCGAAAACTATCACAGTGGAAGAATCTTTGTCAAACAGTCAGAGATAGGGAAGGGGACGACCTTTCGGGTCATGCTCAATAAGGGATAAATAAATCTAGCCTCCCTCAGTTACAATTTGAAGGAGGCCAGTTTTGTGTATAGCAGGCAAGCGAGGGGTTCTCAATATTTGCTTACTTTATTTCCACATATTATATTATAGTGTAACAAAAGTTTTATACTATAACTTTCGAGCTTAGTAACAGGTAATCTGGGGGGGCGTTGGGCTTGGAATTTGGAGATAGGGGCGGATATAGGCGTTGGGCTGAAATTCCATCCCGAGATTCATCATCGGGATTGGTTCTTTTTGCCTAAAAAGAACTCCCGCTGAAGGCGAATGCATAAATATTAATAAAATTATGTTACAGATTAATATGCCTATAGAAAGAATCGACGGATGTCATCATACATAACAGGTAAGGTGAGTTTTCCCTCCAGATCTGATAAGCCCTTTTTTCCATTCTTTTTGACGATCCGATAAGCACCGTATCCTGACAATTGATCATATTCGATAGGAATTTTGACTTGGTTTCGTAAGTCTACCATTCCCCACTTTTCACCCTTCTGCACCGAAAAATATACTTGCTCCCTGAAATCGTATCCACGGATAGCTTGGTATGCCAAGGGAAGTACTTCATTGCCTTTGATATCAATCACACCTAGAGGAGTACGAGCAGGGGATTTGGCAACAGAAAAATATGAACCATCGTACAGAAAGAGTTCCTTCATGTAGCTGTATTGAGGATCGACTAGCCATGTACCGCTATTGGATCGAATACCCCATTTGCCATCCCTTTTACGGACCTTATAATTCTTGGAATCATCTGCCTCGGTCATCATCCCTGATGTTTTGGGTTCGCCCACGAATGTAAATGGATTGCCCATCCATGTTTGGGTGAATGTGTAGTCTACCTTCTGGCCTTCTAGGTCTACATAATAGGTTTCTCCCTCAGATAGTACTTTGGATACTCCCTTATAAAAGAGACTCATCTTGTCTACCTTGAACTGAGCCAGCTTATTTCCCATATAATCGAAGCAAATATATTTTTTTCCATTGTAAGCAATGACAACAGAGTCGTATTGAAAAGCTGCATATCGACTGTGTCCATCTATTAAAGTGTATTTGGGTTTGATGAGATTTAGATTCTTGCCACTAGCCATTCCCCATTTTTTTCCCTGCTTCACAAGCATTGTCTGATGGATGAGGGGGATGAGAGAGTCATATTGGATGGGGAGTACTTCTTGACCTGCTCCATTGAAAAGCCCTATTTTATCTTTCATGTGTACCTGATAGTGAAAGACATATTGAGCAAGACCTAGAGAAGGAAGAATGAGAAATGTAAAAAGAATAGGAAAAATGTATTTCATACAATCACAGTAATAAAAGTGGTTTACAGAATGTGTATAAATGAACGCATTCTCTACTCTCTTTGACGCTTCCGTTCTCTAATGTGTCAACATTTCATAAGAAAAAATATGCATGCATCTCATGTAGTGAAGAATATCACGAATGAGTTGATACTGTACTTTACATGTAGAGATATGGAGTTATCGCGTCTCTACACAGAAGATGAATCCTATCTGAACTCATTCGTGACAATCACTATCCTATCACAGGTAAGGATAGGGGAGAATAATGGGACAAACTTTGATCTGCTTTGGGAGTTAGCTTTAGGATCGTGCTATTACAAGAGTTAACTCCAGACAATGAAAAATCTCCTCACATATTGTATCGCAACCTGCCTGATCGTACTTGCAGGATGTGAGCAAGAGCCCATCAGCATGGACCCTACATTGACACTTACTTCGGCCCAAGCCATAGAATCAGACCGAGACATCCGCTTTGCGCTCACCCTGTCAGAGGCCATTGACCAAGACCTTACGATAAATTTCAGTGTCAGTGAATTGACGGCTGGGGAGGGAACCGACTTCGAATCACCTGCCGCTCCACAAGTGGTCATACCCGCAGGTGCTACCTCAGGAGAAATCATCATCCCGCTGATCAATGATGTGGAGGTAGAAATCGAAGAAGCATTCCTCCTAGAGATTACCAATGATCGCAATCTCATGATGGTGGGCAATCCTGTACAAGGCAAGATCACAAGCGACGACATATTGACCATAGACAATGAAGGATTCGCTGCACCTACTTCTTATGATTTATTTACGTTGGTTTGGGAGGAAGACTTTGAGGGGGACCTCGATCCTGCTGTCTGGAATTATGAAACGGGGATAGGAAGAGGAGGGAATCCCGACAACGAACTACAGGATTATCGATCGCAAAATGCTTATGTCCAGGATGGATATCTGATCATAGATCTGAGGCAAGAGCCCAATGGAAGCTATTCTTCTGCGCGTATCCATACGGAGGGCAAGCGTGAATTTCAATTTGGAAGAATAGACATTCGCGCTAAGTTGCCACAAGGAGAGGGGATTCGATCTCAACTCTCGATGCTGGGAGAGAACTTTGCTTCTGCGAGTCTTCCACGGAGTGGGGGAATTGATCTAGTAGATCTGGATGGTGCTGTGACAGATGTCGCAGAAAGCGGGGCCGAGTGGTTTCAGGATGGGGAAGCTAGGGCGATTCAGGACACCTTCAATACCAGGACGACGACTTTTGCGGAAGAATTTCACGTATATTCCATTTACTGGGAACCGACGCAGATTACCTGGTATATTGATGATGTCAAGTACAATCTGCTGACCACTACACCTGAAGAGATGGATGAGTTTCGACAAGAATTTTTCTTTGTATTGGGAGCAGCCATTGGAGGAGATGTAGTAGGGGTGCCTAAAGATGAGACAAGTTTTCCGCAAAGGCTTATCGTAGACTATATCCGAGTGTATCAGGAGTAAGACCCTGTTTGGAACAATGAAAATCTAGCTAAAAAGCAGAGATTTTAGGTTCTGACGAAAGCTATTTTGTGAGATTTAGTGGGGCTAAATCGATCAAAATAGAGGAAGTTCAGGTTCTGAAAGCGCAAACTTTTCGCAGATTTGAGGTTTCAAACATGGTCTAAATTTAGGCATCAAAAATTCCAAACATACAGCTTCCACTGCCTGACATGGCGGCGTAGAGGGCACCCTCAGCGTAGATCTGGGATTTGATCTCACGGAGGACAGGATACATCTGAAAAACAGGTACTTCCAAGTCGTTGTCTAGCGTGTCTCTCCATGTAGAGATAGGTTGGGCTAAGATAGCAGCCAAATCTCGCTGAGGATCAAACTGTGTATAATCCAACGCTTTATAGGCCGCGATGGTGGAGGAATGAATGGGTTGGGGATAGAGTTTGAGGGTGTAGGGAAAGTCTAAAGAAACAGGAGTAAGTTCTGTACCTATGCCTTGGGCAAGTTGAGGGGTTCCGTAGACAAAAAAGGGAACATCTGCACCTAACGCTGCGCTCTTCTCTGCCAGTTCCTCGTCCGAAATTCCTAATTCGAATAGCTGATTGAGTCCTTTTAGTGTGAAGGCTGCATCTGATGATCCGCCGCCGAGTCCGGCACCTGCGGGGATATGCTTCGTAAGTTGTATGGCTACGCCTGGAAGATCGGGATAATCTTGTTGCAACAATCGGTACGCCCGCACACATAAATTGTCCGAAAGGTCTCCTTCTAGTTCCATGCCCAAAATGGTCAACTCACAGCCTGGTGTTTCCTTAGGTGTAAGGATCATGTGATCTGTGAGGTCAGGTACAGGAAATAGAAGCGTCTCTAGCAAATGATAGCCGTCGGTTCTCTTGCCTTTGATGAAGAGACCGAGATTTACTTTGGCGTGGGGAAAAAGGGTGAGAGCGGCCATAGTGCATATTTGCGAGCAAACTTACACTTTTTCGTAGGGATCTCGTGAAAGGGGAGAATAAAAATTGGGAGAGAATAATCTCATAGGTAGAGAATGACTGTAGAACTGTGAGAGATTGACCTTATTTCACATCCTCAAAATCAATATCCTCTGCTATTTCGTCTTCTGAAATGTGCTTGCTCTCAGGCTTCTTGGGAGCGGAGACTTTGACTTCATCGTCTACATAGACATTCGTTTGCCCATAAGTATCTTCATAGTTTCGCTGGTAAGCCTTGGATTGCTCTTCTGCTTGTTTGAGAAATCGGCGTGTCAGTTGCTTGAGTCCAAAAGAGACAATCTGCTTTCCAAACAAGCGGAAAGTGATGTTAAGTCCAACTAATATGCCTATGATCCAGAGAAATGTCGTCATTTAAGTTTGAGTCTATGGTAAAAGCGGCTCAGCATACGCTTTATCCAGATTCATCAAGGATTATATATTCATACAGAAAATCAGGAAGATGGTTCCCAATAAATTCATGTTTCATAAAGTAAAGTATGAATTTACCCTTTGAAACAAAAAACAAAGAAGGTGTATCCACCTCAAATATTCATCTTATATATAATGACGGGATTCATAAAGAGATATTTTGCAAAGGGTTTTTGTACTTTTATGGACATCATCATACTGAGTGACACATGCCGAGAATTTTGTCCATAGATTATGGAAAAAAACGAACAGGCCTCGCCTGGACAGATCCTTTGCAGATCATTGCGACAGGCCTGGATACCTTACCGACTCCTCAATTGAGAGACTGGTTGGCAAAAACAATAGGACAAGAAGAAATTGAAGCGATTTTGGTGGGCTATCCTACAAGGATGGATGGATCAGATTCACATGTAACAGAAGAGGTGCGCGAACTTATTCACCACATATCCACAAAATTTCCACAGATAGACGTCCATAAGTGGGACGAGCGTTTCACATCCAAACTGGCGATGGATGCCCTGATTCAGAGCGGCATCAGTAAAAAAAAGCGTAGGGAGAAGGGGCGGATAGATCAAATGAGTGCTGTGTTGATGTTGCAGGAATATTTGCAGGGGAGGGGATAGGGAATGATTGCGAAAACCTGGATTTTCTAGGATAAGTATCTAACAATCAAAAAATTGATCGGCCTACATATAAACGAAAGGCTTCTCATGGGCACCAACTCAAACAAATCTAGATTCTTTCAAGTTATTCCCCTTAATTTGTAGAATAAACAAAAATAAGCGAGCAGGTTTCTATGATTTTACCCATTATCAGTTACGGACATACAGGTTTGAGAGAAGAGACCCAAGACATAGGTCCTGAGTATCCCGATTTGGAGAAACTGATTGAGGATATGTTTGAGACGATGTACAACGCACAGGGTGTAGGGCTGGCTGCTCCTCAGGTAAACATTCCCATCCGTTTATTTGTAGTTGATGCTTCCCCGCTAGATCCGATTGGCGATGAGAAGCTAGAAGACTTTAAGAAAGTATTTATCAATCCTGAAAAACTAGGAGAGCAAGGCGAGTCATGGCCTTATGAAGAAGGCTGCTTGAGCATACCTGATATCCGCGAAGATGTTTACCGTCAGGAGGTTGTGCATATGCGTTATTTTGACGAGCACTTTAATGAGCACGTAGAAACATTCACAGGGATGCAAGCGAGGGTAGTACAGCACGAGTACGATCACTTGGAAGCTACCTTGTTCACAGACCATCTCTCAGGCCTACGGAGAAGAGTACTTAAGGCGCGACTTAACAAAATTTCGAAAGGACAAGTGCCTGCGCCATATCCGATGAGGTATCCTAAGAAATAACGTATTTTTCAGATTGTAGGATTTAGTAGGTGTATTCTGACAAATATATGAAAGCCGTATGTGTTAGGAATTCGACACCTATTGTTAATAATTTTCAACATTTCCGTAATCGATTTCGCTCTAAATGAGGGTTTTTTGAAAAAAACTTAAAATTAGTGTAAAACCTACTTGCTATCTTGGATTTTTAATACTAAATTTGTGTACATTTTAGGTTTAGTATGTCTTCCAATAAGTGAATTTTATGACAGCGCAAGATTTGCACGCTAAAGTCCTCGCAACTAAGCACTTCCTCAATAAGGAAATTGTGCGTAACAAAAAGTCCAGCAACGAGGCAATGTTAACTTTCCGTGAAATTGGTGTACGTATGGACATGATCCATGAAGCGGAGCGTAAAGGTGTCAGAAATCTAGACGAACGCGAAAATCGCAAGCTTACGCGCATGATCAGCGAGCTTGAGCGTCTAGCCAACATTTCATTGAATTAAGACACCTGTCATGGCTAAAAAAGAAGGGGGAGGCGAAATCGCTTCCCTTTTTTTTGTCTTTTCCTTCCGATACTGATAACTTGCATACAGTTTATGTAAAAGTACTAGACTAAAAATAGATTTCTGATAGTCAGTACTTTGTGAATTAAAGATTTCGTCGGAATACACACATATGGATAGCGTACAATCCTACCTCCCCATACTCATCCTGATTACCTTCGCAACAGGTACAGGCCTCTTACTAGCCAATCTCTCTCGATGGATGGGACCGCTTCGTCCCAATCAACTCAAAAGCTCTACTTACGAGAGTGGAATGGACCCTGTAGGAACAGCTCATGAACGATTCTCAGTCAAGTTTTATCTTGTCGCGATGCTGTTTATCCTCTTTGATATAGAGGTAGTATTCATGTATCCATGGGCCGTTCAGTATAAGCAACTCCTCACGACTTATGGCATCTTCCCACTTGTAGAGATGTTTATTTTTATTGCCATCCTATTCGTAGGATACATCTATGTATACAGGAAAGGCGGGCTGAAATGGAGCTAAGCGTGTAGGGAGAATATAAGCCCTAGAAGGAACATTTCCTTCAACTCTCAGTTATATAATTTATTCAATATGAATCATTGGGGGCAAGTCGAATAATCCAACAGATCTTAACCACAAGACTTGACCTACCTAAAGATAAAGTGCTATGGGAATTGAAAAAGCATTAGCCAAACAAGGATACCTACTCTCATCCGTAGATTTTTTGACTAACTGGGCGCGCGCCAACTCCATGTGGCCCATGCCTATGGGACTGGCTTGTTGCGCGATCGAAATGATGGCCATGGCAGGACCACAGTATGATGTGTCCCGATTTGGATCGGAAGTATTTCGCTTTTCTCCACGACAGGCGGACCTGATGATCGTAGCAGGCTGGACCACCTACAAAATGTCTCATGCGATCAAGCGAATCTGGGACCAGATGCCCGATCCTAAGTGGTGTGTCGCCATGGGAGCATGTGCCTCATCAGGGGGTATGCACCGTGTATATGGTGTGGTACAAGGAGTCGATCAGTTCCTTCCTGTAGATGTCTACATACCAGGTTGTCCTCCTCGTCCAGAGGTCGTGATACATGCATTGCAGACCATTCAGGAAAAAGTCAAAACCGAACACTCAGTTCTACAGGACTAATTACAGATTATTTCTCACGAATTCTCTAAGACACGTCGGTGATACGTGTTGATTGGATACATTCGAGGCAAGGATACAGTAAGTACTGCGTTCTTGCCTTTTCATTTTATTCATTATTTTTTACGATTTCTCATGCGTCACATCTCCCTTCTTACGATTATCATGGGTGCTATTACCCTATTCAGCTGCAACTCCATTCGTCGAGATGTCCCCCATCCCGAATGGAAAGCGGTTTTTGATACCCTCAATGTCACAGGATCTATCATCGTCCAAGATTATCAAGACGGAATCGTCCATGTCTACAATCCCGATAGGATAGACCGTGCGTTTGGTCCCGCCTCTACTTTCAAGATCCCCCATTCCCTCATTGCCCTCCAGACAGGTGCTGTCAAAGATACAGCTGAAATTATCCCTTGGGACAGTGTCTCACGCTTCATGCCCACTTGGAATAGAGACCATTCTATGCGTACTGCATTGCCTCAGTCGGTGGTGTGGTTCTATCAGGAAACAGCTAGACGGATTGGGCAGGACAGCCTGCGTGCTTATATGGAGATGTTTCGGTATGGCAATCGTGATACCTCCGGCCGTGTGGATCGCTTTTGGTTGACAGGTGGACTACGGATCACTTCCCGTGAACAGATCGACTTTCTACGAAAATTATATTTTGAGCTTTTACCCGTAGATGTTACCCATCAGAGAATGGTCAAAGACCTGCTCCTATTGGAAAAAGGAGATGATTATGCATGGTATGGAAAGACAGGTTGGGATACCTCTAAAAGAGAAAAACAGAAAGGTTGGATTGTGGGATGGGTAGAAAAAGGAGAAAAAGTCTATTTTTATGCCACCCATATAGACATTAAGGAGCGAGAGGATGCGGCCAAACGGACGCAGGTGACGCGAAGGGTGTTAGAGGAATTGGGTTTGATATAGTGGAAAAACGATGAGTAAAAGTATACAAAAAATAGCGGTCATTGGAGGAGGTGTCATGGGCCGTGGCATCGCCTTGACAGCTGCACGTGCAGGGTATGAGACTATACTCTTTGATATCAAGGAGGAAATGCTGGAAAAAGCAGATCAGTATGCCCAAAAATTTCTCGCCAAGTCGGTAGCAAAAGGTAAGATGTCGGAGGAGGCGCGTTCCCAGGCACTGGAAAAACTAAGTTTCTGTACAGACTCGACTGCGCTGATCGCCGACTGCTTGATAGAAGCTGTGCCTGAAAATCTTGCCCTTAAGCATAAAGTACTGGCTCCGCTAGAAGCCCAAAATGCCCCCGATACAATCATTGCCAGTAACACATCCACGATTCCTATCACCCAGATTGCCGCAGGTCTGGAGCGACCACAGCAGGTAGTGGGAATGCACTTTTTCAATCCCGCACCTATTATGAAACTTGTGGAGGTCATCTCAGGTGCGGCTACTGCATCAGAAGTGACAGATTCGGTCTTCTCCCTGGCCCAAAACATGGGGAAAGTTCCCGTCAAGACTAAAGATGCCCCAGGCTTCATTGTGAACCGTGTCGCTCGCCAGTTTTATCTAGAGTCTCAACGAATCCTGCAAGATCAGACAGCTGACCATGCGGCCATTGATCGCCTGATGAAGAGTAGCGGTTTTCGTATGGGACCTTTCGAATTGATGGACTTGATTGGAATCGAGACGAATCACGAGGTATCCAAATCTATGTATGAAGCCTTTTTCTATGAGGAGCGCTTCCAGCCAAGCCTTGTGCAGCAGCAAAAAGTAGATGCAGGACACTACGGAAGAAAAACAGGCAAAGGTTTTTACGATTACACGTCCTAACCATCATGAAAAAAGTCCTCTCCTATATATTGGCCGTGATCATGCTCTTGAGTGCCGTCGTCCATCTCGCCATGCCAGCAGCATATGAGCCTTTGATCCCGCCATTTATCTCCCCCGATCTAGCCAATATACTGACAGCTGTCTTGGAAGCTGTTGTGGGAGTCTTACTTTTGTTGCCCAAATATCGCACTTGGGGTGGATTGGGATTTGGCTTGTTGATGGTGGGATTCCTGCCCATCCATGTGTGGGATATGCTCAGAGAAACGCCTTTCATTGGTCCTATGCCCGCTGCGATCGGGAGAGTGGTCATCCAGTTCGCCCTGATTTATGCTGGATATTGGATTTGGAAGGGTAATCGCTAATTTTCCCTATATTTCCTGCTATCAACTGCACATAAGATGATCAAATACAAAGATTTTGTCCCCAAGTACGAGAAACGGGACTGGGTACAAACCCCTAAGGACTTTCAGGATTTTCACGAACTTCTACCTGAGATCAACGATTGGCTAGAAGGAGATAGCCGCCGTCTCATCAACATAGAAACGGTCGTTCTTCCTAACATACACAAACACAAAGAAAGGGGATCCAAAGATACAGATCTGATGATGTCAGGTTCCTACGATCGCTGGCATCAGTTTGTGCGTGTCTGGTATTGGGAATAAACACTCGCTCAATAATCTCTCGCAATAGGCATCGTCAAGCAATGAACCCCTCCATTATCTGTTCGGATCTCATTAGATGACATCGTCTGCAAAAATGCTTGAGGATCGATGGATTGCATTTTCTTAAGTAAAGCCTGATTAGTCGTAGGGTTTCGATGATAAGAAATGGGACGGAATGGAGCGGTACAAAAGGTATTGCCCGCCATATTTTGTTGCTCAAATAAAGCGACTTTCAGGTGTTCATAGGGCGTAATATAATCCTCCAATGGGCCCCCAATCCACGTGATCCGGTCGGGATCAAGCAAGTCGTCCTGGATCAGTTGATCAAGGAAATAGGTGGAGGCTTGTGGCAGGCGCTCGATTCTGCCTTTCTTCTTGATATGGTCGCGGTCGTAGACCTCGCACTTTCCTGCATGCTCAAACATGATCTTGCTCGGCAGATGTGTCAAGTCCGTACGGTTGATGCCAATGTTGCGGCGCAGCCAAGTGATGAAATTTTGCAAAACAGCCTTTGCCGAAATCTCCACAATGGGATCAGGATGCCCAAAAATATAAGGCATAGAGATCGCTGACTTGGGACCGACCATATTAAAGACTGTATCTAGATGAATGAAGCCTTTCAAGTCAGGTACATTGACCATGTAGATGCGTTGGATCTTTTGTTCTACATCTGCCTCAAAAATCTTTTCTACCAATAGATTAAAAGCCGCACGTGTCGTACGATTGCTGTACATATGCTCGTAGCGCCCCACACCGATGGCCAGTGTCTCTTCATTGATGACCATGATATTGCCTCCTTCGAGTATCATATGATCCGTCAATCCGCTCCATGCAGGATCTTCCTGAACTTGACGGCGAAGTTGGACCATGTCCATGAAGATGCTGTCTTTATCAAAGGCAGGGTGATACTTGAAGATGGCACGCGTAAGCGGAGTCTCTGTTTTGCGACGAGGCGAAGCCATAGAAGGGATGATGACCCCACATTGGACGATAGAGGCAGAGTCGCGGACCCACATCAGCTCACGCTTGGGCGGGATGATGATCTTGGGCAGCTTGTGGTTGTTGAGGGTGAGTTTCCTGGGATAGCCTTCAATTAGATCTCGCACAATTTCTTTGGCATCATACCTTTCCAGTTTGATTCCTCTGGCTTGCAAGTGATCTATGTAGGTCTCTGCCATGTCGTAGAGGATGTCTTGCAGCACACGGAAACGGTAGCGATAATCTCTATTCTCAAAGACATCCTCAAGCAGGCTTGCGATCTCCCATACATTTTCTTCCCCAATTTCAGATATCAGGAACTGTTTGAGGTCTCCATGATCTTTTTGCAGTTCTTGGTAGGCGTAAGGATAGTTGCCCATGAGGACGTGGTCTCCCTCCCAGGGAATCAGTTGCTGGTGCTCAGTTCCAGGGGTATGGATGATGACCTTTTGAAGAGGGGCAAATTCAGAATGTATACTTGGTTTCATGTAGGGGTGATGTAATGCGTCTGTTAAAGCGAAGTTACAGAAAAATCTCAGCCATCATACACCTTATACTCCCTCCTCCGCATTCTTCTATGACATCTAGCGGGAAAGAAAGGATTCTAGCAAAGGTCTCTAATTGCTGGATTTGGGCTGCTGTGAGTGAGTCGTATGCACGTCGGGACATGGCCAATAGGGATTCCCCCTGCGTATTTTTGAGGTGTAGCATATTGCCTGCAAAGGCATTTACTTGGTCAGAGGTAATCTCCACAATTTCGTGCTGGGTCGATACAAGTGATTCTGTGACCTGATTTCGCTGCACAAGATCGGGTATGCTATCGAGACAGACGACGGCAAAATTCGCACCTACACCCATCATGACATTGGTGTGATAAATGGCTTGGCCGTGTCCATCCACAGCATCAAATAAGACCATTTGGTAGCCCGTCAGTTGTCCCCAAGCCTTGACCAACTCTGGATGTGTCCGGGCAGAGCGACAAGCGTAAGCTATGCGATGGCTACGATCCAGCACCATACTTCCCGTTCCTTCTAGGTACATTCCTTGCGCTTCGCGACCCGAGAAGAAGTCGATGACATCAGGTTGGGTATAAAACGATTTGAGTTTGTCTATGACAGCTGAGGTCCGCTCCAATCTTCTATTGGGGGAGAGCATGGGATATAAGACAATCTTGCCTGAAGGATGCGTCGAGAACCAATTATTGGGGAAGACGGCATCCGTTTTGACGGGCTGATCGCTGTCCTGAACTACATGTACGTTCACACCATTTTGCCTGAGAAGGGCTACACATTGATCAAATTCTTCTTGGGCTTTCTGCGCGGTTATTTCTGGACTATTGCTCCCCTGATGCTGAAAGGCATTGCTGGCAGCTGTATCGGGATTATATCCAAAGTGAGCAGGACGAACCATCAAAAGTGTATCTGTACAGGCTTTTCTGTGCATAGATGATGTAGCAGTGTGAATGAATGAAATAAAAACTGGCCGAATGTAAGATTGAAATATTGATTTTCCTTCATGGAAGGCAAACTTTTCATGCGATGATCCTGACACATTGATTACTTATACTCAAATCTTTAGCTAAAAAAGAAAGCAATATGATCATTTTTTGAGCTAAAAGATCATTTAGTTCGTTGTTAATGCAAATAATATTAGTATATTGAATTTATATTTCTAACTTTGTTGGTAATTCGTACAAGAGATGAGTAGAAGAGAGAAGAAATACAAACCAATGCATGGATCGAATCAGCCCATTGCGCTGACGGTCCCCCGAATTCGGCTCAGGCACTGGGGTACCATTGCACTGATAGTGGTGGGGTCCAATATGGCTACCCATTTTATGATGAATCCTGCGACAGCCTCCCTCCACAGCATTTCGCATAGAGAGGCTGGCAGCACAGAGCGTTTATATCTAGAGGAGAAAGCGGGTCAGGTGATATTTGATATGGATGGTTTCAGGGAAAAAGTACGAGAGACCGCCCAAAAACTTCATATACCTGCCGCTTGGCTCATGGCTGTAATTGACCAGGAGAGCCAGTTTAAGTCGAGTGTGGCCAATTTTAAGGGAAGTGGAGCCGTCGGCTTGATCCAATTTATGCCTGGGACAGCCACTGAGCTAGGGACCAATTCACAGTATCTTCAGATGATGGATGCCCCCTCTCAGATGGAGTATGTCTATAGATACCTTGCACAGGTGCGCAATCGGTATGGAGATTATGAGAGTTTGACGGATCTATATTTGGGGATTTTATATCCCAAAGCCAGGAAACAAGATCCTTGTTATACCTTGTTTGCCTCGCCTAGCACTTCGTATAGACAGAACTCAGGCCTGGACCATGACCGTGACAAGCGCGTGACCATCAGTGATATCGATCGGCATCTTCGGGATCGCTATCCAGAAGCCTATATCGCAAAATGAACCATGATGATCGAATCCTGAGAATGCCCCTAATATAGGCTTGCACTTAGCGGTCTATTCTGCATTCACCATCATTCAGATACTTCATCATGCAACAATTATCAAAAACGGAGACGCACCAGACATTCCTCCATCATCGGATTGCGTTTGTGCTAGAGGCTTTGGAAGAAGAACATGCTGCACTATGTGAAGAAATGCTAGGAACACAGGATGCTTACAAGCAAGAATACTTATGGAGCCAGTGGATTGAGTATTTTTTTACAGGAGGCTTGATCACATGGCAGGGCTTTGCTTCTGTACCCATCATGCTAGAGCTGCTCCAGAGGAAAGATTGGTTTGACCGTCGAATGGTGCTGGAGTACTTGGCCTTTTGGGTGGAGAAAATAGACGCGATTTATTTCTTCTACGATTCCCTGCGTGAGGTCTCCTACGAGGCAGAGGAGGAGCGTTGGCACGAAGTCAGAAATCGGGAAATATGTCGGCCTTGGTTACAGTTGGCTTTTCATACCCTGCGTGCACATGTCAGCGTGATTGAGGCAATCTTTCAGCAAGGACACGCAGGAGAGCAAGGATTGTGCATGCGCATCCTGTGGTACAGCTTACGAATGGGCCAACTAGATGTGCAGCCCGAAACAAAAATACAACTGACAGCTTGGGCCAAGCAAACAGCACGAGTAAACCCTTATATAGACGAAAATCAATTGAATCTATTCGGTCTTTAAGCCTAAAATCATATCTAGAATACTGAAAATCTAGCTGAAAAGCAGAGACTTTAGGTTTGGACGAGAGCTATTTTGTGAGATTTGAGTGGGACTCAATCGCTCCACATAGATGAAGTTCAGGTTCTGCAAGCACAAACTTTTCGCAGAGTTGAAGTCTCAAGGATGGTCTACGCGAGAGCAATCGTTCAGAAAAATTCTCTTTTGGATGTCAAGGGGGTGGGGTGTTTGTCGCATCCTCCCCCGATTGTCTTGATTTCTTCCTACACAGAAAGTTGCGATTCGTGCGATGGCCTATTATTTTTACCCGCATAGGAACACAATCAAAGATTTAACTTATGTCAAAAGTAACCGTTGTAGGTGCAGGAAATGTAGGAGCAACCTGTGCTGAAAATGTGGCTCGCCTCGATATTTGCAACGAGGTAGTAATGGTCGATATCAAGGAAAATTTTGCAGAAGGCAAGGCCTTGGACCAGTGGGAGACCTCTCCTGTCAACTACTTCGATACACGCATCACAGGTTCTACCAATGACTACACCAAAACAGCAGGTTCTGATGTTGTCGTAATTACTTCTGGGATTCCTCGTAAGCCAGGCATGAGCCGCGATGAGCTGATCGGGATCAACGCAAATATTGTCAAGACTGTGACAGAAAGTGTGGTGAAGCACTCACCCGAAGCCATCATCGTCGTGGTCTCTAATCCATTGGATGTGATGACCTATCAGGCTTATCTGACGGCCAATCTTCCACACCAGCGTGTAATTGGGATGGCAGGTATCTTGGATACAGCGCGCTATCGCTCATTCCTCGCGATGGAGCTTGACGTATCTCCCAAGGACATCCAAGCTGTATTGATGGGCGGACACGGTGATACCATGGCGCCGCTCCCACGCTACACAACGGTCGCAGGTATTCCTGTCACAGAACTCCTGCCCATGGACCGTATCGATGCAATTGTAGAACGCACAAAGAAAGGTGGTGGGGAAATCGTGAATTTGTTAGGCACATCTGGATGGTATGCACCAGGAGCATCTGCAGCTCAAATGGTAGAAGCGATTTTGAAAGATTCTAAGCGTATCTTTCCCGCTTGTGCTTACCTCACAGGTCAGTACGGTCTGAATGATATGTACCTCGGCGTACCGATCAAACTTGGCCGTAACGGCGTAGAAGAAGTCATCGAACTGAAACTGACGGAAGAAGAACTCGCACTTGTTCACAGCTCTGCGGAAGCCGTACAAAAAGTGACCAAAGTACTCGAAACACTTTAGATACAAAGCACCGAAGTGTAAGACATATCAAGGCCAGAGGGGTTACCTTCTGGCTTTTTGTTTTAATTTGCCTCTGTCAATAATATTTCTTCATATGAAAGTACTTTATGGCATTCAAGGTACAGGCAATGGACACGTAGCGAGAGCTTACGATGTGGTCCCGTCACTCAAGAGGCACTGCGACCTAGATGTGCTGATCAGTGGCACCCAATCTGAAGTGAAGTTACCCTTTGAGATAAATTACCAACACCGAGGTCTCACGTTTTATTACAACCGTAAAGGAGGACTAGACTACGGGAAAACCGTCCTTCAAAATCTCAACCCCAAAGCTTATCGAGAAATTATCCAGTTTCCTGCCAAGCAGTATGATCTGGTCATCAGTGATTTTGAGCCTGTATCCGCTTGGGCGGCGCGCATTCACAAAGTACCCTCTATTTGTCTGGGACATCAAGCGTCCTTTCTTTCTCCCAAAACGCCTAGACCGCCCAAAAGAGATCCCCTAGGAGAGTGGATACTTACGAACTACGCTCCGACAGATAAGGCTGTCGGATTTCATTTTGAGCGATATGATGACTTTGTATTTACACCTGTGGTTCGGGGCGACGTCAGGAGGTTGGAGCCTTCAGATCGAGGGCACTATACGGTGTACTTACCTGCCTTTGACGAGAAAGTCTTGATTCAATACTTGCGTCAGATCCCTGAGGCAGAATGGCAGGTTTTTTCCAAGTTTTCGAAAGAGCCCAGCCATAAAGACAACGTCATTGTTCATCCTGTAGACAATGCGGCTTTTATGAAGAGTTTTGCTGGGGCAAGAGGGATGCTGACAGGCGCGGGTTTTGAAACACCAGCAGAGACCCTCTTCTTAGGGAAAAAGTTATTTACGGTTCCTATTAAAGGACAATATGAGCAGTACTGCAATGCCGCGGGCTTGGAGAGACTAGGGGTTCCTGTGTTGTGGAAGGTAGAAGACAATTTTGTGGAGCTGCTCAAGAAGTGGGTGAATGAAGGAAACCCGAAGCAGGTAGATTATCCAGACCATCTAGATGAAGTCATCGACTGGATGTTTGCCAAGTTGGTGTAGAAATGAACCAGGGTAGACTGGAAGTACACCTTAAGAACTGGCAAGAGAAAGCTTTTGATTCAGGACTTCTTTGATTTTTTTTACCAAATCTTTAGGCAAAATAGGCGTCAAGACGCAGCCATCTATTTCTGCACAGTTTGAAGAATGTGCATCGCATTGCACTTGGCTGGTCGTGAGGCAGATCAGTACAGTATCCGCGTACTCAGGAATTTTCCTAATTCTTTTACAGATATCCATTTGGGTATCTGAGGGATGGGTATTTCCCACAATAATTAACTGCGGTGGAGGGATTGGCTTTTGGACCAACAGTTCTTCATAATCGTGAAATCCTTGTATCTGGAATTCAGCTTGTGAAAGCGTGTAAGTCAGAAGCTCCAGGATGTCTTCTTCAGAGTCTAAAATGATGGTTCTCATCAAAGTGGATTCTCTTTTGCTGCCATTAAAATAAGAAAGAAATTAACGTTACCCAAAGATTAAATTGAGATAATTTCTATGAAATCTAACCTGTCTCATAAGTGGTTGTTTTTCAGTTAATTGATTTTTCGATAAATTAAATATTTTAATAATTATGTATTTTTATACAACTATATGTATTAAGCTACTGTTAAGTAGATGCTTATTTTTAACATATAGCAAATGTAGTTTGGAAAGATAGCCAACCAATCTGTTTTCCTCATTAAACGCAACCTTAATGTGGGAGTCTAATGGTCAAACATACCACTATGCGCGTCGCTTATTTTCTCCTATTGCTCAATGTCCAGTATCTGATAGGACAGAATATTTATTTCCCCCCCAATAATGAAGATACTTGGGCTACAACCTCCCTGCAAGAGATCGGATGGTGCCAGCAAAAAGTGGATACACTCCTAGATTATCTGGAAAATCAAAATACAGAAGCCTTCATCATCTTAAAGGATGGCAAGATCGTCATTGAGGAGTACTTTGGGACATTTGGCAAAGATAGCCTATGGTACTGGGCATCTGCTGGGAAGACACTGACAGCGTGTTTGACAGGGATCGCTCAAAAAAAGGGCTTACTTTCCATACAATACAGCACAAGCCAATATTTGGGACAAGGATGGACCTCCCTTACACCTCAACAGGAGCAAAAGATCACCATCTGGAATCAGCTAACCATGACCACGGGTTTGGATGATGGCGTAGCAGATCCCTTTTGTACTGACAGCAACTGCCTGACCTACAAATCAGACCCAGGGACGAGATGGGCCTATCACAATGCCCCTTATACATTGATCTCACGTGTGCTGGAAGTGGCCAGCGGACAAGATTACAATGTATTTACAGCTTTGGAGCTGAAGAATAAAATTGGGATGGACGGATTTTGGTTCCCATCAGGTTTTAATAAGGTCTATTTCTCCAAACCTAGAAGCATGGCGCGCTTTGGTTTACTCATCCAGGCTGGTGGCGTCTGGGATGGAACCCTCATCATGCAGGATACAGGATATTTTCGTGACATGATTACCCCTTCGCAGACGATCAATCCTGCCTATGGATATCTCTGGTGGCTCAATGGGCAAAGCACGTTCATGGTTCCTCAGACTCAATTCGTCTTTGCGGGACAGATGAGCCCACACGCTCCCTCAGATATGTTCGCCGCGATGGGAAAAAACGGACAACTCATCAATGTCGTACCTAGTGAGGGGCTCGTAGTCGTCCGTATGGGCAATAGTCCAGACAATTCATTAGTTCCCGTCCTTTTTCAGGATGAGATGTGGGCTTTCATCAGCGATCTAGCCTGCACCGCTACTTCCGTAGAGACGACTCATCCTGTGGCACTCACGCTATCTCCCAATCCTGCCTCAGACAAAATTCTTATTGAGCATCATGGGAGTCAAATTCAGAGAGGAGAGATACGTTCGCTGACAGGTCAGATTATCAAAGAATGGACGAACCTAGAAGAAGTATCTTTGGAGGGACTATCTCCAGGATTGTACTTTATCCGAGTGCAGATAGAGGATGTGTGGAGGGGACAGAAGTTCTATAAAAATTGAGATGGAGGATCAATAACAATTTTCTCGGCAGAGACGTCGATTTATCGTGTTTCTACATAGAATATGAATCCTATCTGGATTCATTCAATAATCATCACTGATTCCTAAAGGATATATGGAAAATGATCGAGTCATTCATTCTGGATGACTCGGTTTCGTTTTAGCGCTCAAGCTGTCTTTTCAAGAACTCGAATTAATGTTTGCCTATCATTTTCTACTGTTTGTCGATCATTTTCTGAACAAATGTTGTATTCCGTAGATTTGAGGTATAAATGAAGTTAAACCAACTGTTATTATGCTATTCAAATACATCGCAAAAGTAAGTGCGCTCATCTTCCTGAGTCTGGGAATTCTCCCAGCCTTTGCACAAGGAGGGAAAGGGGCATTTGCTAAAAAAGATACAATCTATCCTTACTCAAAGATTGTCACCTCCAAAGCAGAATCGGATGAAGGTCTTTTTTCGATTCATAAAGTAGGAACGAAGTACTACTTCGAGATTCCTGACGACTTACTAGAACGTGAAATCCTAATCGTCTCACGTATTGCAGGTACAGTAGATGGACTCAACTTTGGAGGAGCAGGGATGAAGTCTCGGCCTCAGCAGGTCATCCGATGGCAGCGCATGGGCAATCGTATGTTGCTTCGTTCGGTTTCTTTTAATAGTGTAGCGAGCCTAGAGCAGCCGATTTATAAGTCTGTCCGCAACAACAATTTCGAGCCGATCATCGCGACCTTCACGATCAAGGCATATAATGCAGATACAACAGGTGTGCTCATTCAGGTTAATGATCTCTTCGAGAAAGATGTCCCTATGATCGGTGCATTGAGAGATGGCGAGCGTAAGCGCTACAAGGTGAAGGGACTCGACGCGAAGCGATCTATGATCACCCGCATGAAGGCATTTCCTCAAAATGTCGAAGTGCGTCATATCCTCACTTACAAGGCAGGTGATCCCCCTTCGGGCTCTCCCTCAGATGTGATTTCGCTGGAGATGAATCAGTCTATGATTGTATTACCAGAGAAGCCCATGATGCCGCGTATGTTTGACAACCGTGTGGGATACTTCTCTATTGACCAGTACGACTATGGGTTGGATGAGCAAAAAGCAGCAGAGCGCACCTATATCACACGCTGGCGCCTAGAGCCCAAAGATATGGACGCCTTCAACAGAGGCGAATTGGTAGAGCCTGTTAAGCCAATCGAATATTATATCGATCCTGCTACACCTGAAAAGTGGCGTCCCTTCCTCAAGAAAGGAATTGAGGATTGGCAGATTGCCTTCGAAAAAGCAGGATTCAAAAATGCCATTGTAGCCAAAGATGCCCCTACAGAAGCGGAAGACCCTGATTGGAGCCCTGAGGATGTACGTTACTCTGTCATTCGATACATCACCACGCCTATCCAAAATGCGCAAGGCCCTCATGTACATGACCCACGTACAGGAGAGATCCTGGAGTCTGACATCCTGTGGTATCACAATGTGATGAACCTCCTCCGTAACTGGTACTTTATCCAGACGGCTGCGATTAACCCCGAAGCTCGTAAAGTGAAGTTTGATGATGACTTGATGGGAGAGTTGATTCGTTTTGTAGCTGCACACGAAGTGGGGCATACATTGGGTCTGCCACACAATATGGGTTCTAGCTCCGCTTATCCTGTAGATTCTTTGCGTTCGGCTTCATTTACTCAAAAGTTTAATGTCGCCCCTTCTATTATGGACTATGCACGTTTCAACTATGTCGCACAGCCTGAGGACGAAGGGGTTTCTCTCATGCCAGGTGTTGGCATCTACGACAAGTGGTCTATCGAGTGGGGATACAAGCCCATTCCGTCTGCTAGTACTCCTGAAGAAGAGCGCACGACACTCAATGGCTGGGTGAGAAGCCACGAAGACGATATTAAGTATCGCTTTGGACGTCAGCGTTCGAATCCTCTTGACCCTAGTGCCCAGACAGAAGACTTGGGGGACAACTCTGTGAAAGCCAGTGAGTATGGGATCAAAAACTTACAACGTATCTTACCTAACCTCTTGGAGTGGACAAGCGAAGAAACAGAAGCATATGACAACTTACAAGAGCTCTATGGGCAGGTGTTAGGGCAGTACAACCGATACATGGGCCATGTTCGTAGCAATATTGGAGGTGTCTATGAGTTCTATAAAACGAGCGATCAGGATGGTGTCGTGTATACGCATGTGGCTGAGGAGCGTCAGCGAGAGGCCGTAATGTTCCTAAACAAAGAGTTATTTGATACCCCAGAGTGGCTGGTAAATGAGGATTTCCTTCGTCGTTTTGAAGCGGCAGGGATCATGGAGCGGCTGCGTCGTACCCAATCCAATACCTTGAACAATGTGTTGTCTCCCAGTCGCTTGGCCCGTGTCCTGGAAAATGAGGCGATGAACGGAAGCGAAGCGTACACTATCGACGAACTCTTCGGCGATCTTCGTCAAGGGATCTGGGGGAATACTGCTGATGCGGATATGTTCCGCCGTAGCTTACAACGTGCGCATATCGAGCGATTGGTTTATCTGATGACCAACGAACAAAGTGCGCCACGCAACCGCAACATTACCTTGTATACTGGATTTACGCGTGTGGATGTGAGCCAATCTGAGATTCGCGCAGTCGTACGTGCAGAAATGGAAGAAGTGCGGGACATCGCCAAATCTGGAGCTAAAGTGAAAGATGCACGCTTAGCTGCCCATTACAAAGACATCATGGCAAGAATAGATGGTGCAATGGAAGGAAAAAGCTAATCTCTTTTTTCATCTACATGGAATGAAATAATGGCTCAGGAGTTTTCTGGGCCATTTTTTTATGAACAACCCTAGATATCCTTCCATACCCTCTTTTATCTATTTGATCTGAGGAAGAAAAAAATTATGCTTGTAACATGAATCTCAATCAGATTACGGTTCCCTCAATGGATGTCGTACGTTCACTTCAATTTTATACCACGCTAGGATTGAAGTTGATTGTGAAGGCCATTCCTCATTACCTAAGATTTGAGTGTCCAGAGGGAGAAGCCACCTTTTCTGTTCATCTTGTAGAAAAAATGCCAGAAGGAGAGGGGATATATGTATATTTTGAATGTACAGACCTTGATCAAAGGGTGCAGACACTCATCGATAAAGGCCTCTCTTTTTATCAATCACCTGTGGATCAGCAATGGCTATGGCGCGAAGCCCGTCTTAAAGATCCTGATGGGAATACCCTTATTTTATATCATGCAGGAGAGAATCGCAAGAACCCTCCTTGGAGATGGGATGAGCATAAAGAGGAAACGAGAGATGAACAAGGAGTAGATAAAAGAGGGCGAAAATAATGAGGACTCCCAAATGGGAGCCCTACATTAAACACGATTATTATGGATACTAATTGAATTAGTCAAAAGGAATCAAGACGGATATATCGTCTATATTTTATATGTACTCTATTTACTACAATAAGGTTGCAAAAACCGTGCTGAAAATTTCACACATAAAGATCATATTTTTATCTAAATTTTATCATAAATATTACTTGACCCGTATATAATCAGGATTGTATTGAAAGATTTTCTATCATCTGTCCTTCAGGGACTCTCTCCCGATCTCGTCACGGAACTATGGCTCGACCATGAGTTCACACAAAACATTCGTGCCCTACCGCTAGAATACATTTCTGGCTTAGAGCCTTTTCAGATGCTAGAAAAGCTTTCTCTTTCAGGCCACTCTCTGGTAGAAATTCCTCCTTTTCCCTCTCTCATGAGACTGGGCTACCTGGATCTAAGCCACAATCAGATAGCGCAGATTGAAGGACTAGGGACACTTCCCCATCTTACGTATCTCGATCTCTCCTACAACGAAATTGAACAGATTGATGTCTTGCAATTTCTCTCAGAGTTGGAACATCTCAATCTCTCCCATAATTATCTAAAAGATCTCACGCCACTAGAGACTTTATCTCATCTCAAATGGTTGTCTCTTTCGGGGCTAGCCCATCGAGCTATTCAGTCTCTTGCGCCACTGTCTTCCCTTCATAATCTGGAGGTCCTCTTTGTACGCCACCTACGGATAGGGGATTATCGGCCGATTTTGAAGCTACCTTCTCTATATGCGTTGTCAGTTTCTCCTCTGAACAAAGAGGCTCTAAAGGATTTGAGTCAGATATCTAGGCTGAGACAGTTGAGTTTAGGAGGGAAATTTTTGGCGGGTAAACTCAGCCTTCCCCCTCTGCCTCATTTGCAACAATTACGTATATCAAAGGGAGAGATCTTTGATATAGAGGGCTGGGACCATGTATCTTCATTGCGCGAATTGGAACTCTCTTTTCTGCATTTGTCTACTTTCCCTCCCCTGAGTAAGATGCCGCAGATCAAAAAAATGATCCTTCATCATAACCAAATTTCTCAGATTCCTATCACCGAGTTGGGTAATGTGACATATCTGGATGTAAGAGAAAATCCTATTCATCCTGTATTGCTGCAGGAAATCCGTCAGACTTATCCTGATTTAGAGTTACTGAGTGGAAAGCGTGGAGGATGAGTGGCTACATTTCTCACAGATACCTTGAAAAAGGACATTTACCTCTTGCACAAAGTATCCTACAGGCATTTCGACCGAAGGCATGGAGATATGATTGAGGCACTTGGTCTTGCCACAGGCTGTACATTTGAAATGGATGTGGTTGTGATAATTCTTTCCGTTTTCCTTGTCACAGTCCAATGCACAAAGGGCATAGCGCATTACGCCTGTATCGTCCAGTACTTTGTGGATGATGCACTTATCTAGGAAGGTGGTGAGCGTCCGATAAATGGTGACGCGATCACAGTTAGTCGCTACAGCATGTTCTATATCTCGCTCTGTGAGTGCATTGTCAAGATTGAGGAACACATCCAGAATCTTTTCACGATTATGCGTGACTCTTAGATTGTGTTGGCGAAGTATGTCTGTACTGCTTTTCACATTCAAATATACACATTTTTTGTCGTAGAAATGGAGTATAAGGAGTATGCTATGCATAAAATTGGGCAAAATACGGGATCATGGTGAGGTGTGCCCTAAAAATGACTAAGGCGACCCCCTAAGGGGCCACCTACCGGAAAGTAAAGATAGCTACACAATACTCTTCAATACATCGTGTGGTCTTAGATCTTGCCAAAGACTTTGGCGATCATGGTCACATCTATATCGAATCCTGTTTCTTCGGTTTCGATCAGTGCATATTCATATTTTACAACCAACTCGGAAGACTCTAGTAGGAAGGCTACATCATTTACTTTGCTTGATAAATTCAAACTGATTTTACGAGCATCCACAAAATCGCTACCCGTAGTATTTTCTCTTGATGCAATGAGCACCTCTTCTGTATCTGTGACGAGGTAAATGTTGACAAACTTCAAAGAAGAAAAATCTTGGTTCCCCTCTGGATCTAGCGAAAGGGTCACATCCTTGATCGAGGCTTTGTCAAGTAGTTTGAGTTGACGCTGGGCGAGTTCTTCACTCACATTATTTTCGATTGCCTCTGTCTTGAAAGTATATACTTTGTCGCTTTCCAGCGGTCCTGGGATAGGTGCATCAAATGTATATTCATAATCAAACGCAAGTCCGAGTAGGGCTTCCTCGCAGCTTACACATACGATGGCGATCATCGCAAAAATCAAAGCAAACTTTTTCATGTCCTTGTATCAATTTAGAATGTAGTATTCTGGAATACTTGTGAATTTTGTGATCGCAAAATGTTTTAATTTCTGTAGAGGATCAGGGGGAGAAACCTGTAGAGCTTACACATGAAAGGATATTTTAGTTAATGTATAATTCATTAATCTGTTATAGATGTATGGAAATGAAAAGGGAAGCCTAATGAAAGGATTCCCTGATATAAGATGAGTAGAAATGTGTAATAATTTATTTAGTCATCTGTAAATGAGTGATTTATATTTGGGTGCTATTTCCTTTTTGCCACAATAAAGAAAAAGCCTTCATTGGGATCTTCTACAATCTGCCCAGAGTTCTTTGCATATCCGATATTCTGAATGGATTGGATTTCAAACTGTGCTTCCTCCAATAAGGACTTTATTTCCTCCCATTCGAAATAATGCAAATAGGCAATTTCTTTTCCATTGGCTCTCCTGTAGAATACATCCCCTGATTCATACCCGTACCTATCCAATCGCATGTGGTTGAATGTCTGCAAAGCAAAAGGTCCCCATTCAAATCGATTGTGAACATTGAATACATCCATGTAGAGGTAACCTCCTGGATACATGTGATGGTATAGTTTCCTGAGAGCGGCTAGCCTCACTTCAGGTCCGCTCAAGTGACCAAAAGCATACAACCATGTGGCGGCGTCAAACTTTGTCGTAGGATTCAGTTTCACTTCGACCCAGTCCTCGTTGATGAGTTCAATTTCCTTTTCGGAGGCGACCTCACACATCTTGGCACTGATGTCTACGCCCGTGATATGATAGCTTTTCTTTGATTGTTGGCGGATATCTAATGCCCGACGTCCTGTCCCACAAGCTACATGCAGCATGCTTCGAATGTCTGTCTTGGTCTGGAGATGATCCGCTATGAGCGAGTTAATGGTATCCGTGTACGCGAGTCTTTGGGGGCGTTCGTAATCCAATCGGTCATATTCCGCTGCTTGTTCGCAATAGTACGCACTCACCATTTCTCCAATCTTTTGGGGATTTGGCTTGGGTATGATGGGATGGATCAGATGAGAGGGCTTGCGGTGAAACGTGACAATATCTTGGAAATTAAATGCTTTTTCTTTGACAGACTTGAAATGGCCCTCTGCTTCCGACCAGCTAGCAGCTTTGGCTGTAGCACTGAGTACGCCTTGGGCTTTGCGTGTCGTATCGTATATGACCAGGTCCTCTAGGGTGTCTAAAGCAGGATAGTAAAAGTGTAAAGAGACAGCTCCTTGTGTAGGATGAGGATTCCTGAGTTTGTGGATGGTATTGTCAGGTTCATCCATCACACTGATGGGGAGGTATCGGGCAGCTTTATCCTCACCCAAAATACCTTCCTTATACTGATACGTAATGTTGTCGAGCTGCCCCTCAAGCATGACGACATATCCATAGAAGCCTTCATGAAAATGGATGGCACTCTCTATACCTGGAGGCCAATAAATCAATACACACTCAAAAGGACTCAATGTCAGGATGTTTCTTCCGTAATCACCTGGATCACATTCGTAGGGAATATGTCCTTGATAATCTAATGATGCATAATCTACTGAATGGACAAATTCGCCAAGCGCTTCGTAGGATATTTGGTTTGAAGGAAAATTTTGAATGGCATTTATTAGTCGGTTCATATATCTCTATTTTACTATAGAGAAGAAACGCCTTTTCATTTAAAGTTTCAACTGCGAATGGGAAAGTTAATGAATAAATAAAAGTATATACATGTTTTAGATACTGTACCCTATCGTGCGGGTGGATCTAAAGTTTTTGATCACCTCGTACTTTCCGTGCCTCATTACAAGTACATCAAATTGCACCCTCGAATCTCTGATGTATCCAATCGACCCAGTACTTCAAAGCTCCCGTCATCATATACTTTACCGAGATCGTCAGTTGCGATGAAGGAGCAACTATGCACGTTGGCAAGGTCGATGATATGGAGGCGGCCTGTCACACCGCAAGGTTGTACGAGTGTGTCCAGATGTATATCAGAAGTCCACACTTTGAGCGTGGAAGCAGGCCGAAAGCGACCGTCTTCCATGAGATAAGCTTGAGACATCATTTCTGTCATGCCATACTCAGAGTAAATATGAGAAACCCCTAAGCCTTGAGTCAGGATGCGATGTAGTTCCGAGCGGACCATCTCTTTTTTTCGCCCTTTCATGCCCCCTGTTTCGATCACGAAGGTGTCGGGAGGGAGTGTGATGGACTGTTCTTCTACAAAATCCAGTAAGGCAAAGGTCACCCCAATCAGTAAAATGTGTTCGCCTGCCTCGCCTGCTTCTACAATGGACTGTCGGAGTTCTTCGAAGTTGTATAAATAAAAACCTGATCCAGGCAGTCCAAAGTGATCGATCCAAGTTTTGACCATGTGTACAAGCGAGGAACTGCCTCTTTCGAGGTAGGAGGGCAATAGGGCAAGCACACGATATTTCTTTTTGGGGAAAAACTCAAAAAAGCCCTTTAAAGTATTTTGCTCGTATAGCTGTAGGTCTCGTACGTGATGGCGAGAAGGGGTTTGTCCCGTCGTCCCTGAACTCTCAAAGATGGTTTTTGCCTCCCACTCTTTTGCCTTCATGGTATGGTGCTTGAAGAATTCGATCGGCATCGAGATGGGACTAGGCCAAGACAAGGCATCAGAAAATGCGTTCATGATCGGATTATGGGCATATTGGTACGACCAGATCTCTTGTTGAAGTGCGTCAAAGTCGATCGCTTCATTTAAAATTTTTTGCTGCCAATGATCCATGATAAACAGGTGAATAAAGGTGAAGAGGAAAATGTAGATGAACTTTTGGGACTGTCACATGTCAATTGTTTTCAGTGTCGGCTATTTGCTTGTGATTTTCAAGGACTAGAGACTAATTGATCCATAACAAATAGACAGAATCAAGAGTTTGTTGTTCATTGTCTGTCACACCGAAAACACACAGGCACATACATTGTAGAAATAACCTATGCTAGATACCCAATCTCTTACGAAAATCAAGACCCTCGGGCAACTCAAAGCCGCAGGGTATTTACCTAAAACAGTCAAAGAGGAGCTGCGCGAGAATTTGATCCGTAAGATGCGGGCCAAGGAAGAACTTTTCCCAGGCGTCATCGGATATGAAGAGACGGTCATTCCTGATATGGAACGTGCCATTCTCTCTCGACACAACATCATCTTACTGGGACTACGTGGACAGGCAAAAACCCGTATCGCGCGTCAGATGACAGGATTATTGGATGAGTATATTCCTGTAGTATCAGGATCAGAGATGAATGATGATCCACTTCAGCCGCTCTCGCGTTTTGCACGAGATCTTGTGGCAGACAAAGGAGATGAAACACAGATCGAGTGGGTACATCGTTCGCAGCGATATGTAGAAAAACTGGCCACTCCAGATGTGACGGTGGCCGACCTGATTGGGGATGTCGATCCCATCAAGGCTGCTACGCTCAAGCTCCCTTATTCTGACGAGCGCGTGATTCACTTTGGATTGATTCCTCGTGCCCACCGCTCTCTCTTTGTCATCAACGAGATCCCTGACTTGCAGCCACGTATTCAAGTGGCCCTGTTCAACATACTCCAAGAGGGAGACATCCAGATCCGCGGATTCTCTTTGCGCCTTCCTTTGGATGTGCAGTTTGTATTCACGGCCAATCCCGAGGACTACACCAATCGCGGGAGCATCGTGACCCCTTTGAAAGACCGTATTGAAAGTCAGATCCTGACGCACTATCCCAAATCCATTGACCTATCCAAGAAGATTACCTCACAGGAAGCACGCTTGGCAGATGCGCAGCGAAGTGCTGTGAAGATCGACGACGTCGTAGCGACGCTGGTAGAGCAGATTGCGATCGAGGCGCGTGACAGCGAATATGTAGACGAGAAATCAGGTGTTTCAGCACGTCTGACCATCACAGCCTTTGAGAACTTGAACTCTGCTGTCGAGCGTCGCATGATCCTCAATGGCGAAAAAGAAGGATTTGCAAGAGTAGGAGATATGGTGGGGGTCGTCCCTTCTATCACAGGGAAAATCGAACTGGTCTATGAAGGCGAGCAGGAAGGACCTGCAATTGTCGCACAGAAGCTGATCTCTAAAGCGATTCGTACGGTCTTCGCAGATAATTTCCCCAACCCAGAGAAACTCAAGCGCAATGCACCTGAGAATCCTTACCGTGACATCACCAAGTGGTTTGGACGTGGACATACATTAGATCTCCTCAATGATCTGAGCGAACCTGCGTACAGAACTGCGCTGGACGAAGTTCCTGGATTGTCTGCCTTGGTTAAGGACTATTATCCTAAGGTCGACAAAGAGAAGCATTATCTCATGATGGAATTCATCTTACACGGACTGGCGGAGTACTCATTGCTAGGAAAAGCAAGCCTCGAATCAGGCACTCAGTTCAAGGACCTCCTCAGTGGTATGCTTAATATGCCCAACATGGACGATGACGATGACGACTTCGGAGGCTACTACGAAAATAAGTAGCCTTGTAGAATCTGAAGCTAAAACCCTTATCAACGCCTGCCTTTGATAAGGGTTTCTTATGTTATGTATGGCTTAAACATCTACACAAATGACGAGGTAGGTCAGTGACTTTCCAAAGCAAGTCGTGTAGTAGTGATTATCACGAATAAATTCCGATAGGATTAATGATCTATACAAAGACGCGATAAATCTACATCTCTATGTAGAGAATACAGGACCCACTCATTCGTGATAATCGTCAGTGTGGATACCTCTATTGCTTGCAATGCACAGAGCTGGCCCATACATGGTCTAGGGGGAATCTGGCGGATGCAATGTTCTACGTCTGTATTTGTGTAGGTATTAGCTGCGCTACTCAAATGCTTCTTCCCAATTTTTCACTCGCCCAGTCTCTGATGTATTCGATCGGATTTTCGTAGGGATTTCGGTCGCTGTACATGCGTTCGATCTGTTGCACGAATCGGTACTGATCGGGGACATCAGGTACAGGAAATTGCCGAGCTTTACGGATAAGTTGGAAGGCGCGTCGGGTACTCATGCCTTGGTAAACCATGAGGGAGGCGGCTAAGAGGGGAGAGCGTCCAATGCCTTTACGACAATGGAAAACGACGTTTTGCCCTTCTTTGGACTTGCGAGAAAGGGTAGCAATCAGTTTGAGAATCGAGGGAAACTCATCAGGAATGTCGTGGTCGACTATCGGATAGTTATAAAACTCCATACAGGCAGCTTCGGCCTTGAGTTTTTCTTCTGATAAGCCAAGAACCTCTGATTCAAAGGGTTCTAATGCAGAAACAAGTATATCCACTCCTTGCGACTTCAACTCATGCATTTCTTCCTCAAGCCATTGAAAGCCTGGGGGTTTCTGCATGACTGCAATTTGTCCAGGAGCAGTGTAAGGTATCCAGTAAATCTCTGCTCTCATGGGTAATCCTGGTAGAAGTTAGTAATAGGCGGTGTGATGGGTCGTGATCGGCAGTTATATGAATAAGTTTAATATTCAAAAGTAGGAACTGTAACTCAAAATATAAAAATAAAAGGTAATTCTTTTTGATGAAAGACACATTTCTTAAAAAGAATGATACAATTGAAAGTGTATATGTAGTTGAAATGGTAAATTTTGGGCAAAATTTTCGCAATAGTTCAATAATTCACGAGGAAAAATCATTATTCATAAAGAATTTTATCATGAAAATGAAAGTCAAAACATCCATCATAAATAATGAATATTTTGACTTTTTAAAAGGTAAGAAATTTTTAAGAGAAGGGAAATATTGATCTAACGGCTTCCTACACGTCTTGCCTTAAGATCTCCAGTGGAGATTTTCTGACAATATCCCGACTATTAGCTAGTCCGATCAACACAGTCAAAACAGCCAAGCCCAACCAAATGACCAATGCAGGACCCCAGGCAAAACTAAAGGGTACCTGAAAGGCAAATACTGCAAGGGCGATGGTCGCGAGTGTACCGAGCATGATGCCTGCCAAACCTCCCAATGAACCCAGCATAAAGTACTCGATCGTAAATATCTGCCATAGTTGTCCACGTTGAGCACCAAGTGTACGCAGGAGGACAGATTCCCGAATCCGCTGAAATCGACTCAGTATCAGAGATCCTACCAGAACCAGTAAGCCTGTCAATATGGAGAAAAAGGCCATAAACTGAATGACAAAGGATACTTTACCTAGCACTTCATTGGCTGTCTGAAGGAAAAAGCTCAGGTCGATCACAGATACATTTTTGTATGTACGCGCGATGGCTTTTTGGTAGACGGCACGCATACTGTCAGTCTCGGCTCTCGTAGAAAGTAAGTAGATCTGTGGTGCCCGCTCCATGACGCCCTTGGGGAAGAGTACAATGAAATTGGGGTTAAGCTGAGACACATCCATTTTCCTAAAGCTTCCTACGATCGTTTCTACAGGTAATCCACGTATATTCCAGGTAATCTTATCTCCAATATCTACATGGATATCATTTTTCGCATAGTTTTCTTCTAGTGATACATAGATAGGCTCCCCAGGTTTTACTTCAGGTATCCATTCCCCCGCCACGATCTCTTCACTATTCAGAAGAGCGTCTCGATAGGATGTACGATATTCCCAGTTGAGGGTCCATCTTGTGATGTCTGAGGTGGAATCCCTCAGTAAGACCTCTCTAGGTATGCCCTTGAGCTCTTCGAGTGTGACCGTTACAATCGGCGTCTTTAAGAGTACAGGTAAGCCTTGTTCACGGGTAGTTTGCGCTACGGCTTCGACTTGATCAGGCTGTATATCATACAGGACGATATTAGGCGTATTCCCTCCTTCTTCGATGTTGATTTGGTTGAGGAGGAGATTTTGGATAAAGAATAAAGTGGCGATGAGCAAAGCCCCCAGACCGATGGTCGAGATGAGGATCAATGTCTGATTGTTGGGGCGATACAAGTTAGAAAGCCCCTGACGCAAGGGATACGCCCCTCTTCTGGGAGTCAACTTACGGGTCAGCCACATGATGCCACGCGCGACACCGATAAGTAATAAGAACGCACCTACCAGTCCCCCTACAAAAACCAGTGCCTCTATCGGATCGCCAATTTTAAGGTAGGAGAAAATAAAAACGAAGAGTAAAATTCCTCCATACGTCAGCGCAATCCATGGATCAAAACTCCTACTACGTGCTTCATAAGCAGAACGGATGGCTTGGAGGGGCGCGACCCTACGGACCTCTAAGAGTGGAAGTAAGGCAAAGAGAATAGAGACCGAGATCCCTGCGAGTAATCCGCGCAAGATGGCAGGCCAGTATAATTCAATTGTAATGTCAATAGGGAGGAATTCTCCCATGATCTGAGGTAGGACAAACTGTAGACCCACGCCTGCTACCACACCAATTACAGCACCGATGGTGCCCATTACCCCGATTTGAATCAAGAATATCGTGAATGCTTCCACAGGTCGCACGCCCAAGCATCTCAAAACGGCAATGCTGCTCTGCTTTTGGCGTAGGTAGACCTGTACCGAACTGGCTACGCCGATGCTTCCAAGCAGCAACGCAATGAAGCCCACCAGATTAAGAAATCGTGTGAGGTTGCCGAAGGCTGTACCTAGGCGCTCTTTGCGCGACGCTACAGTGTCATATCTCAGACGCATGTCTTCCAGACGTTGGTCGTTGGCTTCGGCCCACGCTTCCAACTCAGGCTTGGGATCTGGAAATTGGAAGTAGGTCAGATAGTTGATACGGCTTCCCTGTTGGACGAGCCCTGTCGCTTCGAGATACGCTAGCGGAATGTATACAGGAGAGCTGACAGAGGAGATGAGCGCATTTTGTCCTGGGACCTGTATGAGGCTTCCGGCAATTTCGAACATCAAGTCGCCGATCTGGATTGAATCGCCAGGCTGTGCGTTGAATTGGAGCATAAGGCTACGCTCGACGAGGGCGCGTTGTCCACTCCGAAAACTTTTGCTGGCTGATGCTGGGACGGCATCTATGGTCCCATAATAAGGATAGCCGTCGCCCAGTGCGCGTACTTGCACAAACCTACTGGAGTCCCCCCCACCAAAGTAGACCATAGAGACAAAAGTACGTTCTTCGGTCTTATTTCCGCCGATGGAGTCGATGAGTGCTTGGGCACTGGAGTCGTAAGCCATATTGGAGCGTATGAGGAGGTCGGCTCCGAGCAAGGTCTGGGCCTCGCTATCTATGTCTTTTTTGAGGTTGGCCTCAAAGGAATCCACTGCTACAAGCGCAGCTACTCCCAGGACAATGGCAGTAGTAAACAGGATCAAACGGCCTGTATTGCGGCGGCTGTCGCGCCACGCCATCTGGACCAACCAGGAAAATGATCTTTTCATAAAGGATATATTTCAGCTATACATTTTCCATGAACCATGAAAAATGTACCATGATCACTGATTTTGGCTTTCAATTTCTTGGGAGAGAGGGGTACCATTGTGTTTAGGAGTAGTCCACTCGTCAGAAGCGACTTTGCCTCCTTTGAGGCGGATGGTGCGCTGGGTCTTGCGTGCGAGTTCGAGATCGTGCGTGACGATGACCAGGGTGGTGCCCGACTCGGAGTTGAGAGAAAATAGGAGCTCCTCTACTGTCTGACTGGTTTCCTCATCCAGGTTACCTGTGGGTTCGTCGGCGAAGAGAATCACAGGCTGATGGATAAAGGCACGCGCCAAAGCGACTCTTTGTTGTTCCCCTCCCGAAAGTTGGGTAGGATAGTGGGTGAGTCGTTTGCCTAGTCCCACTTTGCGAAGGAGTTCGGCTGCTAAGTCGTAGCCATCTCTTTTTCCTTGCAGTTCCAAGGGGATCATCACATTTTCAATGGCAGTGAGTGTGGGGAGTAGTTGAAAGGTTTGAAAGATAAAGCCCACATATTCATTGCGAAAGTCGGCCAATTGATCCTCTGTCATGTTGGACACTTCTTGGTCATTGATGAGGACCTGTCCTGAAGTCGGACGATCCAGTCCTGCGGCAAGACCTAGAAGGGTGGTTTTTCCTGATCCAGAGGGACCTACGATGGCATTGGTACTGCCTGGGGTCAGGTCAAAAGAAATATCATCAAGCACTGTGAGAGGACGATCGCCGCTTTGATAGGTTTTGGTGAGCTGGCGAATAGAGAGAATCGAATCGGCCATGAAATAGGTGTCGAGTTAAAAGATACAGGTGTGAGACGGATTATGGATGGAGATATTGCAAGCACGCAAAAATAGCGTTTACAAAGGCAAGGCAATGTCATCTGTCTTCCTAAAGAGGCGGTTGTTTGATGATGTGCATAGTCTGAATCCTTCCACTTTGAGCTTGGGATTTAGATGAAAAGCAAAGAAGCACTGAGAGGATGAATAATAATTATTCGTCTCCCAAATAGATGAGGACATCCTGAACATCTTCTTGTTGATATGTAAAGTTCAAAAATAGTTTGTAGAAAGCACGAAACTCAACATTACCTGTCAAACAGCTTAGCAGCTTATCATATATAGTGCTTACTTGTCCATTTGAGTCCAAGATTACAGGTTCATAATAAGGGGAATAAGATCCATAATGCTTCCATAATACCCATCTTGAGTTAGATTCGTAGTTATGATAAAGACCAAAAAGTATCATAAAACCTATAGCTTTTCTCGGGAAAGATGGATTGGCTTTTCCTGCACTTATTTGATTGTATAGCTTCTCAATATTCTTCAGGCTAATATTTCTGAGATCTATTGCCTCATCTCGTAGTAGAGACTGGATGGCCGTTCGACGATCTCTCTGGACAGACTTAATTTCGGACTGATACGCCTCAAGAGGAGATTTTCTGTCGTCAGGGTTCTCAAACATAGAAAACTCCGCTTGTATTATTTTCTCAAAGCATATCCTATCTCTAACGAGAATGCCATAGTACTTTTTGTTTAATCTTCCTGGAATGAATAAAAATTGGTCATCTTTCAAGTGATAACCCCTGAGCCCATTATGTGGCTGGCTATAGGATGCAGGAGTTAGAATATGATCTATTGAATTTTTCTTCAGTATCTCCAAACTTTCTTGTATGGATATCGTGCTGTAACAGTCTTGTGCTATCGTATTTTTCATAGATGGTGTGCAAGCATTAAAAGGAAAGAGTATAATTATACCAAGAATGTATGAATTTAATGAATTCATGGTGACTCATTTTACAGTGTGAGGGATCTCGTTATGGGAGTAAAAAAAGCCGAGGGATAGGCCCTTCTTCTAAGTATTCAAAATTACTTTATAACCATAATATTCATTCAATTAATAAATAAAATCTGTCATTTCTGTGGCCAGCACAAAACATCTGAAAGATTCCCTATCTTTGGATATGCGATACTTAGATCCAAAGACTTTCTTAAACGTTAGGTCATTCTTGGGATCTAAG
>JBCBFT010000068.1:0-37411 GCA_038527485.1 Bacteroidota bacterium
GACTGGGCAAAGGCCCTTATGAAGCGTATCGCGAGCAAAAACGTGACCGTGTCGGCATCTGTTTCAAACGATTGCCCAAAGGAACCTATTTCTATGACGTCTTTCTGCAAGCGAGATTTCCAGGTACTTATACGATCAATCCCCCCAAAATGGAACTGATGTATTTCCCAACTAAAAATGGGAGGGGAGAAATGGAAAGATTGGCCATTCGATGAGGGTGCACTTTGTCTGAAAAGTAGGGATGATAACCGATAATTTCATTAACATTTACACATGTGGCACCATCCCTATTTTCATTTCTTCTCCATCGAGTAGGTTATCTCAGTTGAACCTTCTGCACGACCTCGCCTTCTGATGTCTGGACACGCAGTAAGTACAATCCTGGGGAAGAAGGAAGATCCGTAATGTGTGTCTGGATGGCCACTCCTTCCTCTTGTAAGAGCAAGCGTCCCTGAATATCTCGCAACTCCCATGCGTAGGTTTGATACTTATCAAAATCAATGTGAAGTACATCCGAGGCAGGATTGGGATAGATTCGAATGGCCAGATCAGCAGGTGGCTGAATACCCGTACTTACCTCCGGCTCAAATACAACGACTTGAGCTGCCCGCGTACCCAATGGCTGAGGATTTCCTTCACTATCCACCCTCAGTATATTGGAAATCTCAAGGGTCAGCACTTCCGAAAGCGGCGTTTTGGCAGTTAGATCGTCTACCATGATGATCGTCGCATGAGCGATGACGCCAAAACCGCTTACGGGATTAAGATCATTGCGCGTAAAGGCAAAGTCTGTCTGGGTAGCATTCACGAGGTTTTTGGAAAAGGTAATGAGATCGTCTCCACGCTCCCCTATCCACGAACTGTCGTATCTCACCCTCAGTGAAGTCAGATCTACAAGCGAGGTATCAAAATCCATAGAGAAAGCCACTCCATAAAAATTATTGATAGGCAGGGTATCTTCTCCCAAATTGATGTCAAACGCCAGTGTATCTCCGACTTGTACACTATCATTGAGAAAAGAAGCAAAAATATTAGGGCCAGAGCTTGCCGACGGAGCAGGGCGGTTGTGCATGAGGCCATAGTTTTGGAAGACAGCCAAGGTATCATCGAAGTTGATGATGCCATTCCCGTCGGTATCCGAATGATGATAGTTGACGCCTGAAGGGAGGCTCTGGTTCCAATCGGGAGCGGCTTGGGCGATCCAGTTCAGACTGGCGTTGGGACGAAGAGGACCTGTGGCACCTGAGGTTTGACCTAGCGTCAGGATGTCGAAGTTGTTGGCGATGCCGTCGTCATTGGCGTCTCCTGGCCAGACACTATCGGGGATAACGACGACGGGAGGAGGAGGAAAAGTGGTATCTGTGAGGGAAAGCAAAAAGGCGTCATAGCCTGACTGACTCGGAAATGTACCAAAATCAAACTTGATTTCAGGACTGAAATGGCCCGAAGCACATACGAGATCACTGGAGTTGTCAGCTAGGTACACACCTGCGTTCACAATGGTAGGATTGATGGGCATATCATAGAACCAGATGGCATCACCTGCACTGTCACATCGGGCAATATATCCATTGCCCTCAAAGGGAAAATTAAGGGTAGAATCACAAAATAGCACTGAGTCTTGATAAGTAATGCCACTCACATATATCTGATCTTCGGAGATCACTGTCAGCGATTGTGGGAGTCGTGGGGCGCTCTTGAGCCATATACCATCCCCTGTACTATCCACACGAATCAAGAAAGTCAGATTGTCAAATTGCCCTTGGGTGGACAGGCCCGCAAAGGTAAAATTGTTGCTGGCATATCCTGTGATATAGGTATCTCCGCTCGGACTTACCCCAATGTCTTCAGCCCGCTCAAAGCCTGTCCCGACTGTGGTTTGGGACCACTCGAAGTTGCCAAACTCATCAAAAGAGTTTAGGCAAAAGTCAAAACTATCTATAGGGCTGTATTGAAGTGTATCCCCATCGAGGTACATCAGATCCGTATATTCGATGGCCAATCGTAGACCACCTGTAGGGCTTGCCTCCAGCGCATCCACTTCTAGTGCCGCACCTCCTTGTCCATTAGCAATAGAGTGGATCGTCTTCACCCACTGAACTGTCCCATTGGCAGCGATCCTGGAGACAAACATGTCTCTGGCGAAAGCCCCTGACAAAGAGTCTGGAAGAGCAAACGTACCCAATGTGGAAGCAGCATAATATACACCTGCTGCATATACTTCTCCATTGGGACCGACCGAGAGATCCATTTTATTGGTCATAAAAGGGACCTCTCGTATCCACTGTAAAAAGCCATTTCCATTGTACTTGATGATGAATCCCTTGGAGTTCATCGCCGCAGGTGTAATGGTAGGACCACCAGGGGAAAACGAAACTGTAGTACTGGTGGCGCCCATGACGTAGACATTCCCTACATCATCCGCTGCAATTTTACGGATGACGCTGTATCCGTCATTGACTGTTTTACTCCAAAGCAACTGACCATCTGAATCTGTCTTCATCAGAAAAGAAAATTGTCCAGTTCCTGATATAGAATAAGGGCTAGGGGCATTATTAAAATTGACCGCAGTGGCATTGGTACGACCGACTGCATATATCTCATTATTTCCCCCTCCCGCTACTTCTATTTGATCTATATACTCACTACCACCACCGTTGCCGATGATGGCCCAGTTGCCCTGCTGAGCAGAAAGCGTCAAACTCAATAAAATGAGAAAGGAGAAATACACACTTAGTCTTTTCATAGCAATTTCCTTATGAAGATGATTTCCATCCCTACTGTGCCATACAGTCTAACACATGGCTGAATCGGGGTATGAAAACAATTTCCATACTTACTCACATCTAGAGAAATACATTTTTTACAATTTTTATTTATATTTAAAATAACAATCTGCTGTTTATCAATTAATTAGATTTAATTTTTTATTTATACCGTGCAAAAACTCTATCGACTCCTTTCTACATTTTCTCCGCTGGAACTTACGCGGTTTCATAAATATTTGGCCTCTCCCTATCTCAATTCTGATCCTCGGTTGGGTATACTACTTTCATTTCTTTTTCCTCAACATATCCTAGTACGAAAAAGCAGAGAGGCACTATTTGCCTACCTATTTCCCGATCTTCCTTTCGATTATCATCGTATCAGCAACCTCATCTCGCAATTAAATGCACATATTCAACGGTTTTGGTTGTTGGAAAGCCAAACAAAGATGGGGATGGAGCAGCAGATTCACCTTATGACGGTCTTGAGAGAAAGAGGCTTGGCCAAAGACTACGAGCAGTTGAGGAATAAAGTCGAGAAACAGCCCCTTTTCTTTGAGATGGCCCATGAGCAATCCTATTATTTAAGCCAGGCATTCGAAGTAGAAAAAGATGTCTTTAGGATCGCTTTAGGAGAACGTAGACAGACGGATCACTTGCAAAAACAATTAGATGCATTAGAAAAATACTTCATGCTCTCAGCCTTGAAGACCCTGTGCAGATTGGTGAATCGGCAGCGCATCGTGCAAGTAGAAGGCAGCTCTCCCCAGGTGCAACGTATGTTGGACTACGTTCAGGTACAACGTCCTTTTTTTGAGGAAGAGGTACCGATTCATTTGTATGGACTTGTTCTACAGATGCTACTGCATCCTACGGAAATCCATTATTACTCAACCTTTAAGGATACCCTCGAAGCACATCGGACACAACTCCCATTCGTAGAGCAAAAGACGCTCTATCAATATGCGCGCAACTACTGCATACAGATGAGCAATCGAGGAGAGGCGGCTTTTCTGAGGGAGTTGTTCCAACTATACCAAATCATGGTGGAAGAAAAGCTCATTTTTTACCAAGGTTACATCGTCCATACAGATGTAAAAAATATGGTCTCCTTGGGAATTCGATTGGGGGAATACAAGTGGACCCAGGCTTTCCTCGACCAGATCGCGGATCAAATTACCCCTGCCTATCGCAGAGATGCCATCCACTTCAATGGGGCACAGCTTGCGTATGCACAAGGAAAATTCAGACGTGCCCTACAACAGTTGAGAGAGGTAAACCTGGACGAGTCTTTTTACCATTTGGGAGCCAAAACACTTTGGCTGAAGATCTATTTTGATCAGAGAGATGGAGATGCCTTTTTCGCGCATGTCCACAGCTTCCAGACATGGCTCCGCCGCAACAAGACGATTTCTATCCCTCAGCGGGAAGGACATCTTGCTTGGATCAGTCTGACGATCCGATTGTTTGAGTTGCATCAAGTGGGGCATCTCTCCACATCACGGGAGAGGATTCAACGCGATCTCACGAAAATTCAGGATGACCTCATGCGTTTTCAGCCATTGAGTCAAAAGGGATGGTTAGAGGAAAAAATAGCTGGTTTTTAATCCCACACTTCGAGCATCTCTTGGGCCACCTCTGATCTGTAATGGGAGGCCTTGGTCATCTCCTGCAATAACTCGTACACCTCTTCTCTTTTCCCTAAGGAGAATCCACACAAGACCTGCCGCCACGCTACCGCATCACGAAAAGTGGGGTCTAACTTTAATTCCTCATACAGCTCCCACGCTTTTTCACAATCACCTGTAAGCCGTAGGGCCTCCGCTTGGTACATATTCCACAGATTCCCTTCAGTGGCAGGAGTTGACATAGAATCTACTACCTGCAAAAAATCTGCATAGGCCCCCGCTCTATAATAAGCCAAGGCATTTTCCTGCTCTTGCTCTCCTCTGACTTGCTGTGGAGAAAAGGGTTCCGAATAAGCAGAAGCCATCTGCTCAGGAGTGAGCGTAGATGAAGGAGGGAGTACAAACCAAAAAAGCAAAGCTACCGCAGCCGCTATCGCTAGTCCAATCCAAAAAGGTCGGAGCTTCGGTTTTCTCTGGCTTTGTTTGAAGGCTTCCAGCTCTGCCTGTATCTCCGTTTTTCGTTTTGCCCGCGCCTGCGCACGCAGCAAGGCAATATGCAATCTTTGGGTTTCTACCGCTTGACTAAGCTCATGATCCACTGCCAGACGAGCTTCAAAAGATGCCCGTGCTTCGCCCTCCATATCTCCTGCCAGATAGTCTGAGATTTGTATGATTACTTCATCCTCCATACTGGACCGTCTGCACTTTTTCGATCTGTTTCATCCATTTTTGGTAGCATCTATGTCGGGTCACTTTAACCACATTGGCATTGGCGAAGCCCATGAGAGACGCCACCTCCTTGTGCGAACGCTGCTCTATGTAGACATAGGATAAAAGATTTCGACACTTCTCGCCCAAATCATTTAATGCGGCTTGTACTACTTGGAGTCGTTCGAGCATCGTATCTTTTTCTTCTTCGGCAGGCCATTCACCCTCCCACTCGATCATGAGCTGGCGCTCCCACTCCTGCTGATGCTTCCGATGCCTTTGCTGGGCACGATTCAGGTCACGCCAGAGATTGTAGCAGATCCCGAAGAGATAAGTCTTGCTATTGGTCAAGTGTGTGAGTTTTCCCGAAAGTATATTTTCACGAAATATCAGCACGGAATCCATGTAGATATCTTCTGCATCTTGCCATTCGCAAGCCGTCTTCTTCACAAGGGTGCGTACACAGTATGGGTGCGTCTCGCGAAAGACTGTCTGAAGCCCCTCAGATTGCCCCGTTCTCAACTGATGCGTTAATCGTTCAAATGCCTGCTCTGTCATTCCTTTCGAAACATCCTTTATCCCTACTGGACAACAATGATATTTCGAATCTACAGAATTCTAGCATGAGAAGCGAAGCACATCTTCCCTCCTCGTCTACTGAAGCCGCCAGTAGGTAGAACCCAAATAGGTATTTCCTATGAGCTTCCAATCAGAAGGTTCTGCATTTTCCTTATCCTTCAACCTCCATTCGCGCTGGACAAAGATATTTCCTGCCCCTCCCAAGGTACGTTCAAGTAGCAAATCTACGTGACCTCCTACTTCAGCACCATGCCTAGAGAAAGACTCAAAGATGGTTTCTCCGTCTTTCTTCTTCCACTCTCCGAGGGTGAGCAAATAGGTTCCGCGTAGGCCGATCGTGCCATAGGGTCGATTATTTACACTCGCTGCGTAGGTATAGCTGGGTAGGCCCGTGGCAGCGGCTAACAATCGCACACTTTTTCCTCCCGCATCATCTACCATCAAAAGACGTGCATGCCCTCCCAAAGCAAAGAAGGGCCTCCTGCGCAAACGAACAGGACCATAAATTCCTCCTATGATCTGTCCTTCTCCGAACTGCCAAAGGTCGTCTATGGGCATCTGCCATTCTATGCTATAATCCAGAAAGTTGCCTCCTCCCCTCCTCCGCAGATTGTACCCCAAGCCGAGATGAGGCTCCCCATCCCACGTGAGAGAAAAGTAAAACGTATTCGTCCCAATAGACTGATAGCCAAAAAAAGACTGGGCAACTGCTGTATCTAGCATAAAGAAGCCCACACATACGAAGGTTAATATATATTTTAACATGTCTTAGATGCTTATTTGTCAAGGGTTGAAACAACACGAATCATAAATCCACGCTTGTTGGAGAAGCGACGCGAATTAGTTGTCAAAGGTGGATTTTCAAGGGCGTAATAATCCATGTGGACGGTGAAAGGCAGATCTCCATCCCACCATTTGTACACAGGCAAAATGAGGCCAAATCCATACGTCACGTCAAAGATTCGACTTCGATTTGTGGATATCCCCATATCATCTTCTGTCTGTGTGAATGCTCCCAGTCTGATAGCCAAGGCATCAAAAAGAATCGCTTCTCCCCCTACACGCCAAGCTTTTCTGAAAGCATTGTTGATGAGGTCCTGTCGCTCTAGGGTAGCGGTATATTGGATCGTCTGTGCCCCCAATCCAGGCAGCGTCAGCTGCACTTTGTTTTCATACGCCCCGCCGACACGCAGTATCATAGGAAAAAAGTTGGAGGAAGAAGTATTGATCGGACTAGAAAAGGAGATCTCTGTCCTCGTCAGGTTAACGAAGCCAGCTCCCACGCTTATTTTACGATCTCCTTGGGTTATTTTGTACAGCGCGCCTGCATCTGCGTAGAAGGCACGGGCCGCAGGGACATCGGGAAATATTTTCCAAATGAAGAAATGTCCATTTACCCCCACATACAATCCTGGCAGAACTTCACCCGCTACAGTCAAAGCCAGATCGTTGACTACAGGTCTATCCAAATCGAATCGTTCACCTGCGATGTTTACCTGAAAGGGAGAGGGACCCGTTCCAAATTGATGGATATTAATTCCTGCTACCCAGCGGCTTCTCCACCTTCTCGCATAGCCCGTAAAGAGGTAATCAGAGTTTTGGAGGGCATAATAAGGGCCAGCAGTAGACACGGTCGCTTCCCAGTCTTCGATAAATCCAATACCCGCAGGATTGTAATAGGCAGAGCTGATGGCTCCTCCCATGGCGACATCCGTCCTCCCCATCGCCTCTGAGCGGGCACTAGGATGGAGTCCAAAGAAGTATTCTTGCTGAAAAAAAGGAAAATAAGGGCGATTTTGGCCGAGCGTGGCTAGGGCAGACAGGCAACACATGATGGTGAGAATCCATAGTTTGCCTTGAAAAAAAAGATGATGGGGTTTCATAACTACATGTTTTTTCGTCCAAGCAAAGGACCCTATTTCTACAGAATCCGTGAGATATTTTATTTGGCAGAAATCCATTTTCCTGAATTTTAGAAAATCTTATCAAAAAGGCTTTCTCTCACTGGAAAATTTATCATATAAGTTGAGATATCACGTAAATTAGGATGATGCTCTACATTCCATTCTACCATCTATGGCGAAGTCATCCTTGAGGTTAACAGTCCTGCTCCCCATTCCCTTAGATTGCTTACTCAAAATCTTTCTAAGATGCTTCCTGGCATTGGCGCTCCCCATTCAGATACAGGGCCAAACTATTGAAGATGCTGCTTACACATTGCAAAAAGGAAGGGCCATCTGGATAGAAGGATACTACGATTCTGCTTATGTTTTTTTCCAAAAGGGAGAAAAGCTGGCGAGAAAAGAACAAAACTTCCCATTGATCACCGATGCGCTGGTGCTGCAAGGCAAGTACCTGACGCGTATGGGCCGCATCCAAGCAGGAGAGCAATACCTCAATCAGGCCATTGAGATGGAAGAAGTGGTGGGCGCTGCCTACAAGGAGATCATTTTGGCGAAATGTGAGCGAGCATATTCGCAAGCATTGAGGGGAGATTATGACGCCATGCTCAGTCAGTATTTGGAGGTAAAGGATCAAATGGAGCGTTTCGAAAAAGGAGCAGTAGCAGACTCTGTCCAAGCAATGGTCTATCATCAGGTCGGCAATGCATACAGCGTACATGGAGAGATGGATTCTTCTATTCGCTATGCCAACCTGACCCTTGACATTCGCCGTCGCATTTTTCCTCCTGATCATATCACGATTGCCTACACAGAAAACTCGCTCGGTGTTGCCTACAACTGGTTAGAGGATTATGAAGCTTCCCTGACACACTATCAAAACGCTTATGACATTTTGCAGAAAAAATTTCGCCCCAGCCATACCCAACTCAACCAAATCAAAACCAATATTGCTGTCCTATTTGAGGACTTAGGACTCTTTTGGGAAGCACTTCGTCTGCATAGGGAAACACTCACCTATGTGGACGAACTGACCCCTGATGCGCAGATGGCGACTTATTTCAACCTTGCCTCCACTTTGGGCGTGGTAGGAGATGCCAAGGAAGCCTTGTTTTATCTGGATCGGGCAGAGGAGCTCGTGGCCCAATACCCCAACATCAACCCTTTGATGAAAGGGAAAATACAATCCGAGCGTGGAGGGGCTTACTTTTCTATAGGAAATATTGATTCAGCATTGACTTACACCCTTGCCTCCATTCGTGTGACTTCTGAGTTGATGGGAGAGGACCATGAAGAAAATATCATTGAATATACCCGCTTGGGCAATTATTATACGGAGCTGGCACAATACACCATCGCCAATCAAAACTTCTTGCGCGCCATCGAAATTGCCGCAAAAGCCTACCCGAAAGGCAACATTATTCGCGGATGGGCTTGGGAATTTTATGCAGAAAGCTTGATCAAGCAAGATCGAAATGAAGAAGGATTAACGGCACTCGATTCAGCCGAAAAATCCTATCAAGTAGGCAGCGCCAGTTGGGGCCTAGGGGATCTCCATTGGAAGCGTGCCCGCGCCTACCGACAACTCGGATCATGGGATGAAACCTTTGAAATGCATGAAAAAGCTTGGCAGGTGGTGGTTCCAGAACTGCCCTTTGTTCGCAAACCTAAGGAAGCTATCTCCGCCTACTGGGACCGTTTTCCTGTCCCCTATCTGCTATTAGAACAAGCAGAAACCATGCGTCAATACGGACAAATCCATCAAGATCTTTCTGCCCAAGAAGCTGCTTGGGCCTGTTTGCATGCTTACTTGATGGTCAAGGATAGCCACCGACATTACTATGAGGCACCTGATTCGAAGCAGCAAGGGATAGAAGAACAGCGAGTAGCTGTTGAAAAAATGCTAGAGCTCGCGATGGCTTTGTATGAACAGCAGGGCAATCCTGAGATTCTTTCTCGTTCGTGGGAGTGGGCAGAAAAGACGAAGGCTGCCCAGCTTCAACAACACATTCGAAGCCAAGAGGCTCTGCAATTTGCGGGTATTCCCGACGCTTTGATCCAGAAAGAGCGATACTATCGACAGCGTTTGGCCGCTTTGAGCGCACAGACACCAGAGAATGCAGCCTACGTAGTTTCACCTGATTCGCAGGATCGCGCGACCATTTTACAATTGCGAAAGGCTTACCAAGCATTTACAGATGATTTAGAACGGCAGTTTCCCCAGTATTATCGGTTGAAATACTCTTCCAATGCCGACGAGCTCGATACATGGCTTACGCGCTTGCCTTTATCTTCTCTTGTTTACAGCTACTTTTGGGGAAATGAAAAATTGTATGTGTGCCGTATGAGTTCTGGGAAGCTCAGTTTGCACACAGTAAAAGAAACCTCCAGCTTAGACACTTGGCTTGCATTTATTCATCAGCCTCCCACACAAGAAGCTTTTGACTATAGCCTCATTCCTCGCTTGACTGCCTCACTTCTGCCTGAGCTTGCTCATAGCACGAAACGACTGATTGTGATTCCTGACGGCAAATTGGGCTATCTTCCCTTCGAAAGCCTTTTGCTTACTTCTCCTGAGGATCTGGATTACAGAAGATGGGATTTTCTGGTTCAGCATTATAGCTGTAGCTATCAGCCTTCATTGGGACTCTTGAGGGATCGTCTAGAAGAAAAAAGCGTAAAAAATTATCTGGGGTGGGCACCTGTATTTGAAAGGGGCATCCATGATCCTACGCGATCGGGCCTCGGTCCACTCAAACATAACCAACAGGAGATACAAGAAGCGGCGCAGTTGCTTGAGGGGCGATACCTCCTAGGAGCTCAGGCACAGGAAGCCCGAGTCAAGAACCTTGAGCTATCGTCTCCCATTCTGCACTTTGCCACACACGCAGTCGCAGATGAGGACGACTTGATGCAGTCGCGTCTTTATCTGGCTCCCTCTACGGATAGTCTGGAAGATGGCATTCTCTATGCGCACGAGCTTTATGGCATGAAGCTTCGCAGCCCCTTGGTCGTATTGAGTGCTTGCCAGACAGCCAAAGGCCCTCTAAGACAAGGCGAAGGCGTGATGAGTCTGGCTAGGGCCTTTCGCTATGCAGGCGCACGCCGGACGTTGACGACCCTTTGGCAATTAGATGATGCCTCTGGGGCTACTTTGAGTCAATCCTTTTTCCAAAAACTTGCAGACGAGACCCCTATAGACTTTGCCTTACAAGAGGCGAAACAATCATGGATTAACCAATCCGAAAGCTATAGATGCCATCCTTATTTTTGGTCTGGATATATCCTCATTGGAAATGGAGAGGTATGGAATAAAGGAGCATCTATCTGGTGGTGGGGAGGACTGGGCATGATCATCCTCATGATCTTAGGCGGCTTTTTATGGAAAAAAATAACGACTCGCTAATCACAATGGGAGATATCAGAATCTCCCTCTTTGTCCATGACATTATTTACCGTATTTTCGGAACACACATTTTTCACTCAACAGAAAACCCCATTTATGAAAACCATTATTTCTTTTTTTCTCATCCTAAGTATGGGCTTGAGTCTCATGGCACAGAGCTTTGCCCCACGCATGCTTTCATTCTCCGCCAAGAAAATCTCCTACATCACCCTCAATGACGGAACAGAGATCGAAGGCTATTTCAAAAGTCCCAAATACAAAAAGGGCCTCATCAAGGAGTTTACGATGGTCAATGCCAATACAAACGCAAAAACCAAGTACCTCGCGGAGAATATCGCTTCTATGCGTCTGGTTCCTAGTGACTACGGAAAATTGTTGGCGACGAGTGAGGCCACTTCTTCTATCCAAAAGATGGAAGATACTGACATGAACCAGTTGAAGCGAGATTTTATCTACTTCGAGCGTGCCCAGCTACCCAATAAGAAGGGAACCTTCGTTTTGCTTCAGCTCGTCAATCCAGGATTTGATAGCAAGATCAAAGTCTATGACGATCCCTACGCAGCGGAGACAGGAGGAATCGCTGTCGGTGGTATCCAAGCTACTGGGGGCAACCTCAAGTCTTATTACTTGGTACGCGAAGGGCAAGCATTTAAGATTACCAAAGGAAAGTACAAGCAAGAGTTTGACGACATTTTTGGTCCTTGTAGCTACTTAGCCGAAAACTTCGAAAAGTTTAAGTGGAATGACTTCGCAAAGCATGTAGTCGCTTATACTGAGAACTGTCAGTAGGGTAAATCTATAGACGGTCGTTACATAAATAACTGAATACGTACTGATTTTTTTAAAAATGGCAGGTGATCTACCTGTCATTTTTTATATAAAATCTGCAGATTCTCCCCTGCATTGTGTGTATATTCTTTCTCTTTTTTACACATTCATCCGCTGTCTACACTCCGCATGCGAAAGATTTATTCCTCCTCCCAAGTCTTGATCTTGATTCTCTTCCTTTGGGTGATAGGAGGAAAAATACAAGCCAATACACCTATCCTCGTTTCAGGTGTCTATGTGCAAACGCCCTTAAAGAAGGTTTTTCAGGAATGGGAGCAAAAATATGGGGTCTTTTTTTCGTACAAGAAGCAACTGATCGAAGGATATACGGTCACACTCAGCCTGCAGAGCAGCCCCTTGCCTGAGGCATTGGAACAAACACTAGAAAATTTACCGCTGCGAGGAGAGATCAGGGAAGAGAAATTTATTTTGATTACGGCCAAAGCCAGTACGCCTTACCTTTGTGGTTGGCTCATCGATGAGGATACAGGAGATCCCATTTCTTTTGCTGCGCTACGCACCTCTGACGGAAGAAGGGGGACCCTGTCTAAAGAAGATGGTTCTTTTTATCTCAAAGGTCCCTTTGGAAGTGCAAAGGAGCTGATCATTACGCATATCGCCTATCAGGAATACCGTCTACGTCTGAGCCCCTACCCTACCCCTTGTCGTACGCTTTCGCTCCAGCCCAAGGCACGGGAGATGAAGGCTATCACCATTTCTGAATACCTCACCGACGGCATCCACCACGACCATCGATCCGTCGACTTACAGCCCAAACGGATTGGGGCACTTCCAGGGCTGACGGAGCCCGACATCTTCCGCATGGTGCAAGTATTGCCAGGGATCAACAATCCCGACGGCACCGCCACCGGCCTGAATATCCGAGGAGGGACACCCGACCAGACACTGGTCCAGTACAATGACATTCCCCTGTATCAAACGGGACACTTTTTTGATATGATCCCAAGCATCAATCCCTATGCGGTAGATGGTGCACAAGTATTTCGGGGAGGCTTCGATGCGAGCCAGGCAGGACGTGTCTCAGGCTTAGTCAATATCACGCAAGGAGACAGTATCCCCATGCAAGGACGGAGAGGTGTCAACATGAATTTCACCCATATGGGATTGGATATTCAGCAGCCTCTTGTTAAGAAAAAGCTGGCCATTTATCTGTCAGGTAGGCGTTCGCTCACAGATGTGTTCCCTTCTATCGCCTTCAACAGATTGGAAGAACGCATTGTACAGGGTACGCGTATTGGGGATCAGCAAGACGATGACGGCCTGCTAAAGGAATCCAACATTTACAGCTTCCAGGATGCCAGTGCCAAGCTCATCTATCGGCCTTCTAAGCAGCATTATGTTGCGGCGAGCGCGATGCTCTTGCGTAATAATTTATTTTATGAGGCCATAGACCTAGCAGATGAGCGCGTGATCACGGATGACTTGTTCGTCCAACAGTCAGGACTCAGTGCCAGTTGGCATTTTCGTCCAAGTCCTCAATATACCATCTACACCAAAGGGAATTACACCCGGTTTCGAACAGATTATAACTTCGTCAGAAGCTTCTTGGAGAGCGATGAGGATTTTGAGAATAGTGTCTCTATCAATGAAGTAGTAGACGCAAGCCTGAGTCACCATCATATATTTCGTGTAAACGAAAGCCATCTGCTTAAAGCAGGATATGAGTGGAACCATTTAGAGACCTTTCTTGGCCTCCAGAACGAAAGCGTCTTCTCGATGGGAGGTGATACCACAGATGATATAGCGACTACACATACCCTCTTTCTGCACTACGGGTATTCGCCCACCTCCCGACTCCTCATACAGGCAGGTCTGAGAGGTACATTTCATGATCAATTTTATGACATCTTCCTTTCACCTAGATTAGACTTTTTCTATTCTCCCACCTCCTCACTGACACTCAAAGGATACGCGGGGGAGTACTTCCAATATATCTCTCAGCTCGTAGATTGGGATTTTGATCTACTCAGTAGTCAGGCGTGGCTTGTGTCTAGCCCTGGAGAGATTCCTATCATCAGCAGTTTTCAAGTGGGGGGAGGGTTCTTGTTTGAAAGAAAGGGGTGGCTGGTAGATGTAGAGTATTATTTGAAAGATTTGAATAACCTCACTTCTTTTGGTTCCAACCTATCAAGTTCTACTAACTTAGAATTTGCTGTAGGGGAAGCATATATCCAGGGAATAGATGTGCTTTTGAAAAGGAGGTGGAATGCCCAGCATCGATCCTGGATCAGCTATACGCTGAGTAGTACAACTTATGAGTTTCCCGATCTGGAAGAGGAGCCTTTCCGTGCCTCGCACGACCAGCGGCACAACCTCCAGTTTCATCATATGGCCCGCTGGCGTAAGTGGGAGTTTTCTCTAGGGTGGATGTATCGTTCGAGCAAGCCCTTCACTCCATTGGTCAGCAATAACTCGGTTCAATATGAAGATGATTTAGGACCCTTTTGGATTACAGAACCTGTACTCGGGGCCATCAATAGTGACGATATGGACCGCGACTATCATCGGCTAGATTTATCAATTATGCGCAACTTGACATTCACTTCAGGGGATAAAATAAGGGGTAAAATCGGTTTGTCCATCCAAAATGTCTACAATCGCTACAACCTCCTCTCCATTCAATATTTGGAAGACTTTCATGAATTCGACACACCTGCGGCTGAGCGTACCGCATTTGAAATAGAGAAGGATATGCTGTTTTTCACTCCGAATCTTCTCTTTCGATTGGAATGGTGATAGACTTCTTTTTGAAGTGGTGATAGCCTTCTTTCCGATCTGAGCATGGGACTCAACTCCACATGCTATACGATACTGTCCCTTCAGGACAGTCAATCAGATCTCGTCTATGTTGGAGGAAGCAATGTTCTACTTTATTTGAGTAGGTACTTCACAATCCGCCCCTCATCAAAAAATCTTGTTTTTTTCTCCTCCCCACGTAGGGTTTGCTATCCCTTACCGATTCTCTTCCCAAATGATCTTAATACATATGTGGAGGATGAAACAGAAACTATTGTGCTTATCACTACTCGTGCTGCCGCATCTGATCTGGGCTCAGCTATACTCGGACTACTTGGGCAATGGCCACAACCAGCAGATCACCGTCAGCAGCAGCGACCCTAATGCGACACCAAATGTCACCCTAGATGGATTTCCCAGCGACAGCAGAATTCAACTGGCAGATGCCTCTCGATTCTTGGCACAAGCCAGCTTCGGCGCTACTTATCCTGTGATACAGGACGTCGCTCAGTCGGGCTATGCTTCTTGGATCGAAGCCCAGATCCAGACACCCCCTACCTACTTACGTCCGACGCTGGAAGACTATATTGAGTATCGAGCTACCATTGAACCAGAAGAAGCCGATGAAGATTTTCCAGCTTCTTTTGTGGACTTTCGCATCGTCTGGTTTCACTCGGCGATGACCGCTCCAGACCAACTAAGACAACGTGTAGGTTTGGCATTCAGTGAGATCATGGTCGTCTCAGATGTACCAGACGAACTCATGGATTCGGGCATTGGCTTGACAGACTACTATGACATGCTGGTCCGCAACGCTCTGGGCAACTTTCGCGACTTGCTCATGGATGTGACACTTCATCCCGTCATGGGCTTTTATCTCAGTCATTTAAACAATCCACGGTCTGACTCTGCAAAGAATATCCATCCCGACGAGAATTATGCAAGGGAGATCATGCAGCTATTTTCCATCGGTCTCTACGAACTCAATATAGATGGTACCCCCAAGCTAGATGCCAATGGGGCACGTATCCCCACCTACGACAATGACGATATCAAACAATACGCCAAGGTATTTACAGGTTTGGGAGCTGGTGGGGTCAAATTTTTTGAGGATGATGAATTTGAAGAGGGAGAATTGCCCTCCTTTGGATTTGACTTTGAAGGATCGGCCCACGATGTACCCATGATCATGAATGAAGAAATGCATGAGCCTGGCCCCAAGTATCTCCTCCGAGGGGAGGTCATCCCTACAGGTCAATCTGGAATGAAAGACATCGAAGATGCAATAGATAATCTCTTCAATCATCCTAATGTAGGACCATTTATCGGGCGTCTGCTGATTCAGCGCATGGTCACGTCCAATCCTACGCCTGAGTACATCCGACGTGTAGCAGAGGTATTCAACAACAATGGCCAAGGGCAGAGAGGAGATATCGCAGCTGTAGTAAAAGCCATCCTGATGGACCCAGAAGCGCGCGCATGCGACAACCGCATAGGCAATGAAAGACGTGCCATGCTACGAGAACCACTTGTGCGTTACATGCACTTTTGCCGTGCCATGGACATCCGCCCCAATGACGATTATCCCTACTTTATCAATCCGGGGCTCAAATTTGATGCAGCTACAGGTCAGATTCCACTTAGCTCCAACACTGTCTTCAACTTCTTCCTCCCAGATTATCAACCCAATGGAATCATCTCTGATCTCGATCTTTTTGCACCCGAATTTCAGATTCACAATTCTACCACAGCTGTAGGGTATATCAATGAGGTCAACGATTGGACCTTCTTCCAGACACCTGTGACTTTTTATGAGCCTCCACTTCCTGGGGAGGAAATAGAGGAGGAACCTGAATTTGAAGAAGACGATCCCTATGAAAGGACAGCCTATATCCCGATGGAAGATCTGTTGGATCTAGCAGAAACACCCGCTCAACTGATGGATCGTTTGGATCTCCTCTTTACCCACGGACAACTATCTACTGAAAGCAGAACCATCATCCTAGATGCCATCAACCAGTTGGATGAGGCAGAAGAACGTGTCCAAATGGGCCTCTACCTGATTTTCATTTCACCTGACTACAACATTCTGAACTAATATCATGAGTAAGCATATATCTAGAAGAGCTTTTTTGGGGAAAGCCAGTTGTGCAGCTGTAGGTTCTGTCACTTTATTTTCGGGTTTGTTTAACCTGAAGACGACCGCCCTGCTCGCTTCTAACTCTCACAGGATGAACTTACGTCCTCAGGGAGATTACAAAGCCCTCGTCTGTATATTACTGGCAGGAGGAAACGACTCTTTCAACATGCTGGTCCCGACCGACAGCTCGGCTTATAACCACTACACCACCACACGCTCCAATCAATCTCTGGCGCAGGATTCCTTGTTATCCATCAATGCCAGCAACGTCTCTGAAAACTATGGCATCCATCCGAGTATGCCTGAAGTCCATCAGATGTTTCAGCAGGGCGACCTGTCCTTCATCGCCAATGTAGGCACATTGGTAGAGCGTATTCCTGACAAGAGCCAGATCTCTAACTTTGTGGGCAAGCTCCCTGTGGGTCTCTTCTCCCATGCCGATCAGATCATGCAGTGGCAGACTTCGGTTCCACAGAGCCGCTCAGCCAATGGCTGGGGAGGAAGGCTGGCAGACCTGCTGCAAGCGAGCAACCAGTCCCAGGACATCTCGATGAATATTTCCCTTTCGGGCAACAACGTCTTCCAGTCGGGCAATCAAGTCGTGGGCTACTCCATCACCCCTGGTGGCAGCATCGGCATCCGCGGCTACAATGGCAACAATGCCATCGACCAGATCCGTACGACAGCGGTCAACAATCTGCTGGAGCGCCAGTATCAGGATGTCTTCCGACAGAGCTATGCAGACATCACCTCTCAGTCGCAAAGCAATCACGACCTCTTCAGCGCAGCAACCGATCAGGTAAATCTGAATACGATCTTCTCTGCAAATCCGCTTTCCCAGAGTATGGGGATGATTGCACGGACCATTGGGGCGAGGGACACCCTAGGGATGAATCGGCAGACCTTCTTCGTCACCTTGGATGGCTGGGACAACCACGACGAGTTGCTCAATAGCCATGCAGCACTCTTGACTTATGTGAGTCAGGCAATGGGCGAGTTCAATGCTGCCATGAAAGAGCTGGGTGTCCATGATGAGGTGACCACTTTTACCATCTCAGACTTTGCTCGTACGCTTACCTCCAATGGCAATGGAACCGACCACGGGTGGGGAGGAAATGTCATGGTCATGGGAGGTACAGTAGATGGAGGAAAAATCTTTGGAGAATATCCGACATTGGAACTCAACCAAAATCTTGATGTAGGAAATGGGGTTCTCATTCCGACGCTTTCTACAGACGAATACTTTGCAGAGCTGGCGCTTTGGTTGGGGGTAGCTCCTTCGGACTTACCTTTGGTCCTCCCCAACATCGGCAACTTCTACGATCCCACGAGCGGTACGGCTCCCATTGGATTTTTGAAATAAACACCCATCAAAAAGAGAAATCATGAATCGATATCATATATTTTTCCTCTCGCTGTTGGTGGGAGCTTTACTGAATCCTTTGACTTCGCAGGGGCAGTGTCGAGACAAGACCACTTGGGACGATGCCTGGACCTCCTGCACCCCCTCTGCTAGTCCTAACCCCAATAGAGGGGCAGGTCACTGGTTGCTCTATGACTTGGGCTACGAATACAGCCTTGAGTCCCTGCATGTATGGAACGCCAACAAATCGGAAAAAACGACCCAAGGCGTCAAAATCATGGCAGTTGATTACTCCAATGATGGCCAGCGCTGGACTGAGTGGGGCAATGTCAATCTGGCTGAAGCAGGAGGAACGGACTATTATTCGGGAGAGGAAGCAGCCGACTTTGGGATGATTCAGGCGCGCTATGTCCTCCTGACTGCGATTGAAAACCATGGAGATCCACAGTGCAACAGCCTCCACGAGGTATCTTTCAAGCTCCGCTCAGAGCCTGTCACCCAAGGCAATGACATGTGGGTCTATCCCAACCCTGCTACTGAGTTTATCAATGTCGCTTTTGAGGGAGCAGATAGGGAGAATCTCTTTCTGGAAGTCGTCAATATGCTGGGACAGCGGCTGCATAGCGAGATGTATCTGGCCAGTACGGGGCCTCAGAAAGTGCAATTGAACACAGAAGAAATGAGACCAGGGATCTACTTCGTACGCGTAAGGAGATTGACAGGAGAAATGGTAGGTAGGAGTAAATTTGTTGTCGCTAGATAGGGAGAAAGGGTGCAGTTCAATCAAAAAGGATTGCACCCCTCCACTTAGACTATGTTTGAAACTTGATTTTTTCCCTTCATTCATAGCATTTTATCCCATCCCCCCGTAACTTTCAGTTAAGTAGAGAAATTTATTCACACGAGATACTATGCCCAAAGCTCCCGAGCTGTCGGTATGCGAAGAAGCCCAGTTTGATCAGGTTTTCAGCTTACATGCCGAGGTATTGCGCAACTTTTGCTATTACAAATGCAAGGATTTAGATCAGGCCGAAGATTACGTGCAGGAAGCATTTCTTCGCCTTTGGAAAAACTGTGCGAAGGTCCCTTTTGGTAAGGCAAAGAGTTTCCTATTCAAGGTCGCGCAAAACTTGTTTCTCCACCAGGTCGAGCACCAGAAGGTCGTGCAAAAGTACTTACGCAGACAGGCCCAACCCATTTCTATGGAACATCCTCAATTTCAAATAGAAGAACAAGAACTATTGAATCGATTGGAGGAAGCGATTGCCAATCTTTCCGAAAAACAGCGAACGGTCTTTTTGCTCCATCGCATGGATGGAAAATCCTACAAGGAGATCGCTGAGATGCTGGATATCAGTGTCAAATCTGTTGAAAAACGCATGCATCGCGCCCTTTTGGTCCTCAGAAATTGCATCCCCCAGTTATGAATACTTATCCTGACGATACATTCCTCGCGCGCTGGCTCAATGGAGAGCTTACGCCAGAAGAGTTGGCTGAATTTGAGCAAAGCGAGGACCATGCCAAACTCACGCAAGTGATGGAGGCAATGAATGGGCTACAATCGCATCCCTTTGATGGGAAGCGTGTACTGGGAGAGGTCAAAGCCAAAATAGCTGCAGAAAAGGAGCAGAAGATCGTAGACATCCGTCGTGGGCGGAAACAAATAGGATTCTTGGCAGCAGCCGTAATTGTAGTGTTGATCGTAGGCACATGGTTTTTTACAAGAAAGACGACAGACATTCCTTCACAGACGTATGCCACCACGCTAGGAGAGCAGCAGACAGAGACTTTTGCGGATGGGACCAAGATCATCCTCAACAGTGAGAGTACCATGGAGGTAGCGATCGCAGATGCAGTGCAAGACCGCAGCGTGAAGTTACAAGGGGAAGCCTATTTTGAAGTAGCCAAAGGCAACCGATTTGCCGTGGAGACCCCATTGGGAGAGGTGCTAGTAGTAGGAACTGCATTCAATGTGGCAGCTATAGATTCTAACTTTAAGGTCACTTGTTACGAGGGCAAAGTAAGTGTACATATTTCGGGCGTAGGAGAAGAGCATTTGCTCACGGTGGGGCAGCAGATTGTCTTTAGTCCCTTTTCTAAGAGTAGTCTCCGAAATGAGCGTAATTTACCAGACGCTCCCACTTGGACAGCCAGTGGCACTCAATTAGAAAACATTTCTTATGCAGCCTTGATCGACTCTATGCAAAATAAGTTTCGCATCACCATCGAAACACCGCCCACTTTTGATGATGAATACGAATGGGAGGTTGCCAGTTTCAGCCATACAGATATTTCCACTGCTTTAAATACTTCCCCTATTTCGCTTGATTATGCATGGGAGATCCTGTGGGAGGAACGGAAAGTGGTGTTGAAAAAGAAGGAATAATCACGCGTACATGAGGCAGAAAATAAAATCCAGGTCCTTGGGATGGGACCTGGAACTTTTGGGTTTTGGGGTAAACCACTCAGTAGTATGAAAAGTCTTTATTTTCGAAACGCGAATGAGCAAACTTTATTTGATTGTCGTGGAGGATTCAGTTGACGTACAGATATAAAAGATCATCTTAGGAGGAATTTGACTTCGTTCGAGACTTTAGAATTTAATAGTGATGATCACGAATGAATTCAGATAGGATTCATTTTCTATGTAGAGACGCGATAAATCTACGTCTCTACATAGAAAATACGGTACGTGATCATCGTTAATCAAATCTAATCATAGAGAGGATATCTGATCTTTGATTACCAGCATTTTAAATGCTAGGTTCTTGAGCATAGTAAAATATCTTTCAGGATCGACGCTCGAATTCTTTCGTCTACCTACGTAATTCTAGTTCCCACATACCCTAGCTGATAGGCGGAATAAATCCAGACTCAGACCTTGTGAGTTTTTTCACACGGATGGTAGGGTTGAGCTTTTCGATGAGGCTCTTGATAAATCCATAGTCCTGGTTAGACATCTTTTGTCCAGCCATTATTTCGACTACTTTGACCTTTATAAATTGCCCCGAATCCACAAATACACGCTCTTCCTGCTCATATTTCCAAAACTCAAACTTATGAGAGAGAATTTCCTTTGCTGTATCCGAATGGTATTCTCTTCCACGAAAGTAAGCAGGTCCTGTATACTCGATAGGGCGTACATCGTAAGCATCTCGATCGATCTCGACACCAATGGCCACTCCTCTGTGCCCATCTGCATAGTGCGACCACATAAGCGGAATCTTCGGATCGCGCGAAAGCGAGACAATCCGTATTTCCTTTCGGGCATGATGGATCTTTTCAAGAATCTGACTGGTATGTGGATGCGTAAAGTTTTCTTCAGGATAATAGTAATATCCTTCCATGGGATCGTTCAGATCGCGATAAGGCGCTGCATACAATCGGTTCTTGAGGATGATATCCACAAAAAACCGAAAGTTTTCAAGTGAGCGATACTTGTATAGTGTGTGAGATTGTGTGCGCATCAGATACATGATAGGTGTCACTGTGTAATGTCACGCTTGACTACAATATAGGATGACGAGCGGATAGACTAATATTTTACAGCATCTTTTTCTCTACAAAGAAGTACTTGAGCAAAGCACTTATCTCATATTTTCTACACTTTCATATTTCATAATCCAAACCGAATGACCTAATTCGCAGTTAAGACATCGATTCATAGGTAAACCCTCAAATTTCGACATTGTGCCACAACTGCGTCTTTTCTTCCTCCTCAGCGGATGGCTGATCCTCCAAATCTCTCCCTTACTGGCTCAAGACGCTGGTCTCACGATACAGGGACAAGTTATCAGCACGCAAACAAGACAAGCCATGGAGTATGTGACAGTCCTAGCAGTAGATCCTGTCACGAATCAGACACTGAGCGGCACAAATACAGATAAAGATGGAAAATTTCAACTGCAACTCTCTCAGGCAGCCTTTGTCTTGCGCCTGAGTTTCATCGGCTATCAAAATTTGGAACTCAAAGAATTTACCATTGAGGAAAGGCAGGTGAATCTGGGGAAAATTGCGATGGTCGAAGCAAGTGTGAGTTTGGACGAAGTCACCATTGAAGGGGAGCAATCCTCAACTTCCTTCGAGTTGGACAAACGCGTTTTCAATGTGGGCAAAGACCTCAGCAGCACAGGCGCATCCGCACTCGAAGTCCTCAACAATGTCCCCTCTGTCAATGTCAACATCGAGGGCCAAATCAGTCTACGCGGCAGTCAGGGTGTACAAATCCTTATAGATGGTAAGCCCTCTGTCATCGCGAGTGACGAAGGCAATGCCCTAGGAACCATCACCGCAGAGATGATCGACCGCATCGAAGTCATCACGAATCCCTCCGCGAAGTACGATGCAGAAGGCACTTCAGGCATCATCAACATCGTCCTCAAAAAAGAAGAAAAGAAGGGGCTCAATGGTTCCTTTTCGCTCAACACAGGCGTCCCTCACAACCATAGCTTCGGCTTGAGCCTCAATCGCCGCACGCAGAAGTTCAACCTGTTCAGTCAGTTGGGTGTGGGCTATCGCGAGCTGCCTCGTCAGACGCGCAACATCAATGAAAACCTACTGACAGGCACCATCATATCCAGCGTAGGAGAGGAATTTCGAAATGAAAACTTCTACAATTTCATTCTGGGGACAGACTATCACATCGACGACTTCAACGTCTTGACACTCTCAGGTAGCTTCGCCTACGAGATTGAGGACCAGCCCTCAGAGACTACTTTTCAACTGCTAGGCAACAATGATACTGTTCTTGCAGAGTGGAGAAGACAGGAGGTAACCGAGGCTTTGAATCCTAAGTTTCAATACGAATTGCAGTACAAACGCGACTTCAAAGATCACAAGGAGCACGATCTATTATTCAGCGCGTTAGGAAACTTCTTTGGAAAAGATCAAAGTTCCCAGTTTCAAAACACAACCTTATCAGGGGAAAATTTTGATGGGCTACAGGAGACTCGAACTGCTTTTCAGGAGGCAAAATATACTTTCAAGCTAGACTATACCCGTCCCTTTGATGACAAGTGGAGCATAGAGACAGGTGCCCAATACGTGCTCCAGAATGTCAGCAACGACTTTTCCGTTAGCAACTTCATCAATAATGATTGGATAGTCGATCCAGGCTTGACCAATATATTCGAGTATGTGCAAAATGTGCTGGGTGTCTATGGTACAGGGGCTTATGAGGGAAAAAAATGGGGAATCAAACTAGGGCTGAGAGCAGAAAATACAGACTTGACGACATTACTCATCAATACCAATGAGGGGAATGATCAAAACTTCACCAACCTCTTTCCCAGTGCAGCGACCTCATACAAACTGTCCGAAAAAGTCTCTTTACAGGCTTCTTACTCTCGTAGGATCTACCGTCCTAGATTGTGGGACCTGAATCCCTTCTTCAATCCACGCAACAGCTTCAGCATTCGTGCGGGGAATCCCAATTTGATGCCCGAGTTTACAGACTCCTATGAGTTGAACTCCATTTTTGCTTTCAACAATCTCTCATTCAATACGGGGATCTACCACCGCTTCACCACAGAAGTCATCGAGCGGGTATCCTTTTTCGAAGACAATGTCAACATCGTCACGCCCATCAACCTAGGTACCAACCAAGCCACGGGCCTCGAACTCAACGCCAAGTACAATCCCGCCAAATGGGTCACGCTGAATGGCGACGCCAACTTTCTTTATTTTAGCCGCTTGGGGACATTTCAGTCTACCAGCTTCGACTTTAGCGCTAACCAATGGTCAGGTAAGCTTACAGGAAAGTTCAAGCTTCCGGCCAAGATCGATTTTGAGGTGACGACGCGCTATGAGTCGGCCATACAGCGCGTGCAGGGTATACGCTCGGCGATCCTATCGGCAGACATGGGGCTGCGTAAAAAGATCCTCAAGGGTCGAGGTGTCTTGAACTTTAGCATCAGAGACATTTTTGCTTCTCGAATACAGGAAACGACGACGATTCAGCCTGATTTTGAACTGTACAGAAGGGACCTACGCGGCCGATTCATCACATGTGGGTTTAGCTATGGGTTTGGGAAAGGCGAAGCCATGGAGTTTTCGGGTGCGAGGAGGAGGTATTGATGAGGAAATGTACGGTTGGATTGCTTTGTAAGAATATAAAAAATGCACCATCCTGCACAGATAGCAGAATGGCACATTCATTACTTTTTAACAAAAGTTTCTTAATATTTAACCATCGCCTTCAGCGTCCCGAGCATCAGACTCGGGATTATTAGGCAAAAAGAACCAATCCCGATGATGAATCTCGGGATGGAATTTCAGCCCAACTCCTACATCCGCCCCTATCTCCAAATTCCAAGCCCAACGCCTCCCCAGATTACCTGTTACGACGCTCGAAAGTGATAGTATAAGACTTTTGTTACACTGTGTTCATGCGTATGAAAGGGCGAAGCTTAATAGCACCCACAAAAGCTACAATCGGTGGCCGCGCACTTCGTACCATCCGAGAAAGTACAGCAGTAACCGCCATCGCTTGCCTGCGCAACTCCTTGAGAAAAATCTCGAATACTAACTCCTCTTTTGGGATCTAGTTTTACCTGGATCGGATTTTCATGCTTCATGATCGTAGCAGGCTTGGCACCACTGCAACCGCAGAAGTCACAGTTGCTCGAATAGCACTTGGTGCCGTCTGAGAAGGTACAGCAATATGAACCTTTGGCGGCGGAGTCTTTAGCTGAAAGCGCAGCTTTATGAATCAGTAGACCCTGCTTATTTTTCAAGACTTTCCATTTTCCTTTGACGATATCGCCCGAAACAAATCCTGTGGCGGTAGCTGTGGACAGGATAAAAGCAAAAGCGAAAAGCCAGACAAATAAATTTTTCATATGGATCAATGGTTTGAATAGTGAATGATTTCTATCTAGTCCCGCTTGTGCTTCATTGTGTAACTCATCCAATACATAAAAATGAAAAAAGACCATTTCCTCTGGGAAACAGTCTTTCTTTTCAGTCAAAAAATCATTTCTTCTCGTCTACTCAAGGTTTCATCATTTCCTTGGCCTTCTGCGCCTTCTCTGCATGAAGGGGGAGGTCGGGATTGAGCTTGGCCGCCATCTCGAATTGCTCCGCAGCCTCTTTGTATTGCTTATTGGCCATGTAGAAGTCTCCCATAGAGTCATGAGAGTTGTAGTGATTAGGCGCAGCACTAGTGTAAGCTTCAAACTGCGCTTTCGCCATTTCCATATTGCCTTGTCCCATATAGCCGTATCCGAGCATGTTGTATGCGCCTGGCAGTTTCCCCTTTTCCGCAGCAGTCTTTAGGAATGGCATTCCTTTCTCTGGATTATTTCCATAGAGGTAAAAAGCGCCTACAATCAGTTGCAACTTGTAGTCCTCGGGATACGCTTCGACCAATTTTTCCATGGCCGCTGATAGATCAAAATTCTCCTCTCCGAAGTGAGAACATATCTCTTTAACGATTTTTTCTCCTTCGCTCATTTCTCCTTCATAGGCCATGACTTTATCGACATAGACCTTGGACTCTTCCATCTTCTTTTCTGGGTCCAGCGCTTGGAAAAAATTGGCCATCAACATATTGGGATCGGTTTCTGCGGCTTTGTGCAGATTGTCTTCAAAGCGTTGCATATCGTGTCCCATAGTCTCCATGGCCTCATTCATCAGATCAATGGCCTCAGGGCTCTCCGAATGCATGACCATATGCTGTGCATGAGCAAAAGCAAATAGTGAAAGGCAGCATAAAAGGCTTGCGACCTTCAAATTCATTGGTTTCAACATAATGGGATGGGTTAATGGTGATAATGGTGGATTTTCAAATCACTCTCCTAGGAAAGTCATCCAGATGAAATTACAGAAAATTCATTTCCCAATCGGGCAGAAGAGAACTTTCAGATATTTCCTTATAACCATACGTTTCATCCTCCCTTTTTACTTCGCAAACAACTGCTCCATATCTTTAAATGCCTTAAACTCAAGCGCATTTCCTGAGGGATCGAGGAAAAACATGGTAGCCTGCTCCCCAGGCTGGCCTTCAAAGCGGATGTAAGGCTCAATAACGAAAGATACCTCATGGGCTTGCAAACGATCACGTAAGGCCTCCCAATCTGCCCAATCCAATACGACACCGTAATGGGGAACAGGAACATCATGCCCATCGACAGGATTATGATGGATAGCTTCTGACTGCACGGGGCGAGGTTTCATGTGCAAGACAAACTGATGCCCGTAAAAATTGAGATCGACCCAGTTTGCTGATGAGCGGCCTTCCTCACACTGGAGGATGTCGCGGTAAAAGGCGCAGGTCTCTTGCAAATCATAAACAGGAATGGCTACGTGGAAAGGCGTGAGTTTGGACATGGAAACGATCGTTGGTTTTTATTCAAAGTTAGAGAATTTCACGAGAGATCATACGTGTCATCCTACTCCCCCTTCTATCACCTCTACCAAACGCATCGTCAGACTTCTCTCTTACAATAGTTCTTAAAGAATGCATCTACTAAGACATTAAATGCCCTCATCTCGCCTTTCTGTGACAGAGTCCAGCAGGGATTTCGCTTTATCCCTATTATTATGACAATACCATATACAAAACATCCAACTAAGATAAACACATGTGTAGATTTCCTTTTCTGAGGGATCTCAAATCCATTATTCTGCCAATCAACTCCATATAATTATGACCCAATTTCTCAACACAGCACAGTTTATTCTCCTTCTGTCCCTTCTTATGCTCTCGACTCAGATTCAAGCACAAGTCTCGGACGATTTTGAATCGGGAACGACAGCCAACTGGACCTCCGAAGGTGATGGCGCATTGTTCCTTTCCCCTAATTTTGGTAACCCAGGTGCGAGTATCACAGTCGATGACAATGTCACGGGAGACATCAATTATTCCTTTGCCCCAGCTAAGTATTTAGGCGATTGGCTTACGAATGTGACCCCAAGTGACTCCATCTCACTTGATATCTACGTAGACAGTTCCGATCCTGATCTCATCACAGACATCCCCATTTTTCAAATTCTAGGTCCTGGAGGACGCGCCACTGCACTCGATGGAGTGACCGTACCCACCAACCAGTGGAATCGTATAAAAGTCAGCTTGGATTCAACAGAATGGGTGATCGAAGAAGGAAACTGGGAAGCTATTCTTTCAAACGTAACTCAACTCCGTATTCGAAGTGAATATATCGTTGGAGGCGAAGACGTGTATCTTGACAATGTCCTGTTGTCCATTTCCCCTGTGAGATTCACCTTTACGGATACGATCTGTTCGACTTTTGAAGATTCGACTTTTGAGGGATGGAACTTTGAAGATGCAGGCGCATTGACCATCGATACAGCCTTTGGCAATCCTGGTTTGGGAATCGAAATTAGAGACCGCTCATCTGTGTTGAGTCAAGCCATTGCGCCTGCCAAGTTTTATGGGGATTGGACAGCCTTGCTCGACAGCGGATACTTGAGCTTCGATCTCAACATTGACAACAGGTCCAATGGCTCACTACTCGATAAACCCTACCTCGTACGCCTTAGTGGAAATGGAGCCGTTGCCGAGGTTCGCCCCCCTGATTCCATCCTCAATCTCGCCATTGACCAGTGGTATACATTTACCTTTTTGATTGACTCCAGTGTCTGGACCATGCAATCAGGGACTTGGGATAGCTTGATCACATCGGTACAGGAAGTAAGACTAGAGTTTGAGTTCATCCTTGGGAATGAAAGAGCTTCTTTTGATAACTTTTGCTTAGTCCCCAGAGTCTCTCCTACCACTCGTACAGATGAGTGGAAAACTCAGCCTGCTGTCCAGCTTGCGCCCAATCCTGCCAATAGATTCTTTACAGCAATCGCGGCAGATGCTCCGATCCAGAAGATCACACTGTATGACTTGCGCGGACGCCTGATTCCATCAAGCATTACATATTCGGCACAAGAAGCTCGTGTCTCGACCTCCTATCAAGGACTTACCATCGTACAAATTGAAACGACAAAGGGTATATTGAATAAGAAGATCCTCCTGCAATAGGTAATTAGATAGGTGGAGAACTTAATAAAAATGTAGAACACCGCTTCCTTCAGATTGTATTTGGAGCACATATTTAGCTTCAGCTGCAAACTGAAGGAGGCTGCTCTGCGTAGTCATCAAACTACACAGCCCCAAATCTATTAGTTTCCCAACTAACAAAGCGAGGAGCTCGCCAAGAACGATCCAATCGTAGAGCACGAACCGCTAAACCAAGAATACAAAAAAAGGAGGCTGCCTCACACAGAGTCAACCTCCTTTTCATGATTCCTCACTTTGGCCAGCAGCTTGATTTCTCTTTTCTACTCTTTGCGCATGCCGTCTTTCTCCATACTTCAAAATCTCTGAACCCAACAGACTCAAGGTCACAAGCCCTACACTCACCCCTACCAAGATGTAGATGGCTGTAAACAACCGACTGATCTCTGAACTGGGAGTCAAATCACCAAATCCTACAGTCGTAATTGTCACCACACAAAAATAAAAAGACTGAATCCACGTCCAGGGCTCTAACCTGTGGAAGAGAACTGTCCCTATCCCGATCCATCCTAAGAAGGAAGTCGTAGCAACGAATAATTCTGTCTTGAGTATGAATCGCTTCAGCATAGTTCGTCTGGCTTGGCTACGCTAAAGATAGCTTCAAACAAGGCAGTTTTATACACAATAGCCTCATCAATTCCTGCGTCTTTCCTTGATTTCTCTCCTGTCTTCCCTTCTTTCTCTAGAGTCCTCGATTGCTTCCCTTTTGTCTTCCTGTATCTCTGCTTTTGTGGCCACAATATCATTCTCCATAGTAGAAAGGAACTCTTGCAGCATGGCCTTATGTACACGTACTTTTTCTTGTAGAGCGGGCTCAGACGAAAACGTGAAGACCTGAAGCTTAGCATAGATTTCCTTTTGTCTATTGGTTCTTGCCACTTGTCGTTGCAGATCGTTCTTATCCCCAACAACGTCTCTTCTATCTCCTCTCTGATCTCGACGGTCGTCGCGCACGTCTCTTGCATCGCCTAGGTCTCTGTCTGGAGTCGCTCGATCATAGCGGCTTCTGTTGGTCTCTCTGGCTGAGCTTGCTCGTTCGGATTGGCTTTGTGATACTTCGCGTCTGTCTTGGGCGATTTTCTTTTCGCTCTGCTGGATCTCTCTTTGCATATCAGCGAGCAAGCTTTTCTTGAGGCTGGCGATCTGGACACCATCCTGCTTCTTGAGCGCCATGTCCAACTGCACCAGTTTGGCTTCGAAAGCCTTTAGCTCTGACTGGTCTCGATCGAGTTGCGCTTGGTTGGCTATTTGGGCCTGCTTGTTTTGCCTGGCTTCCATCGCATTGCGGCGTACCTGTGCATGCGAGTAGTGGGCCAGTAAGAGGAATGTGAGCAAAAACCCAAGGAAATTTTTCATTTGATTCATCATGTTGCGTTTATTCGTTTTGTCCTTTTCCGTCTATTAAATCTATAAGAATTTCTCTTCTTTCTTTTATTCTGGTTTGACAATCTTTAAATGATAGACTTATAAAGCTAGAGAAGGTACCTGATATTCTTCGTTAACAATTGTTAAAAAATGGAGGGCTAATAAATATGTAGAGACTGCCTCTGACTAGCATTTCAACCCCTTACAAGTCTATACGTTTATCATAATAAGCTATTTGTCCACTTTATAAACGCACTCCATATGAAGAGGAAAGAATACCTGAACCTAAGACCCATCAGAAAAGAAGACTGTCAGAAAATCCATGAAGCCTTTCGAGAACAAGGGTGGGACAAACCCACCTCTCAATACGAATCCTACTACCAACTCCAAGAAAAAGGAGAAAGGGACATCATCCTAGCCGAACTCAACCAGACGTTTGCGGGCTATCTGACCATCCAATGGCAATCCAACTATCCTCCTTTCCAGGCCAAGGGAATCCCTGAAATCGTAGACTTCAATGTGTTAAAGAAATTCCAGAGGCAAGGCATAGGGAGCCAGCTCATGGACGAAGCTGAGAGACGGATACAGGAGGTTTCAGCCTACGCAGGAATCGGATTTGGCGTCTACCAAGACTATGGTGCGGCTCAGATCCTCTACGTCAGGCGAGGATATATACCCGATGGTCACGGGCTTGTCAAGGACGCTGTCCCCATCAAATATGGGGAATCATTCACCATGGATGATGGCGTGATTTTTTATCTGACTAAAAAATTATACTAGGGCACTCCCTCTGCCCCACTACAGCCTAAAAGCCAAGGATAAGCCTAAGTTAAAGGACTGAATCATTGTCTCAAAGTCTCGGATGGTCGTTACATTATTCAAATTCGTCACAACATTTGGCACCCTTATTCTCCCTCCACTAAATGTAAATGTGGGTAACAACGCAAAATACTTCCCAATATTGGTTCGAAGTCCTAGTCCTATATCATACCCTAGGCCAAGTCCCGTTTCCGAACTCCTACTGAAATTATTGATCAATACTCCGTTATCTGTATTCACCTCCAAACCTGGACTTCTTACCCATAAGGGGCCTAAAGCAAATCTTGGATAGATCTGAAATCTTCGAATAACAGGAATTCTGTACGCCATTCCCACCAGTACATAGTAGGATCGCCAATCTCCATTTTCCCCATTAAACGTGATCCCTGGTCTGAGATTATTAAAAAGTGCTACCACATCTTGCACATCCGTCTCGAAAGTCTGATACCGAACCCCAGTAGTAAGGGTCACATGCTTGCTGAGCATATATCCACCATAAACATCATACCTATTCCCGTTTTGAGCAAAACCTGCATCAGGATTATCGAGACTCGTATCTTGAAAATCTCCCAAGGCAACACTCGTACCGACAGCAATCCCCATAAAATATCTTTTCGTCGTATCCGATTGTGCTTCTACTTGCATACAACACAATACAAAGAGAGAAAATGTCAACAGTTTCATACGCTGATGTATGGCTTTAAACCTCATGGTAAAAGGATCAAACGGTCCAGCAAAAGTCCGACTAACCTCAAAGCCTGACCCTCACCGAACCGCTATCATGGCATAAAAGAGCGATGAGAAAAGCTTCCAAGCCATTCTCCTCTTCAGACTGTGCCCATGTAGATATGCAATTAGAAAAAACTAACATTAAAATAACTACATATCACATATAATGTATTCTTTAATTTTCCATTCATCCTAAAAGTACATCAAATGAAAATATAAATACATTAACAAAAGATAAGAAATGGATGGTCAGCCCTTCATTTCACTTTTGCTCCGTTAACCTTGGTGGCGATTCGGTTTCTGATCCTACTCAGGGAGACAGGTGTGATGCCCAATACGTTGGCGATGTATTTATCGGGTGCTCTCCCTACTACATTGGGAAAGTCCTTTACGTATTTTTGGTAGCGTTCTTCGGGGGAGAGAAAGACAAATCCTTGAACGCGATTAAAAGCTTGATGGAAGACTCTTTTACTTATGAACTTCCTGTGTATCACAGAAGTATTAGGATTTTTTAAGAGTATATCGAAAAGGTGGTCATAGTCAATCGTATATACTTTGGTACGTTCTATAGCCTCATAGTAAAATTCGGAAGGCTTGTCAAATACAACCGAGTGCAGATTACCGAATATATGATATTCGGGAAATAGCTGAAAAGTAATGTCCTCTGAGCTATCATTCATATGATAGCTGCGTACCATCCCCCGTCTGACAAAAAAGAGCTGTTTTTTGGTTGACCCCTTGCTGATGAAAACCTCACCTTTCTCAACAGTATATATTGTGAGATGTCGGCATAATACCAGTAGATGCTTCAATTTGATCATTTTCCAACGCTAAGTAAGACTATAAACTGGACAAAGACGATCTCACAGCAGATTTACCCCACATGAGAGGTAAGAGATTTCACATATCCAACTGTAACACACTCTATATATCAATATCCATAATGCTTCCCTCCTTTAAATACTCAATATGGAATATTGATATAACCATATGCTTAATGAATGAATAAATAATCTAGGCATTCCTTTCTGACATCGCAAGAATAACCAACATGATAGGGTCCGAAATAGATCATAAAGAAGTTAATCTGCACTGCAACCAATAATCGAGGGTATGAGTTGGGAGCAACCGCAGTTCCTGCTAGATATAAAAAAAGCCTCCACAATGCAGTACTTGTGAAGGCCTAGGTGAGTGTTGGTGTATACGCTTACTTAGAAAATTTATAACGAACCTCTGGTTTGCCCATAGAAATCATCGATTGGAGTTCCTTCGCCGCAGGTACTGCATTCCAGCGTAACTCGTAAGATCCCTTGGGGAGTTTTTCATAGGTTCCCTTGGGGAAGAAGCTTTGGCCAGGGAAATAATTTTGGCCAGGGAAGGTCTTTTGTCCAGGAACCAGCATTACTTTTGACTTATTAGAACTGGCGACTACTTTGCCCTCAGAACTGACAATCTCGGCCTTGATAAAGAAAATAAGGAAATTCTCTCCCTCCTTTCCAATCTCATAAAAGCCTACTAGGTTGTCATATTGCTTAGAAGATTTATCTACATTCAAAAAAGAGCCAAAACCCCTGAGGGCGCGCAGGTCTCCCAAAAACTTAGCAGGGTTTTCAGCAAAAGCTTTGGCCGACTGAGCATTACCTATTTGGATGACAGAATGCTGGGCCTGAATGGGTAGATAACATAAAAATACAACTACAAAAATCCAGAGATATCTCATGTGATGGTTTGTTTATGGGAAATGATTCATGAAAGGCGTGGCGTATCGCTTTTCATCGTCTATAATAAGCATGAGAATGAGAAAAGCACTCGACTTCGGCAGAGAAAGCCTCCCTTTTGTCACTGAAAGGAGGAGTCATTAGCGAAATGGCAGCTATTATCTACCTATATTGCCTGACTGAATGTATCGAACATGGAACTCACCTCATTTCTCAAAAGCAAAAATCTCTTTACAGATGAAGAATGTACCACAATTGATGCGGCATTCGATAAAACCGTCATTTCTAAAGGTACTGTCATCCAGAGTGTGAATAGATATTCCAAAAGATTACTTTTTATTGAATCAGGACTATTCAGAGTATTCTACAATGAAGATGGAAAAGACATTACGCATTTCTTTTTTGACGAAAACTACTTCATAGCTCCCATCAACAGTATTTATTTCAATAAATCTGAGCTTTACGAATGGGAGACCCTTGAGAAATGTAATGTAAAAATCATTCAGTATGAAGATTTTATGACGCTGGGTGAGCAATATCCCAAACTGATCCGGCTCGCATTAGAATTTTCTGTTCAATTATTAGATCTATTCTCCCAAAAGCTCAACCTTCTTCAATTCCAAACAGCCGCTGACAAGTACAGTATTTTCCTCGACATGTATCCAAACCTCAACAATCGGGTCTCTCTGGGTGATGTGGCCTCTTTTCTGGGCATCACCCAGCAAACATTGAGTGTCGTCAGATCAAAAAAAATGTAGCTTCTGGGTATTTTTTAGTTTAGATGAAATGTTTTGGCATATCAATCTATGACCTTTGGATCAAAGAAATATTTGATCACAAGGCTACCTAAGCCATCAATAAAAAATATCATGACAAAGACCAATGATCCAAAGGAAATCCTGAAGATGATTAAAATGCTTTCCCCTCAAAGCCTTCCAAGATTGGAGTATATCTCTCGCGAGGACCTGAGTATATCCAATGTTCGCGAAGGCGGGATCAAGGAGGATGCACCACTCACCACAGATATGCGCTACCCAGCACCTGATGCTTATCCCGTAGGGGCGGAGAACGCACACGGCGAAATCGAGATGCTCGGAGAGGTCGCAGCTACCCACTGGTATGTCGAAGCAGATGGAATCACCTGGCACTTCGTAACCGCAGGTGATCCCAATAATGAACCTTATGTCATGGTCCATGGATTTCCAGAAAGCTGGTATACCTTCCACAACCAAGTCAGAGACCTTTCGGATCAATTTTACTGTATTGCAGTTGATACCCTGGGCAATGGCCAAAGTGACAAGCGACTAGATCTCGACTACCGCTATTCAGCCATTGCGGCTTCCCTAGCGAAGCTGCTCGATAAAATAGGAATTGATCGTTTCAACCTTGGGGGGCACGACCGAGGATCGGTCATCTCTGACCACCTCCTGAATGTCGAAGGTATGGAGTCGCGCGTCTTGCGATATGTCCGTATGCAGCAGTCAGCCAATGAACCACACGGTGACCCCAAGCCCCCTCACAAGCTATTCTCTTCTGCGTGGTTCCCGATGCTGATGAAATGGACAGGTTTCCCGCGTTTGGCCTATGCTGCCAGCATGTACCGCGTCAAAGACATCGCACCTGAAGTCTTGAGACGTCTTGACCACGAAGTAAAGTATAAAGGGATCGCCGAAGCATCGCCTCGCCAGTTTGACCATACCAGCCTAGAGCAAGAACTGGAAGACCGTCATAACTTCCTCTTCGCGAAGATGATCATGCCTGTGCTATTTTTACAAGGAAAAAACGATCCCGGACAGCATCCCGAGGAGTACAAAAACACAGCAGACTTTGTGACCAACGGACGTGTGCAATTCATTGATGGCAATCATTTCTTTCAGCTGGGCGCACCTGAAGCTGCCACTCAAGCGATGCGTGAATTCCTTTCTGAGTCACTATCCTAACCCCCGTCCCTTTCTCTAACAACCTACCGTGATGTGTAGAGCGGGGCGCGTGCATAGCCGCAGATCTTGCAGGCAGCATGCGTCCCCACCATTTTAATTTTACAAAATATGAAAATCTTTTATATCGTAGTGCTCGTCCTATCGGGACTGGCATTGTTCTATGCCTGTACCATGCGATTGATCAATCCAAAAGGGGCTGTCTTCCTCCAGACTTTTTTCGAAAATCCAGAGAACAGCTTAGACAATCATACCGATTGGGTAAGTGAAATCCGAGGAGTAGGAGCCGTGATGCTCTTAGGGGGAATCGTTGTCCTTTTGGGGGCTGTAAAGGCCGATTTTAGGTTTACCTCTTTTGTCGTGGCGACCGTCATATTTACAGGAGTTGTGATGGGACGGTCACTGAGCTTCTTCCTAGAAGGGGTTCCCCATCCGAATCTGATTCGCGTTGCGATTACTGAAGGTGTCTTAGCTGCGCTAAACATTTATGGTTTACTGAGGCTATATGGGACATCTTTTGAACATGCCCAACACTTAGGATAAACCTCATTTCCACCGTCTTTTTCACCTTTGGGGAGAATACTTATTTCCCCTCCCACCAGCGTGGGTACTCCATCCTCATGGAATCGGTCAATACAATGGGCTCTCCTATCTGTGGCGTAGCGATCGGCATATTCATTTTCTCCGCTTGGGCGGTGACTCTCTCGATCGGATCTGTCCAGCTATGGGAAGCTAGGCTAAACGCCCCCCAATGAATGGGAACGATCATTTTTGCTCCTATATCCTGCCCTGCTTGTACAGTCTGCTCAGGCATCATGTGTACATCTGCCCAGAGTTTGTTGTATTGTCCGCATTCCATCAAAGCAATATCAAATCTACCATATCTCTTACCGATTTCTTTGAAATGTTTGCCATAGCCGCCGTCCCCACTAAAATAGAGCTTTTTCGTATCTGATTGGAGCACCCACGAACCCCATAGCGTGGCTGATTGATCGTTGAGTCCTCGACCCGACATGTGGCGAGAAGGCGTAAAGGCGACCGTCAAGCCCTTAAAAGCTTGCTCGTCCCACCAGTCCATTTTGCTGATTTTATCTTCTGGAATGTCCCATTCTCTCAAGTGGTTGTCCACTCCCAGCGGCACGAAAAAATGGCCCGTTTTCTCTTTTAGTTGATCAATAGATTCATAGTCCAGATGATCATAATGGTCATGAGAAATGATCACCGCATCGATCTCAGGCAGCTGTGCAATATCGATGGGCATCTGACTATGGTATCGTTTTCTCCCAAACCAGTGGTGGGGAGCCGCATATTGGCTGAAGATAGGATCAAACAAAATGATTTTCTCATTCCACTCAATCAAAAAAGTTGAATGGCCAAACCACGTCAATCGCATCAGCGAATCGGGCTTTTCAGTCAAGCTCTCGGGCGCAATCTTCTGGACTTGCAGGTCTGCTTTGGGTGCTAGGTCGGGATCAGGCTGCAACATCTCCTTCACCATTTGCTGTATACTATGGCAGTCCACCTGCATATTGATGACTTCTTCATTGAGGAAAATGCCATCAGCATAGTGCCCTGTCTCAGCAAATAGCTGCTGCTGTGCATCGCTTACCGATCCTCCAAATTGAGGACTAATATTGACGAAGGCGACGCCGACAAGGATCACTGACAGAATCAACGCTCCGACAGAGAGGAAAAACCATTTGATGACGCTTTTCATTAATAAATGTGATTTTTCTGAACTAGCTTTTCCAGTGGCTTCAATAATACGTTGATTTTTAACCATTTGCAATCTACAAAAGCCAACGTATCGGATGGATCAAGGAAGGGCTTCCTCATAATGTTCCAACACAAATTCTGTAATCCAGCGCTGTACATCGCCTTTCTGAGCCTCGGTTGCTTCTCTGAACGCATGGTCTACATCTGAAAGTGGATGGAAACGATTCGGAATCCCCTGCTCATTCAGGCGTGCTTGGAGGAGTTCACTTTGGGAGAAGGGAACGATCTGATCCGCTTGTCCGTGGATGAGCAGGGTAGGTGGAGCCTGTAGCCCTACGTGATGAACGGGAGAAAAGGTATAAGCGAGTTGTTCGGCGCGGGCGCTATCGGTGGTAGGGTCAAATCCAAAGAGATAACGCGTGACATCGAGGCACTTTTGCCAACGCTCGGGGAGTCGTTCTGTGATTTGCTTGAGACTATCGATCAGCGGCATCTGGTCACGATACAGCTTTCCCAGATCTGTGGGTCCGTAGACATCGACTAGATAGCGGATCGGAATCTTAGGCTTTGCCCCAAAGTCGGCTCCATCCATATAGGCCAGCACCTGTGCGATGTGCCCGCCTGCAGATTCTCCTAGCAGTCCGACATTTTCCGTATCAAACCCCAAGCTATCTGCGTGATCTTCGATCCATTGTAGCGCGGCAAATCCGTCCTCCAGACAAGCGGGAAAAGGCGGACTACCCAGGCGTGCCAGCGTGTAGTCAGGGCTGACAATGGCGTACCCCTTATTACGCAGTTCATTGAAAGCATCGTTAAAACGGGCATTGTTGACCGAGACTTTCCCTCCTGTGATCCAGGCTCCTCCGTGGATGTAGACTAGCACAGGGGCTTTTTCATACACCTGCTGCGTCGGCTGGTACACATCCAAGGTGAGTTCCCCTCGAAACGGAAGCCCAAACAGCACCTCGCCTTGCAAGAGAGGAGCCTCTTCGGTTTGGAAGAAAAATAGCAGATACCCACCAATC
>JBCBFT010000069.1:0-37326 GCA_038527485.1 Bacteroidota bacterium
CCTTACATCATGTTGTCATTACCTTTTCGGCTTACCGAGCTGAAAACTCGACTTGCATGCCCCCCTCTCCTATTGGCAAATCTAATTCCTCTATAACTTCTGTATCTTTAAACTCACTTTTCATGAATTCTCAATTTTTACGTGCGTGCATCCTGCTCGTATCGGGAATGCTATGTTCGATGGCAGGCCTGAAAGCACAAACGACTCTCTACTCTGAGGATTTCTCAGGGCAATTGCTCCAAGGCTTTACGGGGCCTGTTGCTGGAGGGGCCACTTTTACTTCTCCCAATGGGAAGTGGACTGTCTCAGCTGATCCTACTCAAGGTATTTTTGATGCAAATGACCACGCCCGTGTGGAGGATGATGTCGTCGGATTCAATTCCACTACATTACCTACGGGTGCGGCTTTCCAGTTTCGCGATGTGGATGAGCCTACGACCTGGCGCTCACAAGTCATCGACATCAGCAACTACACGTCTGCAAATCTTGGGGTTGACATTTTTGAGATTGGATCTTTAGAAACCACAGACTTTACCGAAGTCGCCTACATCCTCGACGGTGTTCGTACAGTGATCTTGACTCTTACAGATGACTACTCTGATGCGGACGGGACAGGATCTTCTTCTTCTTCTGATCCAGGCAATACTAGCCCCATTGTACTCCGCCCTACTGCTACAGGCTTGAGCGGTTCTACTTTACAGATCGAAGTAGTGGTAGATGTCAACTCTTCTTCTGAGCTGCCTCATATCGACAATGTCTTAGTAGAAGGCTTTGGGTTTACCGCTCCAGCGTGTAGCTTCCAATTTGGAGCCAATTCAGCTGTATGCGACGCGACGACACAAGGTACAGATACCTACACGGCTACGTTCAACTTCTCGGGTGCTGGAAACGGCGACTACACCGTGACGGCTAGCACAGGTACGGTTGTCCTTGACAATGACCCTGATACAGATGCTTCAGGTTCGTTCCGTGTGACAGGTGTCGCAGAAGGAACCGATGTAACAGCTACTGTAAATGGCGTGAGTTGTGTAAATGTCACTTCTACAGCCACTTCTCCTACATGTGCGCCCGTCGTAGACATCGTCATCAATGAAATTCACTACAATGGCGCTTTATCAGGAACAGACTTTGACGAGTTTATCGAAATCTTGAATAATGGGCCTTCAACGGTAGATCTTTCTGGCTGGAGCTTTACGCAAGGTTTTGCATTCACTTTCCCTAACGGATCTTCTATCGCGCCTGGCGAGTTTCAGGTCATTGCACTCGATGCTGCTTTCTTTACCTCTCAGTACGGTTTTGCTCCTGACTACGAGTGGACTTCAGGTGGTCTTTCTAATAGTGGAGAGGACATCATCATCGTAGATGGAGATGGCAATGTACAGGATGTCGTGGACTATGATGATGGAGGCGGATGGCCTACAGAGCCTGACGGCAACGGCCCTTCTCTAGAGTTGATCGACCCTGATCTGGATAACAACCTTCCTGCAAGCTGGACAGCTTCTATCGTATCAGGAGGAAGCCCTGGTGCTGCGAATGGAACAGGATGTCCTTTGACCATCACCATCGGCGAGCCATCTTGTGAGTCTGAGACTTTAGGAACAGACACTTACACAGTATCTGTAGATTTTGATAACGCTACGCCTGGAAGTGACACCTATACCCTCACACCTAATGCGGGGAATGTAGCTGCTTCTTCTGACGATCCAAACACTGTCGCTACGGGTACAATCGTATATGAGAACATTCCAGAAGGAACAGAATTGAACTTTAGCTTGACATCTACTAATGGATGTAATGCCCTGGTTCGTGTGACCTCACCTGTCTGCGAGCCTCAGATTCCTTTGGTAATCACCGAGATCATGTACAACCCGCTCGAAGGAGGACAGGACACGACAGAGTATATCGAAGTGTTCAATAACAGCGGATCTGATGTAGACGCGAGCGGATTTACGTTTAGCGGTGTCACATTCACATTCCCAGCCAACTCTATCATCGGTGCAGGTGCGTATGTCGTCATCGCAGGAAATGCTAGCGGGTTCGAAAACTTCTATGGATGTGCGCCCGACTATGAGTGGACCACAGGTGGTCTTTCAAACAGTGGAGAATTGGTCTTGATCAATTCAGGTTCTGGTGCGGAAGTAGACCGTGTAGACTTCGATGACAACAACGGGTGGCCTACAGAGCCAGACGGCGACGGTCCTTCTCTAGAGTTGATCGACATCAATGGGGACAATGACGATCCCTCCAACTGGGAAGCTTCTCTAGGGTTCGGTACACCAGGCGCAGCCAATACTGGGTCTATTAGCGACTGTCCTCCTGCTGCTCCTGTATTAGTTGTCAATGGTGACCTCCTGTTGTTCCCTGACTTGACTTGGACTGAGAGCCGCTTCGCCGATAGCTACACCATCCAGCGTTCGACTGGAGGCGCGTTTACGACCATCACGACTGTCTCTGCAGGAACAACCACTTTCACAGATACATTGCTCGTATTTGGAGTAGCCACTACGTATCAAGTAGTAGCAAATAATGTCAACGGAAGCACCCCTTCCAATACAGATGGAACGACTCAGCCCGCTGTAGTTCAGCCGCTAAGCTTGACCTTTGATTGCTACAATGTGAATACAGATGAGTTGGTTTGGAATGTCAATAACCCCAATGCGATCGGTGTGCCCTATATCTATGCGCAGTGGTTCAGTGCCCAGCGTGATACAGTCATCGGTACGCCTGGCTTGACAGAGTTCCGCACGAACAATAACCCTCAGGTAACATCTGGATTCGATGATAATATCACAGGTATCTGGTGGATAGATGAGCGTCTTCTCCCTGGTGAGCCCAATGATATCGTATTTACCATCGACTTGAGCAATACTTGCGCGCTAGGACGTCCTGCTGCTCCCGCTGCAGTGCCTACGGCTGATGGATTGTTCAACGGTCCTGCTTTCTCTTTCTTGACGACGAATGTCGATCTTGAGATGGTGCAAGGTGCTTTGACAGTTGGTCCTAACCCATTCCAGAACAGCATCTTTGTTCAGTCTGACTTGATTACTGGAAGCGCGGACTTGACATTGATGGATATGACAGGTCGCATCGTGCTACAGACGAAAGCAAACTTAGCCCAGCGTACAGAGATCGTCGTAGGCGATCTGACACGTGGTGTATACATGCTACAAGTGAAGTCTGACAAGTATCAGGAGACTATCCGCCTGATCAAAGAATAATCTACCTACCCTCTAACTTTTAGTTAGATCAGAGAGCCGCCCCATTCCCAGGGTGGCTTTCTTTTTTGATATTAGTGATTATCTAGATTGCTTCAATCTAAGCTACTTAACCTACATGCCTTCATTTTACTCCTTTTTCTTGTTGGAACGGAAGACTTTATTGACCAAATTCAGCTCAAAATGCTCCATGAAAAATCTATTGCTTTTCCTCTTCGGCATACTCCCACTTTTTACTTTTGCTCAAAATAATCCCTATCAACTGGATTTCAGTAAGGATGCTACCCTGATAATGGGGGGCTTGACACTGCTGGTTACAGATTTTCTGCTGAGTGAAGGGATTGAGCCGCTCACGCAAGGGGAAATTGATGGCTTGAATGCAGATGATGTCAATAGCTTCGATCGTTTAGCGACAGAAAATTTTTCGATAGCCGCCGCGACTCGTAGTGATGTGGGGCTGCTCCTTGGGACAGGATTGGGACTAGCCACACCATTTGTACAACCACTGATTGCCAAGGATGACCCATATGGGAAAGCAATGGGGACCCTCTCTGTGATGTGGTTAGAGACCAACTTTTGGAATCTGGGAGGAACAGACATTGTCAAGTTGGCGTTTCTTCGTACCCGTCCTTTCGTCTACAATGCAGCTGCGCCCAACGACATCAAGTTAGAAGTGGATGCACGCAAGGCCTTCTTCAGTGGACATACTTCCATCGCCGCTGCTAATATGTTTTTTGCTGCCAAGGTATTTCACGATTATCATCCTGATAGCAAGGCGAGGCCTTATGTGTGGGCTTTAGCTGCGCTTGTCCCTCTATGGACAGGCATCGAGCGCATCAATGCGGGGAAGCACTTCCCGACGGATGTAATTGCAGGCTATGCATGGGGCGCATTTTGTGGCTGGGCTGTACCACAGTTACACAAGAAAAAAGGAAAGGATCGTGGGATGAGCTGGCAAGTAGCACCTTACTCGGGCTGGACAGATTCGGGCTTAAGATTGAGCCTGGCGTTCTAAGGAAAATATTGAGGATAGGAAATGTGAAGGTAGGCAACGAAGACAAAAGCGTATACGATCCTTTCGTCTTCTACTCATGGCTTGCAATAATATTCATTGGCTAGTCCTTCATAGTTCTCAGGGCTTCTCCGTGCTTTTTCGGCATCGCGCAACGCCAGATGAAAGGCATCTGCAGGTAGTACCACACCGTCTGGATGTCCGAATCCTAAAGCATGTATCAACTCATGAATCAGGGTGCTACTCCTTTCTCTTGGAGATTGGTCAAACCAGTACGGACATACGTTGATCGTACGAGGGCTAAAAACAGAATTGGTATATGCATTGGCGTGGGCGAGATTACAGAACGAGAGTCGGCTATTGTGAATGCGATAGTCGATTTCATCATTTTGCATCCATCCCAAAATCGTTTCCAGGCGTGTTTTGAGTTCTGATAATTCAGGGGCCCCTTCCTTTTGTCTGCCTAGCCATTCTACAAAAAAACGGTGTTCATTCCAGCTTTCTACAGGTTCTTTGCTCTCCCAAATAGTCATAAACGCTCCATAGATCGCCTCTAAGGTACAGGTCGCATCTTCATGAGACTGCTGTACTTGTTCCACCTGGCCTTCACTGGGCGGAGCACTAAAGGTGGACTTTCCGATTTGAATTTCAGGTTGCGCATATACAGTCAGACTAAAGAATATTCCCCCAAATATCCCTAAACATGGCAGGAGTATATGGATAAATTTTTGTGGCAATGTTTGTATCGTTTCCATGTAGATCATGACATCTATTGGCTTGTCTGTTGAGAGTTGGGGAAAATGACTATGTTTGGGACGAATCTCGCCCCTACAGGTTACAAATCTTTTGCCAAAGAAAAATGGAAAAATGAAAGTTATCCTAATACCAGAATAGCTTGTGAGACAACTTGAATGGGTTTCTTTCAGATGAAATCCTTCTACACCTCTTCTGCTCCATCCATGGCTAGTGTGAAGGCCGCTGCATCTTCACCCCTCGGCAAAAGACGTGCATTTCCCGAAGGTATGACCCATTTGACAGGAGGTTGGAGTCCCTTGGCAGGTTCTGTAATTGTAGGGACATAGCGCCACTCGACGTCGATTTGTTGGGGGGTGCAGTTGAGGAAAATATACCCGTGTCGGGTCAGATCAAACCATTTGAGATGTGGATTGTGACGCGGATACGCTCGCTTGAATTTTCGCAAAAGAAAGTCGGGGAGGTATTCATCAAAATTGGCCGAAGAAATGCTGGGCGTCACCAACTCTACTGCGAGTGGACGTATGGTTGTATCCAAACCATATCGCTCAAAGTTCTCTTCTCTTACCACTTCGTATCCATAGGAGGCGTGATCGTCGCCTGTAAGGAAGACGACATTGGAGAGTTGTTGATTTTCGATGATATCAAACACTCGATTGCGTGCGGCAGGATACCCATCCCATTGGTCCATGTTGCGTGTCCTCCCCGAATACCAAGGAATGCGCATACCCATGAATCGCATGAAGGAGATATCCATTGGAGATACCATGACCTGATTACCGATGACGCGCCAATGCGTAGGCTTCTGCATTTGTGTTGTCAACCAGTCAGCTTGCGGTTTGCCCAAGAGTGTGCGTGCAGTATCCCGATAATCTTCAGCTTGGCTGTTGGCTACTTGCTGACTACGTCCTACAATTCGGGTATCCACCATCATCAAGTGGACCATGCCCCCAAAGTCAAAAGCTCGGTAAATATGACCTCCTTCTTGCTCTCGGATGGGCATCCACTCAAAATATGCTTGTTGTGCGTGTTGCTTTCGAAGCTCCCAGTCTCCTTCTTCCTCTATTTGATGGTTTTCCGCTCCGCCTTGATAAGAATCATTGGCAGTCTCATGATCATCCCAAATCGGGATAAAAGCATGTTGCTGATGTGCTTTGCGGAGCATGGAATCTGTACGATACTGACTGTATCGCTGACGATAATCGGCAAGACTATAGATTTCTGTTTCCGGTAGATGCTGACGTCCATCCTCCAGCAATTCCTCTTGTCCATAATGGCCTGTCCCATATTCATAGATATAGTCTCCTAGATGAACTACGGCGTCTAAATCTTGCTCGGCTATCCTCTCATATGCGTTGTAATACCCCCCTTCATAGTTGGCACATGTCGCGATGGCCAATTTGATCTGATCTGGCTGCTTGTCAGGGAGGGTGCGTGCATAGCCTGTGAGAGACCATCTATTGTTGGCTCGAAAGCGATACGCATACTGGCGTCCTGCTTGTAGCCCTTTCACATCTACTTTACGGTGTAATCCCTACTAGCGTCTGTGGCAAATGAGCCTGTAGCTGCCAAGACAGTAAAATCATCTTTTATACTGACCTCCCAGTATACGTCTACTGGCCCAACAGTATCAGGCGTGACACGTGTCCAAATGATAAAGCCATCTTGTAAAGGATCACCCGCAGCGACCCCGTGATAAAAAGGCTGGAGTTCATAATCAAAGAGGGCAGTCGGTTCGGGATAGGACGAAATCCAAAATGCCGAGAGGGAGGGTTCACTTGACTCGTTATCAGCAGGAAGAAAGAGAATCGTTCCTATAAACAGAATGGATAACAAAGAGGATAAGCCCCATGTGCGCATATATCTGCATTATTGAATTGCGCGCAAGATCGGCGGATCGTGTAATCGGGATATTAAGTGATGGGAAAACATAGATTAATGAGTGTTTAGCTTATTTGTATCTGATTATCAGAAAATTAATCAGATGTTAAGTAGCCAAAGATTAAAAGAGATAAGTATGGGCTACGGAGTTTCTGGCTCATGCAAATGTAGGGCTAGAAGTAAATAGCTCCACTTTTCAAGTTCCACCCCCATCTTTCGTAGTGTAAGAGAGGTCAATTTGGCGTGAAAACCACTCAATTTTGGGTGGGTGCGGTACGCTTGAGGTTCATAAGATCGGTGAAGCCGAGGCCAAGAAGTGGAAGATAAAGTCAATGGGTTCCATGAGTGTCACAAGAAATATCATATGTGTCATATCTCATGTGTTGGGCTGATTCTGTGGCATTTATCCGTGTTTGAGGCTATTTGGAGGGCATAATGAATAAGCGTGTCTTTTTGATGAATATCCGTGTGAAAAAAAAGTAGTTTTTTCACAACTAATAGTATTACTATTAAGTATAGTATATAAAATCGCAAGCCACATATAAATACAATAACTTATGCGAAAAGTCCTATTTCTTTTTTCCACTCTACTTGTCACAAGTATGCTCACTTCATGTGTGATTATCCGACAAGGAGAAGTAGGGGTAAAGCGTAAATTAGGTCGTATCCAGGAAGCTCCCCTCATGGAAGGCCCCCGAACATTTAACCCCTTTACCACAACAATTATCACTTTCCCTGTCCGAACGGTCAACTTGGAGGTAAGACTCCCATTGCCTAGTAAGGAAGGACTAACGATCAGCTCAGAGATTTCGATTCTTTACCGCGTGAAAGCAAAGGAAGCACCTGTATTGCTACGTGAGGTAGGGAGGCGATATGAAAGAGAAATGATCCTCCCTGTATTCAGATCTGCCTCTGCCGACGTGACGGCTCGTTTCATGGCCAAGGACATGCACTCAGGTGCCCGCGCCGTGATCGAAAACGAGATCAAAGAGCGGATGAACGAACTCTTAGACGGAAGAGGATTGCTGATCGAAGATGTACTGATGAAGAGTATCTCACTACCTCCAGGTCTAGCAAGTGCCATCGAGGACAAGCTAGAAGCCGAGCAGGAAGCCCAGCGAATGGAGTTCGTGAAGCAGCGTGAGCGTGCCGACGCAGAACGCCGAATCATACAGGCAGAAGGTGAGCGCGATGCGCAGATCATCGACGCTGAAGCAGAAAAACGCCGTGTAGAGATCGAAGCCGAAGGTCAAGCAAATGCGACCAAACTCAAAGCAGAAGCTGACTCTAAAGCCAACAATCTACTCAAAGAGTCTTTGGATGATGAACTTCTACGCTACCGAGCCATCGAAGCCTTTTTACTCTTATCAACCAGTCCCAACAGCAAAGTCGTGATCACAGATGGAGATATGCCATTCTTGGGCCTACCAGAATCGCTTCTCAATAATAAATAATCCAAGTAAGTGCACAACCATGGGGAAGAATGTGGGAAATGAAATGTTCAATAGGCTATAAATCCTCATCCCACTTCTTCCCGCACAAAAATTAGGTTAGTTGAAGTGTAGCAGTGTTTAGTAACAGAAGCAGGAGATGTCAGACTCCTGCTTCGCTTTTTTTGTTTAGATGTTCAGATGACGCCTGCGTCGTAGCGGTGGCATTTACTGACCATGCCATGGCGGTCAATTTTACTAATCATGTTGTGGTGGTGGTACAACTTTACTGACCACATCGTGTGGTGTCTATTGACCACGCCATAGCGGTGGTCCTACTAGTTACCTGGGCCATTGCCGCTGCCGCCTACACGATCGGATTCGTCCTGTAATCCTGTCTTACGACGGCGTGCTTTTTTCACCGTTTGGCTACCGAAGTTGTAGGAGAAATTGAGGTTAACCGTCCGGCTTTCCCAACCTCCGCTCGCATCGAAGACCAATCCTCCAAATTCCTGTATACCTGTCCACTGTCCAGAGAAGAAGATATCGTTGATAGAGACCTTGACGGTCGCTCTGTTATCTAGGATGCGTTTCTGCGCTCCTGCGTTGAGCATCCAGAATGAACCCGTCAGGTAGTTGGCCCCCCAAATAGAGGGAGAATTGTAGAATCCCGAGAGGTCAATGGATATCCCTTTAGGTAAGGTAAAGGTATGCTGCTGGAAAAGGTTGTACGTGGTACGGCTCAAATCAATCTCTTTCCCAGTCTCCCCTGGCGCATTGAAATCCCCCACATTGCGCTGATAGCCCATATTCAGATTCGTGTAGGAACTCCACCACTTAGTAATGCCAATCGGTGCGCTCACATTGAAACTGATTACTTCCCGAAAGCCAATGTTGACAAGGGAGATGAAAGAAGCCTGTGTGCCCAGCGTGTCTGTCAATCGCGTGAAGAATCCCGTTGTACGACTGTAACCCAGTGTCGCACTGTATCGATATTTATAGCTATAAGTGAGCTGTACATTGTCCGTGTACTGAGGACGCAGCGTCGGGTTGCCTTGCTGGAAGGTCAGACGATCCAACTGGAAGATGAAGGGGTTCAAATCCTGGTACTTGGGGCGATCGATGCGGCGAGAGTAGTTTAGGCGGATCATGTTGGTCCTGTTGGGACTAAAAGTCAGGCCACCTGAGGGGAAGAGGTTGAAGTAGCTACTGTCGTTTGTCGCATTCTGGTCTCCCAAACTGGTCAAATCCCAATTGAAGTTGGTCTGCTCCGCGCGAAGCCCGACACTGATATTCCACTTTTTGATCTGACGCTGGTAGATCGCGTAGGCAGCATTTACATTTTCATTGTAGACAAATCGGTTGGTACGGCTGGTATCGATTGTTTCTTTGACCAGATTTGGGGCTTCTACATTGAAGAATCGGAAGTCATTGTCAGTATTGACCAATGAAAGTTTAATACCTGCTTCTAAACTTCCCTTGAAAGCATTGCGCTTGTAATCCGCTTTTAATGTGTAGATGTCGATGTCAGTAGGCGCAACCGAGCGAAACGTCACCGTACTATCCAATTCGCTTGAGCTACCTGAGAAATAGAGGTTGGGCTGGGAAGTGAGATTGTCGTTTCGGAATATTCCATAATCCAAGTCTACATTGAGCGTAGTCCCGTTGGACCCTGTGTATACATAGTTGATGTTGGTGTTGAGATTATTGTTGCGGACATCGGAGAAGCTGAGGGCATCCAGTCGGAATAGATCTTCACTTCCGCCAGAAAATCTCACAGGTGTTGTACTGACTGTACGTCCAGAGTCGGTATTGACAAAGCCATTGACGAGGAAGCCAACGGTATGCTTTTTATTGAGGAAAAGGTCAAGTCCCAATTTTAAGTTGTTATTCATGAACTCATTGAAGCGATCCGATGTCTGGTCAAACTCCAATCCACTCTGAATGCGAAAAAAGTCTGTGAAATTATATCGTGTGCCCAATCCCCCGCTGTAGTTTCCGAATAGATTGGCATGCTTGCCACGCGAGTTAAAGTTGAAAGAACCATTGTACTTGGGGAAGTTCTGACGAGGGGTAGCACCATGTCCAGCACCCAAGGTAAATGAACCATTAGTCCCGTAGTTTTTATTCTTTTTGAGGCGAATGTTGATGATCCCCGCAGTCCCTTCTGCATCATAGCGAGCGGAGGGATTGGTGATGATTTCAATGGCTTCGATCTGGTCGGATTGCATGCCTTTGAGCATGTTGGCGAGGTCGGCGACACTGAGAGGCGAGGGCTTACCGTCGATGAAGATGCGTACGCCGCTGTTGCCCATCAAGACGATGTTGTCATTGTTGTCAATGATGACACCAGGTGCTTTGCGGAGGAGATCGAAGGCATTTTCGCCTATTGCGTTGGTATTGCCTGCTACATTGAAGACCGTCTTGTCAGGCTGTATTTCAACGAGCGGTTTGCGGGCGACGATTTCTACTTCGTCTACAGAGGTCTCTGCCAAACGTAGAATGATGTCAGGCATTTCGACAGTCTCTCCCTGAGCAAGCTCGATTTTATCACTGCGATAGGTGCCTAGGTCTGTAAATTGAATGGAAAGAAAGTAGCTTCCTGCTTGAAGAGGGGTGAGGATGTATTGCCCCTTTTCATTGGTGAATCCAGTCTTAGCAATGGTTGAATCCGGTTGATAAAGGATCACTGTCGCAAAGGATAAATTCACACCCTCTGCATTGAGTACTTTTCCTTTGATCAGCCCTGGTCCTTGTGCGCGAGCAAGCATCGGGAAAAGGAAAAGAGTGACCAGGAATAGGTAAAAGTATTTCATTCTATGTATGATTAATGAGTGTTTAGTTTGTTCTTACCAAGTACTTCTATTGTAGGTGCAGGGTTGGAAGATTTTGGAGGCTACTCGACCAGTTGCAGGATAAATCGACCAACGGGTTTAATATGGGGACGAATGATAAAAAGGACAGGATTTTTAGTAAACGAGCTGTAATTACTAAATTTGAGACATATTTTTGCTTATTTTATTGGTAAATAGCAATTCTAACGGATCATTTTGCCAAGGAGAGTAGAATTTTCACAGAACAGATAAAATTTATTATATATGTTTGGGCTAAAATCTGGTATTTCGCCTGAAGAATTTCGCAAGATTTGCTTGTCACAAAAAACTACAGATCCTAACTTTCGAATCATACGTTTCACCTCTAGAGGATCCTGTTGATTTATGGACCAAAATTTTCATTATGCCCCAGATGCTGAGCTGACCATTGGAGATATTGCCACTAGGCAGATCATCTACTTTGACAAAGCCTTCGAAGATAAATGCGCTGAGTTTTGCCAAGTGCGCGACATCAGTATGCTCCCTGATTTGTCTGTTCTCAGATCTATCCATAAGTATGATCGAGACAAGCATAAGTTTTCACATACTTTTTTACCGCCCAATGAGTTCAAACAAATGACCATTTCTCCTGATCGCTTCTTATTTGCAGATCAGACATTGGCAAAGTTTCAGAAGCAAGATTTGTTATTCGTAGTAGATCAGGACGTGCTACTGGGCATCGTGCATTACAGCGATTACAACAAGTCGATAGTCTATGAGCAGACGTATCACCGATTGTTTAAGCTTGAACGAGGGCTTCTCCAGCTGATTGAGATGAGTGGGAAATTCAAGAGACGCAATCTGTATCCCAAGACGACGCACATGCCAGATGCACCTTTGACAGCGTGGGATTTTCGGGAAGAGCACAAGTCTTTGAATGAAGTGTTGAATTTTGCCAACGATCACAAACTGATCAGTATTCAGAATGTAGCGGCTGTGAAGGAACTGCGAAACCGTGTGGCCCACAGTGCAGATTTGGTCTTGCAAAAAGACTACGGCAGACGAGATCTCGTTTTTGAGAAAGAAAGTTTTGTAGATGTGATCAAGGGGCAGCAGGCGCTTACCTCTGCTATTCGGGTAGTATACAATAAGCTCTATTTTCTATTTCTGGCGCGCAGTGGGTTTGCAGGAGGGGCAGATTAAATTTATGACTCTGTTAATTATTATCACGAATGAGATGATACTTTATTTTTTATGTAGAGACGTCAGTTGGTCGCGTCTCTATGTAAGAAAGTGGATCCTGTCTAAAATGATGCGTGATAATCACTATTGAGTATCTGAAGGTAAAGCTTCTCTTGCTATACTACAGGTCTTTTGCGCGAAGGCTTCAAAAACATCATGTAAGATTTGCTTAGTTTTAAAAAAGAAGTTTTCTTTCGGGCGTAAGGTATTTATAATCAGTATTTTCGAGGCGGTAAGCATTGCCATATTAGAAAAAATATATTCCCCAATTCTTTTTTCGTGACCTTTTTTTTTAAACTGCGTCCCAAACGCAGTGTATTAGACAAACACATTATTTATTATCATGAAAAAACCCATTTTTTTCCTAGCTGCTCTCGTAGCACTTTTGGCTTTCACAACAGGATGTTCATCTGATCCTGTAGATCCAACAGGCCCTACCGCTGAATTGACTGCTGGTACAAACGCCATTTTGGATTCTGGTACTGTGGATATTGAAACTACTTTCCTCGTAAAGGTAAGCGCGACTGCAGGTGATGCTAACCTAAGTCGTATCGAAATTCGTGAGGATGGAGTTGCTATCCCTGCTAGCCGTTTGACATTGGACGGAGATCCTGCAGGTGGAAATCCTTCTCCTTTGGCTGCTGAAACAAGATCTCTCAACTGGGATGTGAACATCGTAGCACCTTCCGCAGAGGGAACGTACACGTACACAGGAATCATCACGGATGAGAACGGTTTGACTGCCGAGTTCAATTGGGATGTGACCGCTGTTAATCCATTGACACCTGTAGACACACAGCAGATGGTACTACTACTGAACCAGTCTGGTCCTATGGGTACAGGTGGACTTGACCTAGATACACGTACATCTACAGGTACACAGAATGATACTATACACGACATCGCAGATACAGGTATTGATGGTAACCTTCCATTGGCAGACAACTGGAAGCAGCAATTTGAAGCTGCCAACGGTGCTGTATTGAAGTCTGTAGCTTCTACTGTAAGCTTTGACGAGATCAACTTCAAAGAAGATATCGTGACACTTTACGACGATGACACACGTGCTTTCAACGTAACAGGTACGACGGATCGCGTAGAAATTGGTGATCTTTTCCTTGTGAAGACATCAAGCGGATCTATTTTCTTCTTGAACACATCTGATATTGTCATCACATCTGACAACAACGATGACCGCTATGTATTTACAGTGAAGCTGTAAGCATCGAAATAACTAACCTAAGCTAACTGAGCTCCTCTGCCGATGGTGGGGGAGCTTTTTTTATGGGGGAAACCTAAACGAGGAGGGGACTTTCTCTGAATTTTCTACTAAATTGAGATCCCTTCAATTGTGAGGTAGTATACACATTCAGATTTCATTGGTTTCAAGTTTGTATCACATATGCCTAAAGTTTGGTTTATCACAGGTTGTTCCACGGGTTTTGGACGGGAGCTGGCGCGTGTCGCTGCACAAAAAGGTGATCAGGTCGTAGGGACACTCCGCAAGTCTGAGCAGGTAGCGGATTTCGAAGCCATTCATCCTGAGAATATAAAAGCTGTCATCCTGGACGTAACCATCCCCGAGCAGGTCCAAGCAGGTGTGCAGGTCTGCCTAGAGGCGTTTGGAAGAATAGACGTTCTCGTCAACAATGCGGGCTATGGCTCTATGGGCGTCGTCGAGCAAGTCTCAGGAGAAGAGATGCGTCGTCAGTTTGAAGTCAATGTGTTTGGGGCCATCCAGATGATACAGGCCGTACTACCCACCATGCGTACCCAGCAATCAGGACACATCATGAACATTACGTCTATTGCAGGCTTACGTGGGACCCCTGGACTGGGGATTTACAATGGATCAAAGTTCGCGCTTGAAGGGGTAGGAGAGGCTTTGGCTCGTGAGTTGAAACCCTTTGAGATTTATGTGACCAATGTAGAACCAGGTCCGTTTCGGACGGATTGGGCCGGTAGATCTGCCAACTACACGGAGATCGAAATCGAGGGGTATGAGCGCTCGGCCGGGGCGATCATGGAAGGACTGAGGGCACGCTCAGGCAAGCAGGCAGGAGATCCCGTACGCGCGGCCCATGCGATGTATGCTTTGACAGAGTTGGAAGAGCCGCCAGTTCACCTTCCGCTGGGTGCTTGGGCCTACAAAGGTGCCAGAATGAAAGTCAAAGCCATGCTAGAAGAGATTGACAAGTACGAATATCTGGGATTGCCTACCGACTTTCCTGATTCATGATCCTTTATGTCAATGGATTTTTTTACTCACGGGACTTTACTGTAAGTCATGTGGTAAATGTTATTTTGAAATTTTCGACCACAGAAAGGAGTCTTGTGAACAGGTGGAGAAACCGAGTATTCCACCACATATCCACGCATCGTCTGTAAATGTATTCATGATCACCTATACTTTATTCAAACATTGCTATCATGATTGTTACGTGTGTTCATATCGAAGTCAAAGAAGCTTACTTAGCAGCATTTAAAGAGGCGACAATCGCCAATCACAAAGGGACACGACAAGAGTCAGGCAATCTCCGCTTTGATGTCCTACAGGCGCACGATAAGCCTACGAAATTTGTACTGTACGAAGTATTTGAAAATGAGGAAGCCATTGCTTTCCACAAGCAAACCCCTCATTACTTGGCTTGGCGCGAGACGGTAGCTGATATGATGGCTGCGCAACGATATGGCGTCAGATATGAACCTCTTGAACCCACCGACACGACCCTATGGTAAATCCTTTAGTCTTTGCACACACCCCTAGAATATTTTTCGGTCCTGGAACAATCGAACTATTGCCACGAGAGATTAGCAAAATGGGAACATGTCCCTTGCTGATCACAGGGCGCTCATTTTTTATCAATACTTCCTTTTGGCCAGCTTTACAGCAAAACCTCGAAGCGAGTCATCTGAGGTGGCATCACGCCCTGGTAGAGCGGGAGCCGAGCCCTAAGATGATTGATGACATTCTGGAGATTTACAAAGATACGCCTATAGATGTCGTAGTCGCCATCGGAGGAGGGAGCGTCATGGATGCAGGAAAAGCCATCAGTGCTATACGATGTCATCCCAAGGGCGTCAAAGCCTATTTGGAAGGTGTAGGAAATGAAAAACCATCTGGAAAGAAGATTCCCTTTATTGCCATTCCTACCACAGCAGGGACGGGGAGCGAGGCGACAAAAAATGCGGTGTTATCTGAGATAGGCGCGCAGGGATTCAAAAAGTCCCTCAGACATGATAATTACGTACCCAATGTGGCTATAATTGACCCTTCTCTAGCGCTGACTTGCCGAGCAGAGGTGACCGCACAGAGTGGGATGGACGCTTTCACCCAATTGTTGGAGTCCTACCTTTCTTCCAAAGGGCATGCATTAACAGATGCATTGGCTTTGGAGGGATTGACGAGTGTAAGAGAAGGTTTGATTCCCGCTTTTGAGGATGGGGGTAACTTGGATGCACGTGGCCATATGGCTTATGCTGCGCTGCTTTCGGGAATCACACTAGCCAATGCAGGCTTAGGGGTTGTACATGGCTTTGCTTCTTCTGTAGGAGGAAAAATAGACATCCCACATGGGGCTTTGTGTGCCAGATTGATGGGGCCTGCCAATCGTACCACCTTGGCCCGCCTCCGATTTACAGGGACATATCCACATGTACTCAAAAAATACGCGACAGTAGGACAGATTTTTTCACAGGAAGAAGGAAAATCTGATAATTTTTATGCGGAATATCTCGTGGATCTTATCGAGGAATGGACAGAAAAGATGAATATTCCCAAGCTTTCCTCCTACGGTCTAGGCGTACACGATGTCAGTGCCATTGCCCATGCTACAGGGCAAAAAAATCATCCCATCCAACTGACTGATCAAGAGATGGTTTCTATTTTGTCTCTGGGATTGTAAGAGACTACCCTTTCGTAGGCTTATTTTCGGGAAGAGATTTGGGCTCGCGGGGGACCTGATACTTCGCTGCAAAATCATCGATCTGCCAGGCATCTTCTATTCGGTAGGTACCGATCCGTGTGCGTCTGAGCTCTCGTATGTAAGCACCTACGCCTAATAGTTGACCTAAGTCGTGGACTAGCGTTCGAATATAAGTCCCTTTGCTACAGCGGATACGGGCGTGATGGATCATCGGATCTTCTGTATCTTGCTTGAGGTATTCGAATGTATAGATGTGAATGCGTCTTGATTTTAGCTTGACGTCCTGTCCTTTGCGGGCGGCTTTGTAGGCACGCTTTCCGTCCACTTTGACGGCAGAATAAATAGGAGGAGTTTGCTCGATCTCTCCAAGGAAGGTTGTCATCGTATCCTTGATCTGCTCTTGTGTGATGTGTTGTGCATCCACAGGATTGATTTCAGGATGCTCCATATCGTAGGAGGCCGTCGTAAATCCAATCTTGAATGCTACATCATACTCCTTTTCCTGATCCTGGATGTCGTTGATTTGCTTGGTGTGCTTGCCTGTGCAGACGATCAGTAAGCCAGTTGCTAGAGGATCTAGCGTTCCTGCATGTCCCACTTTTTTGATGCGAATCGTGTACCTGATTTTTCTGATTACATCAAAAGAAGACCACTCCTTGGGCTTATCGATCAGTAATGTTTGTCCCGCCAAAAAATCCATGCCGCAAAGGTAGGAAATAAAGAGAAGGGGGAATGATATTTTTTGCTGCTACCACTCACTCTTCAAAATTTCTTCCACTCGTGCAGCCGCTTGAGTCTTATTGAGCCCTACAGTCATACGGGGGTGATAAAGGAGACGTACCAGCTCCCGATCCAGATCAGAGTAGGCTTCTGCAAATCCACCACTATTCCGAGTCTCATAAAAAATACTATTGGGAAAACGGGGAGAGTCCTTAGCCAATCCTAGGGGTTGAACCAATTCCTCGAGCGTCAAACTACGCTGCATGCGAGGAGCGGGGCGTCTTGTGTCCACAAAGATTCGGGCGCGGGTAATGGTATCATTGTCGAACCAGACAGTGAATAATCCCCAGTTATCACCAAGCGCATCTGCCGCATCTGGAAACTGTTGAAGGAAGGCGTTTTCCGTACCAAAAAATAGATAACAATTGGAACTTAAGCGATCCTCAACCAACTCTATAGCAAAGCCATCGGTGGCGAGTGAATTGAGCTCTTGAATGGCATTTTCAAGTGTCGTCCGTACCTCCTGAGAAGGATCTCCATCGACAAATACCTTCATATTCGTACTCCACTTCCTCGTGATCTCTGATGCATTGCCAAATTCAAAGCCCAAAGCTATATCTTGAAAATAGCTAATGACAGTATCGGATACTGCGAGGGTAATCCAAACATCCAAAGTCTCAGTATGCATACTGTCGGTCACGGCTACCTGTGCTCGAATCAGTTCGGTATCATTGATGTCAAATAAACTGGAGTCCTTGACACTCAGCTGTCCCGTCTCGGTATCAAGCGTCAGGGCATCCGCTGGGGATTGACTGATGATGCGCAAGTCGACTTCTCCTATACTGGATCTTGCATCTAGGAGACCCAGGATCATTTGATCTTGAGGCCTCTCATTCAGGGTGACATAGAAGTTGCTGTATGAGATGGTAGAGTCTATAAGTGGGTCATCGGGTGAGCACGACCAGAGAATGAGGGCTGCCCATAGGATCGGAAGGGTAAATCTGAGTTTCATGTGCTAGAGATTTATCACGAGTCTATAATCACAAAACGCACTTCTTTCGCAAGGGTTGAGCTATTCGAAGAATTTATCTTAGAGGATTGTATTAGTCATTTTTATATGAAAAGCCACACATATGTCGAAAGGGTTTTACGAATCCATTTATGTACATCTGAGTCAAATGACTATATCCACTACATATCAAAAAGTAGTTGTTAATCATTTCTCTCCAATACCAAAAAATGATCGTCTGTCACACTTCCAACAAGTAGGCGATTGCCAAAAGGAGCAGCCACAGTAGATGCTGAAAGGGTTTCACCTTTTTCCAGATAGAGAGATTCTACTGTGTAGTTTCCTTCGGATTCGTAGTGGATTTTGATGATCTCAGAAGGTGCTATGTCTCTATTTCCTTTTGCGTATGCACTAAACTGTAGCAGCTGAGGATGCGCGCCTATCCAAAGGTCTCCTGAGGGATCCAACTCAATGTTATCGACTCCAGAGCCACAGGGAATGTCTTCCACAAATGAGAGGGAGCCATCTTCTTGGATGTGGTAGACTTTGACGAGAAAGAATCTGGGAGAGGCGACATACAGCAGGTTGCGGTTAGTATCTACATTGATTCCATTGGCATAGGCGATCCCATCTGCGACTTTTCTATAGTCATTCCCATCAAAGTATATCACATCTGAAACAGCGAGTCCTCCATAATCTTCCATTAGCCTTCCGATGCCTTTGGGGTACGCATGATCATTGGTGAAATAGAAGCGTTTCTCGTCCAGCATGACGACATCATTGGGTTGAATCATGGATGGATGCTCGAGCGTTTGGAGATGGGCGAGGGTTTGGTCTTTTAGTTCAAATACTTCTATGGAATGCCCCGTAGGAGTATGATTGATGGCCATCAATTGGTAACTGCTGTCTTTGGGGAAGAGCGAGATGCCATGAGGGGCAAAGGGTAGGGGAAAGTTTTGAGTCAAAGGGACAGGATCAAAGCGGTCGTCCCTCAGATCCATCCAATAAATGTCTCCTGCTTCTTCTGTAGCAGGATAGCCTTTTCGATCAGTAGCAGAGATCAGGGCAAAGCTATCAGTCAGACTGATCGTGATGTCTTCGGCTCCTTTGAGGGGAATCGAACGGAGGACGCGCCCATCGAATGTCGCTTCGATAGAACGAAATGTTCCTACAGACAGCACCGTATAGCTGGCAAAGATAAGGAGGAGAATGAGTAGGAGCAGTAAGATCCTTTTGAGCAGACGCATGAACAGAGATCAGAGGGTAAATGTTAGAATGAAGCTACCATTTTTTCCTGTAGATTTCATGCGCTGCTTAGTTTGCCCTTTTACTTGATCGCTGTCAACTGATCATCTAATCTATCTTTTCTCCTTTACATAAGCTTCCATGATCGTCCCTAAGTTCATCAGCGCCTCTTGATCTTTGATCAGTGGATCTAATGCGAGGGCACCAAAATCCTGTACTTTATACTGAGGTAAGACATCTCCAAACATCAAGGATACAAAGAGATCCACGAGGCGTTCCTTCTCTTGATGAGGGAGTTGATACTTTTCTACAATGGTTTTCTCCAATCCAATGTGTACCATCTCATGTACCAAAGTCGGGGCAGGATCCAGATATCGTTTAAATGTACCCTCCTTTGTCATAAATAGGGTGATGATGCCAGACTCGGGATCGTAGCTTCCCCCACTTCCATACAAGGTCAATACGACTTCATAAGTTGGAGGCATGTAAAAGTCCCAATCTAGGCAGCAATTCCTCATAGAATCGAGTTGCTGGATGGCATCTAAAAGCAGATCCTGCCGAGCGACTACTTTTTCGTATGCAGGCATATAGTCTTCTTTTTGATACGTTCCATCTTCCAATAATTGATAGATAGAACTGAAATCTTCGTTGCCAAAGGTTCCTGCTTTAGACTTTGCGATCAATTGGTCGATGAGGGGCGCATCTGGAAGGTTGACGGTGTAGTTTTGCCGCTCAAAGAACGCGATATCGTGAATGGTTCGCCAGATGGAGCTGGCCTCTTGCTGGATGGTAGGGAGCTGAAGCTGGAGCTTATGTTCCATCGGTTGCGCCTGACACATCCAGCCCATCAGCAGAATCCAAGTGACTAAAAAGTATTTTTTCATAATGGGAAGGTTAGGTATGACGTATGTCTTGTCGCGACTATTCAAGATCAATCTGAAGATTCTGATATTTCAGTATAAGCTCTTGTTCCATGGCGACTACATCTACCATCGTGATCGCCAAAAACTGCGCAATGTCTCTCATATCTTCTTTTTTTTCGGAGAATTTCTTATTGATTAAACCTGATAAGATGAGCGTTCCGTAGTCATTGTAATCATTTTGTCGGGTGTAGACCTGATTGATTTTCTGGATAGTCTCAAGAGGAAGCTCATTAATAGCTCCTGTTTGAATACCTGTCATGTAAGCGCTATTGCTGAGTTTAGACATTCGGGTACCTCTGAAAAAATAAGGTTTGCGTATGGGATTGCTAGGATTGGCATAGTACTGACTGCTATCTTTCAATACGCGGTGATAGTCGACGATCTTTTCAAGATGTTGGAGATTGACTTGCATTTCCGAGCGCATACTGGCCTTGAGTTGGTCGCGTTGCGCTCTTTTGCTGTTATTTTCACTCCAGTCTGAGACGAGGAAGCCCAAGTATACGCCCAGTGCGACGGGGATCATTTGTAGGAGAAAATTGCCGACGGCTTTTTTCATATGGTTTGTGTGTGTCGTGTAGGAGGTACAAATATAGGACGAAGTAGAGAGGTGTCAAGCTATAGGAGAGACAGAGAATGGAAAGGAAGGTTGAAGATGGAAGATGCTAATTTTTCCAAAGATCCTTGGGAAAAGATCTAAATTGGAGTAAATGTATGGATTATGAAAGCCCATTTGCTTTTATGGATGTGCGTGTTCGGTATGCAGGGCATATTTGCTCAGTCTTTTGTCGCGGGGCAGCGATATGCAGGCCCCCACGGCTATGTCGAGTATCAGGCGGGCAACCTTCCCATTTTGATCTCTGTCCCACATGGAGGTTATCTTCAGCCTGCGGTGATTCCCAACAGAAACTGTACGGGTTGTTCCTACAGTAGAGATTCCTACACGCAGGAGCTGAGTCGGCTACTCTCTGAGCTCTTAGAACAAAGGACAGGCTGCGTACCACATATGGTCATCAACTTATTGCATCGGAGGAAGTTTGATGCGAACCGAGACATTGGAGAAGCCGCCGATGGTGATCTTACGGTCGAAGCCTCCTGGTATGCGTATCACCAGTTTTTAGATTCTGCCAAAGCCCGTATGGTGCAAGAATTTGGACGAGGGTTGTTCATCGATATGCATGGGCATGCGCATACTATTCAGCGTGTGGAGCTAGGGTACACGTTGAGCAAGTCTGAGCTACAGCTTCCTGATTCGATCTTAAACCAAGAAGTTTATGTGGAGGAGAGCAGCATCAAGCACTTGGTGAGTCACAACTTGCGGAGATTGACACATGCCGAGCTGCTTCGAGGGCCACAGAGCCTCGGGTCGATGCTTACGCAGCAAGGTATCCCAACTGTCCCTAGTGAAGACGATCCTTTTCCGCTTACAGGCGAACCTTATTTTTCGGGTGGATACAACACGCAGCGACATGGTTCGCGTGGGGGAGGGCAGATTGATGGGATACAGATCGAGTGTCATCAAAGCATACGCTTTGACTCTGTGGCACGTGGCGTATTCGCAGATAGTCTGAGTATGAGTTTGATCCGATATATTCAGTGGCATTATGAATCAGGCTTCCCTCAAAATGCTTGCAGGGCTGTCGTGCAGCTAGAAGCGGAAACAAATCCGATCTCCATCCAAGTTTATCCCAACCCTGTGACTACCCACCTTTGGCTTAAAGGCCTCAAAACGGGTTATCACATTCAGCTTTTTGATGTGTTGGGGCACATGGTATGGGAAAGCATCTGGGAAGGAGAGGGGATTGCTGTAGAGAAGCTTCCAAGGGGCATGTATTACCTAAAGTTTGGACAAAAAGGAGCCCAAAATGGAGGTATATGGATGATGAAAGAGAATGCGAAGTAATGATAGTCTTTGCGTTCTAATTCTGTATAGGATTAGACGAATACACAAGGAGACTTAAATGAGATCTTGTAGAGAAGAGAATGGCTATTTCCTACTACAGATAAATTTGGCCTTATTTTTATTTGTACAGATTTGACCTTGACGAACAAAGGGATAAATAAAAAAACGAGCTAGGACGTCTCCCCCAGCATTTCCTTGATCTTAGCCCTCCTATGCATTCTTTCAAATGAAAACGTTTTGGTTGTTTCATCTATCATATCCATCATTGCCAATGCCTGATGCAAGTATACTTTTCCTTCTTCGGGCATTTCTCCCATCATGGCTAGCCCAGTCTCTTCCAGATATTTGGACAAAATCTCCATGTGATCAGGGGTCAGTTTTCGATCGGATAAATAGGTATGCAGGGAGTCCGAATCCAGTGCCAGAATCGTAGGAATATCCAGATCCAGCTCTTCCTTTAGCTGCTCGTTTGAGACGGCAATCCCCTGATATAACTGTCCGGCAGTTTTGAGCCGTAAAAATTCCGCCAGCATGTTTCCCAGCACCCTACCTAGCTGTTCGATTTGATCTTTCAAATAGTCTCTTTGCTCCATATGGTTATATAATCTATAGCACTTCTCTTCATACGAGAAGAGATCTGTTTCGGGTTTGGATAATGGAGAGAAGAGATAAGCTGATATTGCGGAGGTGAACAATTACATGTGACCTTTGCAGGATTTGGAGATGGTTCATTGTCTTAACGGGACTGGGTCATATAGCATGTGGACTTAAGTCCTACAATCAAAGGGTATGAGATATAATCCTATTTTGATCGCTTTTTCATGTTTGAGCAAACATTTCCTTCAATCGCTGATCCAAATTCTCAATGTATATCCTGCCAAAAGGGCCATTTTCTAGCTCGTAATACAGCCATGTTGGGAGATCGTTTTTCAGTTCTCGGCAGACACTAGCTCCAGGCAAGGCAATGGCTGCTACGGTATCTACATCGCCTGTAAAGGAAATGCATCGTTTGAGAAGGTCACTCATCGTATCTGCATCCTGAATCGCAGTGATTGCTGCTCGCACACTCATCCATCCTTTAGATCGTACTTTGCCTGTCCATCTGCTGAGCCAGTCACCCTTGACATGAGATTTGATGTATTTGGCCAAATCTTGTTTTCTCCCTCCTTCCCATAAGAAAAAGTGGACGATCATAGCCGCCGCCTGAGCGGCGTTGATGCCATCTTTGGAGTCATGTGTGAGTGCTGCCTGGATTCTTGACTTCTCCAATACTTCTTGTCTGTCACGGTATATTCCGATCACAGGTGCGCGCATAGCTGCCCCGCTTTTGTCGCTGGTTCCATTGATTTTGTCTAGAAATTCTTGACCGCCTGTTATTTTTTGGAGAAAATGATAAAATCCGCCCGCGTAGCCTTCTCGTTCGTCTCTTTTGAACACCTCGACAAATCGATTGGCTATATTGATTTCTGTCCATTCTTCACCCGATACCATCAGCTCTGCAATCGCTAAGCTCATCTGTGTATCGTCTGTATACATCCCAGGTTTTGTCCCTAGATGTCTGGGATGTTGTCTGTAAGTGAGATTGTTATGATTTAGGACAATCTCTTTATCTACATATTCAAATCCCGCTCCGTATGCATCTCCAATGGCCAGTTCTATCAACATATGTAAATGAATGATTTCGTCTCTAGTGATTTATCGCTTTTACGAGAGGAAAGCAAAAAGGTGCTCATCAATGGCAAAAAGACAGCAAAATTTTCAAAGATTTGAAGTTTTAAACATGGTCTAAGCCTCTTGTCTTAATCGTAGCAAAATCTCTTTCAGGATCGCCTCTCAATATCTGTCTTCTCACTTAATTTAAAATATCTCTCATACTCAGGTCACATTCAGGCATGATTCTCGTAGACCCAACAGACTACTAACCCCTATTCCCTATGATCCAGCATCTGATCTTTGATTGTGACGGCGTCATCGTCGATAGCGAAATTCTGGCCTCAGAGATTACCGTCGAAATGCTTCAGCCCATCGGCTACCAGTCCACGGCCTTGGAACATGCCCATCGGTTTGCAGGCCTAAAAGAGACCATCATCGTCGAGCGCATACGCCAAGAAGATGGCGTGGATGTACCTGAGGATTTTTTACATCAAGTAGGTGAAATTTTTGCTAAGCGCTTTGCCGCAGAGCTCAAACCCATCAAAGGAATGCCTGATCTGATCCGCAAAGTACAACTCCCCAAGTCGGTCGTCTCCAATAGTAACCTCCGCAGTGTGATCAGCTCTACTACACGCGCAGGTGTGCGTGAATACTTTGGGCGACGGATCTTCAGCGCAGAGATGGTTGCCAATCCCAAGCCTGCACCAGATGTGTATCTACTTGCTGTCCAGAGTATTGGGATTGGTCCTGAGGACCTTTTGGTGATCGAAGACAGCCTGACAGGTGTGGAAGCAGCGGCTACTGCTGGGCTAAAAGTCATTGGTTTTGCAGGTGCAGGTCACATCTCCCCTGGTCATGACGCACGTCTACGAAAAGTCGGTGCCTTGGATGTAGCCAAAGATGCCCAGCATTTACAGCAAATGCTCCTAGCACTCGGGGTAGGTTTTTAGTGGATTCCTCCAATGGGGCCTTTCCAAACCCGTTCAGATTTTTGCCATACAAAGTTCAATAATGTCCATCGACTGATTTATAAGGGTTTACAAATATTCTTTTGATTAAATAGTACCTCAGTTTATGCGGGAGAATCGTTTTTCCGCTCTACACATCTATTTAATACTCAAATAAACCTATCAAAACGTTGCATCGAATGGATACCTGGAAGCATTGCCTGCTCTCGCAAAAAAAGTTTGGCGGCCAACCTGAGGATTATCTTCCCATCCACAAATTTCTTGACTCTTCTAAACTATTTTATTTTCATCTCAAGCATCATGCGCTCCTACACAGTACCTACGGTATAGAAATCTGCTCGGACCTGTTTGGTGATTTTATGAGAAACGCTGATGGGACGACTGTGATGGTCCGTGACATTGCGGCTGCGCATTGTGCCGAAGACCTTAATGGGCGCATCCCGAGCCTCGCAGAGTGGTTTCAGGGGCAGGATGCCCTCGCAGACCTCCTCCCTGACATCCCGACCTACGAAAACGACAAGGTCAATGAATTCATCTGGCTTCCCTATCTGAGAAGTGGCAATAAAGCTACGCTGGCCATTACCTGTAGTAACTTTGGTGTATCATTGATGCAAAAATTCTTTGATGTCAAGACATGTATGCAGCATGCAGAGACGCTCTCGGGACGGTATGATGTCGGCAGATATCTAGAGCCTTTCCAGCTCAACGAAAACTGGCAGCATTCGCCAAGCCGTGAGGATCTGGCACTGTTGAAGCAGATTGCGCAGACGCATGAGCAGCCCATGGTAGCATCAGTGCCTCCGCTACCGAAGATCCCCGCTAAAGAGGTGATCAACTAAGGATTGAATTTTCTGAGATAATGAGCCAGGTAAAGAATGACAGTGATTCTTTATCGGGCTTTTTTTATGAGGAAAAAAGCCAGCGCGCCAACGTCTCGTTGGTGTGCTTTCTAAACCCTACTTCCCGAAGTACTTCAACAAAATCGGCAGCAGCAGCAAGTCCGCAAACAGTGCAAAGACAATCGTCAAGGCGGTAAACAGTCCTGTATTAAGCGTACCCCCAAAGTCCGACGCGAGCAAGAGCACAAAGCCCCCCATCAGAATCAAGGAAGTCAAAATCATGGCTTTTCCTGTACCATAAATGGTATTGCGAATGGCCTGAGACTTCGTCAATCCTTTTTGCCGCTCCAACTTATATCTCGTCAGGAAGTGAATCGTATCATCCACAGCGATACCGAAGGCGATGACAAATACGAGTGCAGTAGAAGCGGTCAAGGTAATGCCAAATAAACCCATTACTCCTCCCGTCAGGAGCAGGGGAATGACATTGGGGAACATCGAAATCAGGAGCATGCGCCAGGAGCGAAACAACAAACCCATGATGAATCCGACTACCACAAAGGCAATACTCAATCCGCCTAGTAGACTCGATCGCACATATTGGAGGTTGTGCTCCGTCAGATAGGCATGACCTGTGTAGCGATAGTAGAATAAGCTGGTATCACACTCAGTACGGTAAAATTGGTCTACATTTTCATAGATTTCTGAGAAACGATCCGTTCCCAAATCGGCACAGGTCGTACTCATCCTTGCTACAGTTCCATCTTCGCTGATGACTTTTTGTAGCAGCGTACGGGAGTTTTCATCGAGTTCAATGAATCCTAGCAGTTCATCTACAGATTCTTGTTTATCAGGAATTTTTAGATGGCGTGCCCGACTTCCCTTGTAGATATAATTTGCTTGTTTGACCAGAGAGGCAGGAGACAAGAAGGGGCTGAACTTCTCCTGTTCGTTGAGGAAGTTCTGGAATTTATCTATTTCTTGTAAGACTCTATAATCGGTGATGGGGATCGAATCTTGCTTCATATGAATGCCGATCTCAAAAGGTCGCAGACCAAAGGATTGATCCTCGAAAAACTCCATCGACTTCCGGATAGGGTCGTTCTTGCCTACATCTTCGATCAGGTGTGTATCCATCGGGATCTTGAGGACCAACCATATACAGGCACCAAGGACCACCGTAAAGCAAGCCACGATCAAACCACTCCGTTTTTGTGTCAATCGGAAAATCCCATCCATAAAGGGCTTCCAAAACTTGCCGCTTTCTACAGAGCGCGCACGAGAAAAATGCTCAGGAGGAATGCGAAGCAGCGCATTGGGGAGAATGATGATGGTGATAATGAAGGTGAAAAGCACCCCCGCAGCTGCATACAAACCGAAATTTCGAATCGGAGGAATGCGAGAAATGATCAGTGAGGCAAATCCTACCGCAGTCGTCACACTTGTCAAAAACAGCGAAAGCCCAATCTCTCTTAGCGTAATATCCATTGCATCGCCCACCGACTTACCACTTCGGACTTCCGATAGATATTTGGTCATCAAGTGGATGACATCTGAGGTCCCCACCACAAACATGATTGGGATGAGCAAGTTACTGATCAAGTCAATCCCCTGACCTGTCAGCCCCATGAACCCCAGTATCCAGATGAGCGAAGCTACAACCGCAATTTGTGGGAGAAGGATTCCCCATTTACTTCGATACGTCAGGAAAAGAACCGTCGTAATGAGAACCAATGATAAACCAATAAAGAGGCCTAATTCTTGTGCAATGGTTTCGACGTACTTGGTGCGGATGTGCGGGATGCCCGAAAGCTGATATTTCAAGCCAGACTCATCCAATGTGGCCTCCAAGGCTCGATTCATATCGTCTCTTGCGGGCTTGTCAAAAATAGCTGGATCAGTGAATAGATAGGCACAGACACTTTGTCTATCCCTGGTGATGAAGGTACCAATGAGGGTAGAATCCTTCTGGTTGCGTTGCTTAGAACGATCCAGCATCTCCTCCGACTCGAACTCGAGATAAGGCGTTTGCTTGAAAGATACCCCTCGCCTACGCACTTGGACCATTTGTAAGGCACTCAGTACAGAGTCGATGCCTTCCAGCTTTTTGATCTCTTGAAAGAGCTGGTCACTTCTTCGCAAAAAGGAGGCATCAAATATATCCGCTGAGGGACTTTTGACCGCGAGGTAAATGATGTAATTCTGCTCCTCCGTGAAATTCTCGGAGAATTCTTGGTAATACTTAAATTCTGGATCTTCCTTGGGATAGAAGCTTTCGAAGCTAAAGTTGATCCGTAATAGGAAAACTCCCCCTGCCATGACGGCAGTCAGAAGGCCCAAAATTAAGAGAAGTGTATTTCTGTGAAGAATCAGCCAGCGCATATCTTATCATCCAACGAGCAGCGAAGATAAGTGTTGCAAACGAAATACCGTAAAATATATCTTCTTTCCTGTCCATCATTTCATATCCGCAACTTTTCAACCTTCTACGCGATTTTTCCTCTATATTCACAGAAAGATCTACTCCGCACATGTCTGACACAACAACCCAAACGCTCCAAATATCCTGCCCCAACTGTGGTTCTCAAGAAGTCGTCTATGATCCCGTCTCTCGTGGACTGAAATGTAATCATTGTGGCTACCAGAAGGAACTGCCTCAAGAAGCAGATCAAGTAGTCGAACATCCACTCCATATGGCAGACAATATGGATGAGTTGACGCATGAATTTGGGGTTAAGGAAAAGGTATTCCATTGTGAAAATTGTGGAGCAGACACGATTTTTCCTCATGATACGGTGCGGATTGTGTGCCCTTTCTGCGACTCGGAGCAGGTAAATGAAATGGCGACAGAGACCCGTCTGATCAAGCCGACGGGTGTCCTACCTTTCACCATTACAAAAGAAGCAGGGCTTGCCTCTTACAAGCAATGGCTATCCAAGGGCTGGTTTGCGCCCAATAACCTGCGAAAAGTCGCCAAAATCGACCGCATACACGGAATGTATCTGCCTTTCTGGACCTTTGATGCCTTCACCCGCTCGCGCTGGACCGCTCAGGCTGGTTACTATTATTATGTATCGGAGTCTTACACAGATGCCGAAGGCAACCGACGCACACGCCAAGTGCGAAAAATTCGCTGGAAAAATGCCAGTGGATATCTAGAGCAGTTCTTCGATGATGTGTTAGTCGTAGCGTCGCACGGCGTCGGGCAGGAGTTGATGGAGCGGATTCTGCCTTATGAGCTTAATGAAACCGTCAATTTTGATGAGCAATTCCTGCTAGGTTGGGATACAGAGTTGTATCAAAAAGATGTAAAAGAAGGCTTTCGTACGGCAGATGCCAAAATGGACGATGCATTATATGCAGCCTGCGCACGTCAGGTTCCTGGGGATACGCACCGCTTTTTGCGCGTGGATACAGATAAGGAAGGACTAACATTCAAGCACCTCTTGCTACCTATATGGCTGGCTTCCTATCAGTACAAAGACAAAGTCTATCAATTCATCGTCAATGGCCAGACGGGCGCCATTGCAGGTCGCAAACCTAAATCCTGGTGGAAGATTGCCCTAGCAGTACTTGTAGGAATCATCGTAGTAGGTGGGATTGTACTACTCAGCCAGAATGGAGCATGATGAGCCTTTCGCAGGTATGATCGTATTGACGACTCATATGATGCACATCAAATCGAGACATGTCTAAGTCTACATGGGGTAATGATTCCTTTTGTAAAAGGTTCTTTAACTTTGCTTTCAATTCCTCTTCCTCTTGGTAGAGATAAGCCCCATGCAGTGGAGGAGGAATCAATTCGGGATAACTCAAGCGATGGGGGAGGAGAGGAATACAGCCTGAATGAATGGCCTCAATGACCGACAGCCCCTGGTACTCATGAATCGCAGTAACAGGTAAAATATCTGCTTTTGCCAACCAATGCGCGTATTCCACTCGACTCTCTGTATATCCCCAGTGTACGATTGGGTCAGCCAGCACCTCCTTCGCCTTTGCAAAAATAGCAGGTACCTTCCCAAATGCTTTTCCCAATACGGCCAACTGAAAATCTACTCCTTCTGATTGTAACTCCATCATTATCTGAAAAAAGGCTTCAGGACCCTTGTCATATTCCCACCTGTGATTCCATAAGATAAGGGGAGGCCGTGTTTGATCCTTTTCTCGACTTTTTTTCTCACCTAATTCAATTCCTACGGGTAAAACGTGTGCTTTATGTGTCAACCTTTCTCCCAAGCTCACATGCTGATGATCAGGAAAGGCCCTCAGAAAATCAGGTAATGCCTCCAAGAAAGCTTGTCGGTGATAAATCGAATTAAACCAAAGTTGGTCTGCTGCGAGCGCGGATACGTAATTGATCCATGCATAATGTCTGTCCCGATTCTGCGAGCGATCTTGATCCGTCGGAGACCAGGGATAGGTGAGTTGATTTTCGTGAAAATAAAGAATCGTAGGGATGTGAGCCGTTTGTTTTCGGGTCAAAGCTTGAAATGTGGTGAGATCCAGCATATCTGTTGCGATGATCACATCAGGTGCTTGCTCCATACTTTCCAACTGCTGCGCAAAAGTGACCGCTGCCCCATGCATCCGCCACTTCCAATGTCTGCCAGGAAGAGAAAAAATCTCCACTTTATGCGCACTGTATCGTTGATAGCTCTCAGCCCATTGTTTGTGTGAATCTGTGAGATAAGGACAGAGAACAAGGATATGCATAGAGGTCATCATTTGAGAAAGCTAAAGAAAGTTAAGGAATGATTTTCACGATTGTTGATGGCGTATTTTCTATGTAAAGACGTCGATTTATCGCGTCTCTACATAGAAAATGAAAGATGATCCCGTTTTGCAGGATAGATTAAGACCCTGTTTGGAACAATGAAAATCTAGTGAAAAAGCAGAGATTTTAGGCTCTGGCAACAGCTATTTTGCGAAAAATACTGGAGCTTAATAGATCAAAATAGCTGAAGTTCAGGTTCTGAAAGCACAAACTTTTCGCAGATTTGAAGTTTCAAGCATAGTCTTAATAGACCTAGCTTCGTGGCTTTGAATCCCGAGTTTAAAGATTGGAATTGGACGAGCACTTAAAGAAAGCTGATTCTAGCACCATTCATTTTCATTTACCTCAAAAAATAGATTATTCACGCATACTGGATAAAAGTGGGCATGGCGATTGTACCATTTATGAGTTGCAAACTAACCTCAATGACTATGATGAAATCGATTCTCTGTATGCTGCTCATGTTATCTAGTCTTTGTCTTTCATCGCTCCAAGCGCAAGGACAAGATGGCTGGCCTGGCATTCCTCCTATTCGCGTAGGTGATCCGCTTGTATTGATTAATCAAACCTCATTTTTAGTCGTGATGGGAGCAGCTGCGACCTCCTATGCTATAACCAAATGGGCAGGAGACAATCAAACCCTCAACTTTGCCCTCGTGCGAGGAGGGTATTTTGGGGCAATGTTCAATTCCTCTATTGTGATGGAAAATATAGGGCTTGAAAAGCGGTTGGCGCCCTGGTTCGGGATCGGGCTAGAACTCAACAATCAGCAGTGGATCGCGCCGAACTACAGCGGGGCAGGTATGGGCTTAAACTCTTATTATAGATGGTACGTATTGGGTAGTCGAAAATTTAGTCCTTATATGGAACACGGCGCAGGTATTTTCTATGGCTTTAGCAAGTTTCCAGAGGGAGGGACAAACTTTACGTTTAATCTGACAAGTGCTTTTGGGGTAGAATATACCTTTGATAGCCAAGATAAAATCAGAGCTAGCTACGGCCATATTCATCATTCCAATAACAACTTATTCGATTTAAACCCTGGGATTGATGGCAATGGGGTTAATGTGACTTTTTTGTGGTCACTTGATTAGGGACAATGAAAATAAGGATAGAGGCTGAAGGATAATCATGCATATTTTTTACACGAGATTGGGTGGCTAGTGTGCATCTTTAGTTAAATGATCATTTTTTTACCATGCATCCGTAGACATCCCAGCATGTGATCGAGATATGTATGAAATTACCTGCGATCAAGTTTAGCCTCTCAAAATTTTTCCTAATTTTATCCTCCATTTATTGTTAGCCCCAATGGAAAAGTCAGAAGCTGGAGATCCCATCTACCGTCACAACGCCCAAGAAGATCAGGAATGGCAAGCACCTGGAGAGGATTCGTCCTTGGAAGCGATCTCGGATCACATTGAACAATATGTAGGCAATGTAGACATTGTATTTCATGAGATAGTCTCTGACATGGTCCATATTGATGTGCATTGGGTGAAACCTACCAAAGAGAAGCCCTTCCATACCTTGATCACATCAGGAATGAGCGATTTACCTATGACAGTTCCCGAGGAATTGGAGGAGCATCAATATGCAGAGCTGAGTATCTGCTTGCCCGAAGCATGGGATCTGTCAGAGGAAGGCATGAAAGACACCACCAATTATTGGCCGATCAGTTCCCTCAAATATTTGGCGCGCTTCCCGCACGTGTATCAAACATGGCTAGGATTTGGACACACCATCCCCAATGGAGATCCTGCAGAGCCCTTCGCAGAAAATGTAGGTTTCAATACCATGCTCCTCTTACCTTCGGTACTTTTCGATGATGACTTTCGCCTCCTAGAACTTCCTGACAAGAAGATCCACTTCTACACACTTTTTCCGATCTATCAAGAAGAGGTAGAGCTAAAATTGAAGAAAGGGGTCAATGCATTGTACAAGGGCTTTGACAAATATAAGCTATCAGATATCATCGATATCCAACGTCCGAATACGGCCATTCGAAGAAAACGTTTTGGGCTATTTTAAGGGAAAACTTTACATCTAAATATGGATATTTTTCTATCTCTTCGATGACGAATCTTGCATACGGTGAGGTTTGACACTTCCTTTATTTAAATTTTTGAAAAAAATAAAACACTTTAAGTAACTGATTACAAGTCTCTCCCGTTTAATGAGTAAAGCCTTTTAGGCCAAAAGGCCAAAATAATCTTACTTTTATGCGGTACGAACGGCTTTTTTAACTATCTTAGTTTTGGAAAGTATGCATGCATACTAAAAAGGGATAAAAATACTTACTCGAAATAAAGCATAAGCTGATGGATACAGTATCTCACAAACAAGCAATTAAGGGAGGAGAATTCCTCATTCGTGAAACTGATGCCCAGGATATCTTCATTCCCGAAGAGTTTTCTGAGGAGCAGAAAATGATGGCACAAGCTTGCCAAGATTTCATTGACACTGAAATCACCCCTCACATAGAGCGTATTGATGCTATGGAAGAAGGCTTGATGCCTTCTATCGTGGAGAAAGCGGGGGAACTCGGCTTATTAGGGGTGACTGTACCTGAAGAATACGGTGGATTGGGCATGAGCTTCAACACTTCTATGTTGATGGCTGATATCATTGGCTCTGCAGGATCATTTTCCACTACCTATGGTGCGCATACGGGAATCGGTACATTGCCCATCCAGTACTACGGGAGTGAAGCTCAGAAAGCCAAGTATCTTCCCAAACTAGCTTCAGGCGAGTGGAAAGCATGTTACTGTTTGACTGAGCCAGGTGCAGGATCTGATGCCAACAGTGGCAAGACAAAAGCTGAGTTGAATGAAGCAGGAACGCATTATCTGATCACAGGTCAGAAGATGTGGATCTCCAATGCAGGCTTTGCAGATGTATTCATCGTATTTGCCAAGATAGAGGACGATAAAAACCTGACAGCTTTCATCGTAGAGAAAGACTTCGGAGGCATCACCATGGGAGACGAAGAGAAGAAGCTAGGGATCAAAGGATCTTCTACGCGTCAAGTATTCTTCGATAAGACGCCTGTGCCTGTAGAAAATATGCTAGCTGATCGTCAGCTAGGATTTAAGATCGCAGTAAACATCCTCAACATCGGACGTATCAAACTAGGTGCGGGTGTGATCGGAGGAGCCAAGGAGACCGTCAGCTATGCTACACGCTACGCCAATGAGCGCAAGCAGTTTGGCCAGTCTATCTCTAACTTTGGAGCGATCAAGCACAAGCTCGCTGAGATGACCATCCGCACGTTTGCGACCGAAGCTGCGAGCTACCGTGCAGGACAAGACATCGAAGATAAAATCCAAGATCTGGAAGCAAAGGGACTTCCCAAGGAGCAAGCATTGCTGAAGGGCGTAGAGCAGTTTGCTATTGAAGCTGCCATCATCAAAGTACACGGTTCTGAGGTACTGGATTATGTCGTAGACGAAGGCGTGCAAGTACTCGGTGGTATGGGATTCTCCGCAGATGCACCCATGGAGCGTGGCTACCGCGATGCGCGTATCTCACGTATCTACGAGGGCACCAATGAAATCAACCGTATGCTGCTCGTAGGGATGATCCTCAAGCGCGCCATGAAAGGCGAACTAGACATCATGGGACCTGCCATGGCTGTAGCCAATGAGCTGACAGGTTTGCCTGACTTCTCTGAGCCAGGAGATGAGTTGTTTGCACATGAGAAGAAGACGCTGAAAAATCTGAAGAAAGCCATCTTGATGGTAGCTGGTAAGGCAGCGCAGGATTTAGGGGCTTCTCTCAATGATGAGCAGGAAATCCTGATGAACCTAGCTGATATGATCATTGAAGTATATGCGGCTGAGTGTACGATCCTACGCGCTGAGAAGTTGGCGAGCCAACGTGGAGAAGATGCTGTACAACACCAAATCAACATGGCGAAAGTATACCTCTACGAAGCCGTAGATAAGGTATGGCTAGCAGGTAAGGAAGCTTTGGCTGCCTTTGCAAAGGAAGATGAGCAGACAGTCCTGATGATGGGACTCAAGCGTTTCACCAAAGCGCCACTCGTAAACACAAAGAAGCTACGTCGTGAGATCGCAGATCACTTGATCGCGACAAACGGATATGCTTTTTAAGAATATTCTCGCTTAAACCTAATAGGGTTGGCCCTGCCGTATGGTAGGGCTTTTTTTATGGAAATAGTTATCACAATTTCCAACTTAGTCCATGTGAAAAGCTCTTTTAATTATAGTCGCGCCATGCGCCTTTTCTCTGACCTAACCTTTCAACCATGAGTTTTTCCCTGCTACATTTCTTCTCTTGCTTGGCACTTTGTGGGACAGTCCTTACCCTGTACTATGGAGGTATTTTTGCTTGGATCGCTTATCGTGCGCAAAAGATCGATCATGCAGAACTTCCTGATGTCAAGACGTTTTCTCCTATGACTCTGCGTTACTTTTGGGTAGGAAATTCTGATTGGAATCTACTGATCGTCAACTTTTTTTCGGCAGTCAAAAAAGGTGTGTATCGTCTGACGTGGAAATCACAGTCGGAAGGTTTTGTCATGGATTTGATAGACCCCCTAGCTTTTCGTGCCTTGCCAGCAGAGGAACGTGTCGGACTTGGATTTAATGGACATCCCCTAAACCGTATCATCACACGTGCAGAGAAGACCAAAATGATTGATAGCCTGATGATTCAGGTAGATAGCTATATGAAGAAGAAACTCAAGAATTATCATCTACCAATGAATCTGATATTTGGAATAGGATTCTTACTGACAAGTATCATGGTACTGGGGCTGATGCACTTTTGGGCAGGACTAGATCTCTGGTTACTGGTTCCTATGGGGGTATTTATGTTCTTCCTGGCATTATTCACAAAGTTTGTCTTGGGAAAGTGGGTAGATGACACCTATTTGGAGCGTCAGCCAGGACAAGCGTGGGGCAACTGGGTAAGAAATTACCTCTACATGATTTTGTGGGGTAAGAATTTGAATGCTAGAGATACACAGTGGTACCAAAGCTTGCTGACCAAAATCTCGCTTATTGCCCAAGTAGGTTTGGTGATATCCATCATGTACTTAACGAGTTCCTTACTTACAGGTATTTTCTGGATATTGGTGATCGCTCAGTTGTTTCTCTATCTCACCTCTAGTCGACTCAATGCAGAAGGGACAGCACTTCAAAAGCAGATTCAGGCATGTAGAGAGGAATGGATTCAGTCGGACGGTCCAGAAGATGCGCAAGTTCCAAAATGGATCGCTTTAGACCTTCCTTGTCAAGAAATGTACAGTATTGCAGAACTTTATACTGGGCGGCAGTATCAAGGGCATAAGCGATATGCGATGTATGCTCGTATGCCTGGAAGCTACGGATAACAAAAATGATAGACTGTAAGGTGCTAAGTCGATGAGAAGGCTTTCCTTACATTTAGGTGGCTACTTGGGATAATAGTCATTCACTTTTATTACTTATATAGAATAAATAAGTGTTTGTTTAAGTTGTATCTAACATCTACATAAGTACATGTATAGTGGGGTTTTGTACGATATGTTGAAGTATTTAGCTGCTCTTTTTCTAAGAATTTTTTTTATAAAAGCTATGATACAGTAGTTTCGAACTCGTAAGGAATATTATATATTTAGCCTTGTGGATTTATTCGAAAGAAAGATATTGTTAGTGGATCATTACATGAAGATATGTAGCTTTCATGCATTTGATTGATGATTGACATAGGTTGTAGAGGATAAAAGTTGAGGTAAGGTCCAAAGTCTAGAGAGGGTTTTAACACCCTTTTGTCAGAAAATATGTAGAAGAAGATTACGAAGGTTTGTATGAAAAAATTTAGTCAGGGAAATATATTATTAGTAGAGGATAGTACGACGGATGCGGATATTGCGATGATGTCTATTCGTAAGTCGGGGCTTAGAGTGAGTGTAGAATGGGTAAGTAATGGGCTAGAAGCACTCGCATATCTTAGGCAGGCAAAAGAATTTGATGTACCAGTGGATCTCATGATTCTCGACTTGAAAATGCCACTGATGAATGGTTGGGAGTTACTCGGACAGATGAAGGAAGAGGAGTTGATTCGCTTTCCTATTGTTGTCATGTCTGCCTCGGAAATGCCCAAGGACCGCGAACGTGTATTTCAGCTTGGAGCCAATGCCTTTTATGTAAAGCCTTACAGTCTGCAAGCTAGTTACAAAGTCTTTGAGCAGCTACTCAATCAGTGGATTGCCAATAAAGAGCAAGTGTATAAACGCAGTGGATGAGCTTTCCACCCTCATAAAAACAGGATAGAATGAGCTTGTTACGACTTTGTTTACCACCTATTTCGCCCAAAAATATAAACATAAGGGAGAGAAAATTGGACTAGGAGAGGTAATTTTTTACATTAAACCTCCTAATGGTTAAACAAAACAATTAAGAATGAAACAACTCACACATGTACTGATCGCATTGATGGCCATTTGGTTATTTAGTTGTGCGTCAGAACAGACTGGTACGGAGGGACAGGAAAGTGCCACAACTACTCAAACAGAAGAAGCCCCATCTACTGCTTTTGAAGTCACAGTGACAGATCCTGAGGCTCCAAGCCCGCGTAAAATGTTGAAAGGAACTATGGGTGATATTGGTGTTACCATTGACTACAGTAGTCCTGCGGTCAAGGAGCGTACCATCTGGGGAGACCTTGTCCCGTACGGAGAGGTATGGCGCACAGGAGCCAATCAAGCTACAACAATCGAATTCTCAAAAGATGTCGTCATTTCAGGTCAAGAGCTTCCTCAGGGAAAATATGCGTTCTTCACCATCCCATTTGAAGGCAACTGGACACTGATTTTCAACCGCACGGCGAATCAGTTTGGTGCATTTAATTATGACGAAAAAGAAGACGTCACGCGTGTGGCAGTCAAGCCTCAGCCTGTAGCAGAGTCCACGGAAAATATGGAATTCATGCTTGATGGGTAAGCGTCCAGCGGTTCCATCTGTTATATTGGTTGGGATTTTGTGATCTTGTGGGAAAAAGTGCTATGTCTACCTC
>JBCBFT010000070.1:0-36991 GCA_038527485.1 Bacteroidota bacterium
GCTCTCTGCTCTCTGCTCTCTGCTCTCTGCTCTCTGCTCTCTGCTCTCTGCTCTCTGCTCTCTGCTCTCTGCTCTCTGCTCTCTTGAGCAACGCGAAATCCCACATACGGGATCTGCTCTACCTCAACTCCACATTTTGAACAACAATTTGTCCATTTTTGACGACAATTTTCTTCTGGGATGGAAAGGCTTGAATCGCGGTATGTCCTCTAGACTCGACAAATATCCAGTAGTCTCCGTCGGGCAGAGATTCGAAGTTGAACGATTTGCTTCGCCCCAATGGTAAGGTGCGGACAAACTGTCGATGATCATTTGGACCATACAAAGAGATTTGGAAAATCCCTGCGGTACTTTTCGCTTCTCCTACGACCCATCCCTTGATGGCGCCCGTGGCTATTGCACTTCGGGTACGACTGACCTGACGGGTATAAGTGGTAGAAGCAAATTTCTTCTGTTTTGACCCATTGAGCAACTCCCATTGTGCCTCAAGCATCACACCTGTGTTGTGTATATGGACGATTGCATCCCCATCCGATAAGGTAAAACGAACGGATAGGGCCATCTTGGGCTGATTGGCTGCCTGTTGGCTAATGATTCCTTTCTTCTGAATACCGATAAATGATCCTTCAGCAGAAATGCGTAATAATCCTTGATTATCGGTTATCTTAATCTGAGGAAAGGCAGATTCTGTGGGCATCCAAGTGCCAACAAATGCTTCAAAAGCAAGAGCCTGTCCACTAAGTATGAGAAGTGAATATGCGAGAAAAAGTGTAGCTGTATATTTAAAAATTTTTATCATGGTCGAAAAGTTTCACGATAAAAGGGCGATTTTCTTTCATTAGACAATTACTGTTCCACATTACGAACTTTTTTGAAGGATGTAGGGTTTTTGGGCTAAATCAACAAAAAATGCACCTTCAGATGTTCTTTATGGTGTTTATAATGCATAGAGAGAAAGTCATACCTTTTCAAAGTTTCCATCATTTCAAAAAATGAACCTAATGAAATGTCAACTAACGTTATTAGACGTGTAGGATAAATGTTAGGTTTCGTTTCAACAAATTCAAAAACTCAAATCGTTACTCAGATTAGAATAGTCATCCAGTAAATTTTCCTTGTGAAGAACGAATACAGTAGCAGTCACAGTATGATAAAAGAGGTGTCCTCGCAAATGGTCCACACTTTTTCTATTCTACCTCCTGAAAAGGTGCTGGTAGGGATCAGTGGAGGGCCTGACTCGGTATTCTTAGCCCATGTGCTGAAGAACCTTGGGTATCAGATTGCCTGTGCGCATGTGAATTATCAGTTGAGAGGAGAGGATTCTGAAGCAGATGAGAACTTTGTGCAGTCGTTAGCAAAGGATTGGAATGTCCCTTTTTATCTACACAGAGAGAATCCCGAACAACGAATGGAATCAGAGGGACTTTCGGTCCAAATAGCGGCGCGTGAGATCCGATATGCCTTTTTTGAAGAACTGATGGGTAAGTATTCATATGCATACTGTGCGACAGCTCATCATCAAGACGATCAGATCGAGACGCTTCTATTGTCCCTAGTCAAGGGACATCGCGCCAAAGTATGGAAAGGAATTCCTCCCCAGAGAGGACCCTATATTCGCCCCCTCCTTTCATTGACCAAAAACCAAATCCTCCATACACTAGAAGAATTGGGACTGCCTTATCGCCAAGACAAATCGAACCTCAAACCCACCTATCTGCGCAATCAGGTACGCCTTCAGTGGGCACCCCTTTTAGAAAAAATGAATCCTTCTTTCCAAGAACTAGTGATCCAAAAGTATCGTCATCACGAAGCTGAACAAAATATGCTGAAGCAAGTCATGCAGCCTTATGTATCGCCAGAGGTACAGGATGCTTGGGTTCAACATTTGGATTGGCAAAAGTTCAAAAAGGATTGGGGAGAAGAACATCTTCCTCTCTTAGTAGGAGCACAGATGGAGCAATGGGGCATTCACGGGCACTTACGAACAGCCGTAGAGGGATTGATCAAGGGGATTTCTGGAAAAGAGGTGAAACTGTCCTTGGGAAGGATGGTCCGTACGGCCTCAGGACTCTCATGGATCAAATCAGAAACCCAAGATTGGGAGGTAACCTTAGGCGAAATCTCAGAGGAACTCATCCTTCTTCCCAATGGACAAAGCATGATAATTTCTGCGTTTGAAGGAAAGCCTGTTTTCCATCATCCCAATGAATTTTATATGGACGCAGATCAAGTACAGTTTCCCCTTAAGCTCCGATCTTGGCAGAAAGGCGATAAAATGCAGCCCTTTGGCATGCACAATCACCAGCTTCTCAGTGATGTCTTCATCCAGCAGAAACGCCGACCAGAGGAGAAAACCAATGCGATCATCGTAGAGGACGCCCGACAAATCGTCTGTGTCAGTGGGTTTCGGTTGGCAGAAGGAGTGAAAATTACGGATAAGACCCAGCGAATGTTGAAGTTGCTTTTTAATCCCACCTAGGATAGACATATTTGCGAAATGAGGAGTGCTTATCCTCACTTTTAGAGTGTGAAAAAAGTTTTTATGTATATACGTTGGATACCATGGGGCATCTTTTGCCTGGCCTTGCTAGTGAGTTGTGAGCAGACAAACACTGACACTGATGCAAGCAAGCAGGCCGCTAGACCTGACAGCATCACAGATGTCTCACGCATCGCGGCACTGACCAAGCAGATTGAAAGCAATCCTGAAGACTATGCCTTGTTTCAAGATCGCTCAGAATTGTATTATCAAATAGATAGCTTGGATCGAGCGATTGCAGATATTGAGGCAGCGATTGCATTGTATCAGACAGGACCTGATCTGCACTATTGGCGTGGCTTTCTGGCATTTACTTCTGGAGATACCCTACAGGCTCGTACGGCTTACCAGCGTGCCATCGATCTGGGGACGCAGAATTCGGAAGCCTACTATCAGCTTGGGCAGGTCGCTTTCTTCAACCAAAATTATGGAGAGGCACAGCAACTCTATGCCCGTGCAGCTGAATTTGCACCTGAGCAACCCATCTACATTTTTGCACAAGGATTTTTGCTAGAGGCACAGCAGGATTATAAGGGAGCCACCAAACAATACTTGGATGCCCTTGCACTGGATTCGACTTTTGCCAAACCTCTAACAAGGCTCCATGATATCTACCTGGATTTCTACGAAAATGAGCGCGTAGCCATGAAATACAATGCCCAGCTGATTCGAAATCAACCCTTGCACCCATTGGGGCGCTACCAGCTAGGGAATTACCATCTACGCAATGCGCTGCGTGCGCGTAACTCTGAGAATGCGACACTATTTGGAGAAGAAATCAACCTAGCTGTAGAAAGTTATACCCTTTCGATCAATAGAGATCCTCAATATGCCCTGGCTCGATATTTCAGAGGCTATGCCTACTTCTTGGCGGAGCAGCGGGTAGACCTCGCCATCGCAGATATGGAGGAGGCGCTCAAGCTAGATCCTACGATGGGTTCAGCATACTTTGTCTTGGGCTCTATTTATGAATACAACGGAGATCTACAATCTGCGAAAAACTACTATGAACAGGCGGTGAAATACCAGCCAGATAGCAAAGACTTCCAGCAAGCACTACGGGAGGTACAAGCCCAACTGAAATAAGCTCCATCATGACACAGGCAATTTTCAAGGATCAGCTCGTCGTAGAGCTGGCGAGTGTGCTAGCAGGCCCTTCTGTGGGGATGTTTTTGGCAGAATGTGGGGCGCGGGTGATCAAGGTGGAAAATATACATACGAAGGGAGATGTCACACGATCATGGAAATTGCCAGAAGAGGACATTGACACAGACATTTCCGCTTATTTTACTTCGGTCAATTGGGGTAAGGAATCAATCGGGCTGGATTTGAAGCAAAAAGAAGCACGTGAGGTGCTTTACAGGTTGGTTGCTAAGGCTGATATGGTCTTGAGTAGCTATCTACCAGGACAAGCAGAGAAGCTAGGTGTAGATGCGGAGACGCTTTTGGATAAAAACCCTCACTTACTCATCGGACAAATCAATGGCTATGGCTCAGACCAGTCTCGCCCAGCCTATGACGCGATCATTCAGGCAGAAGCGGGTTTCACTTATATGAATGGCCATCCTGGGCAGCAAAGTAAGATGCCAGTGGCGCTGATGGACGTGCTCGCCGCACACCAACTCAAGCAGGGCTTGCTCCTAGCTTATATCGAGCGCCTACAGACAGGAAAAGGAAAAGTGGTCACAGTCTCGTTGATGGAATCGGCCATTTCTGGTCTGGTGAATCAGGCAACCAACTGGCTGCAAGCAGGGCACCTCCCCCAACCCAAAGGCTCTGAGCATCCCAATATCGTCCCTTACGGAACAATCTACACCACAGCAGACAAACTGCCTCTAGTCCTAGCTGTAGGAAATGACAAGCAATTTCGAGCACTACTTAGCGTACTGGGGCTGACCTTACCTGCGCATTTCGCTACGAATCCTCTGAGGGTGCAACATCGAGCTACCGTCAACGATTATCTGCAAGAGGGAATTTCCAAATGGAATCGCGAGGATCTACTCACCAAGCTAATGGAGGCGAAAGTTCCTTCAGGAGCTGTGCATCAAATGCCAGAAGTCATGTCACTTCCCCAAGTACAAAATATTCAATTAAAGAGGGATGATGTGAAGGGTTTAATGCAGGGTGTGTTTCATTCGACTATCCCCAAAATAACACCTCCTCCGCATGTAGGAGAACACACAGAGGAGGTAATGGCTTTTTTGACATATGAACCCTCATATATTCAAGAGTTGAAAGATAGAGGAATTGTCATGTGAATAAGGAAATAGGACAAACTGAATAAGCTTACGCAAAAGATTTAGGTATCCGAATTTTTAAGGGTTGTCAGTTCTTTCCGCTAGCAAAAAAGTCTATTTTATAATAAAATAAAGGTAAGAAACCTAGTTGATTATTCTGCTGGACAGGATCTACGGGATTATTGGGGACATAGATCAATGAGAGGGCATTTTCACGGCCTGTGAAATTGACTAAGTCGATAGCCAGTTCATGCGTTACACGCTTTCTGTTCCATCGAATAGAAACCCTGCCGTCCAGCCTCAAGTAGGCGGGAAATTGAATCGTATTGAAGGTAGAGTCCAATCTAAAAATTACTTCTAGGTCACGTGCAGATCTAAAATCATCTACTTCTCCCCGCCAGCGTCCGCCTACAGTTGTAAATTTTCCACCCACATTGAGTGTCACTCCCTTTTTCATGATCCATTCTCGGGAAAATAGGACATTGACTGCGTAGCGACCATTGAAAGTCGTATTATTGAGGATGCCATCACTTCCTCGAAACTTTGAATCGAACAAAGAGCCTGTGAAGAGAAAATAGTATCCGCCATTTGTCCTAGACCTGAAAAATCGCTCCAAGGTCACCTCCCAGCCATAGTTTCTTCCTGTCCCGATATCGGCTAGCTGTCCAGGAAAAAAGCGCGAAAATCCCGATCCTGCATTGATTAGCGAATAAGCATCCAAGCTATCGGTAAAGGAAGGGATGTTGTAGAGGTATTGATAATAGACTTCTGTCTTGAAGCGTGTCGCCTTGCCGAGGAGCCGATCATACCCCATGACTACGTGGAAACTCTTCGTGAGCCCGAGGTCCAAATTATATAAATCAAGGCTGCCATCTGTATTGGGGCGGTTGGAGTAGTAATTCAGGTAAGGACTTTGGATTTGGGAATGCAATCCCGAACCAAAACTGAGTTTTTGTCCTTTTCCTAGGTTGTAAGACATCGCAAGGCGCGGCTCAATAGGCGAGAAACTGCTGTCGTTGAGACTCCAATAGAGACTCGTAAGACCTGCCACCAACTGGAATTTATCGTTGGGCTTCCATTTATACTGGACATAGGGTTGGAATAAGATGGCATTCTCGTCTTGGGCATTCCAGCGTGTACGCCAAGCGAGGAGTACATTGGGACCACTACCTTGAGGGAGTACGGTGCGCGCGCTGTCGGTATAGTTCATGAAATAATAATCTGTCGTAAACCCTGTATACAGCGTATGTTTGGGGCTAAAACGACGTGTGTATTTCACGTTGGCCGAAATCTTATCCTCTGCAAAGGTATAATCCAGGATAGGTGGGAGAGAGTCCAAGCTCAGGCCGATGCCACTATCGCAGTTAGGAGCTTCATTTTGGGACTGATAAATCTGGTCGTGATTCGCGTCTACCCGCTGGTGGGAGTAGGCCACCGTGGCCCTAAGTGAACTTGAAGCACTGAAAGGCTGGTTGAGGGTCAGACCTGAGACGAAGGTATTGGAGCCAAAATATTGATCTCTATCCTGAGAGGAGGCGAAAAGATCGGGATCATCCACAAAGCAGTTCGTCCCACTGAGTATAATGTCGATGTCACTGATACCTCCCATTCCCCACAGCGCAATATTTCCGCCGTTTTTGGTAGGGAAATTAAAGCGAAAAGCACCATCCTGATAGCGTGGGATGGCATCTGTTCCTACGTCTACATTTAAGAAGCTGAAGAGTGCCAGGGTAGAGTAACGATACATGGCCAGATAGGAAGCGCCAGAATTTTTACCGATGGGGCCTTCAGCGGTAAACTCTGTACCTAAAAATCCCAGTTGGCCTGTAAATTCATGCTGTTGATTGTTTCCATTTCGCATGCGCAGGTCAAAAACCCCCGCAATGCCATTGCCAAACTCTGAGGGGAAAGCACCTGTATAAAAGTCACTGTTGGCCAGGAACTTATTATTCAATATCGTCACAGATCCTCCTCCTGTACCTGGGATCACAAAGTGGTTAGGATTGGGAATATTGATACCTTCCAAACGCCAGAGTACCCCATTGGGAGTATTGCCACGGATAACCAAATCATTGCGTGAGTCGTCCCCTCCCTGAACCCCTGCAAAGTTGGAGGCCATACGTGCGGGTTCTCCTCTACTCCCTGCGTATAGGTTGGTTTCTGCCACGGTGAATCCTCTGGCACTCACGAGCGCGACATCATTTTGGGCATCTCCTGCTTTTCCTGCGACGATGGTTGCGCCTTCTACCTCTACGGCAGATAGGGGCATACCGACTTCCAGGACGACCTCTTTTCCCGAGGTGACTTCTACATCTTGCTGAGTTTGAGCATAGCCGATGTAACTTGTCAACACTGTTTGGCGTCCTACAGGTACAGATTCTAATCTGAATTCGCCTTTATCATTTGTATTCTTCCCGATGGTGGTTCCATCTATCCATACACGGGCGCCAATGAGCGGAAACCCTGTTTCCTTATCGACAACTTTACCCCTTACTGTTTGGGTCAATTCCTGTGCATGGCTTGTGAGAATTAAACCTATGAGAAAGATGAGGGTCAAAAGAATAGACGGTCGCTTCATATGGTGTGTAGTTTAGTCGTCTGTTAGCAGAAAAATTTTTCGTCCGAAGTTAAGGATTTTCCATAGGAAAACGACCATACGATGAGAAAAGAAAGATAGGGTAAAAAAAGTGAGGTAAATGGGTAGGTGAAAAGCGAACTTAACCGTTTTTATCACGTAAGTTTAAAATTATTTAAAATAACTGTGTATTACGAGTAAGAAATTTTCGTATATTGTAAACTAGATACAAAAAGAAAATTTGCCCTAATTACATGTTATTTCACCCACTACTTCGTCTTAGCTAGAACTACTATTCGCATTTGTTTCACGAGCTAAAGTAGTTGTTATGGATTTCATTACTGTCCTTTGGGTATTATTTATGGGCGGACTAGGTATGTATCTGGGATTGGATAGTTTGTTTCGGGGGGAGATTACGCTCAGTGCACAACAGCAATGGCGACTTCCTGCTTGTAGAAGACCATCTTTTCTCTACTATTTCCTATCTCTGCTCTTCCTGCTATCAGGCGCAGGTTTAGTGGTCTTTTGTCTGTACCTTTACACCTGATATGGATGTAAAAGAGAAGATCACACAGATTTTTATCAAGTGGGAGGTCGATGGGGAGTCGATACTTTCCTTGATGGTGAGCCAGACAGGCGCGATCAATCGTATGGGGACGATGGACGGCCAGACTAAAGGTAAATTTGCTATGGGCACCACAGATGAGCCCATTTTTTCAGCACTTCTACAAAGTGTTCCAAGTGATTGGTTTTCAAATGAAGGTAGATATGCATTGCCTGACCCCAAGGGGAAGCTGGCGGAATTAGCCATTGGTTTTTCAGGAAATGATGTAGATACAGGCATTGCATTTACTTATGGTACCCAGAGTGATGGGCCACCAGAAGACGTCATTGAGTACATCGAGTACGCACTGGAACTTACAGACCCCTGGTATGTAAACCAGACGACCAAGAAAAAGAAGAACAAGCTTTAATTGCGAACAGACTAGACGGTGGAAGGCATATCTTTCCTCCGTCAATCTTCGTATGAATAGTAGAGAAGCGTAGGAGAACACGTGTTTCTTCCCACATCTTTTTTATATTTGCTTGTTACAATCAAAAAAACGGTTATGCCAGAGGTACCCCCCTTGAAGCAGCAAGAACGGATAGACGAGGTAAAGCAGATTTTTTCGGGATATCTCGATACAAAAGGACAACGAAAAACCCCCGAACGATTCGCAATACTGGAGGAGATTTACTCGAGATCAGACCATTTCGATGTCGAATCTCTGTATATCCACATGAAAAATAAAAACTACCGAGTCAGTCGAGCCACTGTGTACAATACACTCGATCTGCTGGTAGAATGTGACCTAGTCAAGCGGCATCAGTTTGGCACTTCTCAGGCACTCTATGAAAAGTCTTACGGTTACAAGCAACATGATCATATCATTTGTTCTACCTGTGGTAAGGTCATGGAGTTTTGCGATCCCCGCTTGGGTGAGATAGAAAAGACCATAGGGCAAATCTTCAACTTCGATATTAGCCGCCACTCATTTACGCTTTATGGGACGTGTAACGATCCCGATTGTAGCGAAAAAAAAGAATGACATCGTAATATCTGCTTACGATAGTTGAAATTATTACTTAGCAATCGCTTTACGCATGGAATTTAGCTTCACGAAAGAAAATCATATTGGGATTTATGAGTTGAAAGGAAAACTGATGGGCGAGACCGATGGGATGCCGATCATTGACTCATTTGTCCAAAATCAGGAAGAAGGCATCGACATGTTCATTATGGATCTCAGCGAACTCAAGTTGATGAACAGTGTGGGCATCGGTGTCCTGATCCGCCTTTTGACGAAGGCCCGAAAGAAGGGAGGAGAACTCGTCCTGAGTGCCCCTTCAGAATATATCCGCAATCTCTTGGTGATGACCAAGCTCAATACGATCTTCACCATTTTTGCTGACAAAGCAGAAGCATTGGATAGCTTTGCTGACAAAGCCTCCTAAGCGTCTTCTGAAAAACCGCATGTAGTTCAAGGGTACATTATATGTGCCCTTGATCCTCTGACTTGGTATCTTCTTCCAAAGAAGAAATTTCTGTTCTACTTAAACCACTACAGCCTGACCTCAAAGATCAGGCCTATACATAATGGAAGAAATCTTACGCCCTTCTTTCAAAAAAGAATTACTTCAGACACACACAAACTCCAATTTTTATGGCTGTAGATGTATTACTGGGTCTCCAATGGGGAGATGAAGGTAAAGGAAAAATCGTTGATGTCTTCGGGCCTCAGTACGATGTAGTTGCGCGCTTCCAAGGAGGACCCAATGCGGGCCATACCATCGTGATCAATCAGGAAAAGTTTGTCCTTCACTTGATCCCTTCGGGTATTTTTCATGGTTCGTGTATGAACCTGATCGGAAATGGTGTCGTCATCGACCCCATTACGCTTAAGAAAGAGGTAGAAGCCCTCGAAGCACGCGGGGTGAATGTGCGAGACAAACTGATCATCTCTGATCGTGCCCACCTTATTTTGCCTTCACATAAGCTGCTTGATGCTGCATCTGAAGCCTCCAAAGGAGACAATAAGATTGGCTCGACGCTGCGTGGCATTGGTCCTACCTACATGGATAAGACCGGTCGAAATGGCTTGAGGGTAGGAGACATCAAACTGGAGGATTTTCAGCAGCGATATGAGTTTTTGCGTGATAAGCATCGTAGGATGTTGGATGAGTTGTATCACTTCGGCTATGAACTCAAAGATGGCGCTTTCATGGAAGCCATCGAATTCATGCGTACGCTTAAGATCGCCCAGACAGAAGCTTTTCTGGCAGATGCGCTGGCACAAGGCAAAAAAGTCTTGGCAGAGGGCGCACAGGGTACTTTGCTAGACATCGAGTTTGGAAGCTACCCTTTTGTGACGAGTTCCAATACAATCACAGCAGGTGCTTGTATAGGTTTGGGAATCCCTCCTCAGCAGATCGACCGTGTATACGGGATCTTCAAGGCGTATTGTACGCGTGTGGGCAGTGGCCCCTTCCCGACAGAATTGCACGAAGATATGGGAGAGCGTATTCGTCAGGCGGGGAAAGAATTTGGAGCGACGACTGGGCGTCCCCGCAGGACGGGCTGGCTAGACCTGCCCCTGCTCAAATATGCTGTACAACTCAATGGTGTCACAGATCTGATCATGACAAAGGCAGATGTGCTTTCGACACTTGATGCCATCGAGGCATGTACTAGTTACCAAACAACTGAAGGAGAGTTATTTCATGCGCCCTATGACTTGGAGCATGCGACACCACAGTACACTTCTTATCCTGGGTGGAAAGAAGATATCACACATGTTCGCCACTTGCATGAGTTGCCTCAAGCATTGAGTCAGTATGTAGAGACCATAGAGAAGTACATCGGTGTCCCCATCACCTATCTCTCTGTAGGCCCAGATCGCGAACAGACACTGACGACTAAGGTTCCCTCTTGATAAAAGAGGAGCCGAATGATACGATAATGAATTGAGAAGGCATAAAGAAGCAGGCAGATAGGACTTCCCTCCTTTTGCCTGTTTCCAAAAAGTCAGCTATACGGCATAGGGTTCACTCAATAGTTGATGTAGCTGTTTGACAAAACACATTCATGGAACTGGCAGATCTTCGTAGGCTCGTCCGTCAGGGCGAACACATGCATCTAGAATTTAAACGAAAAGCCCATCACCCGGACAAGATTGCTCGGGAACTCGTCGCTTTTGCCAACTCTGAGGGAGGACAACTTCTCGTAGGCGTAGATGATAACCAGACCATTTATGGAGTAAAGTTTCCTCAGGAAGATGCCTATGTTCTGAATCGTTATTTTGATGAGTATATCATACCCCAACTAGACTATGAATTGGAGCGAGTATCCATCACTGCCCAGCGACAGGTCCTCGTATATACCATTCCCTCTAGTGAGAATAAACCCCATTATCTCAAGGAGATAGAAGGTCCACGTAAGAAAACAGCCTTTGTCAGGTATGGCGATATGAGCCTGACAGCTAGTCGGGAGATGCTAGAGTTGCTGCGGGTGCAAAAGCGAGAACGAGGAGTAAATCTTAGATTTGGAGAATTGGAGCAACGCCTACTTCAATACCTGGAAGAATCTCCCCGCATTACCCTAGACGAAACCCGCCAACTCCTACAACTCCCTCGAAGAAAAGCCTCTATTATCCTCATCCTCCTGGTAAGGGCAGGTTTGTTACACATCCAACCTACAGAGAAGGGAGACTACTTTAGCCTAGCAGAAGAAGCCTTTCAATAACCTGAGTATGTGAACATGAGCAATTTGTGTAGTTCTCTCTGATGTCTTGAGTACAGCGAAATCACTCAAGGGCTGATGCATGAGTTATTACTACTTCTCGAACATTCAACCTTTATTTTTTTCATTTGACCCTCTGATTGACGCCATGCATGTAAGCATTTGGGGATAAATATCAGATGTAAGCTTATTTTGTTTTATTCATGAAAAAGACAAAGTAAAAATTATTCTTACATTGTATTAATTGGTGTTACCCCCAAACGCACTTGTATGCTGGCGAATCGTTCTTTGGCTCTTTTGAGAGTCCTCACTTGGCTTTGGCCGATGGGATTTCCCGTCCTGCTGTCTGCGCAGCACCCTTTTGCTGAGCAAGACTGTATGCATGCGCTTCCCATTTGTCAATCTTTCATCGTTCAAGATCAAGCTTATTTCGGAGCAGGCTTACAACCCCATGAAATCAATCCTCAGACATCCTGTATGTATGGCGGAGAACGCCATAGCGTTTGGTACCGACTAGAAGTACAAAGCGAGGGTTGGCTTAGGTTTATATTGACAGCAAGGGACAGTGTATCGGATTATGATTGGACTTTGTTTGATTTGACACAAAAGGACTGTCAGGCTATATATTCTGATCCTCAGGCACTTGTTAGGTGTAACTATGGGAGAACCATTCATGCTTGTATAGCACAGACAGGTCTCATGGACAGCACTTCAGCCATTTGTAATCAGGCTTTTGAAGACCCCATGTTTGTACAAAAAGGGGAAGTCTATCTGTTGAACGTAAGCAATTATGCAGGTACTCCCAGTGGATTTACCCTTGATTTTTCGGGTTCGACAGCCGACGTTTTGACGCCTCTCCAAGATCCCCATGTACGACTGGAATCCACATGTGATGGAGAACTTAAGCTATCTTTTGGAGTAGATATACAGTTGGATAGCTTGTGGAATTCAGAGAGTTGGTTGGAGGACGCAAGAGGCAATAAGTTGCCTTTTCAGTGGGTGGTAGACAGTGCGTATGCGGAACACTGGGGAAAAGAAGCATCGATTCAATGGGAGGATACCCTTTCTTTTCAAGAAGTAACATTTTATCTACGAAGCCCTCTCATAGATCGATGTGGCCATGTATGGTCTGAACCCGAGCCCTTGAAGCAATGGCTGGGAAGTGAGCTCAATCCTACCTTGACCTGTGCTGCGAGTACCTACACATTTTTCCTTCAATTACCCGATTCCCTTACACTTATTTGGAACGATCGGCATATAGGCTCTTCTTTTTCGGTTGATCGATCTCACGGACAGTGGGTGGAAGTGATGGTCAAAGATCAAGATAGGTGCATAGCCCAGCAGAGATGGTGGGTTTCAGGCCAGCGAGATGTTTACCAAGAGGCATCTAAGCATATTCCAGCATTCTTTTGTGCCAATGAAACATGGATAGTACCTCAATTAAAAGACATGATAGAGGATTCTGTGGAATGGATCATGGGTACACAAGAGGTAATGCAAGGTCAGGCCCTCTCTTTTGGGGAATCGGATTCTGCCATTGAAATCATGCTTATTAGGCATCTAAAAGGAGGGTGTCAAGATCAGTTTACTTGGACAGTTCCTATACATAGGGTCCCACCTATTGAGATTCATACTCAAGGCCAATGCGTCAATGCACCCGTTGTGATCTCCATTGTCAAACCTAAAGATGGCCTACAGTTCGCCCTTGAAGTAGAGGGAGACAAGACCTCATTCTCCAAATCCTTTGAATTTGTGCGCACCTTTTCTACGGAAGGGACTTATCCTGTTCAGGTTCGGACGATAGATTCGCAGGGCTGTCAATCGACCCAAGATGCAAAGATCCAGGTTTTTGCACAGCCTGAGCTTCCCATTGTGGAGGTAGAAGTAGGTTGTCAACCCCAATCGGGTAACGTTTGGGCGATGGGCAATGACCTTTCGGATCATTTACAATGGAAGACATTGGAAGGCGAAATACGTCGTACACCTTCTCCCTATGTTTGGGAAAGAGGTGATTTTTATCCAATGATCGTACAAGCAGTGTCTAAGCAAGGATGTATCAGCCGGCCTTATGAAATCTCTGGGTTTGATTGGAACCAAAGTATGTGGAAGGTAAAGTGGGAAGAAACCGTCCAAACCTCAGGACAGATCGTGATAGATGGAGAAATAGAAGGACCTGAGGCAAGTTTTGCGTGGAGTGATGGGAGAGGCTACCAGCAGTGGGGGAGGAAGGTGCAGATGGTCCTAACAGATACAGGCCGCTACCTGCCTAATGTGCAGATCACAACGGCAGAGGGTTGCAATTGGACATTTGAAGGCGAGGAGGTGGAGGTGGTGTTATCCCCGTCTTCGGCCCTTATTTTACCAGATGCCTTTTCCCCTAATGGAGATGGTATCAATGATGTGTTTTTTCTTACATTGCAAAAAACAGAAGGTGTAATATTTAATGTTTTTAACAATTGGGGTCTTGAAGTATTTCGCGCATCTAGCGGTACCATCAGGTGGGATGGGAGAGATATGCAAGGAAGACCTGTGCGGCCTGGCGTGTACAGCTATCAGTTGACCTTCAATGATACCCAAGGTCAACCTGTTAGAAGATCAGGGACGCTCACAATACTGTATTAATTCCTAGCGGTCTTTCTCGCATGCAAATCTACCTGTGGACAAGCAGACAAGATGCATATGAGAAGCCAAAACCTAATTTATTTGCTATTTCCCCTTTTATTCTGGATTCCCAGTAGATATCAAGCCCAGATTACCCTCGCAGATACACTGGATACAAATACTTTGATTGGGACCTTATTTGGGACAGGGGTAGAGGTAACCTTGGATACCATTATCTGTGATACCAACTTGGCCATCAGAGAATTTGATGGAACCAATACCAATCTAGACCTCTATCGAGGGATGCTTATCAGCACAGGTTTGGCTGATAGTGCCTTAGGGCCGAATCCTCCATTTGGGAATCAAAGCTTCCCTCTAAATGTGTCGGGATATGCTCCATTGGCAGCTCTAGCAGGAAATCAGACCTTTGATGCTTGTGTCATCAAGTTTGACATCGTCCCACAATGTGACAGCATCGGGATCCGATATGTATTTGCTTCAGAAGAATACAATGAGTTTGTCAACAGCTTTAACGATATCTTTGCTTTCTTCATTTCAGGTCCTGGATATTCGGCTCCTGCGCCTGGACAGAATATTGCCCTCGTTCCTGGTACCACGCAGCCTGTTTCCATCAATAATGTGAACAATGGCAACAGCCCTGGAGTGTCTGCAGGTCCTTGTACCAACTGCCAATATTTTGTGGACAATGTGGGAGGGCAAGAGGTAGAGTTTGATGGCTACACCGTACCTATGATTGCAGGAGCAGCCGTGACACCCTGTGAGACCTATCACATCACCATCGCCATCGCGGATGTCTTGGACGATGTCGTAGACTCAGGAGTGTTTTTAGAAGTGGGGGGAATTTCTTGCCTATCAGGAAGCGTGGACATCCGCGCCATGCATGCCGATGTGCCCGATTCTGCCTTTGTGATTGAAGGTTGCAACAACAGTTTTGGGCTTTTCTCTTTTACGCTGGGAGCTCCTTTGTTGACGGATGAGACTTTTTACTTTTCGATTGCAGGTACTGCCACGCCTGGTGTAGACTATGTTCCATTGGCTGATTCGATCACCATCCCTGCAGGCAGTCTAAATGCGCAGCTTCCCGTGTCGATTATAAATGATAATATCCCTGAGGGAACAGAGACGATTGAGTTGATTTATCGTGACTCCACAGCTTGTTCTACATCGGCCATTGTGGATACCATCATATTGGAGATCCGAGACTTTCCTGCCAACATAGTGAGTCTCAATGATACATTTACGTGTTCGGGGATTGCTGTTACGATTGGTATCGCGAGCGATCCTGCTCAGACGTATTCGTGGATACCTATAGATAATTTATCAGACCCACTTGTATCTCAGCCATTTGTGGTGCCACCTGATCAGATGACTTATCCCTATGTTAGAACGTATACCCTCCAGATCGACATATCCCATGGAGTGTGTGTGCATGTAGACTCTATGGAGGTAGAGGTAAGACAAGGGAATTTTGGGGAAGTGACGAGTGATTCTGTCTGTCTAGGGCTGCCGACCCGTCTGGCTGCCTCTTCTGTCGGACTGCCGATAACTGCTTGGGACTGGCAATTCGGGGATGGAAATACGAGTACCGTTTCCAATCCCTCAAATATCTATCCCGATGCAGGAACAACCGTGGGTATGTTGATCGCCACGAATACTGAGGGATGTACCGATTCTATTCCTTTTGCGGTGGAGGTGCATCCTTTACCTGTCACGCAGTTTGAGCCGCAGACAGTCTGTCTGGGAGATTCGGTTTTCTTCAACAATCAGGGAGATCCTTCGGATAGCTTTATGTGGGATTTTGGTGACGGTTCGGGTGTTTCGGGAGTATATAATCCCAGCCATCTATATGCTTCTTCAGATACATTTGGTGCTGTTCTTTATGCAATGAATTCCTTCTCCTGCGTAGACAGCCAACGACAAGATGTATGGGTGACAGAGATCCCACTCGCCAATTTTATCGCCTTTGCAGTCTGCCAAGGAGATTCGACACAGTTTATCAACCAAAGTGTCCCGCAGAATGGCTTTTCCTTTGGATGGGATTTTGGTGATGGTTTCCCTATGGAGATCGCTGATTCACCCCGTCATCTTTATGAAAGCTTTGGTTTATTCGATGTTCAGTTGATTGCGCAGTCGCCTGGGGGATGTATGGATACAGTCCAGCAGACAGTGGAAGTTTTGGAATCACCCAATGTATCTTTTGCTGTAGATTCTGTCTGTGATGGGACGCCTGTTTCCATCATGAATTTGAGCACTGCGTCTAGCCCCATTGCCTTCGATTGGGATTTTGGAGATGGAACGACAAGTACAGATCCCTTTCCTTCCCATACATACTTATTTGCTGGACCATTTACTATGATAGGTGGAGGAATCCTTAATAATGGTTGTGTGAGTACAGATACGCAAGTAGTAGAGGTATATCCTTTGCCGAATGTCTCCTTTACCCAAGACAGTGCATGTGAAGGGAGTCCCACCCTTTTCCAAAATCAGACCATTCCAGGTGCTTCTTCGAATATGAGCTACAACTGGAATCTGGGATCTAATACATTTTCTACAGAGGAAAATCCCCAGTTCATTTTTCCGCAAGCAGCAGATTATCAGGTGAGCTTACAAGTAATAGATAGTTTGGGATGCGAGGGAAATGCCTTTGAGCAAGTCCATGTGAGATTGCGTCCTCAGGCAGACTTTGCGATTGATGATGGATGTACGGAGGAGCCGGTGGTGCTATCAGATAGTAGTGAGACAGGAGGGGCAGATCTCGCATCATTCGATTGGACGGATGATCAAGGAGGGACATTTGAGGGGCAGAATCCATCCATTGAATATACCAACTCAGGGAATTATGTCATGACGCTGGTCGTCACCGATGCCGCGGGCTGTCAGGATACGGCTTCTCGTCCGTTTGCACTCTCAGCCACCCCTCAGGCTGCTTTTGTGGCTCCCAACGTGTGCCTAGGAACTTCCACCGTCTTCCAAAATACGACCATAGCTGATCCAGGAACCACTTATGAGTGGACACTCGGGAATGGAACGACTTCTACGGATGAAGCACCTACTGTCATCTATCCAGCTTCGGGAACCTACAGCATCCGATTGATCGCCACTTCTACTGCGGGTTGTAGCGATACGGTGGAGGGGCAAGCCATTGTATTTGATCCTCCTCAGGCATTTTTTGCTGTGGATGATGTCTGCGAGAATTTACCTTCTATTTTCCAGAATCTTTCTCAAAGAGGCGATGGAAATACCCTTTTCTACAACTGGATATTTGGGGATAATCAAACGAGTACAGAACGAGCACCTGAGCATGTATACAATGCGTTTGGCAATTTCAGTCCTTCTCTGATCCTTGCTGATGAGAATGGATGTGCCGATACCCTTACCTTGCCGCATCGTGTATTTGCACAACCAGTAGCGACATTTACCGTCGAAGATGTCTGTGAGTCTGTCAATTTGAATATCCGAAATCAAACGGTTGATCCTGATCTACAAGGAATTGCGAGCTATAACTGGAATTATGGCAATGGGGTCACGGCATCGGTTCAGTTTCCTATATATGCCTATCCCACCAGTGGGACCTATGACATTCAGTTGGTGGCGCAGTCTGGGCAAGGTTGCAAGGATACGACTGTACGTAGCGTGACGGTAGCGGGCAGTCCGTCTGCCTCCTTTACTTATGAATCTGCCTGCTTCCCCGACTTATACACCTTTGTAAATACCAGCGAATCAGATCCTGGAGATCAATTAGTAACAGCGAACTGGGACTGGGGAGATGGCACAACGGATGATGAACTGCTGACTGCAGACAAAGCCTTCGTCACTGCCGGTCTGTATGATGTGCAGTTGTCTATGACCACAGATAAGGGATGCTCAGCCACCTATCAGGAGTATGTGGTCGTCAGTGGTAGATTGGAATCTCCGCTTGTCTTTCACGATACGGTATGTTTTGGTACAACGGCGAGTCTGCGTGTGCAACCTCCTCAGGTAGATGCTCAGATCCAATGGTATCGCAATTTTGGAGATACTGAACCCTTCCAAACAGGACGGGTATATCTGATTCCTCAGCTCTCTAGTGAGCAGGAAGTGTGGGTAGAAGCGGTCAGTCCCTCAGGTTGTATCAGTGATCGTATCCCCATTCATGCCATGCTGAGGCCAGGGGCCGAGCCTGAAATCTTGACCAATGATACCATTGTCGAAATACCTGCTGCCTTGGTCCAGCTAGAAGTGATTGGAGGAAATTGGGAGTCTTACACTTGGAATCTGGACAATGGAGTGACTGCTAGGGGAAGCGCTGTGGTGTATGAATACCAAGGGCCTGGCCGATACAATGTGCAAGTCAAAGTCTTGGATACCTACGGATGTGCATATGAGGCAGAGCAAGTGATAGAGGTGAAAGAGTTCGAAGCAGTGTGGGTTCCTTCTGGATTTACGCCCAATGGAGATCAGGCAAATGACTTACTGACGGTACAATCGAGGTTGATTCAGCAGATGAACTTTCAGGTATACGATCGCTGGGGAGGGCAAGTCTTTCAAAGCAGTACTTTGAACCCGACATGGGATGGGAAAAATATGAAAGGCAAGGATTTACCTTCAGGTGTATATGTTTATCGACTGCGATATATAGATGTCAAAGGGGAAGCTTTTGTAAAGCGGGGCAGTATCACTTTGGTCAGATGATAGGTTCCGTTTTCTATATGCTTGCAACATCATGCGTGGGATGAAGTTGTAGGGTTGAATCTATTTCTTATCCTTTTATGCTCAAGAATAAGTGGCTCTGTCAGTCAATAGGGGAAGTTTCTATGAGGAAATTTCCCCTATTTCTTTCAATATGTTAAAATATTCATCTTTTCCAGAAAATGAATGCTTAAGTATTTGATTGTGTGGATGTAATGAGATATTTGAAAAGAGCATGGAGGAGAAAAATGAGAAACTTGTACAAGTTTGGAACTTTGATTTTCTTCAAAAAAGGGTTTACTTAAAATTGCGAAAAACTGCTTCTGGTCTTTCAAAATGCAGCATTTAGAGAATCTTTCTGTAAGATTAGAGTAAGAAGGAGGGGAGGAAAACGAAACTTTCCAACGCTTTTATTCCTCCCCACGTGTAGGGTCTCATAGGATAGATCGGTAGAAGTAGTAAGTAGATGAAAGGTATCGGATACCTTTCCCAGGCTTTTGTTCCTCATTTAATGATGATTGCTATTATATCAAACCTTTACCCCCATGCGATTTAAGCAATGGTCCCTTTGGATCACCCTCCTGCTGCTCTTCCTATTGTCTGGACTACGCGTGCAAGCCACGCATATCGTAGGTGCAGAGATAGACTATCAGTGCATCAATCCCACCTTTAATACCTACAATGTTAATCTGACACTTTACAGAGATGTAATCAATGGGGTGGCAGGTTTCGATAATCAAATTACCGTCTTTATCTTTCGTTCTAACGGGACGCTGTTTGCTACGCGATTGGTGACCCTGCCTACAGGGCAGCCAGATACTTTGCCCGTACAGTTCAACAGCTGTACAGGAACGCCTTTGGCGCTTGAGACAGAGTTCAAGCAGTATTCCTTCAATATCACCCTTCCTCCCATATCAGGAGGCTACGACATTGCTTGGGCTCGATGTTGTCGAAACAATACCGTCACCAACATTACGAATAATCAGGGGATCACAGTCCTCGCTCATGTACCAGGTACAGAAGTGCCTGGTTGCAACAACATGCCGACATTTAACCAGCTTCCCCCTCTGTTTTTGTGTGTGGGTCAACCCTTTAGTTTTGATCATAGTGCAACAGATATAGATGGAGATTCCTTGGTATACACCATTTCTGAACCCTACACAGGGATCAATGGCACAGGTATCGGGGCGACACAGTTTAATCCTATTGTCAGCAATGGAGGGTTCAATCCCAATCCTATGGGGCCTCCTCCTTACAATCCTGTAAACTTTGTAGGAGGATTTTCTTTTACAGATCCCTTTGCCTCAGGAAACTTCGCCATCGACCCCCAATCAGGTTTGTTGACATTGACCCCCAATCAAGTAGGGCTTTCTGTATTTGCCGTTTCGGTTGTAGAGTATAGAAATGGAGTTTTCTTGAGCGAAAACAAACGAGACTTCCAGATTGCGGTAGTAACCTGTTCTCCACAAGGCGCGGAGCCGATCATAGATCCTGACCTGACCAATATCCCCGTAGGAGGAGCGGGAAATCCCAATACAGGTAATACAGGCAATGGCATCCTTGCTTTGAGCAATGATACCATTTATGCCATGCCGACTACTCCGTTCTGCTATCAAGTATCCGTCCAGGATGTGAACCCCACAGATGTGGTGGAGCTATTTCCTGTGAGCGCCGCCTTTGGGATAGGGGGAACGCTGCCTCCGCCTTATGCTACTTTGACAACCTCAGGAACCAACCCTGCAAATGGAGATATTTGCTGGACTGTACCCTGTAATCAGGAAGGAGATACTATCATGCTCGTCGTAGGAGGACGAGACACCAATGACTGTCCAGGATACAATATTGTCTATGATACGACGGTCGTGATTATTGGTGAGACTAATCCTCCAGATATTGCACATAGTATCGCGGGAGGAGGTGATACGATCATTGTAGATCCGTTAGAACCTTTCTGTTATACCTTAAGCGGAGGGGATGTAGATACCTTTGATGTATTAGAATTTGTTCCAATTGAAGGCCCGTTTGCCAATCAGGGAGGTCCTGGGCCCTACGCGACCATTACATCTACAGGTTTGAATCCCATCTCAGGGCAAGTATGTTGGACCCCGCCTTGTGATGTGGCAGGTCAGACCTTCAACTTTGATATCGCGGTGCAGGACAACAACTTCTGTCAGAAGCAAGCGGTGGATAATGTAGTGGTGATTGTAAGAGACTTACCTTCAGTATCAGTAGATGTAGGAGGGACAATTTGCGAAGGAGATGACTTTGGATTACAAGCTTTTGGAGGGACAGGCTATCTATGGTCACCTGCAGGAAGCTTGAATAACCCTAATATTGCCAACCCTACAGCTTCCCCCACAAGCACAACCACTTACACCGTCTTGATTACAGACTCTGTGGGTTGTCCTAGGCCAGAGGATGTGACCGTAAATGTCAATCCTTTGCCGCTAGCAGAAGCAGGTCCAGATAGCGTGAAATGTGTCGGCCAGACCATCACCCTGAATGCTTCAGGTGGCATCGGGTTTGACTGGACACCTACTTCAGGATTGAGTGCCACAAATATTGCCAACCCTGTGGCGGACCCAGATTCGACCACTACATACACCGTACAGGTTACAGATGTCAATGGTTGTCAGCAGGTCGATTCTGTGACGATCTTTGCCATGTATGCTTTTCCTGGACCTGACCAGCGGATCTGTATTGGAGACAGTGTGACATTGGGTGCTTCTGGTGGGATCAGCTATCAATGGTTGCCCGATTCTTCCCTTATCGATGCAAACACCGCCAATCCGACAGCCTTTCCAACTTCGACAACCGATTATATTGTCGCTGTAACAGATACCTCAGGTTGTGTAGATACAGCCATCGTAAGAGTGGAAGTCGATCCTCTACCGACCATTGGATTTAACATCATACAGGAAGTCTGTATAGGAGACACACTCGAATTGATTGCGACAGGGGGAGTCAGCTATGTGTGGGACAATGATCCTACATTGATTAATCCCAATGTGCCCAATACATCGGTTTTCCCAACTGTCCCTACCAACTATGCAGTGACGGTGACCGATGCCAATGGCTGTGTAAACCGCGATTCTGTAGAAGTCACCATCAATCCACTGCCGATTGTAGACGCAGGGGTAGATACGGTCAAATGTGGAAACAATCCCATTCAATTACTTGCGACAGGCGGGATCAATTATTTTTGGTCTCCCTCAGCAGGGCTAGCAGGGATAGACACACCCAATCCATTGGTCAATCCTGACTCGTCAGGCTATTACTTTGTCAATGTCACCGACTCTAACGGTTGCCAAAACATAGATTCAGTCTTCGTAAGGGCATGGTATGCCGAAGCAGGACCTGATGTAGCAGTTTGTATCGGAGACTCTGTCTCCCTTCAAGCCAGCAACGGCGTCGCTTATCAGTGGGATGCTTCTCCCTTCCTCCTTAATACAAGTTCACCCAACGCCCTCGCTTTCCCTACAGACACCACCCAGTTTTTTGTCACGATGACAGATACCTCTGGCTGTCAGGAGCGTGATTCTATGACGGTCATCGTCAATCCGCTTCCCACGACGAGTACATTTGGAACCGATCCTTATGTATGTTCAGGTGGAGGGACCGTCGTCAATGCGACAGGTGGTATCCAATACGCCTGGGAGCCTTCGGGGATTTTTGATGATCCTACACTGGCCAGTCCTACGGCATTTCCTACCTACAGTGGGACTACGCTGGATACGACCGTCGTGTTTTATGTGACGGTGACTGATACCAATGGCTGTAGCAATCGAGATTCGCTCGATCAAGTGGTGCGCTTGCTACCCATCGTTGATTTTAGTAATGACACGACAAAATGTCCAGAGGACTCTATCCAGCTTTTTGCAACGGGCGGTATAGGTTACCAATGGACACCTCCTGTAGGCATTAGTAATCCCAATATCGCGAATCCATTTGCTAATCCTGATACGACTACCCCTTATACAGTGACTATTACAGCTGTTTGGGGATGTGCAGATTCAGGTGTCGTAGTCATCAATGTCATTGATCCTGAGGCAGGACCCGATACGACGATTTGTTTATTGGATTCTGTTATGCTGCAAGCCAGTGGAGGGGTAGGATATAGTTGGTCGCCTGCCATAGGCTTAAGTGATCCCAATATTAGTAATCCTATGGCCTCTCCTCCTGTCACGACGGTTTATACAGTGACTGTGACAGATACAGCGGGTTGTACCGATGTGGATTCTGTGACGGTCTTTGTCAATCCTCTACCTCCTGCCGATGCAGGCCCTGACCAAAGCATTTGTATTGGGGACACAGCTCAGTTGAGTGCGAGTGGGGGTATCGCTTATCAATGGTTGGTGACGGATAGCTTGAGTGATGATACCCTTGCCAATCCTTTCGCCTTTCCTTTAGATACAACGCAGTACATCGTAGCTGTCACAGACACCAATGGATGTCAAACAATAGATTCGATGACATTGACCATCAATCCTCTCCCCAACGCCAATGCAGGACCTGCGGTAGATACCAAGTGTGGGGAAGCACCTTTACAGCTTATAGCTTCAGGTGGAGATACTTATACTTGGGAACCTGTAGACTTCTTGTCAGATCCCAATATCGCTAATCCACTGGCGACACCTGACAGCAACTTTGCCTACACCGTCACAGTCGTGGACAGCAATGGATGTGTCAATCAAGATTCCATTTCTATCTTGACGATGTATGCACAAGCGGGCGGAGGCGATTCCATTTGCTTTGGGGATACGCTCACCCTTTTAGGTGGACAGCTCGGAGGCCAAGCCGTCGCCTTTAGTTGGGAGCCAGCAAATGTCATTCTCGATCCCAATGCGCAAAATCCTGCGGTCTATCCAGGTGTCACGACTACTTTTGTATTGACGGTCTTAGATAGCAGTGATTGTGTGGATACTAATACAGTAGAGGTATTTGTAAGACCTGCACCTCCAGCAGATGCAGGAGCAGATACCGCCGTTTGTATAGGGGATCCCGCATTTTTGAATGCGGAGGGTGGCGTAGCGTATCAATGGTCGCCTGCTACCTATCTCTCAGACATCAATGTAGCCAATCCTGTGGCAAATGCCGATGCTTCTATCCAATATGAAGTCCTTGTGACAGATGTATTTGGATGTACAGCGAGGGATACGATGGACTTGACAGTAAACCCTCTACCTGAAGTCATTGCAGAAGGAGATACGAGTATTTGTAGAGGAGATATTGCTTTCCTATCGGTGAGCGGAGCCCAGACTTATACCTGGACACCTGCGGAATTCCTGACTGATCCGAATGCGGCTGATCCTATTGCTCAACCAGACAGTACGATGCCATTCAATGTGTTGGGTATTGATGTAAATGGCTGCCAGAATAGAGATAGTCTGATCGTAGAGGTATGGCAATTGCCAAGAGTAGGCGCACCTTTCCGTGACAGTATTTGTGTGGGACAGGCTACTGAATTGTCTGCTGTAGGTGCTTTTGACTATTTATGGAGTACAGGTCAAAATGGAGATCAGATTGAGGTGGCTCCTGGACAAAGTACGGATTACTGGGTGATCCCGATCGGACCTAATGGCTGCCAGGGAGATACTTTTGACATAGAGGTATATGTGGAGCGCACTTTGCCGTTGGCAGAGTTTGTGCCCGACACGAAGGAAGGCTTTTATCCGCTTCCTGTCACTTTTGAAAATAGAAGCCAAGGGTCTAGCCAATACTTATGGGATTTTGGCGATGGCGAAAGTAGTACAGATGAAAGCCCCATCCACACTTACAATTCCCCAGGAGAATATCAAGTTCAGCTTCGCGTAGACAATGCGATTGGTTGTCCTGACAGCATCTCTTTCAGCTTGATCAAAGTCAAGGACTTTAACCTGCTGGCGCCTAATGTCTTTACGCCGAATAATGACAACCGCAATGATCAGTTTGCCATTAGAATGAATTCTATCGAGCAGTTTGAGATCAGAATCTTTGATCGGTGGGGGAGGGAAGTCTTCTATTCGGTAGATCCTGGCTTCTTCTGGGATGGCAACAGGCAAAATGGCACGCCAGCACCTGAAGGGGTGTATGTATATCAAATCGACGCCAGAACGTTTAATGGACAAAAAGTGGAGCAAAAAGGAACGGTGACACTGGTGAGGTAGAGAGAGAAAGGGAGATGAATTGACGCGCTGTAGATACGCCATTTGTGGTGTATCTACAGCGCGTGCTGCATTAGATATTAGGTCGAATGATCACCTCATTCACTACCACATGTGGAGGCTTTGCCAAAACCTCAAGTATCGCTTGAGCAATGTCATCTGGCTGAAGCCCGTTTTGAAAGCTATTCTCCATATTTTTCTTGGTCTCTTCATGGGTAAAATGTGTGATAAACTCTGTAGCCACCGCACCTGGAGAAATATTGGTTACTTTCACCTTATCCCTAAACTCTACTCGAATGCCATAACTCAGTGCTTTGACGGCATGCTTAGAAGCACAGTAGACCACCGCGCGAGGAAAATAGTTGTGTCCTGCCACAGAGTCTATGTTGAATATATGTCCCTTTGACTGCAAGAGTTCGGGCAGTGCAGCATGGATCGCATTGAGGACGCCGTTGACATTGACATCCATCATGGTGTGCCACTCTTCTATGGCTGCTTCCTCCATGGGACCGAGATAGCCTACGCCTGCGTTATTGATCAGTACATCTACTTTCCCAAACTTTTGCACAGTGGCTTCAACTAATGCTTGAACCTGCACATAATCTGTGACATCTGTTTCATGATATGCTGCCTGTTCTCCAATCTCCTTTTGCAAGTCTTGTAATTTCTCCACTCTTCTTGCTGCAAGCATGATTTTGGCCCCATTTTTGGCTAATAATTTTGCAGTTGAAGCACCAATACCGCTGCTCGCCCCTGTGATGATGACGACTTTTTCAGATAAACTCATAAATAGATTTTGAATCGGTTGATTTACCTACCAAACCTAAAGAGGGTAGAGGTGTTTTTCAAACATCCACTATTTATATTCTGAAATCGGATAATAGGAAATATGTATTAAAATTCGTTTTCGATCAAATAATTTGTACAAAATAAATTTTGACTCTGCATAATTTGATTCTGGATGAATTTTGAAGTGCGTTGAACCGATGATTTTCCCCATTCTGATGTAAAACCTAACCAATAGCACAGGAGAGGTATGTATTTGGGGGTAAAATGAGAAAATTTGAATAAGAGATCAACTAGTTCTTGGGTTCTTTATTTGTCAACCTCATAAGTATTAGTTCAAAAGGTTGTGAAAGATCTACAGTGGGTAACTTATCCATTGATTAAAATAAGACTATTTTTTCTCGCTCATTCTTACTCTTGACATCCTGTAATCCAAAAGGTTTGTTTCCCTTTCTGAAACTTTTTGTTTATCTAAAATCAAACTGAAGTGGCAAAAAAATCAAACCCAAAAAATCCAGAAGCTCTTGACGCCTATTTAGACGTCTTGAAGAAAGAAGATGAAAAGCGCAAAAAAAGGCGTTTAGTATATCTGGCAGCGGGCGTATTGTTGATCCCTCTTATGACTTTTGGTGTATTTCAATTGCTTTCTCCTCAAACGAGAATTCAACCTGAGGAGGCCAATACGTATGTAGTATATCCCATCAACAGCTTAGGTTTTGTTGACATTGAAGATCAGTTCAAGCAGGGATTTAGAGTCATCTTGATGGACCCTCAATCACGTCATGCAGATACGCTTACGACTTTAAGTGAATATGATAGCTGGTTGTCAGACAACTCGATGTTCATTCCTGCGAGTGATGAAGTAGTGCTTAGTTCTGAAGAGAATAGTGAACTAGAGCCACTCAAAATCGATATCACAGGAAGAAAAATTACGGGTAAAAGGTTGATGTTCCAATTGGAAGGACATCGCTCAGACTGTACCTACGAGATTTCATTTGGCGATCAGTACAAGCAAAGTGTAGACAAATCATGGGCTTATACGTATGAACGTCCAGGCTACTATCGACTCACATTGACAGAGACAGATGCTGACGGAGAGACACGTGAAACGAAGCGTACGATTTATGTAGCGGAGGAAGTAAAGCAAGGGCAGGACATTCAGTATGCCTCTTCGTCTGATGAGCCTGAGGAAGTACAGATCATTGACGAAGGAAGTGTGGTGACTGCACCTATCGAGAATCAAGAGCCTATTGTAGAAGATCTCAACGACAGAGGAGAGGCTTCTAACGATAACTCAGAGACATCTCTTCCATCAAACGAGGCTTCTGATCAGTTTGTGGCGAGTCTAGATGAGACGCCATCCGTTCCTGCGCCAGAGCCTGAAGCTACGCAGCGTGTCGCAGAGCCTAGAAGAGAGGAAGTGAAGAAGCCTAAGGGGCCCTTTTTGGTGGGAGACATCAATCCTTCCTATCCAGGAGGAGAACGTGCGATGATGGCTTATTTGCGCCGAGCGGTTCGCTATCCTAAGCAAGCACTTGACCAGAAAGTGGACGGGCGAGTCATCGCAAGATTTGTGGTACAGCCTGATGGTCGCTTGACAGATATTCAGATTGTCAAAGGAGTTGGATACGGTTGCGATCAAGAAACCATCCGTGCCATCAGCAAAATGCCTCGTTGGGAACCTGGTATCATCGACGGGAGTCCTGTACCGATGTATTATACCCTGCCGATTCGATTCAACTTTGAAGACGTGAGTCGATAACCGAAAGGGTTCGCTTGTTAAGGAACAACAATACAACGTATGCGGAAGACTGTGCCACTCAGTCTTCCGCTTTTTTATATATCCTGATAAGTTCATCTTCTAGGGAAGATACCATTAATGGCGTATCTGCTGTTAAGTTGATGGGCATAGGAAATAGGGCTAGTGAGTAAAATCAATTTATTTACCATCAACACTTTAGGTCTCGGTTCTCTTTATCTGCCCGTCTCCTTATACCTTGGCGCGCACCCACTCCCGCGTCGCGGCATCTGTCTCAATCAAGGATTGTATGTCTGGCTCCGTATCAAATGTCAGTGCATCAATGGCTTCTTCATTGATATCCCCAATGTCTGTAAACCGAATTTTCTCTTCTAAAAACGCACGATTGGTGATCTCATTCGCTGCATTGAGGATGCAGGGTGCATTCCCTCCTTTGTCCATCACTTGATAAGCAAGCGCCAGGTTTTTAAATACTTGGGAATTGCAACGTTCGAAAGTCAGATTGGGATAATTCAGAAAATCAAAGCGAGGAAAGCTATTCTTCAACCTTTGGGGATAGGCCATTGCGTATTGGATGGGAAGTTTCATATCAGGCAAACCCATCTGTGCCTTCATCGAGCCATCTTCATACTGCACAATCGAGTGAATGATGGACTGCGGATGCACGATCACATCAATTTGGTCATCTCGAAGATCAAACAACCATTTCGCCTCGATTACCTCTAGCCCCTTATTCATCATAGAAGCGGAGTCGATGGTGATCTTGGCGCCCATGTCCCAGTTGGGATGTTTGAGGGCTTGGCTAGGCTTGACTGCCCTCAGCTGATCTAGACTGTATCCTCTAAAAGGTCCGCCCGAAGCGGTGAGGTATATTTTTTCAATCGGATTTTGACTTTCTCCCACATGTGCCTGAAACAACGCTGAATGTTCGCTATCTACAGGGATAATGGGGACATTGTGTTGCTTAGCAAGGGCAGTGATGAGGGTCCCCGCTACCACAAGGGTTTCTTTATTGGCTAGTGCAATAGGCTTACCGGCTTGTATAGCTGCTACGGTCGGGCGCAAACCCGAAAAACCGACAAGGGCTGTCAGCACCATGTCAATGTCTTCCCGACGCATGCATTCTACCAAGGCTTCAGCTCCTGTCATGACTTCGATGGTGTGGGAGGCAAGGGCAGATTTAACAGAAGGATAGTGCACTTCATTGGCAATGACCACCACTGCAGGTTGGAACTTCCGAGCTTGTTCGACGAGTAGTTGCCAGTTATTTCCTGCTGTGAGGACCGTCGCTTCAAACTGTTGGGGATGTGCTTCTATTACTTCAAGTGCTTGTGTTCCAATGGATCCTGTAGATCCGAGAATTGCCATGCGTTTCGCCATAGTCCAGTATTATTTTACTGGGCAAGCTACATAAATTGAAAAAGATGCGGAAATGAAATAGGGAGGGGAGAAAAGCAGACGACAATAAAAAATCACGTGCTCATCGAAGGGGATCAACACGTGACAGGTTAGTAGGAGTAGTTGTCAATATAACTCAACGTCTACGGCGGGCATTACTTCTTTTTTTGCCTTTGGACTCTTCGGCCAGTGTGCGCTTGGTCGCCCAGTATCCGAAGTAGAGGACAGCTGCCCCCAACGCAATTAGGAGAATCGTAGTTACCATAGTTTACATCTTAAAGGTCCGTATAGCGTTCCTCAGAGTGAGTAGCTTATGATTTAAGATATGAAAAAACTGGGGAAGAGGCAAGCCGCTTGGGAGACGATGAGACCGTTTCACTTAGAGACATTGAGACGAGAGACCGTTTGATCAAGATCAAACTACGAGACCGCTCCGCTTCGAGACTGAAAGTAGCGCTGATCCAGCACACTTTCCATCTCAAAGTCCCCTTAGGGACGGTCTCTCGTCTCTAAGCGAAGCGGTCTCACTGTCTCGGAATCGAAAAGATTCTCTCAGCCCTTCCGTCGAGGAAACGAAAGCCATCTGCTTCATATATACCATCTTCTTCGAGCATGATGCGGATGATTTTGTTCCATTCGGGGACCTCGGAGGCAGCAAATAGTTCGATGGAGTAAGCTGTATTGGCAAATAGGGGATAGTCTCCGCGTCCTTTGACTCCTCCCTGCTGGTCCCAAAGTCCGATGGTTGGACCTGCTGCATGTCCATGAAAGCCGATGGGATGCGTGTAAATGGACGCCGTAATGCCTTCTTCTTTGGCTTGTGTGAGCGCATCACGGAGGATCTGGTTACCGCTTTTGCCTGGGATGAACTGGCCCACCAGGATGTCTTGCAAGCGATTGCCCCTTTCAAAGGCTTTGACCAATCCTTGGGGAATCTCCGTTTCTCCTGGCTTGAGCATGTAAAAATGCTGCTGCTGGTCTGAGTTGAGCCTGAGATAGGTAATGCCAAAATCTACGTGAAGGAGGTCGCCATATTGGATGATCTGGTCCTCAGGACGGCTGGAAAATGATCTCAGAAAAGCATTGTCTGCCATGGTGCTGCGCTGGATCGAGACAGAGGGATGAAACCAAGTATCCAGCCCCAGATCGGTCACGCGATTGCGGAGCCACCAGATGACGTCGTCCGTGGTGGTTTTGCCTGCTGTGATGACATCAGCGGAGAAAGCTTCTTGTAGAATCTGATGTCCGATCGCACAGATCGTATCGTAGAGTTCGCGCTCGCGGGGGGAGCGCGTTTCTAACCAAGCAATGGCCAGCTTTTCGGCAGAGACTATACGATCTTCATATCCAGTGGGTAGTTTTTCCATAAAGGTCTGATACTCCGTTTTGACCAGTCCATCGGCCAGCGCAAAATTCTCTGAATAATTGAGTCCAATGGTTTTAGGATCTTTGTCTTGTATGATGCTCATGAGGGCTTCCCACTGGTCAGGGTATACGTTGAGGTTCCACTCTCCACGGAGCAACTTACCGACGCTGTATCGTGCGATGGCGACTTTGTCGAGCTTCTCTCCATTTAGTGAAAATACCATCATCGTGCGGCGACGGGCAGAAAGCCAAGTGGAAGGAAGCATGGTTTTCATCACAGGATCTTCGTTGTACTCTCGCGAGATGAGAATCCACATGTCGATACCCTCGCGCTTCATGAGTTCTGGCAGGAGGGTTTCCATCCTATCTTGAAGGATTTCATCGACCACTTGCGCGCGTGTTTGTTCATCCAGGATGTCGTCGAGTACATTTTGACCGAATAGGCTAGGGGAGATGACAAAAAAGAGTATAAATAAGAGTTGTGTGCAGATCTTCATATCATAGTAGTTTTTGCGAATATGAAGATAGATAAATGGGGTGGGCTTGCAAATGGAAAGGAAATCTACACACTTTCAATCCTGCCTAAAAATCCTGACCTTTCTCCCTCAAATAATAAGCATGAACCCAAGAATCGTAGACAATCCACCCAAAATCCTCGTGGGTATGAAGCGGGAGATGTCACTTATAGATAACCAGACACAACAACTTTTTCAAGCGTTTATGCCCAAGCGCAAGGAGGTACCCCACATGGTTAATACTGATGTCTATGATCTCATTGTGTATCCACCCAATTTTTTTGTTCTACTCAATCCCCTTCGTCCCTTCGTCAAGTGGGCAGGGGTAGAAGTCTCCGAAGTAGGCGAGCTACCTGAGGGCTTAAGCTTTTTCCAGATTCCTGCGGGTCGCTATGCCGTTTTTACCCACAGAGGCCCAAGTTCTGATACGAGCACCTTTGAGAAGATATTTACCCAGTGGCTACCGAACTCGGAACACGAGTTGGCGGATCGCCCGCACTTTGACATTATGGGAGACAAATACAAGGGAGACCAAGAAGACTCCGAAGAGGAAATATGGGTGCCGATTCTTTAACGAGAATCATCTTTTTGCATAAGCATAATCTGCGAAAATCTACTTTGCCATGGAGAGACTTGAACGATCAGGTGCTCGTCCACAGCGTATTTCGATTTCCACAGATTCGATGAACAGGTAGTATCACAGTATGCTCACGTCTTCATTCTTATAGTCTTTTCCAGATTCGCATGCCGGAGAAGATTCCATAGTGTGCTTCAATCTCTAGCGTAGAATCATTGACGAGGGTCAAGTCTGCATCGAGCGTGCGCTGGTACTTAGGCTGAAACAAAATCCCACAACAAAAGGCACCATCTCCTTTGTCCTTGAAGTTCTTAAGGACGATGATGTCTAGGCCTTGAATTTGTGCATTTTCCTCAGGATCGTCAGCAGAAATGAGGCGACCATAGTATTTTCCCTCCTTTTCGTATATCGAAATCACCCCTCCTGCGTCACTGTCTTTCCATAGACCCACAATCGAGGTAGAGGACGATGGTTTCGTAGCCAAAGAAATCACAGCCAACAAGAGCAGAACAGGAAAAACTTTAAGCATTTCATACGAACGCTCGCTAGGTGTCGGAAAGCGCTGCGCTTGTATTTCGTCATACTTCTTCACATAGTCAGGATTTTCAGTTCCCATCAGCCTGTCCCAAATGCGAAAGTAATAGCCATAATTTCCTTTGAATTTTTCGTGGTGGAGGTTGTGATGCACCGAGGTGTTCATGATGTGGAACAGGTAAGAATGGCGAAACCATCTCGGCATGATTTCATATCCTAAGTGCCCGTAAACATTGAACATGAGCCCGAAAATGACAAATCCTAGTACGCTGTAAAGATGCATGGGAACAATCATCAAAATGATGGGAATGATGAGGGCTTCCAGGATGCTTTCAGATATATTAAAAGCATGGGATGCAAGCGGCGTAGGATTGGTGGAGCGATGATGGACCAAATGAAAGGTGCGGAACAATCGACGGTGATGAATCGTGCGATGCATCCAATAGAAATACGTATCCTGAATCACGATTGCTAAGAGGATACTGGCAGGAATCCACCACAAAGTATAAGCATGAATGTCCCGATAAATCTGCGTGTAGTCCTTTAGCGGGCTGAAGATGATGATCAAGGCAATGATACTGAAGACGCCCATAGTCTGTAGGGAATGGGAGAATTCTCGTATCCAATCTTTGGGCTTGCTCAGCTTTTGCTGGATTTTCTGACGTGAAAATTTATTCGGAAATAGGATGTAAAATATCAGGAAGGGGATGCCCGCGATCAAGGTATATCGGACGACGTTGGCTATGACGGGGATGAGATAAGCTATATTCTTTTCCATTTTTTCTGGGTTTAAGTATGGGAAATAGAAGCGAGAAACGGGATGAGATATCAAGCATCACACGTCCCCTCTCCACTCTCTGTTCTCGCTTCTCGCTGTCTCCCTATAAATTGATGACAAATGTCTCTCCATTGATGGTGACAGTAGCGGTTCCATTGAATTGGATGGTTCCATCGAAGCTATACGTATCTTCAGGTGTACTGCCTGTAAAGGTAAAGGTGCCCACACCTGACTGTATGCCGTTGCCTCCCTTGTTGACGATGACGCCTGTCAGGTCAAATTCCAGCGTACTGCTAAGGTCAATCTGCTGATTGGGACCTGTCAAGTCCTGCGTGCCTGTACGGATGTAAGTTCCCCCTAGTACGTAGTCATTGGATGAAAACTCAATCCCCTCAATGCGCCCTGTAAAAGCGACGCTGTCCTCAGAGTTGATCCTAGTGGTGCTGTAAGTCGCATCCGAGAAGGAGGTGAAATCTGCCGTTTCAGGTATGTTGAAAGTGTTGCAGCTCAACAGAAAGGTCCATGTTCCTGTATAGGCTCCTTGTACCAGACCGTTGGTATTGTTATAAATGGAACCCCCTGTGTATAAGCTGTCACAGACACTGTCTAGGGTAATTTCATCGAGCTTCTCTACAAGCTCATTGATGTTTTCTTCTAGACCTCCTGTTTTCTCCTGAAGTGCAGCTTCTACCAGATCGGCTACATCTCCTACCTCTAGTTCTGAAAGATCGGGTGCATTTTCACAGGAAGTAAAAAAGATTAAGCTTGACAGAATGACGATAAATGAAATGAAAGTTCTCATTTTGATTGGTTTATTGTTGTGAAAAAATAGTTTAGTAAGACAGTAGACGAAAGGAAGCGGCCCTTCGAAGAATGACCTTTTAGGTTTAATAAACTGAAAATCAATACATTAATGTATGGTCTGCAATGAAGAGGGAGCCGTAAGAGAAGGCACAATTGCCCCATCAGTATAACTTTCAGTCCAGACTTTTTCCGTTTTTGATTTATGTAGAATACTTGCTGAGATTATACAAAATCCTGATAGATCAGATCTATCCTTTAGTTTTAGTTTTTGATTTTGATCCCCTTTGCATAACTGACATAACAAATGTAGGAACTAAAACAGATCGTGAGATTAACAAAAGTTAATAAGGGGGGATTGGCTTAGACCCTGTTTGGAACAATGAAAATCTAGCTAAAAAGCAGAGATTTGAGGTTCTGACGAAAGCTATTTTGTGAGATTTAGTGGGGCTAAATCGATCAAAATAGATGAAGTTCAGGTTCTGAAAGCACAAACTTTTCGCAGATTTGAGGTTTCAAACATGGTCTTAGAACTTTTTAGGGGAATGCGACTGGCTCAATGCTTTTTCTGCAATTCTTTTTCTGATACGACTCAATGAAACAGGTGTCACACCCAAGATATGGGCAATGAATTTATCAGGAATGCGGTTTTGTAAATTGGGATTTTTCTGGATGAATTCCTGATAGCGCTCCTCAGGAGAAAGCAGAACAAATGATTCCACACGACCTGAAGCTTCTTTTAAGAAAGAAAGGAGGAAATTCCTTCGATACTTCGCGACATTAGGATGCTTATCTAGAATGGTCTGAAATTTATCAAAATCCATCGAAAGCGTCTCTGTCTGTTCATAAGCCTGGAAGTACATCCTCGAGGGACGGTCAAATAAAACGATATCTGAACTGGCAAGTGGACGATTTTCGTAAACGACGCTGACCGTGATTTCTTCACCTTTAGAGTTGATGGCAAAGATCCGTACAAGCCCTTTGGTCAGGAAGTGAATCTCTTTCTTGGTGCTTCCTTCCTTGAGTAGATAGGTGCCCGCAGGATAGACATTCTTTTTGGCCGACTTGAGCAAACCCTGAATATCCTTCAATTCGAGATTTCGCCCGATTTTATACAGTCTCTTAATTTGTTCTAAATCAATCATAAGAGGGACAATGGCTGATGGTATAAGTGAAGATGTATATATAGGACTGGAATACGTTGCCTAGGTTTAATATACAAGACAATGACGAGTCTTTTGTATGAGTCACTTGTGCGCGAACGAGAAAAAATGGGAAATCAATTATGGAGTAGATACTTCACATTAGCCAAGATTGCAGAAATCAGGAGATCAGGGCCTCTTTTTGGGAGAGGAAAAGATCCTCTTTATATTGAGTTTCTTTCATGTAATGATCCCTTTTTGTGAGCAAAGATAATTTTCAAACCTTAGGAACCATTCTCGCGATTGCGATCAGTCTGCTTGCTTTGGCAGTTTCGGTGTACGAGGCCAATCTGCTAAAAGCACAACAACGCGCCATGGTATGGCCACACTTTACCATTGCTGGCAGTTTTAGCGAAAGAGGATTTAGCTTCGTCGCGACGAATTTTGGGACGGGTCCTGCCATCATCGAGTCCGTAGAAGTACGGTTCAAAGACTCCCTGATCAGCAATCATGACGATTTGCTAGATCGGATTAATCCCCAACGAGAGATTGGCTATGACCGAATCAGGATGTCGACCCTCAATCAGACGGTTTTCAAAGCGGGTGAGGAGCGTGTAGTGTTCAATATGCCTTGGGACGATGAGACAAGAGAAATGGCGACATACATGCGATTCGTTACTATCAAGGTACAGTATAAATCTGTGTTGGGAGAACGTTGGATCTTTGATTCGGAGACGAATGATCATGTCCTAGGCGAATTTCAATCTGAGCTAGAGTTTATGAATTAATTTGAAAATCACTGCTTTGACCTCATTTCTTAATTTAGATTAATGTAAATGCACGTCATAAAGTGGAATTTTGAATCAATCATTCTAAAACAGATTTTTTCCTCAATCTATCATCACATGAACATCATACTGACAGGCGGACATACAGGGATCGGTTTTGAACTGACCAAAAGATTGATGCACGAAGGGCATCATCTGGGGTTGATCATCCGTAGCGAAAAACGGAAGCAAGAAGTGATCGAACACTTAGGAGCGGGTGAGCAGATAGACTTTTTCTATGCAGATTTGAGCGTTCAGCAAGATGTCGTCCGTGTAGCGAAGGAGATACAGGCAAAGTGGGACCAAGTAGATATTTTATTCAACAATGCTGGCGTGCTGCTGGATGGACTGTACACTTCTGCTCAGGGAAATGAAATGCATTATGAGGTCAATACCTTGGCACCTTATCTATTGACAGTACATCTGAAGCCGCTGCTAGACGCATCTACGAACCCAAAGGTGGTGACAACCGTTACTGGATCGATGCATTCTCGCAAGGAATTTGATATTGATGGATTGTTGAAGCCTAAGAAGTTTGTCAAACTATTCGGTTCTTATTTGCAATCCAAGGTAGGAGCGACCGTTCTGATGAATGATCTGGCCAAGCAGTGGCCGCATATATCTTTTGCAAATGTCAATCCTGGTCCCAACAAGACCAATATGACGGGAAATAAAGAAAGCATGCCGGGCTTATTACTGATTTTCCGTAATCTATTTTTCCCTGGGCCCGAAAAGGGAGGCGCTTATCTGTATGATGCCGCTTTCAAACCGGAGTTTCAGGGACAGAGCGGAATTTTCATAGATGAGAAAAAGGTAAAGCCCATGCAATATGCGCTGGATGAGGCAAGCCGAGCACATTTGCTTTCGGGCCTAGTAGAAAGTACAACGGCCCCTGCTTAAAAGAGAATGGCGCTATCAGGGAGAGTACTGATGGCGTCATGCTATTTTTGAAAATGTAGTAGTCAAGGCTTAATCTAACAATTGGTTCATATTAAGTATCGGGACTAAACAAATGAAGTCCTATGGCATTTGAAGAACGCTGCTCTGATGAGATAGAACAAAGCGTTGTACCTGATTAATCTAGTTTAGCGGGAATGTTTCATAAAGTGTGTCAATCTTCTTTTGTGTGGATAGATTTTTTTGAGGAAAGCCTTCGTAAAAGAAGGGGTTTTTCTCAAAGAAATCGTCTCTGGATCTCTTGGAGGCCATTTCAAAGCTCCAGCCTGAGCCTGTCATCATAAAGGATGGCAAGCTGTCCTAAAATACGGTTCCAATTGTGCATGGGCTTTTGCCATTTGGCTGTGATATCCTTCTGTACCAGATATAACAACTTCATCAACGCCCCGTCCGATGTAAACGATCCCTTGGTTTTGGTCACCTTTCGCAACTGTCTGTGAAAGCTCTCAATGGCATTGGTGGTGTAAATTACCTTGCGGATCATCGGTG
>JBCBFT010000071.1:0-36895 GCA_038527485.1 Bacteroidota bacterium
ATCAAAGTAAAGTGGTCATCCTTACAAAGTAAAGTGGTCATCCTTACAAAGTAAAACGTGGTCATCTTTACAAAGTAGAACGTGGTCATCCTCACAAAGTAAAACGTGGTCACCTTTACAAAGTAAAGTGGTCATCCTGATCATATATTCGTCACTCTTTCCACATCACCATCCTAATGCAAAATCTTTTATGCTTATAGATATCGTTTGGGGATTCCACTTACTGCTTACAGGGATGATGGTCGGCATCATTTGGTTTGTCCAGTGGGTTCACTATCCTTTATTTCATCAAGTCCCTTCTGATGACTTTCCCGACTATGAATCTTACCATGTCAAGCGGACGGGGCAACTCATTGCACCTGTGATGATAGGTGAATTGGGTACGGCTACATTGCTCGTTTTTCTTCCCTCTACTTATATCTCTACCACGTGGGCCTGGGTCAATCTTGGAGGGGTGGGGCTTTTGTGGCTGAGTACATTTTTGATTCAGGTTCCTTTACATGCCGCCTTAGGAGAATCGGGACGAGAGGAGACGATTGCGAAGCTTGTGACTTCCAACTGGATACGCACAGTGATTTGGACCCTTCGCGGGATTCTTCTTATTTGCTGGGCCATAAAACCCAACCTATTTCTCTAACTATGAAGTCCATCATAGGAGTAATTCCCGCTCGATATGCCTCTTCACGTTTTCCAGGTAAGCCCCTTATCGATATCCAAGGGATGTCCATGATCGAGCGTGTCTACCGTCAGTGTGAACAAGCCCCAGTCCTACAGAAAGTCATCGTAGCTACAGATGATAGGCGTATTTTGGAGCACGTTCAGATGTTTGGGGGGAATGTACAGATGACAGCTGATACCCACATATCGGGTACGGAGCGTTTGGCGGAGGTGGCAGAAAAAGCAATCGCCGATTGTTACATTAATATTCAGGGTGATGAACCCTTCATTCATCCTGAGCAGATCGAGCAAGTAGGGCAGTTGCTACTTGCAGGGGCACAAATTGCGACCCTAGCTACTGAGACAGAGGATCTAGCCATTCTCCAAAGTCCTCATACAGCCAAAGTTGTACTCAATCAGCAGCAAGAAGCGCTTTATTTCAGCCGGGCGATGATTCCACATCCAAGTCGAGCGCAGGAGAAAGTCCCTTACTATCAGCATGTAGGTATATACGGTTTTCAGAGAGACGTTTTGCTTCAGGTCCCCGTGATGGCACCTTCCTATGCTGAGCAAGCAGAGTCATTGGAGCAATTGCGGTGGTTGGCCCATGGAGTCCCGATCAAGGTAGGAATCACCACACATCGTGCGGTGGGAATTGATACACCAGAGGATTTAACACAACTTTTGTCACAGATGCGAAGAGGGGATGAACCTTAGTAAAGAGCTTCTAGAGAGGTTTTTGATGGAGAAAATCAGATATAGGCATAAGTTAATGGTAATTTATGGGCAGAAGAGGTGATTTTCACAAAATAAATGTCCAATTTTACCCGCTAATAAGGAACAAAAAACCAACACATGCTTCCTATTCTCCTTTTCTGGGTTTTTGCTGCTTTGGGAATTGCAGGTGCTATCGGACTGCTCTTCAACCGCAATCCCGTTTATGCTGCCCTTTCCCTAGTGGTCAACTTCTTCAGCATCGCTGGCCTCTACCTCTCTCTAAGCGCAGAGTTTCTCGCCGCCATTCAAATTCTGGTATATGCAGGTGCCATCATGGTCCTATTTATCTTCGTGATCATGCTCCTCAATTTGCAGGAAGAGCAGGGAGTGACCAAGTTTGATACGAGACGTGGGATTGCCTTCATCTTTGGATTGGGCTTTATCGCAGAGATGGTCTTTGTCCTGAAGGACATGTCCCAAAACTCAGTTTCAGGTACCTATGAGTTGGGCAAAGTAGAAGCCATCGGGAGTGAGCTGATGACACAGTATCTCTTTCCCTTTGAAATGATCTCTGTGATCCTGCTTTCTGCCCTAATCGGTGCCATTGTCGTTGCAAGAAAATACACACATAGCTAATGGAGTTTTTGACACCCAATGCATTTACCTACCTGGCGGTTGCCGTGATCATGTTCGCGCTGGGAGCCGTAGGGGTGATGACACGCCGCAATGGCATCGTCGTCTTTATGTGCGTCGAGTTGATGCTCAATTCGGTCAACCTATCCTTGGTGACATTTGCCAAAATGCACGAAGTCGCCGGTACAGAAGGCCTGCCCTCTCCCGCAGCCAACGGCTCCATGCTCGTATTCTTCGTCATGTGTGTGGCTGCCGCCGAAGCCGTCGTGGGACTCTCCATCGTGATTGCCCTCTTCCGCAATAAGCTCAACATTGACATCAACAATCTGAACATATTCAAATGGTGATGGTCCGCGATTGATGCGCCATTTTCATACACACACATATGGAAATCTTATATACTCTGATCATCCTCCTTCCCTTACTTGGCTCAGCAGTCATCGGCTTGCTGGGGTTATTGAGTAAGCCATTTTCTAGGCAGGAGGGACTCATCGGCGCGATTGGGACACTCTCAGTCGCTATTCCTTTTGTGGCTGTCGTCTTGGCTTTCCTCAATTTTGATGGAGAAGCGATTGCGATTCCCCTCTTCACTTGGATGAAAGCCGGCCAGCTCACGATCTCTTTTCATTACTCCCTTGACCAGCTCTCCCTCTTGATGATGCTGGTTGTGACAGGTGTGGGTTCATTGATCCATATCTACTCCATTGGATACATGAAAAATGATCCAGGCTTCTATAAATATTTTGCCTACCTCAACCTCTTCATCTTCGCCATGACCAATCTCGTCATGGGAAGTAATATGGTCGTGATGTTCCTTGGATGGGAAGGTGTGGGTTTGTGTTCCTACCTCCTAATTGGTTTCTGGTACAAGGACATGCTCAAGGCAAACGCCGCTCAAAAAGCATTTGTGGCCAACCGTATCGGGGACTTTGCCATGCTGGTGGCGATGTTCATGATCTATCGCGATCTGAGCGTAGAAGGAGCAGAGGTAACTTTTTCTTACAAAGAAATACTGGCGCATAACTTCGGGGAAAATACCTCGTGGATTGCCTTCTTGGTATTTGTGGCAGCAACGGGTAAGTCTGCGCAGATTCCCTTGTTTGTCTGGCTACCTGATGCGATGGCAGGACCTACGCCTGTATCCGCTTTGATTCATGCGGCGACGATGGTGACAGCAGGCATTTACCTGATTGCGCGTATGCACCCTGTATTCGAGGCTTCGCCTGAGGTCTTGACGATTGTCGTGATTGTAGCAGCTTTGACAGCGATCGTAGCGGCACTCACCGCTATCGCCCAAAATGACATCAAGAAAGTACTGGCCTATTCCACTGTTTCTCAGCTGGGCTTTATGTTCATGGCACTGGGTGCGGGGGCTTACACGGTAGCGATCTTCCACGTGGTGACACACGCTTTTTTTAAGGCTTGTCTGTTCCTCGGCTCAGGATCGGTCATCCATGCGATGGAGCATATGCATACCGTCGAGGACCCTCAAGATATTCGCACCATGGGTGGCCTGAGAAAATATATGCCCGCTACAGGGACGACCTTTTGGATTTCAACTTTGGCCATTTCAGGAATCATTCCACTGTCAGGCTTCTTCTCCAAAGACGAGATTCTCGCCAGCCTATACTTCCACGGTGCAGGCTTTGATACCTATAAGATCATTTGGGGAGTGGCTCTCTTCACAGCTGTCCTGACAGCTTTCTACATGACGCGCTTGACCATCCTCACATTTGAAGGAGAGGAGCGCTTCCCCAAAGAGCAGAAGACACCACACGAGAGCCCTGCGACGATGACGATCCCACTTTGGATCTTAGCAGGATTGGCTGCTGTGGGAGGATTCATGGGACTGCCGCACTTTACCCACCTCAACTGGTTGGGGCATGAGTGGCTGGATAAGATCATCGAAAACAATCACCACATTCACGAGCATGCAGAGGAAGCAGGTTTGGGACTAGAGATTGGTTTGATTGCGCTTTCAGCTATTCTGGCCATTGTGGGTGTCCTGTATGCGCGTAATTTTTATAAAAAGTATGGGCTTGAAGGAGACTTGCGCATTGAGCGATCGCTTGGAGGCTTGTATCGCGCGATGCAGGGCAAGTTTTACTTCGATGAGTTTTATCAGCGTATGCTGATTGGGCCCTTCACTTGGTTTGGACAAAATGTCATGTCCTGGCTGGAAGAAAATGTCGTAGACGGAGCTGTAAAAGGTGTTTCTGAAGGCGTTGCGAGCATCGGGGAAGTATTTCGCCGTTTGCAATCTGGCCTCATCACCAACTATGTGCTGATCGTTTCGCTCGGTGCATTGGGCATGCTTACCTACTTCATTTTTGGTTAGTAGATCATTTCCTACACATATACACACTAGCAAGAGTCCGATTCCACTAGGAATTGGGCTTTTCTTTTTATGGGGGCAGTGCTACGAGATGGAGGAATGATGGGGGGAAGTAGTTTGATGTGTAAGCCGCACGTTTTATTTCCCCATTTTCTTTAAGTCAAGAGAAATGCAGGTAGGTACACAGGTTGCATCTCTCAGGATGTTTCGCCGAGGGTACATGCGGAATCATGGCTAGGGAGTGGCAGTCATGGTGGATTTTTTTGTGAGAATCTTTAGTCATAATAGTATTGGATATTTTGTACATATTGTATTTGATTGTATATTCACTAAAACAAAATGATCACATATCAAATACACAACCATGGTGAAATACTTACTGTCATTCATCTACTGGGCATTCTCCTTTCTTCCATTTTTCTTTGGTCAAGAGCCCTATAGCTTTTTAGATTATTATGGAGAAGATCCTTCCTCGACGATCCAGTTTTTTCAAAATCAAGGCCAAGTGACAAATTTAGATGGAGAGGTAGTACCTTCCATCCTATATTATTCCAAGAATAGTCATCCTGAAGTATACATTGGAGGGAATACGCTCTCTTTAGTAGCCCAAGAGCCTGAAACAGATTCAACATCTCGTTTGCATCGAGTAGATTTATGGCACTATCAATCAGAAGGATGGAGCCCACCCCTGGCAACAGAGCCCACACCTACCCAACATAATTTCTTCTTCCCTCACTGTGGACCTAATGGAATCACGCGTGTGCAAGGTTATCGTAGGGTAACTTTAGAAAATATTTATCCTGGAATTGACCTTCAAGTATATAGCAATGCGAATGGTCTCAAGTTTTACTATATCATTGAGCCAGGTGTTTCTCCTTCTTTGTTGAAACTACAAGCTGTAGGCGTAGATAGTTTAGTCGTCGATCCTACATTTGCAGAGATGTACTTGGGTTCGTATAAATTGATACTTCCTCAAGTCATCGCTTACCAAATGGATTCGGGAAATCAGCCTCAGCTAATTAATCCTCCTGTCATCTATCAGGATGAAGGAAATGATATTATCGGCTTTCATATCGCTGGATATGATCCTAACAAACACCTGATTTTATCTATAAGCTTACCTGTAAATAGTAATCTCCCTTCAATACCCCAAGCGACAGAGAATCTATGTTGGAGTACATATCATGGTTATGGGGACAATTTTCCTGGGAGTGATGACGATGAATCTCAACTTGTCAAAACCGATCAGGCAGGTAATGTATTTGTAGCAGGGGATACTGACAGTTTTGCATTTCCTACAGTTGTAGGGACAACTTTTGGCTTGAACAAATCTAAGTTTGGTGAGAAGGATGTATATGTTGCGAAGTTTGATTCTGTAGGTGTAAATAGAGCAGGGACATACTATGGAGGATCTTCTTTCGAAAGGGTCTTGGATATGTGTATTACAAGTAGTGGAGAAGTCACTCTGTGTGGCTTTACGAGAAGTTCTGATCTTGATTTTGACTTGTTTCCATACAGAGGAGGTATAGATGGTTTTCTAGTAAAATTAGATAATAACTTGAGTACTCTGGTATGGAAAACATATATTGGAGGCCAAGCAAGTGATGAATGTTATGCTTTAACAGTTACTCCGCAAGGAAATCTTGTCATTGTGGGTCAAACAGGAAGCCAACCCAATCAGGATTTTCCTTTAAATACGATTAATGCTGGACCTAATCCTTACAATCAATCGAATAACTCGGGACTTGGAGATGGGTTTATCATGGAGTTTAATCCCAATCATCAATTAATCTGGTCCACTTACTTTGGCGGACCACAGTTAGATAGAGTAACAGGAATCGCATCAAATTCTCAGAATGACTTATATCTGGTGGGAATTACAGGTTCCTCAGTTCCTGCATCTAGTAATCCTATTGCCAATCCTACCCCTTGTTCAGCACCTTCACAAGGATTTTTTCCAGACTGTTTTGATACCAATGGCTATAATCAAGCATATGGGGGGGGCAACTTTGATTTATTTGTAGCGTCCTTTGATGGGAATCGTAATTTGACTTGGTCTACCTACTTTGGAGGAACTGGACTTGAAGAGACCGTAGACGCGAGGTCAGAAGGACAAATTATTGTTAACCCAAACATACCCGATCAAGTGTATATTTCAGGATATACACTCATTACCTCTTCTTTTCCAAAGGCAGGATCTGGGAAAGCTTTTACGTATTTACCAGGAGATACGACCCAAACCATTAAGGCTCCCGTCCCATTCATCGCAAGGTTTGATCATCATGATTTGAATTGGACTACATTTTGGGGTTGTGATAACTTTATAAGTACGTCAGGTGTAATATTCCCCTCCTTTAGTAACAACATACTTGGGATTTCGATGGATAATGTAAATCGACTATATGTGGTTGGATTTACAGACTGTGATATTCCGTCTCTCCCAGGGGAATATTGTGATGTGCCTACAGATTCTACAAGGTTTCCTATTTGCCCCCAAGCAGGATTCTTCTTACAAGAAAATATGTTCGGCGCTCCTGTATTAAGAGGTGAAACAGATGCTTTCATTGCTTCCTTTAATCAAGGAAATGAATTGATATAGTCTACCTATTTGGGTTCGGATTCATTTGATGGGTTGAAGGCTGTCACATATGATGAAGTAGCCGATAGAATATATACTGTAGGAAATGCCCAAAAACATGGTCCTCAAACTATTCCTATCATTGACCCTGGCACTCCTAATACTTATATGCAGACAAATATGAATAACTCTGTACTAGGCGATAAAGATGGACTCATCCAACGTTTTTGTCAAGTAGGAGGGGGCAAAATAACCAAAGTTGAAAGCGTCCTATCTCAAGATATACCTGTACACCTATTTCCTAACCCTGCGACAGAGGAGGTAACGATCTCTCTAGGAACGCATTTCAAGAAAAAGATGATGGGAAGCTTAATTAATGTCCACGGGAGTATGATTAAGCCCATCTATTTTGAGTCGAGTGAAACAAACTTGACACTCACAGGATTGCCTGCAGGTGTATACTACGTCAGTTTCCTTCTTCAAGGCAGAAGGTATCATCTTCCCATCATTAAAGGATAAGTATCATGAAAAATACATATACTGGATATCATTTCTTCTTCGTCATCCTGTTTTGTCTATTGCTGAATGCCCTTCCTGCCCAAACCAACTCATTCTGGCGACCTCTGGGAAATGGGCTTTATCCTAACACAGGCTGGGCATTATATGGCGATTCTGTTACCCAAAGCCTATACGTAGGCGGGAACTTCCACAATGGCAAACCTCCTATCTATGAGACGATCAGTTTGATGCGATGGTATGAAGGAAGATGGGATACTTTAGTTCGGACAACCTCATCTGAGTATGTGAGAAGTATTACGAGATACCGTGATAAGCTATATGTAGGAGGCGTATTTAACAACTTCAATGGTTTGGGCATTGCAGAACCTTTGGTCTCATACAAAGAGGGAGAGGGCTGGCAAGCAACGGGAGTAGGGTTTAATGGATACGTACTTGGATTGAAGCCATCTAAAAATGAGCTAATGGTAGGGGGTAGTTTCACACATGTGAACCATGTGTTTACAAGAGGAGCTGCTCGCTTTGATGGACAGACATGGCAAGCCATAGGAGATGGGGCTAGTTTTCCAGGTCCTCTGCCATGGAATGGTCATGGTGTATCGCATATCGTACCTTATGATGGTAAAATATTCATGGGGGGCAACTCTTTGGGAAGACATCCCAACGACGTTTCTATTGATTTGGCTTATTTTGAGAATGGGACTTGGTATCCTGACAGTGTGTTGTATCCAGGGGGTAGTTTGACAAGCGTGTTGGACATGGAAATCTTTCAAGGGGATCTGTATATAGCGGGTAACTTTCAAGAGGCTTGGGGAGATACCGCTAATGGGATCTTGAAGTATGATGGGCAACAGTGGCATGAGCTAGGTACAGGAGTCATAGGAATTATCCGAGATATGGAAGTACATCAAGGAGAATTGTGGGTTTCAGGGGCCATTTTTGAAGTCGATGGAGTGCCTGCAGGCGGGATTGCCAAATGGGATGGAGAGAGATGGTGTGTTCCTTCAGAATCCATATTTGACAATATTATCATGCAGATGGAAAGTTGGAACGATACCCTCTATATCCTTGGAGGATTTTGGACAATCAGTGGAGACTCCATCCGCTGCGTGGCTGCCTGGACAGGGAGCGACTCAGTCGCAGGTTGTGGACCACAAAGATTTATCTCTACAGATGTCGAGCCTGCCTCCCAATATTTGTTTCGACCTAAATGGACGGTGTACCAAGACATGCTTTACATCACAGGAGTTGATCCTGTCAGTTATCCACTAGAAATGCGCATCACAGATATTCAGGGACGAGTCGTCTTGAAAGATAAATATGAATACCCAAGATCCGTATCCATCGGTCACTTACCCAGTGGTGTGTATATTGTCCAACTCAAGAATCGACTAGGACAGTCAATGCATAAAAAGCTTAAGATTTTTCACTAAAAAAAACCGATCTCGTTTGGCGGGATCGGTTTTCTTTTATCTCATAATCTCTCTACCTATCGCATCCGCTTCTTGCGGTTACGGATAAAGTCGGTAAAGATGTATTCACCTAGCCCTTCCAAGCTAGAGTAGAAGGCCCGGCCTTGATTCACTTCTGTAAATTCTTGTACAAACTCCACCAACCAAGAGTCGCGCGCGATCATGAAGGTTGTGATCGGAATCCTCAAGCGGCGGCATTGGGCAGCTAGGTTTAGGGTCTTGTTCAGGATCTTACGGTCCAATCCAAAGCTGTTTTTGTAGTAGCGGACTCCTTCGCGGATACAGGTAGGTTTCCCGTCCGTGATCATGAAGATCTGCTTATTGGAGGTCTTGCGGCGGCGCAGGATATCCATCGCCAGTTCGAGTCCCGCCACGGTGTTTGTGTGGTAAGGTCCGACTTGAAGGTAAGGCAGGTCTTTGACCTGAATCTGCCAAGCATCGTTGCCGAAGACGATGATATCAAGCGTATCCTTGGGATACTTGCGCATGATCAACTCCGAGAGTGCCATCGCTACCTTCTTCGCAGGAGTGATGCGATCCTCTCCATACAAGATCATCGAGTGGGAGATGTCAATCATCAAAACTGTTGCAACGGTCGTTTTGTGCTCCTTCTCTCGTACACTCAGGTCGTCCTGCGTCATCATGAAATCGTCGATCCCGTGATTGATCTGCGCATTGCGGAATGATTCTGTGAAAGCAATATTCTCAATCGGATCACCAAACTCGAAGGCTTTGAGCTCACTCATGGCTTCTTCGCCTGTCCCGATATGGGGCGAACGGTGGTCTCCTCGCCCCGAGCGCTTGAGCTTGCCAAAGATCTCTTCTAGCGAACGCTGACGGATGCTCTGCTCCGATTTACCTGTCATCTGGAAAGTCCCCGACATGGGTTCTTCCTCTTCGATGTATCCATTGCGCTTGAGGTCTTCGATGAAGTCGCCCATGCCGTATTCGTCATCCGTCAGTCCGTACTGACGATCGAGCTGATTCATCCAATTTAGGGCCTCTGATACATCCCCTGATGTATAAGTCAACAGTTCCAGGAAGACCTTGAGAAGTTTCTCAAATGGATCGACTCCATCAGAACTGGGTACATACTTGCTAAATCTATATCCTTTCATGAATTCCTTCTTTGCCGAATGTGCTTGTATAAATATAGGCGCCTACCTTGTCCCAAAGGGTCTAATTGCCGACACCTAAAGCTAATGATCTGTGACAAGGAATTTCACCTTCTACGATCTATTTCAAGATACATAGAAAGAAACGAATGGAAAGAGGATTTGTTAGGAAGGAATGCGTGAGAGCACTCGGAAAGATTCCGTTATATTTTCAGTGGGGACACTTAGCCCCTGTTTGGAACAATGAACATCTAGCTAAAAAGCAGAGAGTTAAGGTTCTGACGAAAACTATTTTGTGAGATTTAGTGGGGCTAAATTGATCAAAATAGATGAAGTTCAGATTCTGAAAGCGCAAACTTTTCGCAGATTTTAGGTTTCAAACATGATCTTAAAAGATATTGACCCAATCTTCTACCATATGCCCATTGTCTAGGTAGACAAGCAAAAGGTACTGTCCTTTGTCCATATAACGGCAATCGATGCCTAAGTCAGTGTAAGGGTTGGGGAAAGGATCTTTTTCGATGTACACTAGGCGTCCCATAGTATCGTACAGACGTACAGCTACAGGATAATGGGTCCCTGAATCGTTGAGACTTACACGGATATGTTCTTGATCAAAGGAAGTAGTGAATAAGCCTTCGTTGGGCATCGACTGAAAAGTTTGTCCATCTGCGTGGTGGAAAGACTCGTGGACAGTTTGTGTATGTCCCTCTGTCGTTTGACAAGAGTTGAGCCAAAATATGTTACCTATTCCGAAGAGGATAAAGCCCCATAGAACCCAGGCAGCTGATCTAGGAAGTGGACGAAATTCTACTTCTTTTTCAGAGTGAATGGAATCAGGGGTGCGATATGATAGGACACTACGAGCCATAATGATGGATGATGATTACAGAAGATTAATCAGGGGCTTTTTCAGTCATAAAATTGAGAAATGTCTTTTATTTCATTTGTTTGATGCTATTCACTGCCAAAGGTTTCTTTCTTTTATAGTTTTTTTGCCAATAAATCCAGGATATAAAATTCCCTTTCATTCTAGACGTAACAAATCAAATATTGTCACTTAGAATGTGAATAAATTTGAAAAAGACTTTGTGAGTGAATGGGGCTGTGAATGCCAGTAAAGAGGTAACGTTTTATTACTTTTACTTACATTATTCTAAACGCAAAATTCTCTCCAATCGTTACCATATTCGTAATAAGTCAATGAATTCATGGTTTTTCGGTAAACATTCTCCCCAGAACTGTATTGAAAATCCGAAATCAGTAGAAGAAAAACTGTAAGAACAACGACAAATGGCGCGTATCCCCGAAAATATCGTTGAGCAGATTTACAATGCAATTGATATTGTAGAGGTCATTTCTGATTATTTGCCCCTCAAAAAGAAAGGCGCAAATTTTTGGGCCCTCTCTCCTTTTGCCAATGAAAAGACGCCCTCTTTTGCCGTAAATCCCGTAAAGGGGATCTACAAAGACTTTAGTTCGGGGAGAGGGGGGAATGCAGTGAATTTTCTGATGGAGCTGGAGGGTTTTACCTATGTGGAAGCCCTTCGTCATCTCGCACAGAAATACGGGATTGAAATTGCAGAGGAGGAGGAAAGCCCTGAGCAGCGCCAAGCTAAAGATAAGCGACAAAGTCTTTTCATCGTCAATGAATTTGCTGCGCGATGGTTTCAAGAGCAACTCAAAGAAACGGAGGAAGGGAAAAGGATTGGGCTTTCTTATTTCAAAGAGAGAGGGCTGCTCGACCATACCATCGAGAAATTTCAGTTGGGCTACTCCCCCGAAGCATGGGAAGCCTTTGCGCATGCCGCCTCAAAAAAGCAATACAAGGAAGAGTACCTTACAGAGCTAGGACTGGTGAGCAAGTCTGAGAAGACGGGCAAACTGTATGATAGGTTTCGCGAACGCGTGATGTTTCCCATCTCCAATCCCATGGGGAAAGTAGTAGGATTCGGCGGGCGTATCTTAGGCAAACGGAAGGATGTCGGGAAGTACATCAACTCGCCCGAATCTCCGATCTACCATAAGAGCCAGGTGCTCTATGGTATGCACCTCGCCAAGAAAGCGATCCGTGACCAAGATCTCTGTATCCTGACGGAGGGCTATATGGACGTCATCCTCCTCCATCAAAATGGTGTCGAAAATACCGTCGCCTCCTCAGGGACTGCCCTCACTGTAGAACAGGTTCGCCTCATCCGCCGTTTCACGAAAAATGTCCTCATGATCTACGATGGGGACCCTGCGGGAATCAAGGCAGCCATGCGAGGGATCGACATTCTGATCAAAGAAGATATGCAGGCCAAGGTGCTTATTCTCCCAGATAAGCACGATCCCGATTCCTACATTCGAGCTTATGGGGCGCAAGGCTTTCGCGATACGATGGAGAAGGAAGCTCTGAGCTTTGTAGACTTCAAGATGCGGGTGCTAGCAGAGGGGAAGAATGTCAATGATCCCGAAGTGCAGGCAGGCATCATCAAAGGGGTGGCGGAGACACTGGCATTTATTCCAGATCTGATCCAGCGTCAGATGTACATCCGATCGGTCGCACAGCGCGTGGACATCACGGAAGCCTTGATGACGCATGCAGTAGATGAAGCACGCAAGGAAGTTGGGAAGTTTGAAGCGCGAGAAAAGCGGCGGGAGGAAGCGCAGAAAAAACGAGAAGCGCCCGCAGAGGTCAAGGAGCTCAAATCCTTTGAGCAGTTGGAACTGGCGAAGCAGGAAGCGGAGCTACTTCGCGTGATGGTCAATCACTTTGACAAGACCTTTCCCGAAGAGGAGGGACCTGCGGAGGATGAAGAGGGAAACCCCATCGAATACGAGCACATTTTTCTTATGGATTATCTCATGGATGAATTAGAGGATTTGACCTTCGAGAATCAAACCTATGAGAAGCTGAAAAATGAGTTGTTTCAAGAGTTTGATGAGAAGGAGACCATTAACCTGCATCAGTATCTTAACCATCCCGATGTCAGTATCACGCGTTTGATCTCTACGCTATTGACAAGCCCTGATACCTCTCCTTTTTGGAAGAAAGTGCGCGCCGATATTTCTTTTGATGGCAATATCAAGAAAGTGGTTCAAGGTGCGGTCTACCACTATAAGTCCCGCAAAGTGGAGCAACTCATCCAGCAGTGTAAAAGTCAACTGAAGGAAGCACAAGAAAATCGAGACGAGGAGGCACTGGACAAGCTGTTGACGCAAAGTATGCTCCTCATTGCGATGCGAAAGGAAATCCACCAAAAACTTGGTACGGAGGGGGCAATCCGTGGGACGGATGCACGATTGTAGGAATGCCAAGTAAGTAGGTGGACAGATATTTTTGGGCTATAATTTGATAGGGACTGGGGCGATGTCTCTGACACGGCTCTAGATTAAATAGGCCTTAGACCTAAATTCTTGGCTTCAAAAGCCTTTTGATAGACACCCATGTCGGGAGACATCGGGCGAGCCATTTTTTATATGAATCGATTACATCTGTCCACCTACTTAAGTGAAGCCACAGGTATAATCTAGAGGATGCAATGTTCCACTTTTTTGATTTTGTAGGTACTTAAGTAGATAGACAGAGGGGGTTTTTCGGATTTGTTCTATATCTGTAAAATTTAAGGGCGTTTAGTATGATTTTTATTGAATAATTCTTTCATCTTTTTAGTTATGAAAGAAATTAATAATTTAAATATGTCCTAATATAGGAATCAGTTTAGCTAAAGCATATAGTTGGAGACATCCCAATAATATGCGGTAAATATTTGTCGCTAGCTAGAAAATTTTAATACAGTCCAAAAATCCATAAAAAGAGAAAATCTGGGATTTGTGTTATGTTTTCTGGATTCTGTGCTATCGTGAGAGTGAGTTCTAGATTAACATAGTAAGACGATAAACAACCCTATTTTCCTGAATCTCCACCATTCTGAATTCTACTAACTAATGAAGATCCGAATTACATGTATCACCCTTCTGGTACTGCTCGTTACGGGCTTATCCGTAGCTTCGTATCCAGAAGGCAATTTGGGCTTGCCTGACAAGCAAGTACCCATGCCAAAAGAAGCTCCATCAGATGATGAGAGCCTCGTAGCGTTCAATCAGATGATGGATGTATTGACCCATCCAAGGTGTCTTAACTGTCACCCTTCAGACAACGTCCCCAAGCAGGGAGAAGACAGCCATCCCCATAGGTTTGACATCACGAGAGCCAACGCCTCAGGCGCAGCGACCAACTGCAATACCTGCCATCAGGCCTCCAATAATGACTTTTCGGGTGTCCCAGGTGCGCCTGATTGGGCCTTAGCTCCGCACTCTATGCGGTGGGAGGGTCTCTCTCGCGTAGAGATTGCCACCTCTATGATGAACCGAGCCAACAATGGCAACCGCTCAGCAGAAGATATCATGCATCACCTCACAGAGCACGAATTGGTCCTCTGGGCTTGGGAACCAGGAATGGATGTCGCGGGCAATCCGAGAGAACTACCACCCGTCTCTAAGGAGGATTATATCGCAGCGGTCAAAAAGTGGATTGAACTGGGTGCTGTCATTCCACAAGAGTAATACAAAGTAAGAACCAATCGAATATGAAGATATCATTCATTCTCAACGGACAACCTCAAACGGTAGATGTGGATGGAAATGTCCCCTTACTTTGGGTCATCCGCGACATGCTCGACCTAAAGGGGACAAAGTTTGGCTGCGGAAAAGCTGCCTGTGGTGCCTGTACCATTCATGTAAACGATGAAGCTGTACGCTCTTGTTCATACGCCGCCAAATATGCAGAAGGGCGAAAAATCACTACCATCGAAGGCTTGGGAAGTGAAGCAGAACCGCACCCTGTCCAACAAGCTTGGATGGAGGAGGTCGTACCTCAGTGCGGATATTGCCAGCCAGGATTTATCATGGCTACAGCTGCCTTACTCAATAAGAATCCCAATCCTTCTAATGAAGAAATTGATCAGAATATAGTCAATGTATGTAGGTGTGCAACCTATTATCGAATGCGTAAGGCCATTCACAGAGCCGCAGAAATCCAGAGTAACGCTTAATAGCTGTTTTTTATCTTTCTTTTTACACTAGAGATCATGAGCAAAAAAATATCTAGAAGAAAGTTTCTTGTCAGAGGCAGCTTAGGTACGCTAGGAGTCTTGGCTGTTGGGACTTACTTGTTCAGGAATCCCCTGAGAAGGACCCTGATCGAGACAATTGATGCTACCTTGCCTTCCTACAGTGGAACGGGGACAGAAGCGACTTTATGGTTTGAATTGACCAAAGAAAATAAGGTGATTTTTCACTCTCCCAAAGTAGAAATGGGGCAGGGGAGTTTCACGGGATTTGCCCAGATGATAGCAGATGAGTTAGATGTATCTTTGGATCAAATTGTGATTCAGGCTGCGGCAACAGAAACGGGAATTGTGGATGGGTTGAGTACGGGGGGATCACTTTCTATTGCTACATTTTGGAAGCCCCTACGTGAGCTAGCGGCTACGATGCGCGAGATGCTGAAGGTACTTGCGGCACAGAAATTAGGTGTAGCCGCTGCTTCGCTATCCACAAAAGATGGCATCATCTCAGGTGGGGGGAAGACGCTGACATACGCAGCAGTGGCTGAAGGCGTGACAGAATGGCCTGAGCTTGATGAAGTACCTGAGCTGCGATCCAGTGGGTTCAAGCATATAGGTAAGCCTGTACAGCGGGTAGACTTGGCGCCTAAGGTATTTGGGGCACCGATCTTTGGGATGGACGCTGAAATCCCTGGGATGTTGCATGCGGCCATCATCAGACCTAGTGCGATCGGAGCCAAGCTAAAATCCGTAGACACAGAGACAGCTTCGAAGATGCCAGGAGTGGTACAAGTCGTACAGATGGACGAATGGGTGGGAATCGTCGCCCAATCTTATCCTGAGGCCTTGGCAGCTAAAATGAAGATGAAGGTCGAATGGGACATTCCCAAGGTCTGGACAAATGAGGACCTGCAAGAGATGCTTCAAGTCGGGAAGGGGGATCGCCTAGCTTCTCAAAAAGAAGGGGATACCTTAGACCCTTCATCAGAAGATGTCGTCACGATGGAGTTTCGTTCTCCTATCGGGGCACATGCCCAGCTAGAACCCAATGCGGCTGTAGCTGATTACAAGGATGGGAAAGTAACTGTCATCCTTTCTACTCAGGTCATCGGCATTACCCAAAAGATGGTAGCAGAAGCCATGGACCTCGATTTGGAGAATGTCAACATTGTCCCGACTTACTTGGGAGGGGGATTTGGACGACGGTTGAATACGAGTCATGCCATACAAGCTTGTGAGCTATCCAAGGCAGTGGGTAAACCTGTGAAGTATGTATTCACCCGTAAGGAAGAGTTCCAAAACGACCAATTTCGTCCCCCCACGCATCATATCATGCATGGACGTTTGGGTGAAGATGGATACCTAGATGGTTTGGAGCATCATTATGCAAGTGGAGATGTCTCTTTCAACTCTGTCCTTTTGCCTAATTTCCTCAACAATGCCCTCGGGACAGACGTGGGCGCTATTCGGGGTGCCAACATCATGTATCACAAGATTCCCAACTATCATACGGTACAATGGCATCTCACCCTACCCTTTGCGACGAGTTGGTGGAGGAGCTTGGGGCTACTCGCCAATACTTTTGCTATAGAGAGCTTTGTAGATGAAATGGCCCTCAAAGCAGGGAAAGATCCCGTCGATTTTCGTCTCAAGCGTTTGGATGATAGTCCCAATGCTAAGCGTATACGAAAGGTGATTGAAACGGCTGTAGAAAAGAGTGGATATGTAAATGAGGTAGTAGAGGGACGTGCGATGGGGTTGGCTGCATCCATAGATACGGGGACACCTGCTGCGCATGTGGCGGAGGTTTCTATAGAAGCGGGCAATATCGTCGTCCATAAGGTGACTTGTGCCGTGGACTGTGGATTGGCGGTAAATCCCGATCAAGTGCGAGCCCAATGTGAAGGCGCCATCACGATGGGGATGAGTGGGGCTTTGTATGAGAAAATGGAATTGAAAGAGGGGGCATTGACTCCTACAATCTATGGCCCTTACAAGATGGCGCTGATGCGTCATGCACCCAAAGAGATCGATATACATCTCGTTCAAGGCGTAGACATACCGATGCCTGTAGGAGAGCCGCCGATGGGACCGATTGGAGCTGCCATTGGCAATGCGGTTCGCCGTCTGACAGGAAAGAGATTAACGGAGCTTCCTATCAATCTAGAAAAGTTGGAAGCTTAGGTTGATCATGAATATTTGAGAATATAGGCCCTTCATGCTGAACGTATGAAGGGCCTTTTTGTGAGCTAGACTGGGATGTCCTGATCACAACACCTGAATCCGCTCTTTATCCCTATCGAACAAGCGCAAATTTTTGCGTATGCACAACCACACCCTGGCTCTCAACAATCAGCGTATAGATTCCTGGATTTAGGCGAGAAACATCGAAAGTAAGTGGTCCTTGTTCGCGGATCTCAGAGGTGCAATCTTTTCCCAGCATATCGACAAAATAGCATCGGGTTTCAGTTTGAATCACTTGATTGAGCTCGAGTTGGATATAAGTGCTAGCAGGGTTGGGATAGATCGAAACGAGGTCGTTGGGTATTGAGTTGGCAACTCCTTCAATGGAAGAAACAGGGTCCGCTATTTTGCCAAGGTTTGTGATTTGAAAATCGTCAATGGCCATTTCCCCCATAAGCCCTGCTCCCATAGTCCCCATCGCTTCTATCCCAAAGAAGTACAGACCGCTGATATCTACGGGAAGGCTGTCTACATACTGCGTGAAAAGCGAATCGTAGCGTATGCCAAAGTCCTGGATGAGTATAGGATTAGAGAAATTTGCCTGACGAGACATCCCAAATCTAAATCCTAGGCCACTTTGATTATTTGTTCGGTGATTGGCGTGGCGAAAACGAATCTCGTATACCTGACCTGCCTGTAATTCTATACAAGGAGAAATAAGCCACTTGGCAGCATCGGTTGCCCTCATGCTGACGAGCGCGCATCCCTTCGAGCTTTCGGGATATTGTGCCAACGCTATGGAAGCATCAGCTTCTAGCTGCCAGCCAGATCCACTCAAAAGGTCTCGATCCGCTCTCCAAAGATTATGGGAGGCCGCATATGTTTGGATAGCAAAGGGTTCTTGGTAAGTACTGGCCGAATCCCGAAGGGAGTTGGCGGTAGGAAAAGAGGCTACGGTATCTGTCGAAAATGAGAAGCTGTTATCCGAGGGGGCGAGTTTGCCAAGGGTTAGGTAAAAGAAAGGGCTGTCTAGGAGTACCGTTTGTTGGATGCTTAGGAGGGTGTCTGTGCAACGTGGAGGACAGTGAAAGGAAAGTGTATCCGTTCCCATTAAACTTCCTGATTGGTTGTAGCGATTCAATGCCAAGTCGAGCGTGGGTGTACCTGATTTTCGTCCTGTGTAGGTCACTTGCGTCACCACTTCCAGCTGTGAGGGCTGGCAAGCAGGTTGTGCAAGATCCCATTCGGTCGTCGCTTCCAAAGCGAAGGCAGGAAAAGCGGGACCATCGATCATGTATACTTGCAAGTTGTCTAGTACCGCTGAGGCTGCTTTTCTTTGCAGGTAGCCTGCCCATACAGGACTGAGTCCTGCTGTGTAGCTCGCCCCTACAGGTGACCGTCCTGTGACGCTCGCGTAATGTGTACAAGCCGTCAGGTAGCTTCCCAGTAAGTTGGGATGGCTGCCGTCTCCATCGTGTAGGATGAGTCCTGTGGTATCTTCCAAGGCTAGCCTCCATGCTTCACCCACAGGGCTGACACTGGCGTCCACGGATTTCGCGAGCTGTATGTATCGACTGGTAAGGGTGTCTTGCATGTGGCCGAAGTCCGTAAAGGCGACACTGCATTGGTTGTTTCCTGGGTCACACTGCTGACCGCCAAAGCGTCTCCCCCAAGTCATGAAAAACAAAGTCTTTGCGCAGCTATTTTGCGACTTTATATAGTTGTCTAGGATGGAGGCACTGGGAAGGGAAATGGCATTGAAATAAAAATCGATTGTGGGAACTTGACTTTGATCTTGGAGAAATACGTAATTCCATTTGCGCTCTTGTATTTTGGCCACATGAACGGCATCTGTCACGTGCGATTCTAGGGTATACCCTCCTTTCACGATTTGCTCCACGTAAAAAGTGTCTCCCACAGAACGGGAGAGGTTATCGAAAAGCGTGATCATGCTATTCCGATGGGTGTAGCTATTTCCTACAAAGAGGATGGAGTCGGGCTGTGCATACAAGTAGGAGCATGCAAAGGCCAGGAGTAATAGGAGCGTACGTAAAATGGCTTTCATAAAGTTGGTGTATAGTCCTAAGAACGATTTACACCTTTTTATCCAATTTTTCTTATTGTCGAACGACCTTTATGCGGTAAATGAATATACTCCTCATCGCACGCTCCTTTTCTCATACTTTTCAAACTGTTCTTTTACCTTTTGAAGCTCTTCTGGTTCTAAGTCCTTATTACAATAGCACCAAGGTGGACGCAGGTGAATACAACCCTCTGGGAGTTCTCTGTCCCCTAATCTACGATAGAGAAAATATTCCTCTTGATATACGCGAAATTTTATTCCCTGTGAAGTCCATGTGATGAATCTAGCCTTCAAATGATAATGGACTGAAGCGGCTCTGTATGCCTCTTCCAAAATGGTTTCTTGAACCACACGATCTTCTAAGTCTATAAAATCTGCATAGTATTTCTGCCATACCTCCCCTCGGTCAAAGGAGAAATTTTGCGCGCTATCGGGATGGAAACCCATGAACCAAAATCGTACCCAATCCCCTTCATATTCACCTGTGAATAGATGAACGATTCGATCTCTTTCAAAATCTATACGGTAAAATTTTCCTCTTTTTCCAACTGCCAGTCCCTGATCAAGCGAATCTATCATACTTTCATTTTCTACGAAAGACTGGTAGAGAGAAAATGTCTCTTTGATACGGCGATTACAGGAAAGGCTCAAAAGAGCGATCCCTAGGAGACTTGTGAATAAATGTTGTGTTTTCATGGTCAAGAAATGAGTCATACGGCAAAAAAGGAAATTTATCCTAAGGTTTGGGTTACCAAAACAGCCTCCCTCTCTGGTACAAACTTTTCCACCTCAATCGGAAATTTTACTCCCTGCGTCTTCAGCGTCTGTATCCTAAATAAATACGCAGCACCCTGCATGATCTGCTCGGCCACATCCGCCGCTTCGCGATTTGGGTAGGCTTCCAGATAGGTTCCTTTGACCCAGTCGTTGAAAGCGCCCATGGAGGGACCACACCAAATCTGGTAGTCGAGTGTACGGTCAGGTGTTCCCGCATTGGCCCAGTTGGACGATAGTCCTAGGTACCATCGGAAGATGAGGGCCATTTTCCTTTTTGGGTTGCCTTTGGCTCTTTCGATTTGTGAAGGGTCTCTTTGCTCAAAAAACTCAATACAGCCTTGCCAAATCTCCTCCAAGGGCTTTCTGAACACCTGTTTTTCTAGTTTCGCTCTCTCCTCCGCAGGGATTTCATCTATGGAATTATACCTTACATAGTATTCATAGAGTTTCTTGGCGCGTGGACCAAACATCGAGCCGCGCTTGAGGACCTGCAGCTCCACACCCATTTCGAACATGTCCGAAGCAGGGGCGCCCATCACATCGGTGGAGGCGACCGTTTGGAGGAGTTTTCTGACATGCTCAGAAGTCCCTGCTTCCACACAAGCCTGATTGACCGATCCTGTCACGACATAAGCTGCACCCATCATGAAGGCTGCCAGGGCAGAGGCGGGTGTGGAGATTCCTCCTGCTGCACCTACTCTGATCTTCTGAGCAAATTGGTGTTTCTGCTGCATCTCATCGCGTAACTGGATGATGATGGGAAGCAGGGCCACCAAAGGTCTGTTGTCGGTGTGACCTCCTGAGTCGGCTTCTACTGTGATGTCATCACACATGGGGACACGCTTCGCAAGCTGAGCTTGCAAAGGCGTGATCTTACCCTGCGCGAGCAAACTTTCCAGCATGGCATCGGGAGCAGCTTGCATGAAGTGCGCGGCCACCTCTTTGCGCGAGATTTTGGCGATGACTTTGTTGCCAATCTGTACATTCCCCTCCGTATCCTGACTCAAACCTGCTACGCGGTAATGGACGATATGCTCTGTCAAAGCAAGAAAAGCAGAAGCCTCAACGACCTTGATTCCTTTTTCCAGTAAGAGTTTCACTGCACCCGATTCGAGCGCGGCTTCCACAGGGCTGTGAATCAGATTGACCGCAAAGGTCTGTGTGGGTAGCTGACTTTGGATAGTATTGATTTCTTTTTCAATCCGCGCAGGTACCAAGCCTGCTGCGCCGAAGGAACCCAACAAATGGGCTTTCCCGATCGCGATGACTAGATCTGCCGAAGCAATGCCATTGGCCATGGCACCTGTCTTGTAGGCATACTTCAATTGGTAATCCGCGCAAAAAGTGGGATCGCCGAGCTGTCCTGCGGTCATAGGGCTGGCCATGGCTAGGACTTGTAGCCCTCTTCCTTCCGAAACCAAGGTTCCTGTGTTGCTGACACCAATGCGACCACGGAAGTCTTCCATGACGTAGCAAGGCTTGTCGGTTTGCTTGAGCTTCTCGATGATCTGCTCGGGTTCAAATACAATGTCTCTGGGAGATCCTTTCCAGAATAGTTGTTGGGGTGTACCTGTATATGTGAGGTTCATTGTTTTTATTTTTTGTAATGTGTTCAACAAGTTTTCTTGATTCTTAGTCCCACGCCTTCAGTGGGACTTCTTTTGAGGGCAAAAGAAGCAAAACCCTGCGGAGTTTAAGCCCTGCGCCACTAACATCCCCCTGCCGAAAACTCCGCGGCCAACGCCTCCTCAAACGACCTGTTACTAAGCTCAAAAATGATAATCGAAACATTATATTTTGATTCTGTGGTATCGCTCAATCTCGAGATAGGATATATCTCTCATTTCTCGCCTCTTTCGGTCTCGTTTCTTAGATTACACTTCTTCAATTCCCAGTCCGAGATCGGTTACCTGATAGATGCGCATACCTTCATTCCACAGATAAGCATCAGCTAAGATGGCCAACTGATCTCCACGCTTTTCGATGCTTTTGATATGTACCTCCAGGTGCATCTCTTTTACATGCAGCAAAATTTGTCCACGATACTTCCAGACCGTTTGATGGTTGGGGAGCTGGACAAACTTAGGAGATTGGAAGTCTTTGCCTAGATCTTGCTGCAAGGCAAATACCTGCATGGCTTGTAAAATGGATTCTACACCCAGTGAGCCTGGCATAACAGGATCTTCGTAGAAGTGGCAAGTGAAGAACCAGTCGTAGGTCTTGATGAATTTGGTGGCATGGATGTAGCCTTTGCCAAACTCGCCTCGGTCTTTGGCAATGATCAGATTGTCGATCATGTTCAACTGGTCTTCTGCCAAGCGATAATGCGGCTTATCTGCTGGTGCTTTGAATAGCTTCATTTTACCATAAAGCGAATCTAGCTTGACCTGCATATAGTCTTTTGGCATCAATCCATTTGACTTATACCATGCAGGAATCTCTTGTCCCTTATCCAAACCTACTTGGGAGTCTAGGGCTTCTTTGGTGAAGAAACCGAAGGAAGAATTTCCCTTGTAGAATACGTATCCATCTATCGAAAGCTCAAAGGTGTAGCGCTGTAAAATGGTGCCACCATGGGCAATGGAAGAAACCAGGACAGACTTATTGTGGATGGTCTTTCCTCTAAAATCTGTTCCAGCAGGTAAATCAAAGGATTCACCATCCCCATCCAGGTTCCTCAAGTAGAGGTCTGTATCTGGAAACTGAAGCGTACTGCCTAGGTAAGCTCCTAGCAAGCCACAAGGCTGTAAGGCGATTTCCATGAGGACCGAATAAGGCATGGTGGCAAAGGAGTTCTGATCATAATACCAGGGATTCTCAGGGACATCATATTCTGTGTAGACCGTAGGGTTTTGGGTAAATGTTCCTCTGCTTCCTTCTACTTTGAGGACCCTAGAGATCAGCTGTAGATCTGTATTGGGTTGGCGAGACTTGGTACGCCCTCTGTAAATGGCGAAGTCCTCTCCAAAGCAATCGACCATGTCTCCTAATGCGAAGGTGGTCACATCCTTTTCACTCATCACAGCACCCTCTGATCGCTCTGAGATTTTTACTCCTGGTTTGGTGTCTAGGTATCGAGGGTTGTCTTTTTCACGCAACTGCAATCCTAGGTTCTCAAAATGTACCGTCACAATCCCATCCGAGATGATCTCCAAATCACCGATCACATAGGGATCAGGGACGAGTCCGATCTCTTTGATTTCGAGTTTGTAGATGAGCTTGGTATCATTGCCAGGTGTTACTTGCTTGCGGCAGCGCACCTTCTGCGGAAGATCAAAGACCGACTGGAAACGCGCATCTTTTGTGAGGCGCTGGAGGCCGAGCATCAGCATGAAAAAGCGCAAGAGATTTCCCCCCCCCTCTGCCTGGAGGGAACCCGCCAGTACCTCATCATCTCTAAAGTGACAGGGGAAGTACCAATCATCTGGATGTAGGTCTTTTTCGGCGATGATCAAGCCTAAGCCATAGGCACCTCCTTTGAGGTCGACTGAGGTGATGCGATCCAGCATGAGGATCTTCGCAGGGGGAATGCGCAAAGAGGGGTTGCGACCATTGGCAAAGTAAGATTCATCTTCGAAGCACTTTTCAATGTCTCCATTGATCAAATGCTGAAGGTCTTCTTTTGTGAATGAAGTTTTCTTCGTAGTCAGAAGAGGCGTAAAGTACTTTTTCTCTGCATTTTGTCGAGCCTCAATCTCCTCTGTAGAATATACTACCCCATTTCCTTCATTGAGTTGATCATCTGAAAAGAATCCAGCACAACCTCCATCCATTTTCAAGAATAGTCGATCTTCCACATAGCATCTGTAGCTAAAAAAGAAGAGAAGGTTGTCCCCATTTTTTACGTACGAATTGATGGAGATGTCATAGCGCAGTGTCTGTCCCTCGTACGGAAGGTCATCGACAAAGGTCAGCGTACAGTCCAGAAGGCGATAGACCAAGTCCCCCTTGTTTTCCAAATCAATTCCCAGATAAGAAATCAACAGCAGGTCGCATTGCCCAGACTCAACGGCTACCGCCCAAGGGATTTGCTTGTCCGTCGTATACCAAGCATCGTAGGGAATGTCGTATTCCGTCTGCATGGTGCATGGCTCATACTTTCCCAGCTTCGCGTTCATGTCTGTGACGCGGCTCACCAGCAAATAGGGGTCCATGGGCAGCATCACGCGGCGACTGTAGGAATCAATGGCTTTATATTCTGGTCCAAAGACTTTGGCAATTTCTCCTTTCGCAAATTCTTGAAGGTCCTCTTGGGAAAATACAATGGTCTTTCCTTCAAGATGTTCACCTGCTTCATAATTCTGTAGGCGAAGTCCGTTCTCTCCCAGCTTGGGTTTTTGAACCACTAGCTGATCCTTTTCTAGGGTATTCATAATTGCAGTTGATTTTGTAGGAGGTTGGGTTAGTTCTTGTTGATTTACTGTAACAACTGCTTGTTGTACAGCGATAGTAGGTTCATTCAGGATAGGTTTTGCTCCTCGGTCGATGTAATTGGGCTGCGCTGGAACCGCATGAGAGGTTCCAGAAAATACAAGTTCTTTTTTGACGCTTCGCTTTTGAATATTGTCAAATATTCCTGTAGCAGCTGCTTCTGAGAATAGCTCGAATATGGGCGTCGCACCAGGGATGATCTTTTTCAAAAACTGTCGCTTTTGATTGTTTTGTTCCGCATCAGGGTAAAGCATGGATAGGTCTAGGTCTACACCATGACTCACCAGTTGGGCCATGAGTATTAGCAGCGACTGAATATCTGTCTTCCCTTTTTGATCAATGGAAATAGCCAAGTGGGCTTTCCCTTGGAGGTTGCTGGTGATCCAGTTGGTGCACGTAGCATTGGCGCCCAGCTCTATGAAGATCTTGGCCCCTTCCTGATAGATCGTATCTACCATTTTGGGGAAGTCTACCTGTTGGGCGCAAACATCCACAGAGTTTTGGGCGATGCTTAAACTCTCAACAGGGATTTTTGAATGACTGATGCTCGAATAAAAATCAATATTAGGTTGATCCGTTACTTCAAAATTGTGCATGTCTAACAGCCCAACTTCCTCTTTTTTACAGAAGTCCTGATGGATGATATTCTGAAAAGGAATCTCAATCACAGGGCAGCCTAGTTTTTGAGCAATAGCCTGACAAGCCGTTTTATCTCCCGAAATGATGACTTCATGCTCGGTATTGATAAAGGTGAGATATACATGCGGTTCTTTCTCTACCAATTTTTCCACTTCGGTCCTTGACGCAATCAACACTAGACTGACCCAGCGTGCTTTGGCTTCTTCGCTTGAGATCCTCCAATGCTCTGCCAGTAATTCCAAATTCCCCGCAAATCGATTCTTGAATATGGGAGAATTCCTGAATTTCTCTGCGCCATTGGGATGCCAAACACCTAGTGAGTACCACATGCTACTACATTCTCCCATACTATACCCAAACGCCATGTCAGGTTCTAGTTGGAAGAAGGATCGCAGTACTTGGGTATAATTAGCCGAATAGAAAACACCCGCAGACATCATCGAAATGGCGTCTTCGTAGATGTTAGGATCGGACGTATCTATACTTTGGGACTTAGGAAATAGATAGTCGGATTTGACAAATTGATCCAGTTGGTCTTTGCCTAGCAAGTCCTCATAACTCGTGAGCAGAGAAGGAAAGAGCTGAAATAAATCTTGCCCTAAGCCTGTATAAGCGGTCGCTGAACCTGGATAGACAAAGGCTACTTTTCCTCCTTCTTGTGCCAATGGGGTAGGGGTGAAGTAGCTTCCTTTTGGTGTCTTGAGAACGATGTCCTTTTGGAAGGCATCCGTCAGATTCTTTTTGAAGAAGGTGATCTCTCGAAGGAGTTCCTGCTGGTTTGATGCGAGGAGGACCAGACATTTGGAAGTCTTTTCAGATTGAGATTGGAGGAAATAATCTTTTGCGAGTAACGTAACGTCAGCTGCACTTACGACTTTTTTCTCTAGTCCCTCTAGTTGATGTAAAAGCTGGCCTGCATCTTTTCCTTTGAGGACAAATAGGCTGGGCGCATGCTCCTGCAAAAGGGTCGTGGCGACGCTTCGTTTTTCCTTAGCTTCTGATACTCGGACCTGTATGCCTTCTAGACCATTGATGGCTGCTTTTCGTTGAGTTTGCCCTTCAGGTAGTATCCATGGGCGAGAGGAAGAAGGGAAATAATAGGAGGTCTTGGCAAAGGCAGCCTCATCTTCAGGTGCCTTCCAGTTGGGGATACCTGGAATAAAGCTGTGATGCACACACAAGACTGTCTTGATCAGACTCGCCATTCCCGAAGCTGCATAGGTATGTCCGATATTGGTTTTAACGGAACCTAAAGCCGTGGGCTGGTTGGACTTAAATTGCAGAAGGTGTTTTTTCTCCTCAAAATCTTGCACCTTGATTCCTGTCGCAGCGAGTTCTAAATAGCCTACTTCTGGAGGTGAAGTGGCCTTTCCTATTTCATCAATAATGGCATAGGATTCGGTGGGTTGTTTGGAAGCATGGGTCAATACAATGGCGCCTGCTCCCTCACCGATCAGCCAGCCTTTATCGTCTTTATTGAAAGGTAGGCTGGGGTTCTGGGCCGTATTTACTTTGTCCTTCTTATTTCTGAGAAGTACATTTTCCAAACCTCCCGAGAAGTCAACGGCTCCCACAACCACTGCATCCACTTCCCCGAGAGAAAGCATATTCTGGGCGATCTCAAGCGTCTTGAATACAGAATTTTCCCCACAAGACACGGTAAAGGTAGGTCCTGAGAAATCCCACAAGGCAGATACGCGACTGGCCATCAAGTTTCCGATGTAGCTGGTAAACTCGCTCGGCATGGGCGTACCCTCTCTGTAATTGAGGCTATTCTTGCAGAGCTGCATCAATTCTTCGGCCTGCGCCTCTGTCAGCTCAATGCCGTTTTGCTCCAAGGCTTCCTTCAGTTGCCAGGAGGTATCCCAGCGTGCCACGATTTGATGAATCGCCAATTCAGATTCCATCGCGACCAGGACAGCTACATTTTGGGATTCTTCGAGCCCCGCATCTTTGATGGCGTTATCTGCCACTTTCAGCAGCAGCGCTTGTTGCGGGTGTATGCCTTCGGCTTCCTTGGGTTGGATTTTGTATCGGAGCAAATCGATTTCAAAATCGCGGATGTAAGCTCCTTTGGGGGCCTCTCCATTTTCAAATCCATATTGCTTGAGGAGATCGCTATTTTGATCAAAGCCCTTCCATCTATTCTTAGGAAGTACATCAAAATGTTGCTTTCCCTGATAAATCGTCGCATAAAAATCGTCCAGCGTAGGGCAGCCTCCAAAGTGGGCATCCATTCCGATCACAGCCATCGGTTGTAAGGCTGTGGGCTGGAGAGAAGCTGGATTTGTTTGTCCTTGGGTATAGTTCTGCACCACCATATGGGCATTGGTCCCACCAAATCCAAAGGAGTTGATGCCGGCTTGCTTGTGCGGATGGTTCCAGTGGGTAGTCTCGCTGATCATCTTCGCGCTGCCTGCCCAGGCTTCATCTGGCTGGATGGCGTTTTCCAGGTTGATATTCGGCGGAACAATTTCCTTTTGCATCGCGAGCAAGACCTTCAAAAGCCCCGTCATGCCCGCTGCCGTCAATAGGTGGCCCATATTGGATTTGACAGAGCCGAGGAGGGGCGTGGTGTCATACTTCTTGAAGAAAGTCGCGATGGAATTGAGTTCTGTGACATCACCCAAGGGTGTTCCTGTCGCGTGGCATTCGAGATAGGAGGTGTCTTTGGGGGAAATGTCATTTTGCTCATAAGCCCTCTCAAATGCCAGATTTTGCCCCTTGGGATTGGGGCTGAGCAGGAACTTCCCACGACCATCATTTGATAAGCCTATCCCACCGATGACCGCCAATATGTTGTCTCCGTCTCTTTCAGCATCCTCCAGCCTTTTGAGCAACACCATGCCTGCACCTTCAGAAGAAACCAATCCCGCAGAATCCTGATCAAAGGGGACAAATTTATCGCCTCGGGGTGCGTAGGCATAGAAAATGGAAAAACCAATATGGATGAAAAGTTGGTCAGAACCACTGACCGCTCCTGCAAGCATCAAGTCAGACTTACCCGTGATGAGTTCATCGCAAGCGAGCTTGATCGCATAGAGAGAAGTGGCGCAGGCAGCATCCAGGGTGTAGTGACTCCCGTTCAGGCCGAGGGCTTTGCTGACCATCTGAGAGGGCGTATAATCTAGTACTTCGCTATTCGGTAGGGGATGCTTACGGGGGTTGATGTGAAAATCATCCTGCTCGAGTAATTGTTGAACCGCTTTTTCTGTCGTCTGTGTGTACATATCCGCCAGCAATCGGTGCGACGAACTGGTCGGAAAGGAGAGATTACCGAGAATCAGGCCGCATCTATCTAGGCGCTTTTGATCTTGTAGATAACCTCCCTCACGCAGGGCTTCCTTGGCGACATAAAGGGACCATTGGTAGAGCTTATCTTGTCTAGCCAGATAATCCGCCGGGAGTTGATATCCACGAGGATCAAATTGAAAGTCTCGTATGTAGCCCCCCCGCAAGGAGTAAGTTTTGTCTGCGACACCTTTTTCGGGCTGAAAAAACAGCTCAGGATCCACGCCAAAGTCCTCTGCTATGGCCGTTCCCGTCAAGTCTTTTTCCTGCATCAGATTCTTCCAAAACTCCTCGGGCGTAGAGGAGCCAGGGAAAAGTGCCGATGTTCCTATAATTGCTATTCTTGCCATATTGTCTTTGCTACCAAGTCAAACTTTGCGAGATGGTCACGACTGCGCCATTCGTAGTGAAATACACATTGCCTTCCTCATCATAGACCGTGCAGTCGGCCACCATCTTTACTTCGGTCGCTTCCACGATCGCCACATTGACAAATAGTTTCTTTCCAAAAGGCACTTCCTTATAAAAAACCGCGCCATCTGTCTGTAAGGGAAGGCTCTTGGCGTTGTCTCTATTTTTCTGTACCCAAACTACCATGCCCTGGTATTGAATATCAGCGAAGAATGTATTGATGGAGAATAAGGGGAACTGTCCTTGATCTGTTATAGGGACTTCGGGTGCATAGCAGGAAAGGATAATCTGTTCATGGGTACAATCCAGAATTTCTTCAATTCCCTGGAAATATGCTCCGTGAAATAGGGAGCCGTCTTTGTACAAAACAGGACCATCAGATGGGGTATAAGTCCCATTGTTGTTGGGAGAAAACTTGGGTGCTTGTGGAATCGACTTTTTATTGACCAACGTAATCTTAGCTCTGTAGTGATAGGTAGGAAGCTTTTTTCCCTCACTTAAAATGGTGGTCTCGAAAGAAATGCGTTCCTCATTTTTCTCTGTTTCTTTTATCTCCAGAATGTAATCCTCCTTCTGCTTGCCATCGAATACAATGCCTTTGAATAGCTTGGTATCCTGAATCTGGAATACTTTGTAATCAGGATAAAGGCTCTCAGAAACTTGTGCCATCCATCCTACCGCATTGACTACGGGAAGTACGGCATGGCCCTGGATCACATGATGGTGGAGGAAGGGATTCTCTTCAAGGGTGAGATTTCGGTGAATACGATGCGTGCGAAGCGCTCCCATGTGACTCACAGCGGCAGGCAGTGTGCCACCGATGATAGCCTGGGGTTGGTCGCTATACTCCTTGCTAAGTTCATTGACCAGCATGGCGGGGCCTCCCGCGCTATTGACCAGTTTGATGCCTGCGGCTTCGAATTGCGCCTTTAGCTCTCCGCTGACCATGCCGCTATCCCATGCACCCCAGTTGATGGCGGAGACATGAGTTTTAGGATGATTGGTCTTAAAAAGATGGGCTGCTTTGCTCAGAATTTCATTTGCAATGGCGTAATCTGTCTGGCCTACATTTCCATAAAAACCAGCCACAGAAGAAAAGAGAACAAGATGATCCAATTTGTCGAGATTGACACTTCCTAGAAGGCTCAGGAGTCCGTCTAGTTTGACAGAAAGTACATGCTCAAAATCCGCATCTGACTTATCTTGGATATATTTGTCTGCGAGTCTCCCCGCGCCATGAATGATCCCTGTAATGGAGCCAACCTTAGAAACTGCGGCGTCCAGTGCTTGGCGGAAGGTGCCAATCTGAGTTACATCTCCCTGTACATACACTACTTCTCCACCGTGGGCTTGGATCTGCTGAATCGTCTCCTCGATTTCCTTTTTTGCTACGATCTTTTGAAAGAGGCTTTTGACCTTTGGAAGGCTAGGCTGCTCCCCCTTTGCCTTCATATCCATCATGATGAACCTTTTCAACGCGCCTTCATCCGATTCATTTTTGGCAAAGTCTGGCACTTCGAAACTGAAGTCAGATCTTCCGAGCAGGATAAATTTGCATTGAAAAGCTTTGGCCATCTCGATGACACAGCTGGCGGTGACACCTCTCGCGCCCCCGCTCACCAGGAAGACAGAATCTTTTGTAACGGTCGTTTGGATGGAGCGATTTTCCTGCGGCCAAACCTGTTGCACACGAGTCGTCTTTCTTCCTTCCTCCGAGATGCCTACCTCTACGATGCGAACGTTGGGATCATGTAGCTCAGCGATGATGTGTTGGGCCATGGCTTGTGTCGGGAGTTCGGGTTGAATGTCCAGGGCTCGACAATAAACAGGAGACCATTCCAGGTTGAGGCATTTGACCAATCCTGTCAGACCTCCGCCAAATACCGAGGTAGTGCCACGCTTGCCTTGTCCGAGTTTGCCGTCGGTTCGCGTGACGGTGACAAAGTGTGCTCTCTGTTGTTCTCCCAGTTCATTTACATCTGCTTTGATGTGCTTAGCAATAAAGAAAACGGCCTTGATGATGTCCTTCTCCATTTGGTAATGCTGGGCGAAGTTTCCATGCTGGAATTCAAAGTGAGGATGTAGATGGAGAAATCCTCCTGTTTTTCCGTATTGGGTTTGAATCTGCTGTATGGCATGGCCTACAGCTTCATCTGTATATGCCGAAAGGTTGACCGCATTGGCAGTCACGGGATTAGGGACGCCAGGAAGATTGAGCGTCACGACTTTACATCCTTTGGATTTGAGTGAGGCAAGGACCTGCATACTCAAGTCCGAACCATCATTTGTCATGAGGGTATGATGTGTAACAGGAAGGGTGTAGGCTAAAAAATCAGGCTTGGACAAATAAGACAGGCCAATCTCAAAGCGGTCTACACCATGAAATTGCCCTGTCTGTATGGAATTTACTTCAGCCGTTTGTACCATAGGAGTGGTTACGACATTACTTTTTTTTTTGCGTTTTGTCCAACATAGTCGACGATCTCGCCCAGTGTTCTCAGTTCAGTGAGTTCATTGGGATTGATGCCTGAAACCTCGGGATACTTTTGGGTAAGTGCGCCGAATATTTCCACACGTTTGATGGAATCTATGCCTAGATCTGCTTCCATGTCCATGCTCAGTTCGAGCATTTCGGCAGGATATCCAGTCTTCTCACTCACTACTTCGAGTAGCATGCCTGCGAGTTGGTCATTATTTACAGATGGTGCTGCTTGCTCGACGACAGGCTGCGCGACCGCTGTAGCTGTCTTCACACCTGAACCTTTGGCTCCGACGTAGTCAACGATCTCGCCCAGCGTCCTGAGTTCTGTTAATTCGTTGGGATTGATGCCTGAAACTTCAGGATACTTCTGCGTAAGCGCACCGAATATCTCCACACGTTTGATAGAGTCGATCCCCAAATCTGCTTCCATGTCCATGCTCAGTTCGAGCATCTCAGCAGGGTATCCTGTCTTCTCGCTGACGACTTCGAGTAGCATTCCTGCGAGCTGGCTGTTGTCTACGGCTGGTACAGGTGTCTCAACGATTGGTTGTGGTGAAGACGTTGCTACAGGAGTAGGAATCGTTGCAGTTTGCACTCCTGAACTTTTCGCTCCGACATAATCGACGATCTCGCCTAGCGTTCTCAGCTCAGTGAGTTCGTTGGGATTGATGCCTGAAACCTCAGGATACTTCTGCGTGAGCGCACCGAATATCTCCACACGCTTGATAGAGTCAATGCCCAGATCTGCTTCCATATCCATGCTCAGTTCGAGCATCTCAGTAGGATAGCCTGTTTTCTCGCTGACGACTTCCAGTAGCATCCCTGCGAGCTGGCTGTTGTCTACGGCTGGAGCTGATTGTGCAGGCGCCTCGACGACTGGCTGTGGAGAAGGCTGTGCGACAGGAGCAGGAGACGTTGCAGTTGTAGAGGCGCTTGCAGTTTGCACACCTGAACCCTTCGCTCCGACATAGTCTACGATCTCGCCTAGCGTTCTCAGCTCAGTGAGTTCGTTGGGGTTGATGCCCGAGACCTCAGGATACTTTTGTGTAAGTGCTCCGAATATCTCTACTCTTTTGATCGAGTCAATACCCAGATCCGCTTCCATATCCATGCTCAGTTCGAGCATTTCGGCAGGGTATCCTGTCTTTTCGCTGACAACTTCTAGTAGCATCCCTGCGAGTTGGCTGTTGTCTACGACTGGTGCTGGAGTGGGAGCAGGAGCTTCGATGACTGCCTGAGCTACAGGAATCGCTACGCTGCTTGCATGGGCATGTCCGTTGCCATTACCATTGCTGTAGACAGCTGTATCTGCAACGGTAGGAGCAGTATGGTTTGTGAAGCCGTTGCTAGAGACTTCATCCTTATGGACAGGTGGCGTTTGTGTGGCATTGACAGTATCTGACAGAAGCTGTAGTAACTGCTGAGACTGCTTGTTTTGTTCATCCATAAAGCGCTCAAAGATCTCCAGGGATTTGGTCTGATTCGCTTTAAATGATTCTAAAGTGGATTGTATTAACTGTAATACTTCTTTATGTATCATTTCTTCTTCGGTTTCTGTTTGAGGATTAGGGCTGTCTTGGGCAACGGGAACTTCTACTTGGACTTCCACGATTTTTTCCACTGTTACAATTTTTTCAATCGTTTCTGTTGCCCCCCCTTGAATGTGGAAGCCATCATTCAGGACATCCTGATAGGCTTTTTGTGTAGTAGGAGAAACGTAGTTGTTGCCACTGAGCTGCACCGTGAGTTTAGATTTGGGAGGTAGTGGAACTAAATCCTTTTTGTAAGGATCAATGTGGCTGATGGGTAAGCCTAGCACTTGCATCTGAACCACTGCCTGACGCAATTGTAGGTCGCCGTCCTTCTTGGCATTCGCATTGATCGCAAGGGCTACAATTTCTTTGTCTTTGAGTGTCTGCTTGACAAGGTTGGTCAGGATGCCTTTGGGACCAAACTCAATGAAGACACGGGCACCTGCTTGATAGAGATTCTCAATCTGATTTTTGAAAAGGACAGGGTGGAGAATCTGGTTTTTTAAGATAGATTTTAAGCTATCCAAATGATGGGGATAGGCCTCTCCTGTCGTATTTGCATAAACAGGAACTTGAGGCATGCGGAAGCTTTGTCTTTCTACAAATGCAGAAAATGGTTGCTGGGCATGCTTTACAAAGTCCGTGTGGAAGGCCGCAGAAACAGGAAGAGGAATGACGGAAAATCCCTGTGCTTTAAGTTGTGTTTCTGCTGCTTGGATGTGGGCTGTTCCTCCAGCGACAATGACCTGATTATTAGAATTGACATTGGCAATAGATACACCTGGAATGGATGCAATCGCTTGCTGCACTTGCTCTTGAGGGGCTTTGACGGCCATCATCGTTCCTGGATCTGCATTCGGGTTTTGAAGCGCCATGGCTTCACCTCTTGCTTTGGCCAGAGCTAGGAAGGTCGCCTCATCATACACACCAGCTGCCCACAGGGCTGTCAGTTCGCCAAAACTATGTCCTGCTGTGAAATCTGCCTGGAAACCTGCTTGCTTGAGCAGATTGTATTGTCCCATACTCAGCGTTCCGATCGCAGGCTGTGCGTGTTGAGTTTGCGTCAATACTTTCTGCTGTGATTTTCTTTCTTCGATGGAGAAGACAGGAATAGGGAAAATGGTTTGAGAAAGTGCTTTTTGTCCAGATTTTTGATATAACGTGTCAGTATCTTGAAAAGCTTGCGCAACGATGGGATAGGCATTGGCGAGTTCTTTGCCCATCCCCACATACTGTGCGCCTTGTCCTGCAAATAAAGCCGCTACTTTTTGTGTGCTCGGGTTGATTCCTTGGGGACGATAATAGATTCCCTTGGGATGCTCCCATGCTTGGGTTTGCGTTTGTAGTTGCTGCGCGGCAATTCCCAGATATTCTTTACATGCTTCGAGATCGCTTACAACAAAGCCCAGACGTGCTTGTGCGGGGACCTGTTGGCTTGTCTTGCTCGCTTTTACTAAGGCTTCAAAAGCTGCTTCTCCTTCTTCTCCCTGAAGTACGGCTAGTTGTGCTTGACAGAGCTGCTGCAAGGCTTGGGGATTCGCCGCTTGCAGTAAAACTGTTTTGTAGGGTTCATGCAGTCGATAGTTTGAATTTTTTCTACCTGCATATTCTTCCATCGTAATGTGGACATTGATCCCACCGAAGCCAAAAGCTGAGACGCTCGCACGTCGGGGGTGTCCATTTCTGATCCAAGGACGCGCCTCGGTATTGATATAGATGGCCGAATCTTCGATGTTGAACTTCGAGTTGGGCTTTTCTACGTTGATCGTAGGAGGAAGCACCCTGTGGTGAAGACTGAGGATCGCTTTGATGATCCCGCCTGCACCTGCAGCGGCTTTGGTGTGACCGATTTGGGATTTCACCGATCCGAGTGCAATGTGCTGTTTCTGCGGATTATTCGCACCAAAAACCATTTGCATAGAGGTAAACTCCGTGGGGTCACCTGCTCCTGTACCTGTGCCGTGTGCTTCGATCAGTCCTACGGTAGAAGGGGCATAGCCTGCATCTTCGTAGGCGCGATTCATCGCCAATGCCTGTCCAGAAGGACGAGGCGCATAGACAGATTTGAATCTACCGTCACTAGACGTACCCACACCCTTGATGACGGCGTAAATATTATCTCCATCTCTTTCGGCATCTTCTAGTCGCTTCAAGACGAGCATGCCGATCCCTTCTCCTATAAGCATGCCATCTGCTTTGTCACTGAAGGGGCTAATGTTGCCTGATTTGGAGAAAGCGGGTGTCTTCGAGAAAGACATGTACATGAAGGGGGAATTGTCGGTATCGACTCCACCTGTTAACATCATGTCACATCTACCTTCTACAAGTTCGCTGAGGGCCATTTTGATGGCGCTGAGCGAAGCTGCACAGGCAGCATCTACGACACTATTGATTCCTCCTAAGTCAAAGCGATTCGTGATACGACCAGAAATCACATTGCCCAAAAGGCCAGGAAAAGCATTTTCATTCCAACTGACATAGGCCTTTTTCATTTTATCCACAATGTGGGGAATATCTTCTTCCGCCACACCAGATGATCTAAGCGCTCTTTCCCATATCGGATATTGTAAACGTGCGATGAGAGGCGTGATGAGCTTTTGACCTCCTCCGACACCTAGGAGGACACCCGTCTTGGCTTTGAGTTCTGCTGTGAATTTGGCAGATCCCTTTCCGTAGCCTGCATCTTCAAAGGCATCTCTCGCAGCAACCAACCCCAGCAACTGACTGGCGTCTGTGACCTCCAGAATATTGGGTGGTAAGCCAAACTCCATAGGATTGAAGTCGATCTTGGGCAGAAAGCCCCCACGTTTGCAATAGGTTTTGTCTGGTGCAAACATGTCCTCATCATAATAATCTTCTATGGCCCAACGATCATCGGGTACATCGGTGATGCTGTCTCGTCCTTGAATGATGTTGGTCCAAAATTCTTCTACGTTTTTGGCATCGGCAAATAGGGAGGAAAGACCGATGACGGCGATAGGAGTTTTTTGAAGTGAGCCATTGATATTCATCGAATGCATGGGTTTTATATTTTCATAGGATGACTAGATGGTCACCCTGAATAGTTCTTCTTGTATTTGTAAAAGTTTCATTCCTTTCGAAGTACACAATCCCCTCAGATAGGGCACCAGGATACCAAAAGTCAAGCGCTCTTTGCTGAACTCTGTGACGGGAAAAAGCTTGTTGTCCTTCAGCATTTTTAGCATGGTCAAGACTGTTTTTCCTACCACTTCCACATCAAGGTCCTTATGAAAGATCCCATCCTCCATTCCCCATTTTGCCAGATCAATGAGTTCCTGATGGGCAAAGTTTCCTGTTTCCTTGTAAGACTCGTGCAAGAGGCCAGGATAGTAATGGAGGATATCATTGAAAAAATTGGGGTTGACAAGATGTGCTCGACGGACAATCTTCTGATGCAGGTGTCCCATGGCTTCGATCACATTATCTGCAGATCGGATGATTTCCTCATTCTCTGCTTTCACTTTGAAGTTGTAGACTTGAAGGCATGCTTTCAGAAGATCAGTTTTGTCTTCAAAATGTTGATAGATGGTCCTTTTTGACGTACGGAGCTCTTTGACAATACGATCTAGGGTAATGGATTTTACCCCATTTTCCAGGAATAACTTCGTCGCAGTTTCTATAATCAGCTCTCTAGTAATCATAAGCTCAGCACCAGTGGTACTATTTTCGTTTTGAAAGTACCGCAATGTAAATAAAGAATTCCAAACTTCCTTATAATATACTGAGGATTGAAAATTTCGTATTTAAATCCTATTTAGATTCTGTCATATGCTGAGGTGTTATATAATTGTAAATCAGGTATTTATGTATGGGTTGGTTTCATTCGGCTTTGGAATAAAAAGCACGTGGTAGATAGCTAAGTACTCTGTAACATAATTTTTTTTAATATCTGCCAGTCGCCTTCAGCGGGAGTTCTTTTTAGGCAAAAAGAACCAAAAGCCTACGGAATTTAAGCCCAACCCTTCTATCA
>JBCBFT010000072.1:0-36705 GCA_038527485.1 Bacteroidota bacterium
TGTAGGTTTTCTAGCCCTTGAAGGGGGGTAATATCCGTGATTTGAGTTGAGCTGAGGTAAAGGTATTGTAGGTGATATAAGCTTTTTAATGCTTCTGGTATCTTATTCAAACGATTACCCCCCCCCCCCCGTTTGGACTCTTTTTCTTTACCCATTCTGCTTTCTCTCCATCATACTCATACCATTCGCTTGCTAGTATAAGCACTTTTAGATGGTCTGCTAGTTGTACGATCTCCTCAGGAAAGTTATCATCTGTCAAGTCACAGTTTCCCAGGTCTAGGTAGGGATTTTTGGTTTTGAGGTTTTCGGCGATGAGTCGGCGTGCAAGTTCGGACATAGGGGTATCTTTTCTTCTTAGCTTGAGGAAGAAAGATACATAAGGAAGGAATTTCTACCTAGTCAGAGGAGGGAAATACTCAGATGTGGTGAGGGCCTTATGTCCTCCCTAGCATCCTCAAGATGAATGACAGCGAGAAGCCTGTAAAACGAGCCACCTCCGCAGCGGTCAGCTCTACATGTCTACTTTCTTCCTTTCCTGCTTTTTGGAGCATACGGTTGTATCTCCTGTAGATGGTCTTGCGGGTGACATCTGGCATGAGGGTCCAGAGATCGGTGCGGGAAATGGGCAGGTGCTTTGCTTGTTCTGTTATGCGCTGAGCCATACGCTGTGTTATTTAACACGTTTACGATAAAATAAAAAACAGCCCCCACGCGCTGGATAAGCCGATTTATTTTTGCCGCTGTATGTCGCTAAGCCCCTCACTGAGCCTGCGCCATGCCTGCGCACTGCCTATCCATTATGAAACTAATATATCCACCAATTTAGATATTGGCAAGAGAACGTAACCCTCTGCATGTACGAAGAGGAATACAGGTAGTTTCTTATGAGAGGAGATGCCTCTCCATGGTTGAATTAATGTGTTAAGTACTTCGAGACGATTGTCAAACAGATGGATAGAATATGGTATGCGATAGGTTGTGTGAGGGAGAAAAGAGATATTTATTTTGTACTTAAAAGGTAGGTTTATATATTTACATATGATTGATTATCAGTAGAATAAAGTGTCAGATAAAAATTGAGCAATTATTCTAATTAATCCATTGTCCATCAATATTATGTGTTTAATATACGTCTCATTTTGTTGAACAAAGTGAGATTTTTGTGTATCAGGATTGTCCTTCGAAAGGGATAATTTTTGGAAAAATTAATCACGATTGAATGGAAAATTTATTCTTGAAGCACGTTACGCAAGACTACATTGAGAAAAATGGCCTTACAAATATTCAGGATGCAGTAGAAATTGTGAATGTGATCCAGTTCGCAATTAAAGGAAACCTGATTCCAAAAAAGGTGAGAAGGCATTTTACGATCATCAAGGAGTTTGAAAGAATGAGCCAAGAGTATCCTACCTTGTCTAAGACCAAAATCATCAAGGAGATGGCGGAGCGCATGGATGTCCATGAGAATACCGTTTGGAATATCCTGAAAGATCACACGGAGAAGTATCAAAGGAATGGTTCTCCTGTCTAAAAAATGACTCCCTCAGTCTGTGATAGCCGAGGGAGTAAAGATGATTAGCGTAAAGACTCAGCGAAACTATGAAAAATATTACAGAGCAGAAAATAGTTCCTACGTCCGAAGAAGCCGAGTATGAAGAAATGGTGACGCTCGTGGAGAGCTTGGCCGCATGGGTAACCTTTTGGGAGCGAAATATAGAGCTATACTCAGGAAAGGAACGGCTCGAAGTACTCAGGATGAGAGCTGGGAGTATGATCTCCGACATCAGAAAAAGCCAGACCTCCGAAGAGGACCTATTTGCTCAATTGATCAAGAAGTATATGCTCGATGAGCAGCTGTGAAGTTACCAATCTTTTTCTTGTGCCTCTTTTCTGATAAGTCCCAATCTTCTCAAGTAGGGTTCTGTTTCTTTGATCGATGAATGTCGATTTTGCCGCATCAGCCAGTAAATATTCATACCTGCTATAAAGGCCGCTTGGTTGCCTGTATGTTTATGGGAATACAAATCGTATATTCCATTATCCAAGCCTAGTTTTTGAAGTACCTTTTTGTGCTTTTCACTCGCCCGATTTCTCCATAGATAGACCTTTCCTGGTTGCCACGAGCGACTAAACACATAGTCGTCGGGATCATATGCTTCCAGATTCATGTCCTCTATAATCTCCCTCAAGGATTTTGTGATTTCCACTGGTAGTTGCTTACGATTCTTCTGGTCCTCTGGAGAGATCAAGATCACCCTATTGGCAAGGTCGATGTCTTTGATTCGGATTCTGGTTATCTCCACAGGTCTGATAAATCCATAGTAAATGAATTTAGTGAATCGGTAGAGCTGGATGTCATTTGTCAGTAGATACTGTTCAATCTTTTGATAGTCCTCTCGGCTAAACGCTCGATATTCTTTTTGTGTCGTTCGAAGTTTCTTGATTCCTGCTACAGGATTTTCTTCCACAAACCCTCTGTCTTGCATGGCGATGAATGCGCTGCCGACATATCGTCTATAGTTGTTTCTAGTAGCAGGGGAAATGCCACGTTCTTCCATGAGGTTGTCAAGGAAAATGACAATGTCTTCTTTCTTGATACTCCTAACAGGCTTGTGAAGCATTCTCTTATTTCCCAGGTATTCCAGAAAGACTTGAAGCATTAGACGGTAATTGGCGGAGGAGCGTTTGGAGAGTTCTCGTTCTTTGGTCTCTATCACATACTCAATCCCTTTCTTGATACTGAGGTCTTTGTGACTGTGATCCCTATCTTTCTTGTAGATGCCTTCTTTAAGGGCTTTGTTTACATTTTGAATGTGCTTCTTGGCATCGGCTCTTTTCTCGCTCTCCGTTGACCCTTTGATATCGGTGAAGCGTTTTCTCACCAACTTATCTTTCACCTCATCATAGATTTGGTACTCGATGTACCACCTCCAGGAAGATTCTATCAATCGAGCGGGTACATATTTGATCCCGTTCCTTGCCGTTTTGACATGTGGATTATCGAGTTTCATAGTTATGATTTTTGTCAATATCTGTCAATTGAGAGCAAAAAGACTCAAAATCGGCCAATACAGCATTCTGGGAGGGGGTGGTACCAGCGCCAGGAATCGAACCTGGATCTAGTGTTTAGGAAACACCTATTCTATCCGTTGAACTACGCCGGCAGGGGACAGTATCAGAGTTCATGTTTCATTTTTCAGAGTTCACGTGGCTTGATACTGAATCATATGTAAAAATCCTTACGCGAATTTGCTAGGAGAGGTTGCGTCAATGGCGCAGTGGCTCTCACATATCTACTTTGCTTTGATAAGCAATCCCTACTTTAAAGTCTTGTATCTCTGATCTCGATTCTTGAGCGATGCGAAATCCCCTACGGGATCGACGCCCATATTCTCCCCCAATCAATTGTCCCGCCAGAAGAAGGGACTAAAGAGCATCAAAACGGTAAATAGCTCCAATCTACCCAACAACATCAAGAATGACAGAAACCACTTGCCTTCCATCGGGATGCGCGCAAAATTCTGCGCGTCGCCAGGACCTACCTGCCCCAAACCAGGGCCGATGTTGCCCAAGGTGGCCGCTACTGCCCCCATCGAGGTCTCGAAGTCGAAGCCCATACTGGATATGACAAATACGCCTCCCACAAAGAGGATAATGAAGACGATAAAAAAGGATAAGATACGCGAGACAATGTTCGTGTGGATGGCCTTGCCGTTGAAGCGCACAGGGAGAATCGCCTTGGGATAGATCTGACGCTTCAACTCTGTGTAGGAGTTTTTGAAAAGGACAATGAAGCGCACCAATTTCATTCCCCCACTCGTAGACCCCGCACAAGCTCCCGAAAACATTAAGATGAAGAATAAGACCATCAAGAAACTGCCCCACTGGGTGTAGTCAGCCGTGCCAAAGCCCGTAGTCGTGATGATGGCCAGTACCTCAAAGGCTGCATCGCGAAAGGCCTGCTCAAAAGCCAAACCCTCTGCCCGAAAATAAACGATCAACGTGACAAGCGAAATTAATCCCAAGGTCAGAAAAGTATATACACGAAATTCTTCATTGCGCCACAGTTTGAGGGGCTTCCCTCTGATGACCTGATAGGTCAAGGCAAAGTTGATCCCCGCGATGAACATGAAGATGGTAACTACATATTGAATGTAGGGAGAGAAGTCGCCCACGGAGTTTTGACGGGTGGAGAAGCCCCCAGTCGAAAGCGTCGCCATGGCATGACAAGCGGATTCAAAGAAACTCATGCCCCCCAGCATCAAGAAGATCAACTGCAAGGCCGTCAACGAGACATATATGATCCAAAGCCTTTTGGCTGTCTCCTGTATCCTGGGTGTCAACTTGTCTGGCGTAGGCCCTGGCACCTCTGCTGCATACAACTGCATGCCCCCAATCCCCAAAAGTGGCAAAATGGCAATGGTCAATACGATGATCCCCATGCCCCCGATCCAGTGCGTCATAGCCCGCCAAAAGTGCAAACTCTTGGGCAAGGCTTCGATCTGATCGCCCAAGATGGAAGCCCCCGTGGTGGTGAAACCCGACATGGTCTCAAAGAAGGCATCTGTATAAGAGGGGATAGCGCCGCTCAAGACGTAGGGCAAAGCCCCGACAGCCGACATGACCAGCCATCCCAAAGTGACGACAATGTATCCATCTCGCTTTTTCAATTCTTTGTTGGGACGGTTGCGCGTGAGAAACCAGCCGATTCCACCCAGCACAATGGAACAAAGACCAGCCGTCAGAATAGCATACTCCGTCCCATCTCCAAAGGCAAAGGAAAATGGCAGCGCAAGTAACATCGCTGCTCCACTGATGCCGATCAGTAGACTGAGCAGATTGATTACAACAGGAAAATTAAACATATGTCAATGCCTACTTCAAATCAGGACAATGTTACATCCTTTTTATGGGGAAATAAAGTGTTTTATCTGGTGGATAGAAGAAATACCTATTCTCATTTTGTGATGGATCATAGTTTCTCGGAGAATTTGAAATTCGGAATAAGCGAATATATGATATTAGCTGTATGTTATTCAGGTGATAAATTTATGTTAAGTAGAGACCTACGGAAAATAAAATGATCTCAAAAATAGAAACGCATCCCAAGGTATTGAATTGATTAGTGGATAAGTGATTGATTAAGAGGATTGTGTGTGGGAGTATTGGAAAGGGGAGGGGAGGAAAATGATGGTTGATAGATGGTGGATTTTTTATTCAGAGGTCGAATAAGATATGTGTAGGATATTCGTTAGATTGAAAATATGCGACTTTTTATAGACTGATAATTAAAGATTTTATAACGCGGGTTTGTTGGGTTCAGGATGTCGCACAATTTATTTTTGCCTCAATCTATTCGAACATAACCTGCCTACCATCTTGCTCAAATAATCACTTTTCCCTAATCAATACCTAGCAAATGAACCAACTCTTACGCAACCTCTCCCTCTTTGCCTTGGGTGTGTGGACCATCGTATGTACGACATATGCGCAGCCCATTGTCACGACTTCTGGTGCGGGAAACATTACAGCTACCACAGCAAAGTTAAACGCCACGGTCGAAGACGATAATATCAGTGATGTCTCGGCCATTTTATTCCGATATGGAACTGCTACAGGTGTATATACCAATACAATCGTTTCCACACCTGCCACACTGTCAGCAGGAGATGGGGCCACAGAGGTAACAGCCAACCTCACAGGACTCGCTCCTAGTACGACGTATTTTTTCGTTATAGAAGCTACAGATGATTTGTCACAGACCGTGATAGGAACGGAGCTAACGTTCAGAACCACAGGAAATGCTTCTGCACGTACGCCAGGACTTCTCTTAAATGAAATCGGAAACTTATCGGGTAACTGTTGTGTGCCTTCAGGTAATGAATTTATCGAATTATTGGTCCTGGGTGATGAGTCGAATCCCACGGCAAATGTCGATCTATCTGGCTGGGTCATCGATGATAACAATACCGATTTTAGCAATGGAAACCCCGAGGAAGGCTCTGTAGGTTTTTCAACAGGGCATCTTCGCTTATCTTCTGCTTGTTTCAGTTCTATCCCTCCTGGGGCTCTGATCACGATTTACAACGATGGAGGAACATGCGTCGCGCCCGCAGGTGTCACGGACGATGAGACTGATGCTGATGGTGATGGCATCTACGTATTCCCCGTAAGCAGTACTTGCATCGAGGTGAACGAAGATTATCCCTGCAACGGGGGAGGATGTGGCGATGCCTACAGTACGTATGACCTTGGTACGTATTCGACTACTTCCTCTTGTAAGTTTGCGACGATTGGTCTTCGCAACAGTGGAGATGTCGTGCAGATTCGTCGACCAGACTTCAGCTTTTTCCACGGTTATTCCTTCGGCTCTATCAATGGTGGAAGCTCCGGAACCAATTTCCCATCTTATCCCAATGGAAACCTCGCATTTAGAGGAGCGACAGGATCTGATGCAGGATTGACAGGCTGTAGCAATGCCACCGTTTCAAGTGGCGTCACAGCCTCAGGAGGATCTGAGACACCCGCGGCTGCCAATAATCCAGACAACCTAGTAGTGATCGAACTTTTGGCGCTGGGTACGCTCGTATATGAAGAATTGGTCGGATCGGGAAGCTCCACAAATTGTACCTCCTTTCCTGTGGAATGGCTGTCATTCGAAGGAGAAATTCAGCAGGATAAAGCGTTGATTACCTGGGAGACCACAAATGAGATCAACAATCTGGGCTTTGACATCGAACGTCAAACAGCCACCAATGACTATGAATCTATCGGCTTTGTGCCCGCAGGTACGGGCAAACAAACCTACCGATATGCGTTTGTAGATGAGTCCCCATCTTATGGCGTGAATACCTATCGCCTAAAGCAGAAAGATATAGATGGCCAACATACTTATTCTTCTACCTTGACACTTAATTTTGAGCCTCAGGATATGCTCGCGCTCCTTCAAGCGTTCCCCAATCCTGTGAAGGATCAATTACACATCCGTCTCCAAAGTCCCCTCTCAAGTGAAGGTTTTTGGGAGGTGTATGGGTTAGATGGGAGAAAAGTCCAAGCGGAAACGGTGAATGTTGTGGCAGGTGTTCACGAACTGACTTTCGATACAAGTAATCTACCTCAAGGTGTCTATCATTTTGTACTCACAGCTCAAGGAACAAGGGTTCGAGGACATTTCATAAAGGAGTAATTGAGCAAACAGGTCGGAAATAAATCAGGGCATTGAAATCACTTTCAATGCCCTGATTTTATCATACAGAAAGTCAAAAGGTCTCCACCTTAAGAAGCCATATTCTCCACGGCTTTCTTCGCTTTCACAGGTACTTTCCCCATAATTAAATCCGCTGCCCGCTCCGCAATCATCATCACAGGAGCATGGGTGTTACCCCGCACGATCGTCGGCATGACCGAAGCATCGACTACACGTAGACCGTCAATTCCATGCACGCGCAACTGGTCATCTACCACCGCCATGTCGTCCTGCCCCATTTTGCAAGTACCTACAGGATGATACAGCGTTTGAGCATTTCTTCTGATGTACTCCTCTATGTCATTGTCACTGAATAAGCGTGTCTTGGGATGTAAAGGCTTACCCGCAAACGGCCGCAAAGCTTCTGTATGTGCCAACTCATAGCCGATTTTTATTCCCCTAGCCAAGGCATCTACATCCTCCTGTCTCGCGAGATAGTTATGATCAATCAAGGGAGCATCGCTTGGACGATTGCTTTGGAGACTGATCCGACCGATGCTTTCAGGTTGGAGTAGCGTAGGACCAAAAGAGATGGCTCTTCCTTTCTTCAATCGTTCAAAGCCATGATTTTTGAAAAAGGCAGGACCCATATGAAACTGGATATCAGGTGCTGGCAATTCGGGTAAGGTGCGTACAAAGGCACCGCCTTCCGCTACATTACATGTCAAGGGTCCTTCTCCCCAAACCAAGAATTTCAAAAGATTGGAGATATTTTCTGCGTCATCTAGCGAAGCTTTTGCTTGACTCTTGAAGATCATAGGGACGATCAAGTGATCTAGCAAGTTCTCACCTACACCAGGTAGGTCCAGCTTTACGTCAATGTCATGTGATTGGAGATGGTCGGCTGGCCCTATTCCTGAAAGCATGAGAAGCTGTGGGCTTTGATAGGCACCTGCACAGAGGATGACTTCCTTGCGGGCACGCACCTCTTTGATATGGGTAGGCGTTTGATATTCGATGCCTACAGCTCGGCCATTTTCAATGATGATGCGCTGAGCGGGTGCTTCAGTTAGAACCGTCAGGTTGGGGCGCTTCATCGCTGGGCGTAGAAAGGATCTCGCGCTAGACTGGCGCTTGCCATCCTTTTGGGTGACCTGATACATGCCGAAGCCGTCCTGCTCCTCTCCATTGAAATCAGGATTTTTCTTGTATCCCAACTCTTCTCCTGCCTTGATAAAAGCCTTGGACATAGGAAAAGGCTCTCGTACATCAGCGACATTTTGAGGTCCATTTACCCCATGAAAATCATCTGCTCCCCTTTCCTGATGCATGGATTTTTTGAAATAGGGAAGAATGTCGTCATATCCCCAACCTTCATTGCCCAGCTTTGCCCATTGATCGTAATCAAGTCTATGCCCTCGAATGTAGATCATGGCATTGATGCTGCTAGAACCTCCTAAGGTCTTCCCACGTGGAAGGAAGAGTTCTTTATCGTACATGTGGGTCTGAGGTGTGGAATAAAAAGCCCAGTCCCAAGAAGATTTGAATAATTTACTGAAGGCTGCAGGAATCGAGATATTGAGATGGTTATCCTTCTTCCCCGCTTCTAATAACAACACCTCTACAGCAGGGTCCTCTGATAAGCGATTTGCCAACACACAACCTGCTGATCCTCCGCCAATAATAATATAATCAACCATAATGCAAATAGTCTAAAAGCCGTCCTTTCAAATAGTATGCAAGCATAATATAAAATAAAAAATTGACTTGATCAGCTTATCATATGTCAGTTGGATACATGAGCCACGCTATCTGACAGCCGACGGGGGAGATTTGAAAGATGAAAATCCTGACCTGAATTGATGACAGATGCGTATTTTAACATATGCTTTCTATTATTTGTAGGGGAGAATAGTATATTGAGGCGTGTCTATGAGAATGGATTCAACAAACCCAACAAAATATAATTTCTCTGTAAGTACTTGGACATATGCAATCAGGCTACGTTGGAAGTTATTAGATGATGATTGCTCACACTTTAAAGTCTGATGTCTTACGTCTGTCTGTCTACTTAATTACCTACTACATATGGCTGCTGAAACATCCCCTACTCTCGGACTGATTGAAGACGATCCTTGGTTAGCGCCTTACACAGAGGATATTGAGGCGCGTTTGGTACGTTTTCAAGAGCAACTGACCCACATTGAGCAGCAGGCTGGTAGCTTGGAACAGTATGCCTCTGCCTATGCGTACTTTGGAATCAATTATGACCCCGCCCTCAAAGGATGGTGGTACAGGGAGTGGGCACCCAAAGCAGAAGCCTTGTCTCTTACAGGGGATTTTAATGGGTGGAATAGAGAAACACATCCTCTCAAGAGGAATCCCATGGGGATCTGGGAAATTTTTCTTCCAGATAGCGAGTACAAAGAGACATTTGTTGAAGGAAGCAAGGTAAAAGTACACATTGTCGGTGCCAATGGTGCCCATGACCGTATACCTGCCTACATCAAACGTGCGATTCAGGACCCTACAACACATGATTTTTCGGGACAGGTATGGGGGAGTGGATCGGACTTCGAATGGACAGATTCGGCTTTTGAGGTAGGAAGCATCCAAACACCCATCATCTATGAGACCCATACGGGGATGGCCCAAGAGAAGGAAGGCGTAGGAACCTACAAGGAGTTTGAGGAGAATATTCTCCCTAGAATCAAAGACTTGGGCTACAATACGATCCAGTTGATGGCCGTACAAGAGCATCCTTACTATGGATCTTTTGGCTATCACGTCTCCAATTTCTTCGCTCCAACCTCTCGTTTTGGAACCCCCGAAGAACTCAAATCCATGATCAACACGGCCCACAACATGGGCATTGCCGTCATTATGGATGTGGTGCATTCTCACGCAGTGAAAAACTTCGCGGAGGGCCTCAACCAGTTAGACGGTAGCGACGATCAATATTTTCATCCTGGAGGAAGAGGAGAGCATTCAGGCTGGGATTCTAAGCTTTTCAATTATGGTAAATGGGAAGTGCAGCAGTTTTTGCTTTCAAATATTGCCTATTGGATCCAGGAATTCCACTTTGATGGCTTCCGCTTCGATGGCGTAACTTCGATGCTATATTTCCACCATGGAGACCATGTAACGTTTGATCATTATGATAAATACTTCAAAGACGGCGTTGAGTGGGATGCAATCACGTATTTGCAATTGGCCAATGAGTTGACCCATCGGTTAAAACCCCACGCGATCACCATTGCCGAAGACATGTCGGGCATGCCTGGCTGCTGTCGAGAGATCTCGGATGGAGGACTTGGATTTGATTATCGTTTGGGTATGGGAATCCCCGATTATTGGATTAAGATCCTGAAACATAAGTCTGATGAGGAGTGGAACATGCATGAGATCTATCAGACATTGACCAATCGGCGATGGAAGGAGAAGACGGTAGCCTATGCGGAGAGTCATGATCAGGCATTGGTAGGGGATAAGACTTTGGCTTTTTGGCTCATGGATAAGGAGATGTATTTTCACATGCAGGTGGATGATCCACATCCCGTCATTGACAGAGGCATGGCGCTGCACAAGATGATCCGCTTAATCACAGGATCACTGGGGGGAGAGGCTTATCTCAACTTCCATGGAAACGAGTTTGGACATCCAGAGTGGGTAGATTTCCCACGAATTGGGAATGATTGGTCCTATAAATACGCTCGAAGACAATGGTCACTGGCAGACAATCCCGATCTGAAATATCAGTATTTGCAGGCATTTGACAAAGCCATGATTGCCCTTTTGAAAGAATACCAGATTCCCGCGTCTCTTGCAGCTAATGAGCTCAATATTGACGCAGAAAATCAAGTAATTATCTATGAGCGCGGCAATCTGATTTTTGTACATAATTTCCATCCCACTCGGTCGATTCCTGATTATCAATTCTTTGTGCCACAAACAGGTACATACGAATTGATTCTAAACTCTGATGCACCTGAGTTTGGAGGCTTTGAGCGTGTGGAGGGAGGCAATGCCTACATTACACAAAAGGACGCACACGGGTCCTCTTATCTCAAGGTATATTGCATCAATAGAGCCTCTTTAGTACTAAAGAAAATCGCATGATAGAGGGGGAAGGAATGCCCAGACCTGAATTGCCCCAAACGATCCACTTTCCTTTGACACACTTTGAGATCGAGATTGTAGGTCAAACATTTGAACTTGCAGGTGTAGAAGATGTGGATGCTTTGCTGGATGAGTTGATCGCTAAGGGGCCAGACAGTCAGGCGGTCAAGGATGAGCAGATTCCTTACTGGGCAGATTTGTGGCATGCAGCCATCGGGATGAGCCACTATTTGATGAAAAGTAAGTCTTTGAAAGGGAAGACGTTGCTAGAACTAGGCTGCGGCATGGGGCTATGCGGCATTGTGGCAGCGCATCAAGGCGCAAATGTCGTGATGACAGACTACCTGCCTGAAGCCATTGATCTTGCCGCCTACAACTGGAAGTTGAATAGGAGAGAGGAGCCAGACGTAAAGATATTGGATTGGAGAGCACCTGATCCTGCGCTGGCAGCGGACTTCGTACTCGCCTCAGATGTGGCATACGAAGAAAGAGCGCACGAGCCTTTGCTCCATGCATTTCGAACGCTTGTCAATCCAGGTGGTCGTATTTTGCTGAGTGAACCAGGAAGACCCCATGCAGCTTCATGGTTACAATCACTTGGTCAAGAAGGTTTCAAAGTAGATATTATAGAATTTCCCGTATCTTACAAAAATATAGATAACCTCGTCACCGTTTATGAACTAAACCCAACCCCCTAAAGCTTCTTTTATGCTGATCCGCCTACTTTCTCTCCTCTCTCTTTGCTTTGTTTGTGTACTTCCTTCTTTTTCTCAAGCCTCCATGAATCCTCTTAGAGGGGAACTTATTACTTACACCAAAGTAGATTCCCTGGACGAAGCGGCGATCCGTGCCCTATATCAAGCCAATGGCTTGCCCGAACTCATTGCACCTATTACCTATGAGTTAGAAGTCTACGAACTCATCTACCATACACCAGCTGCAACAGGAGACTCGTTGACGGTCGCTTCAGGACTCGCCATTGTGCCGATAGATACTTGTGACTTTCCCATTCTCAATTATAACCACGGAACCTATTTTTATGGAGATGAGATCACCGATTTCGGATTCGAATGGTTTGTGGGTGTTCCTTTGGGGACAGGCGGGTACATTGTGGCGCTCCCTGATTATCTGGGCTTTGGTGCCACCCCCGTAGATTTGCCACATCCTTATATACATGCTGAATCGGAGGCTTCTTCTTCCATCGACATGATCCGCGCGACACGCAACCTATGTGATTCTATTCAGCGTCGAGCCAATGATCAACTCTTTTTGCTAGGATACTCACAAGGTGGACATGTGACTATGGCTACACATAAATCCATAGAAGAAAACTTTTCACAAGAGTTCCAGGTCACAGCCGTTGCGCCCTGTAGTGGTCCTTATGATGTCGCCAACACCTCTGCTTCAGCCTTTTTAGCAGATGAGCCTACCAGCTCCTTTTTGCTGGGGTATGTCATGACCTCTTATCAATTTGTATACGGCACCCTTTGGAATCAGCCCATAGAGGCTTTCCGGCCTCCTTATGATGTCATCATTCCCAATTTCTTTGACAGATCCAATCCACAGACCAATGTGGTCCTTCCAGATACAGCCAACCGGATGCTCCAGCCTGCATATCTTCAGGCCATTGCCACAGATACTGCGCATCCTGTTCGTAGTGCGTTGAAGGCAAATGATGTCTACGACTGGGCGCCTACGGCTCCTACACGCATGTATTACTGTGAAGCGGATGAACTGGTGCCCTACCAAAATGCGATCGTTGCCCTCAATACGTTTCAACAGAATGGTGCATCTAATGTGAGTGCTGTCAGTGTGAATCCTTCTTTGGATCATACAGGTTGTTTCTTCCCTGCAATATTGTTTGCCAATCAGTGGTTCCAGACCTTTCAGGGTATATGTATTCAACCTATTGTCCCTCAAGATACGGTGCAGCTTGACACCTCTGTAGTCGATACGGTAGTGATTGATACGACTTCTTCTGGAATGGATACCACATCGAATGATACGATAAATACCCAAATGGATGTAAGATTTGCGAATCATGAGATCGTAATTCTACCAAATCCTGTAAATAATTTCTTGACCTTTCAGTTTAAAAACAATAATGCTTGGGTCGAGGAGGTAAGAATCTTGGATATTCAGGGACGTGTCAAATGGGAGAAAAAACTTTCCCTATCATTGAAAGACTATCAAATTGATGTAAGTCATTTACCCATAGGAAATTATGTGCTTTCTGTGAAAATGAAAGGGTTGACATATTTTAAAATGTGGCAAAAAGGATAAATAAATTCCACGCTTTCTCTGCGACATGTATGGTTTTACAGAAACTGCATTTTATTTTTGATTTCAAAATATTGAAATAAGTAAAAATAGATTGTTCTTGAATAAGCGTGCGATTATCGCAGAAAACAAATTGTATGTCAAACCTGAGTAATGTGATGTTGATTGATGACGACGAACTCACCAATCATATCCATAAGTCTGTCATTTCTAAGCTTGATGGTGTATCTCATATAAGGGTGTATAGTGATGCCAATCAGGCATTGAGTTTTCTGAAGAATCTTTCAGAGGAAGATCATGGTTTTCCCGATTGTATTTTCCTAGATATTAATATGCCCAAAATGAATGGCTGGGATTTTTTGGATGTATACCAAAACCTCCCAGCCCATGCGAGTCGTTTATTTGTGCTTACCTCCTCCATTGATCAAGTAGATAAGACGAAAGCGCAATCTTATACTTGTGTCAGTGGTTTCATTTCCAAGCCTTTAAAGCTAGATGTGTTAGAGGAGCTTTTGCAAGTAGATACCTATTGGACCTGAATGCCTATCATGACCCATCTTCCAGGTAATCTTGATCCTAAAATGTCTTGGTATTCGGCATCTGTTAGATTATTGGCTTGAAGAAATATCGCCAGACGATCATTCCAAGTACGTACCTGAAGTCTCGTGTTGAAGACCAAGTAAGACGCAGGCAACACAGCGCCAATTGCTTCGGCAGATGCTTCCTCCCTTGCTTTATAAATACCATTCAAGGTGAAATCAATCGACTTCCATGACAAGGTCACGCTTCCATTGACTAAGTGACGCGCACGGTTAGAGATGTATCGCGCCAAGCGGTCCGTTTCGGTATTAGAATAGAGATATTGATACCCCAAGATTCCCTGTAGTGTGACAGATCCGATCTCTTGGACGCCCTGCACAGAAGCTTCTAATCCCAATGTACCCAGACTTAAGATATTAGTAGCGAAAAAATACTCGGCGCTGTCTTGAAGAGATTCGTTGCGGGGAATTTCGTCCTCAGGTGTCAGCAAATAATCGATCAGATTTTCGTCCTGTCTGTAAAAGACAGTTCCCGAAAAGGTAAACCCCCTCGAAAGCGTGATGTCCGTCCCTACCTCGTAGCTCCATGCTCGCTCTGCCAACAGGTCGGGATTGCCCAAGTTGCGGCCAGGAGTGAGGTTGCTCAACTGTGTCGAAACAAAGCGCTCTGTATAGTCTGGTGCTCGTGTCGCTCTACCCACCGCTGCGCGCAGTACGGCCCCGCTCAATACATAGCTGGCTTGAAATTGGGGCAGTAGCTCCAAACCGTAGTTGTCGTCATAGTCCAAACGGAGGCTTGCATTGAGGTTGAGACCTGTGACAGGCTGGTAGGCACCATTGACATATACGCCTGCGTGGAGGTTTTCGTGATCGCCACGATCGTTACTCACGATGGTACGCTGATCTGCTTGCAAACCTGCTCCAAAAGAAAACTGGTCGTTGATGACCTGCTGATGGTGTACCTGCGCTTGCGCAAACTGGGTGGTATGGACATTGGCAGTGAATAAGGGATTGAAAAGGAAGCTGTCACGCATGCGCTTGTAAGAGAAATCGACATGCGTCTGGCTATTATTTCCTTGACGAGTCAATCGAACTTGACCCAATGCCTGACGCGTTTCCTCACGACTCAAATCGAAGGTGCTGCGCGTGTAGAAGTATTGTGCATTGAACAGTCGGCGGTCAAAAGCTCCTTTGGCCGTCAAAGTGTATGTATCATTGAGCTTGTAGCGTAGCCCTGCTGAAGTAGTGAGGACATTGAAATCATTGCGAATATCCGTGCTATCAGGAGGCAAGGGCTCTCCATCGCTCATATTCCAGTTGGCACCTACAGTGAACAAGACCTTATCATTCGCGACTTGTGCACCTCCATTGGCTGCCAGTAGATTGTATTGTCCATAAGCTGCCTGAGCTTGTACACGATTTTCGTATGTGCGCTGCGTATCAAACGCTTTGGTGATGATGTGTACGAGTCCTCCCACTGCATCAGGACCATACAAGGTCGTACCCGGACCTCTCACGATCTCAATGCGAGAAATATCTGATAAAGCAATGGGAATGTATGTGCTGAAATGGCCTGTCAGTGGATCGTTGATACGTACGCCATCTATCAGGACCAAAGATTGTGCAAATGTACCTCCGCGCATGGTAAGATCGGCTTGGGCGCCAAAACTGTTGCGGGTCTGGAGTTCCAACGAAGGGATGTAACGGAGAAGTTCGTCCAGAGACTGAACAGGTAATTTTTTGATGTCTTCTCCTTCAATCAGGGTAATGTTGCGGCCCGTCTGACTTGCCGATAGGGGCAGACGACTGCTGGAAATCAGAACGGTATCCAATGGCGAAACCTGTGCACGCAAGGCGCAAAAGCTCAATCCAAAGATAATCCAAAGTGTAAATTTTCTCATATAGCCTTAATTTTGACGCGCAACATTAAGGCTTTTAGGTGAAGATTACTAATCAAAATGCAGGATCATAAGGGGGGAGAGCCTTCCCAAATCCCTTCTAGGGTGTGTGTGGAGGAGGAGGCAAATCTCCGTGACCAGGGTGTGGATGCTGACCTTTTCGATGCTTGTGCTTACGGCCCTTTTTATGAAACCGCCTCATGATCGAATGAAACCGCTTCATTTGCTCCTCTGTCAAAGTCTGGGTAATATCCTGCTTGAGGGTGTCAAACTCTCCTTTCATCTCCTGACGATGAGACTTTTGTATCGCTTGCATACGTTCAAAGTGACGCTGAAGGGCAGGGGTGATTTCCGATTCCTGTTCAGGCGTCAGCTCAAGCTTGGCGGTGACGTGCTGAATGAAAGTTCCTGGCTCTGCCACCAATCCACGAAAGCGTTCCATCTTTCGTTTGACCAATTGACCATTGACCATAAATCCCCCAATAAATCCTATGAGGAGAACGGTGACGAGCAAGAGATATGTTTGTGTTCTAGTCTTCATTTTTTAGAATAAGCATAAAATATAAGGATCAATCAGAAGTAGCTAACGCGTCGTACAAAAGATCATTTACATTTAGATCTTCCAAACCCATCAAAATTTCAAGAGAGACACTTCCTTCCACATATCCGATGTAAAAGATTCCACCCAGTATCATCGCCAAGGCTGGCGTAGCCACCCATCTAAAGGCCACGGGTAAATATCCAGGAATGTTCTCTTTTGGGTTTTCAAGTGCCGACATGACCCGTCCCACGAAGAAAGGAGCAAATTGGGGTTCAACCTGGCGTTCTGTCTCTACGAAGCGTTTGAGCAATGCTGCTTCCTCTTTCCATTCAGGATGTTTTGCTAGCAGCGCTTCCCATTGGATTTGCTCCTCAGGGGTCAACTCTCCTCGTGCGATTTTTGCTAGATACGTTTCTTTAGACATTGCTTTTTTATTCATATCCATGCCTTTGTCTCTTCGTTATACGGATTCCAATCGTTGAATGATTTCTTTGAGCTTGTCCTGACCACGAGAAAGCCTGGATAGCACGGTACCTAGGGGAAGTTGCAAAATTTCTGCTACCTCTTTGGTCTTATACCCCTCCAGCATACGCAAGACGACTACGGGTCGATGTTTGGGTTCCAGCAACTGCAGCGCTTGATGAACGAGTTGTTGGGTGGCACGTTGCTCCTCGGTCAGTGTGTTGTCTGGCAAAGGAAGTGGTGCAGGTGCTTCTTTGGTCCCTGTAAATAATCCCATGAACGATCGCCTTTGTTGGCGCTTCAACTCATTGAGTGATAGATTGATCGCGATACGCGTAATGTAGGTCCCAAGCTGTGCATCTCCTCTGAAGCTGTCGAGTGATTGATAGAGTTTGATGAATACTTCTTGTCCTACATCCTCTGCCGCGGGGGTATTGCCGAGAAAACGCATGACCGTTTTGGCCACTTGCGACTCATATCGAAGCACAAGTTGCCTGAAGGCAGATGCATCCCCCTTTTTGCTTTTCTGGATTAGGTCCTTGTCACTCGTTTCGATCTGAATCAATCCTTTTTTTGCTATATTTGACAATATAAAAAGGTATTTTATTCCCTTTGAATGAGAAAAAAATAACTCGAATCTTTTCATAGGAGATTTTGGCTGAGTCGAAAGAAAAAAACGCTAGGTAGTGATCTATGTAGCATTTTTGGGGAGGTAGAAATAGCTGGAAGGACATAAGTGAGAAAGGGAGTTATTTTTTGAGTATTCTTTAGCCCTTGATATTTGGTAAATTTCTCTATCAGAGAATTGACTTGCTATGCGAAACAGGAGCCTGCTACTATTCCTTCTCTTTTTTATATCATGCTTTTTGCCCACATTCTCCCAGTATGTGACCAACGGAGATGCGTACAGCACAGGGAGTTGCTATGTACTCACACCAGATCTGCAATGGCAAAGTGGATCGGTTTGGTACCTCAACCGAGTGGATATTTCTGAGCCCTTTGATCTTTATTTTGAGATTTTCCTGGGATGTCGCAACAATGATGGAGCGGATGGGATTGCCTTTGTCTTACAGCAAGTAAGTACCAGTGTGGGATCTCAAGGAGAAGGCATTGGGTATGGAGGGATCTTCCCTTCACTGGCACTGGAGATTGATACCTACTTCAATCCCAATCGCGATGATCCCTCATACGATCACGTATCACTGATGCGAAATGGAAACGTCAATCATGTGAACGTAAACAATTTGGCGGGTCCATTTCCCGCTCTTGGGAGTAACCAAAATATCACCGATTGTAACTATCATGAGTTCCGTGTGACTTGGAATCCTGACTCGCAGATCTATCGTGCCTATATCGACTGCGAACTCAGGCTGGAATATACAGGGGACATCATCAACAACATATTCAACGGAGATCCTACCGTGTTTTGGGGATTTACTTCTGCTACGGGTGGCCTGTCCAATAGACATGAGTTTTGTTTGGAGTATGTTTCCTTTACCGAAGCCTTAAGAGATACTGCGATTTGTGAAGGAGGATCTATTTCTCTGAATCCAGGTTCGGGTTCTTCTTTCCTCTGGACACCTGCGACGGGACTAAATAGCAATGTGGTACAGACTCCCATTGCTTCTCCCACCCAAACAACTACCTATGTGGTGGAGATCGGCTCGCCTTGTAACCAGTTTCGTTATGACACCGTCACCATCGTAGTTCAGGACTCGATATTAGATCCCTTGCCAGATCAGATGCGGCTTTGTCCAGGTGGCAGTTTGGAGATCGAGGGGAACATACCTTTCTCTACTTATGCGTGGTCTACGGGAGATTCTACGAGAACCATCACGGTGACACAGCCTGGCATCTATACGGCGACCGTCACGACGCAGTGTACGACACTCGTCGATCAGGTAGAAGTTCTTCCCGCCAACGATCCACAGTACACGGTAGTAGATGTGGGGTGTAATGGAGGAAATGATGGACAGATTTCCTTGGCTTGGGATGCTCCCTTGCCCTTGGAAGTAGAGTGGCGTGATGATCAAAATACGGTGATCCAATCGAGTTTGGTCAATACTTCTACGACCACCCTCTCGGGACTTTCGGCTGGGACCTATACCGTGATAGCAAGAGATACGGCAGGTTGTATCATCTTTGAGACATTTACCCTAGATGAGCCGCCTTTATTGGGATTCAGTAGCATCTCAGGTACAGATATCGCATGCGCAGGAGACAATACAGGTACCCTTACGATTACGGCTAGTGGAGGGGTTCCTCCGTATTCCTTCAGTGTAGATGGGGGAAGTTTTGGGAGTGCCAATATTTTCCTGAATCTAACCGCAGGGATTCATACAGTCACAGTGTTGGATTCTAACGGATGCGACTTCACCACTACTTTTGAGTTATTTGAAAATCCTCCCATCATACCCACTATTGTAGATGAACAAGCGGTGACTTGCTTCGGGCAAAATTCGGGTAGCCTCACGCTCGCAGGAAGTGGAGGCGGAGGGGGCATTACGTTTAGCTTGGATGGAAGTCCTTTTCAAGCTTCAGGTTCATTTATGGGGTTAAGCGCGGGGACGTATCTTGTACAGCTTCAGGATACTTTGGGGTGTATAGTAGATACTTTGGTGGATATTACACAACCAGACTCGCTGGAAGTAGGATTAGATGATTTACGGATGGTCGATTGTTTTGGGAATCAGACGGCTTCAGTTCAGTTGCTGGGCGCAGGAGGGCAAGGAGGATATACCTTCAGTTTCAATGGCGGTCCGTTCTCGGCCACAGATTCATTTGTCAATCTAGCTGCGGGAGCCTATCCCATTGTTATCAAAGACGACAGTGCGTGTACCAATCAGGATACTTTGATCATTACCGAGCCAGATCCGCTAGATGGGCAAGTGATGAATATACTAGATGTCGACTGCTTTGGGAATGCCAGTGGAGCCGTCACACTTTCAGGTCTAGGAGGGACTACGCCTTATCAGTTTGGATTAGACTCCAATTTGGTGAGTCTAGATAATGTGATAGATAGTTTACCAGCGGGTAGCTATACTTTTTATGTCAGAGATGATAGCAGTTGTTTAGATTCTGTCGCAGCGACAATTGCTGAACCCCCATTATTGACTGCCTTTGTCACTGGAGCTTCGAACGTAGATTGCAATGGGAATAATACAGGCGTACTCAGTGTCGGAGGATCAGGAGGGACACCTGGATACGAATACGCTTTACTTAATACAGGAAATGTAGGGCCAGGATATGGACCTACGCCTAGTTTTGACTCACTTTTTGCTGGTCTTTACACACTATTCGTTCGCGACCTCAATGGCTGTGTAGCCACAGTCGATACCTCTGTGAATACACCCCTCGGCCTTCAGGGAGGCATCGACTCCTTGACGGATGTCGCTTGTTATGGAGACAGCTCGGGTGCCTTGCGGATGCTAGCCACAGGGGGGACCGCTCCTTATAATTACTTCATTGATGGGATCAACCTCGGCCAAGGACCGCTATTTGATCAGATTCCAGCATTAGTAGATACAATTACCCTTGTAGATGCCAATGGCTGCATCATTCCCATTCCCTTTCAGATCGTTCAGCCTGACAGTATTTCGATGTCTATTGTGGAGCAAAAAGATCTCACTTGTTTTGGCGATAGCTCAGGGAGGGTAAGATTAGCTGCGGTAGGGGGCGTAAGGAACTATACATATGAAATCATCGGGAATCCCAATACGCAGCTTGATTCTACCTTTGCAGGTCTGTCTCAGGGAAACTATACTTTCCAAATGACCGATGAAAATGGATGTAGCGTTACCGTTTCTACTACAGTGAATCAACCCGATTCATTGGAACTACAAATTGCCGAGCAGCAAAATGTAGATTGTTTTGGGAATGCGACGGGCTTATTGGATTTGACGGCCATAGGCGGAGTGCCTAATTATACATTCGCCTTAGACACCTTATCCTTTGGGACACCCTCACTTTTTGATAGCCTGGGCGCAGGAATCTATATCTTTTCTGTGCAGGATGACAGCAGTTGTATTACTAGTCAGTCGATTGAGATTACAGAACCAGATACACTCACGGTAGGCGTTGGCGAAACCGTAGACATTCTTTGTTTTGGAGACAGTACGGGAAGCATTTCGCTCCTCACAACAGGTGGTACCCAACCTTACAATTTTTCGCTAGACGCTACCGTATTTCAGCCAGATTCTTTGTTTGAGGGACTCACGGCAGGTGCATATCAGGTACTGGTCGTCGATGATAGTGGCTGCGTAGCTCGTGTAGATACGCAGCTTACGGAGCCTCCTCGTCTAGATGCAAGCATCGTCCAACAGGTGGATGTGGACTGTTTTGGCAATGACAATGGGACGCTCGAAGTGTCCGTACAAGGAGGGACACCTCGTTATTTATACAGCTTGGATGGCGATACTCTTACAGATGTCTTCCTGTTTTCGGATTTATCTCCTGGCAACTATGAGATTATGGTTCAGGATGATAATGGCTGTCAAGACTTGTTGCAAGACTTACAGATCGATGAGCCAGATTCTCTAGAAGTCAATCTCGCAAAGATGGATGTCTTGTGTTTTGGCGAATCTTCTGGCAGATTGGAGGCCTTGGTTCAAGGTGGTTTGGGCAGCTATTCCTTTGATTGGAGCCCGCAGAACACAGGAAATGCCATAGATTCTCTCTTAGAAAATGTGCCCATCGGAGATTACAGCGTCTTGGTGACAGATGAAAATGATTGTACAGACACCGCGAGCCTACAGATCAATCAACCCGATACGTTGATACTATTCTTGGACGACCTGCAAGAAGCTTATTGCGATTGGGACAATGGTTTCGGAAGCGTGATCGCCACAGGCGGGACGACTCCTTACAGGTATATTTGGGAAGGTGCCAGTCCACGAGAAGGCGCAAGCCAGCAGAATATATTCGGAGGAAGGTATGTCGTCGCTGTACAGGATACCAATGGGTGTTTGGATACCTTGACGGTGGATGTACCTCAAGTACCTCCTGCCACGCCGTTTTTTACTACATCTCCCACCTCTGATACGACAATCTTACTCTCCGACGCGACGGTTTTATTCCAAAATCAAAGTGTAGGTGCTGTATCATATGTCTGGGATCTCGGGGCCAATGGAGGAACAACAGATGAAACCAATCCGACGTTTCAGTACCAGGAAGCAGGAACTTACGAAGTGACACTGACGGCCTACAATGAATATTTTGTCTGTCCTGTAGATTTCACCGTGACACTAGAGATCGTTCCTGATGGGGTCTTGTACATTCCCAATGCCTTCACGCCCAATGGAGATCGTCACAACCAACGATTTGTGGTCAAGGGAGAAGGCATTGTCGATATGACGTGTATCATCTTTGATCGTTGGGGAAGACAAATCATGACGTTTGATTCGCTCGACGGAGGATGGAATGGCCTGGACAAGGGAGGAAATCCTGCACCTGAAGGTGTCTATACCTATCGTGTTCGCGCCTTATTCAATTCGGGTGATCAAGTAGATAAAGCAGGGACTGTTACGCTTATTCGGTAATCTGGGGCAAGCAACGCCTTATTCTTTTGTCTTAAATTGGACTTTGATGGGTTTGGTAAATTCCGCATAATAATAGAAGGTTTGCAGGCGGATTTGGCTGGACTGATCTGCTACAGGAATCTGTCCAGCTGGCGTATTGTAGTTGATCCCTTGGGCATCAGTCCCTCGGAGATTGCTGGGACGATCTAATGTTCCTGTGACAAAGGTAAAAGTCATATTGCCTTTATCTCGTGTCTTTTTAGGAATGATTGCTTTATCTAGGCGAATCTGATACACCAAGCTTTCCTCTGGTCCTGCCGTTGTAGAGACATCCAACTGGATGAGATCTTCTATATCCCCCAACACAGTATCTCCCTTGCCATTCAGTTGGAGCAATTGGATGGTGGATCTTTCAGGAAATTCAGTTTGAGAAGGAATACGAATCTCTGATAAGGCATAGACCAGTTCGGTAGGTGTGGTAGGACGCGCATCTTGTTCGTATCCCATCGGGAAGTTGATGCCAACGCTCCCTTTCTTTTCAGGTTTTTTACCCACCCATAATGTCAATCCGCACATCCGTACGAGATCTTGTGCATCACCTGCAGGAATGACTGCTCCCACATAGTAATTCAGGTTGTCCTCTCCAAGATAATAGGTCCAGCCTGTCGCCTCATCCTGTAGACTATTTTTGAGCCAATAATCAGGAAGTATATCTTGAGAAAAAATACTCGATGGGTGTGTTAGGAGGAGGAAAATGATCAGAAAGACTCGCATAGAAAGATAAAGATAGCATGAGTAGGAAATCAACGAGAGATTTCTTTTGCTAGACGTGTAAAAATGGAAGAAGTTGCATAGTGGCAGAGGGAAATGAAGGCTTTCATTCCCATTTGTGTCCTTCCCCACCATCGAAACCCATGACTTCCTATTCAAATACTGGTATTTCAGGCGAGATTTTATTTACTTGCTCGGCCAAATCGATATTTCGAATTCATGAAAGTATTGGTTATCGGTGCGACAGGTAGAGTGGGAAGAAACCTCGTAGAATATGCCCTTGAGCAAGGACATGAGGTCACTGCCTTCGCCAGAAACATAGAAGATTTTTCGATAGAAGATCCCAAGCTGACTACAGTCAAAGGGGATGTTCTGTTTCCGATGCTGCTCAAAGCTGTCATCCCAGGCCACGATGCCGTGATTTCTGTCATTGGTATTCGTAAGTACAGTGGCCCTATCATGCTGCTATCTCAAGGCGTCGGTAATGTGATCGAAGCGATGGAAGCCTCTGGCGTCAAACGATTGATTACCATCACAGGTGCGGGGATCCTACAAGAGTCAGAGTATCAACTCATCATGGACAGCTTGAGTTTTCCTCCCAATCTGCAAAATATTTCACTCGATCATCGCAGGGTGTATGAAGCACTCCAAGCAAGTAACCTGGATTGGACCATCGCCTGCCCTGCATTTATGCATGCAGGCGAGCGGACTAAGGAGTACTTAGTGATGGCAGATTATTATCCAAAAGGAGCACAAAACCTTATTTCGGTACAAGATGCAGCGGACTTCATCGTGAGGGAAATTGAGGAAAACCAGTTTATCAAACACCGTGTAGGCATTGCCTATCCGCTCTAGACCTAATACTTGCAAGCAATTGTATAGAATCCTTTTCTTATTTGACTTGATAAGCTAACTTATCGTCATATTATTTTACCCCTTTTAATACACACTACATGAAGATTGGGATTGTCGGAACAGGTAACATCGCCAGGTCATTGACCAAAGTGCTGACACACAAAGGTTACCGCGTATTCGTCGGTGGTCGTGATACCCAAAAAGCGCGCGCCTTGGCGGGAGAGATGGACCATTTTGCGGAGGGCGGTTCTATCACCAACGCCTTGCACTATGGAGAAATCGTAGTCCTAGCTGTTCCTTACAGTGCGGTACCACAGGTCATGGGAAGTGTAGATGCCTACCGTGGAAAAGTCATCGTAGACTGTACCAATGCGCTTATTTGGAATGATGGGATGGTGAATCTTGCCATAGGGCATACGACCTCCGCGGCAGAGCAGATCGCCAAAATGTATCCAGATGCTCGTGTGGTGAAAGCCTTCAATACCTCCTTCTTCGAGCTGATTGAAAATGGGCCTTACTTTGGTCCTCATGATGCCAGCATGTTCTATTGTGGAGATGATGAGGAAGCCAAAGATTCAGTCAAACGGCTGATCGAAGCCGCAGGTTTTGAGCCTGTAGACTGTGGACCCCTAGATTCTGCTCGTTTGCTAGAACCTATGGCTGCACTTATGATTCGATTGGGGCTTGGGATGGAACATGGTCGGGAAATTGCTTTTAAATTGCTGAAAAGAGGTTGATATTCCTCACATAATATATAATCATTCATGGGAGGAAGGGCCACTTTCCTCCCATTGTTTTTATCCAAAGAAAATAAGATGAATCCGCGATTCAGGGCCAACGAAGAAATTAGGAATCGACCTTTGCAGGAGCCGCTCATCAAGCTCTCAAAGGAAGCTTTCGGAGAATATGTGTTTGACAAGGGAGCGATGCGAAGGTATCTTTCAGAGGATATTTTCCTCGCTTTGACCAAGTCATCTGAAGAGAGTGAAATGCTGGACCCTGATATCGCTGATCCAGTGGCAGCAGGGATCAAAGCTTGGGCGATGGACCATGGAGTCACCCACTTTACCCACTGGTTTCAACCCTTGACAGGACGTACAGCAGAGAAGCATGAAGCCTTGTTGGACTTTATCGAAGGAGAAGCGATTGCCCGATTTTCGGGAGAAGAATTGCGCCAGCAGGAACCTGATGCTTCTTCTTTTCCCAGTGGAGGGCTTCGGACGACCTTTGAGGCTAGAGGATATACGGCCTGGGACTGTAGCTCACCAGTATTCATTCTACAAACGACTTATGGGACTACGCTCTGTATACCGACCATTTTCGTTTCCTACACAGGACGCGCACTGGATTACAAGATCCCTTTATTGCGCACGGTCAACCTGATCCGCAAAGCAGCAACAGCGCTTGCCCAACTCTTTGATCCTGCGATCAAACAAGTGAATCCTACCTTGGGGATAGAACAAGAGTACTTCTTAGTGGATCGTAGCTACTACCTGTTGAGACCAGATCTTGTCCTGGCAGGTCGTACCCTACTGGGAGCTTCGTCTTCTAGAGGTCGGCAGCGCAATAATCATTATTTTGGTGCCATACCTGAGCGGATCTATGCCTTCATGAATGAGTTGGAATATGAAGCTTATAGGCTAGGGATTCCGCTCAAGACGAGACATAATGAAGTGGCCCCTGGTCAGTTTGAGTGCGCGCCCAAGTATGAATATCTCAACGTCGCGGTGGACCACGGATTGATGATCATGGATTTGATCGATCGGATTGCACAGAAGCATGATTTTGTAGCTTTGTTGCACGAAAAACCCTTTCAAGGTGTCAATGGATCAGGAAAACATAACAACTGGTCTTTGATGACAGATTCGGGAAGGAATCTATTGGCACCAGGTGTGCGACCAGAAGAGAATTTGATGTTCCTTGCGTTTTTTGTCTGCGTCATACATGGGGTGTGGAAGTACCAGCGTCTGCTGCAAGCTAGCATCGCCTCAGCGGGCAACGACCTCAGGCTAGGGCAGCATGAAGCTCCACCCAATTGGGTGTCTGTCTTCATTGGCAAGCAGTTGGACAAGGTCCTCAATGACATCGAAAATCCTCCCAGGAGGAAAAAGAATGAAAAAGTAGATGATCTGATGCATCTGGGTATTGCCTCTATCCCTCAGCTTTTGCTGGATAATACAGACCGAAACCGTACCTCGCCTTTTGCGTTTACAGGGAATAAATTCGAGTTTCGTGCTGTCGGTGCTTCTGCCAATAGCTCGAGCCCAATGATGGTATTGAATTTGATTGTGGCAGAACAGTTGATGGATTTTCGTGCGAGAGTACAGTCCAAGATGAACCGTGGCAGACCTCAATCTGCGGCTATTTTGGACATGGTGCAGGAGTACGTGATCGAAAGTAAATCCATTCGATTTGAAGGAGATGGTTATAGCGTAGAGTGGAAAAAAGAAGCCAAGAAGCGCAAACTATCCATTCCCAAACACGGACCTGATGCGATGTCAGCATTCTTGGATAAAGCACATATTCAGCTATTTGAGCTTCATGAGGTACTGACGGCTGCCGAGTTGATGGCTAGATTTGAGGTCTGGGGGGATCAGTATTTGAGCCAGATGGACATTGAGACGAGTATTTTGAAGGAAATGGTTCAGACACAGATTCTCCCTGCTGTTCATGCATACCAATCAGATTTATTGTTGATCCTTCAGCGTAGAAAAGCTTTAGGTATGAGTTTGGAAGGAATGGAACAAGCCATTGTTACACGAATAGATACCGAGTTAGCCAAATTGAGCAAGCATTTGGAGGTGTTGGAGAAGGAAGAAAAACATGTAGACCGATTGGCAAGCTCTAAGCAGAAAAGTTATCATTATGCAGAAACTATTCGACCTATATTATTAGAGATTCGTTCTTGTGTAGATTTACTGGAAGGGGCCATACCTGATGACCGCTGGCCTCTGCCTAAATATAGAGAGATGTTATTCGTCAGATAATAAGAAATCATTAGATTGTCCAAGGACAAAAAGTACATATGAAAATCATTATTGCAGGTGCAGGAGAAGTCGGATTTCATGTAGCCAAAATGCTGTCTCATGAGGATCATGACATTGTACTCATAGATAAATCAGAGGCACGCTTGTCGCATGCCGAGTCACATATAGACGTGGCTACTTATAAGGGGAATGCCCTCTCAATTCAAGCACTCGAAGAGTCTGGTGTCAAGGAAGCGGATCTTCTGATCTCTGCTACTTCTTCAGAGGAAACCAATATTACCACAGCGATTATAGGAAAGCATCTGGGAGCCAAGCGGACCATTGTGCGTATCAGCAATCCAGAGTTTCAGGAGGAAAGAGAAAAGATCGATTTAGCTGAATTGGGTATTGATGCCATGGTATTTCCTGAAAACCTGGCCGCCAAGGAAATTCATCGGTTGATCGAGCTGTCTTCCTTGACCGACTCCTTCGAATTTGGAGATGGAAAACTTGCTTTGACAGGTTTGAAACTCGAAGAGGAGGCACCATTGGTGGGAACCAACTTAGTGGAAGCAGCCAAGAACCATCCCGAGACCAAGTTTACGGCCGTTGCCATCCAGCGTCGTAACAAGACGATCATCCCAAGAGGGGATACGAGTTTCAAAGCCCATGATCACGCCTATTTTATCAGCCGATCGGAGAGCATTCCAAATCTCATGGACATGGGAGGAAAGGAAAACTATCAGATCCGAGACATCATGATTTTGGGCGGCTCACTGATCGGAGAGATCTTTTCTGAGATGGTCCAAAAGGATTATAAGGTAAAACTGATCGAAGAGGACAAGGAGCGTTGCTATGATTTGGCAGATAAGTTGGTAGATACGATGGTGATTCACGGAGATGGCGGCAATGTGGAGTTTCTAGAGGAAGAGGGGATTGAAGAAATGGATGCTTTCATTGCTGTGACACCTGATTCGGAGACCAATATTATCTCCTGCTTAGTTGCCAAAAACCACGGGGTCAAGCGTGCCATTGCTCTTGTGGAAAACATTGACTACATCAGCCTTTCTCAAAATATCGGAATTGATACCCTGATCAACAAAAAGATGATTACGATCAACAATATCTTCCGACACGTGCGCCAGGGACAGGTGGAGGCTTTGACGAGCTTGCATGGCGTTGAATCAGAGATCCTAGAGTTTTCTGTCCACAACAGCTGCAAGATCAAGGATATCCCCATCAAAAAGCTCCAGTTTCCAAGGGATGCCATCATCGCAGGTGTGGTGCGTGGAGACGATGGCTTCATCGCCAATGGAAATACGACCATCGAAGCAGGAGATAGGGTAGTGGTCTTCACCCTCCCAGGAGCTGTACATAAGGTCGAGAAATTTTTCAAGTAGCCACTTGCCGCAGCAAGTGCAACTCTCTAATCACTTGCTTCGGCAAGTGTAAAGAACAGCACTTGCTACGGCAAGTGTAAGTAAAGAACAGTACTTGCCACGGCAAGTGTAAAGAACAGCACTTGCCGCAGCAAGTGGCCACAAAAGAACAAGGCGCCATCCCTCTCGGAACGGCGCCTTTATTTATAAACCTAAAAATTAAACACTGAGTTGCTCAGGATCGGGATCAGACTCCGAAATCCCTGAGGAGGCATCTGATGGATGGTGTCCATTGCCATTAGATGATGAATAATCCTCTGCTGATGTGGCTTCTGTCGCATCTACAGGTGTATTTCTTCTGAAGAGATTCGCCATCCAATGCTCAAATCGCTTGGTCTGGTAGTATAACACAGGGACAATTACCAATGTGACTACTGTGGCAAATGTCAGACCAAATATCACCGACCACGCAAATGGTTCCCAGAAAGTCGAACTGTCGCCTCCAAAGAAAATCTGAGGATTGAGATCAGAAAGTAGAGTCCCAAAGTTGATATTCAAGGAAATGGCTAACGGAACGAGGCCCAACACAGTAGAAGAGGCTGTCAGCAAGACAGGTGTGAAACGAATAGATCCCCCTTCGATGACGGCTTCTTTGAGTGGTTGCCCCTTCTTGCGTAAATACTGGATGAAGTCCAGGAGGATAATCCCATTATTCACCACAATACCTGTAAGTACTACCATCCCTACACCCGAGAGGACAACGGAGAAATCCATTCCCACCACGACGTGTCCGAGCAATACCCCCAAGATACTCAGAAGTACCTGGCTGAGGATGATCAATACGTTGCTGAAAGAGTTGAACTGAGTGACTAGGATCATGAAGATCAGTACGATCGCGATCAAGAAGGCCGTACCTAAGAAGGCGCCCTGCTCTGCTTGGTCGATCGTCTGTCCACCTACTTCGATGTCCACACCTGAGTTGATTCTTCCCTGATCTTCGAAAACGCCTACCCAATATTCCATATCGGCAAACACATCGTTCACATTATACTCATCCTTGAGGACGTTGGAGTTGATCTTGACAGACTTTTTTAGGTCGGTACGGTTGATGCCCCCATAAGATTCATCATAGCTAAAACTGGCTACAGAAGAAATCGGGATGGACTTCAACCTTCCATCTGACATGTCTCGGAAAGTAATGCTCATGTTGAGCAGGGAAGAAATATCGTCTCGGTAAGGCTCTTGCAAACGAAGAATGATGTCATATTCGTCTTCTTTGTCTCTAAACTGAGAAATATCCTTGCCGAAGAGGGCTGTACGCAAGGCAGAACCTATCTGACCTGATAAGATGCCTAGCTGATTGGCTTTTTCTCTGTCGATATTGATCAGAAGCTCTGGACGTTTCTCATCCACATCCCAAGTCAACTTCTCTACTCCTGGAATACCTACTGAGTCCAGGAAGGTAAATAAATCTGTACTGGTCTTCATCAGATCGTCAAAATCTTCGGAAGTAACGAGCAGCTCCACATCCGCAGACCCTGGAGGGCCACTGGCTTCTTGCTCGACGGTAATCTTAGTACCTGGAATCCCCTGTACCGCTTCTCGTATGTCGATCAAATATTGAAGGGTAGACTGATCTTGTCTGTCCTTTACCCCAACAAACTCGACGGTAATTTTACTCTTGTGAGGAGCTGCTGTACTTTGGTCAAAGGAATTGCTATTTCCCGCCCCAATAGCCACATTGGTCACGACAGATCGTACGATGGGATTGTCTTTACCTATCACACTAAAAACCCTTTGCTCCAAGATCCGCGTGACGGAATCGGTCACCTCAATGTCCGTTCCATTAGGAAGTTCATTGTAGACGAATACTTGGTTGGGTTCTGCCTCTGGAAACTGGATGAATTTCAGTCCCGCAACTCCAATAGAGATCACCGTGACCAAAATCACACTCACTACCCCAAAGAAAACAGCCCAAGTATGGTCAAGCGACCACGCCAATAAGTTTCTATATCCACGCTTCAAGCTGGGGATTCCGCGCTGTTGGAACCAGCGAATGACGTATTTTAATATGTAAGCATTCAACAAAACAAAACCTGCCATAAAGAACATGAAGGTCCCAAAGGAAGGAATCCCTCCCAAGTGACAAATAAGTCCGATGGCAATAGCTCCTGCTGTATAGATGATCACATTGCGGTGATTGGTAGGCTTGTTAGGGTCTTCCTTCTTCATGAAAGAAGTCGCAAAAACGGGGTTGATGACATAGGCCACGAAAAGGGAAGCGAAGAGTGTAATGATCATGACCACAGGCATGAAGGACATAAACTCACCGATCGGCCCAGGCCAAAACAAAAGCGGAAGGAAAGGACAAACCGTCGTCAAAGTACCTGAAAATACAGGTCCGATCACTTCGCCCGCGGCTTTCTTGGCCGCTTGTACGATGGGTAGTCCTTCTTCATTGAAGATACGATAGGTATTTTCAATGACTACAATGGCATTATCCACCACAATCCCCATCGCGAGAATGAAGGAAAACAGCACTACCAGATTCATGGAAAATCCCAGTGCAGGGAGTGTCGCAAAGGCGATAAAGGAAGAGAGCGGTACAGCTAAGCCTACAAACAAAGCATCGCGCAGTCCCATGAAAAACATCAAGACAATCACTACCAGGATAAATCCAATGATGATGGTGTTGATCAGCTCTTGAAGGGTATTTTTGGTTTGGATCGATTGGTCTACTGATACCGTGACGGATAGATTTTCAGGGAATTTGTTTTGCTCATAATCGGCTACAATCACCTTGATATCATCTGCGGCATCTACTAGGTTTTCACCTGCTTTTTTGATCACGTTCAGCGTCAATACGGGATCACCATTGAGACGCGCATAGCTTTCCCTCTCCCTAAATGTATCTTTTACCTCTGCAATGTCTTGTAGATATACACTATTTCCCAGACCAGATCGGATGACCAGATTCTTGAGTTGAGAGATGGTCGTGAATTCTGCATTGAGTCGAACAGAAACCTTTTGATTGTTGATGTCTATCTCCCCCCCTGAGATGATCACATTTTCTGCTGAGACTGCCTGCTCGATATCGCCCAAAGCGATGCTGGCGGCTTCCATCTTGTAGAGGTCCACGTTGATTTGGACTTCTCGTTGTGGCGCACCTACGAGGTCTACCCTCAAGATAGAATTGGACAGCTCACTTTCAATGGCTTCTTCAAGCTGCTCGGCGTACCGCTTCAGTGTGACATTATCGAAGGGCCCCGATACATTCAAAAACATAATCGGTATCTCCGATAGGTTGATATCGTTGACACTGGGATCGTTGGGGAGGTCGTTAGGAAGGGAGCTTTTCGAACGATTGACAGCGTCCTCTACCTCCCGTTTGGCTTCATCTAGATCTACATCTGTCTCGAATTCGACAAAAATGGAGGAGAAATCTTGGATAGAGGTAGAGTTGACTTCCTTGATCCCTTTGATTCCCTTGATCTCTTTTTCGATCTTTCGTGTCACGAGATTTTCTACGTCTCCAGCAGAGGTCCCAGGATAGATGGTAGACACAAAGATGACGGGCCACTGGATCTCAGGAAAATTTTCTTTCGGTAGGCTATTGAAAGAAGCGAGGCCTGCGACCACAATCACTGCTGTGAGAATGAAGATGGTGATCCGATTGTCAATGGACCAACTAGAAATACCAAATTCTCTAAATGATTTATTTTGACTCATGATCCACTTTAGTTTTTGACAATAGGTTCATTTAGCGTGACTTCTTGCCCATCACTGAGCCCTTTATATCCTGTGGTGATCAAACGATCTCCTGATTCCAATCCTTGTGCTACTTCTACCATACCTGCTGCCTCCAAGCCTAGCGCAATGGCTCTTCTGCTAGAGACTACTTTTTCTCCTTTATCCACAGCTACATACACAAAAGATCCTACATCCGATTTTTGAACCATGCTGAGGGGAATGGCCACTACGTCATCAAGCGTACGGTCATTGATGGCGATCTTTCCAAACATATTCGGCTTAAAGGCAGAATTGCTGGGCAGTTTGACCTCTACAGGGAAGGTTCTATTCAAAGGATTGATGGCTTGGCCTACACGTGAGACACGGCCTTTGAGATTTTGATTGAGGATCGGAAAGTCTATGCTTACTTCATCTCCTCTCTTGATATAGGGCGCATTGGATTCAGGAACCTCAGCTACCAATTTTAAATCATAAGGATTCACGATTCGAAATACAGGAAAGCCTGGACTCACCAATTCTCCCATTTTGACCATTACTTCATCCACCGTTCCTGTGATGGGAGCCTTGATCTTGCTCATATCTTGCTGCTCTTTCAGCGTAGCCAAACGTTTTTGTAGGCTCTCGACATTGTTTTTAGCTGTGAGGTACTGGATTTCTGTCCCAATCTCTTGCTTCCACAGAGTCTCTTGCTTCTTAAAGACGATTTCTGCCAATTTCAGCTGCGTTTCCACCTCTGAAATACTGGCTTTGATGACGGCATCGTCTAGCTGAGCCAGCGTCTGTCCCTTTCTTACACTTTGACCTTCCTTGACAAACAAATTGATCAAGCGACCGCTACTCATAGCTCCTACCATGATGTTGTTGTCAGCTTCTACTTTGCCTTGAACTTCTACATAGTGTGCGAGTCTTTGCTTTTCCACCACTTCTACTGAAACAGGCGTTTGCTTCTTGAGCCTTTGAGCGGTAGGGTCCAAACGGGTGATTTCTGCTTGAAGGGAGTCGATTTCTAGCGTAAGTGTGCGCAGTATGGCCTGCTTTTCCTTCAAAGCCTGTTTTTTAGCCTCTAAGGTCTCTGGAGAGTCGCTACCGCAACCGACGAGTAGGAGTCCTATGATGAAACCGAAAATATATAGACCTTTCATAAAAATGTGATTGATAATCAATGTTGGATGTATGGTACGTAAGGGTTATTCATTGGTGCGATACTGTGCAAAGCCGCCCATCGCTTTTTGATAGTCTGCCTTGAACATCAGATATTCAAGAAGCCCACTGAGATAGGAGGATTCCGCTTGCTTGAGCTGGGACTCTGCCTCGTTGACCTCTAAGCTAGAACCAACGCCTTCGACGTACTTAATTTTGGCTACGCGAAGGACTTCCTCTGCGAGCTCCTTATTTTCCTTGAGGGAATTTAAACTGACATAAGCGTTGAGGAGGTTGCGGTAGCTGCTCTGTATTTCTAGGTCAAATGATGCCTGCAAGATGTCCTTTTGGGTTTCTATCTTCTGGATTTCCAATTTGGCTTGTGCAGCTTGTGCCTTTTTTCTAAATCCATCAAAAATGGGCACATTCAGCTGAAGGCCGACCACAGATATGGGGAACCAACGCTGATCTGAGTCGAAGAAATCAAAGGCATTGCGCTGGGCATTGAACTGATAGCTTCCAAAGCCGTAGAGAGATGGATAATATCCCACATTTATGCCTTTCAGGGCGTATTCCTGAAAATTCCTTTGGGCTTCCAATAATTGGTACTCTATGCGAAGTTGTGGCGTGAAGGCCAGTTCGTCGGGTGTCTCAAAGGGCGAAACAGTCAGAGACGTGATATATTCCGATAATTCGATATCCTCCTTGAGCGGCATGCCCATTTGAAATTTCAAGGCATACAGGCTGTTTTCAGCAAGTCGTGCTACCTTGTCCCTTTCTACTTGAAGGTTGGTATAGGTGATCTTCAATCGGCTGACATCGATCTTTTCCGCGAAACCTTCCTTGTTAAGAATGCTGGTCTCTTGGTACAATTTGAATACCCGGGTGATGTTAGCTTCCAACTGATTCAATTGCTCTTGTACGATCAGCGTCTGGTAATAAGCCTTGGTCACAGCAAGCGCAATCTCCTCTTCGGATTGCTGGGTAGCCTTGCGTGTGATGTCCTGAAAACTCTTCGAAGCACGAAGACCTAGGAAAAAGGCCCCATCGAAAATCAGCTGATTGGCAGAAAATCCTGCGGTAGACTGCCAAGGTGTACCAAATTGTACTTCGGCAGCTTGACCTGGAATAGGTAGCAAGGTTTCTGGATCTAAGCTTGTCAGGGGATAGGGTTTCCCATCGATGAAAACGACTTCCTGTTGAGGAGAAAACTCCCCTGGGAAGATAGAAGTAGGAAGTTCGACAAAATATTGCAGATCAGCCGATCCAGAAATCTGAGGATAGCCATTGGCTACGACTTCTTTCACTTGCTCTGCTGCAATATATTCATCCAATCTTCGGATTTTGATGTTTTGATTATGGGTGAGCGCGTACGCTATGCAAGCATCGACAGACATAGATTCTGTCGGTTGTGCTTGTACCCCAAGACCCATCAGGAGGATCAGCATGATACATGCGGAACTTCTCTGGATGATGTAAAAAAATTGTTTCATTTGGAGGCTTGAATTGCAGTAAGATATTGGTGGTAAACTTCTTTTCCTTTTTGGGTCAATATGCTGTAGGCATATACTTCAAGAATCTCGCGTTGGACAGAGATAGGATCAAACTGGTCCAAGGGAAAAATCTGCGTGCTCAGGCTGGCCTGTATCTGAAGAATTCTAATCCGAGCGACAATGTCGATATTGAGATCGTCTCTGAAGTAGCCTTCTGAGATTCCTCTTTGGAGATTTTCTTGTGCGAGGCGAAGTAGGTAGTCTTGTTGAAAATGCGTGAATACCTCCCAAGTCTGAGGATAGTATTTCTCAACTTCCATGATGAGGCTTGGGGAAATATGGGTGAGTGTATTAATGGTCCACTGCAGCGTTCGTAAAAGTTCGTCTACGGCATTTGAGGCTTCATTGCAAATAACTTCTGCTTGGGCAATTTCTTTCAAAAAAAAGGATTTTGCCGTCTGGTAGACGATGTCAGCTTTACTTGAGAAAGACTGATAGATGGTTTTCTTGGAAATACCTAGTTCCCTGGCGATATCGTCCATTGTGATGCTTTTGACTCCGTACTTGAGAAAAAGCTGGGTGGCATGTTCCAAAATCCGTGTTTGAATTTCCATAAAAACTAAGGAAACTTCTGCTTTACTTAAAGTTTCCTCAAAGAACGACATTTTTAAAAAATAGTTCCCGAAAGCATCAACATTTTCAAAAAATCTGCAATATTCTTCTCGGAATGTAGGTAAGATAGGCCTAGAGAGCAGTAGGAAGAGAAATGTAAGAATTGAAAGAGTGATATTTCTTTAATTGAAATAAAATCTAACGTTGTTATTGAGATGGGGAATAGGGTGATTATCTCAAATATTGGTCATTTTCGGGGACTACAACTCCTTGGCGAATCTCTCTACAGCTATCAAGGTATACTTTCTGAATACTTCTCTTTTTCCCACGACATGTCCGTTCATGACAAGGGAGATGTAGCCGTGTACCAATGCCCACCAATTGTAGAAATACTCTTCAGCTTCTGTCTCGAACAGCCTAATACTTCGTATCGTCTCCATGACGGGTTTAGCGGTATCTAGAAGTGTGTGGGATGGGGGAGGGGGGGTAGGGACACCGCTGATATTGAACATGACCTCATATAGTTCTCTATACTTGAAGGCCCAGTCCCAAGTAGTCTCTGTCAAGGCATGGAGTTGAGAGACAGCTTCTTTTTCGGTTTTTCTTGATTCTTCCAGTGCATATTTGAGTTGTCGATATCCATAGGCTTGCAGCTCAATCAAGATAGCAGTCTTGTTTTTGAAGTGCTCATAGATGACGGGAGGTGTGTACGCGATGTCGCGGGCAATGTCTCGAATCGTCACTTTGGGCCAGCCTTGTTTTGAAATGGCTAGATCACGAGCTGCTTTCAAGATAGAGGCCTTTACCGCTTCAATTTCTCTCTGTCGCCTTTCTTTATGATTGAAATTTTCTGTCATAGCTATAGGAAATTTAACAACGTTAGAAATGACGGAAATATATTTTATAGTTGCAAGAGAATATTTGTATTTAATTTAATCTAACGAAGTTAGAATGGCAGCCAGCGATGACGTCCCGTTGGTGCTATATCCCTTCAACTTCCACGGTCCACCTCTTTCTTTTATATCTGATTTTCTTCCTATCTTGCTTTGTGGTTCACTTGAGGAGAAAATAGCCCGTGAAGGCAACGAATAACCCATATTGTCCGTAACTCCTCTACCTCAATCCCGTGATTTTTATGCTTTTCAGTAGAGATCTCATGGATCAAAATAGGTCCTTGATCTTGACGTTCGGCCAGGTA
>JBCBFT010000073.1:0-35942 GCA_038527485.1 Bacteroidota bacterium
TTCAAATTTACTAGAACCTAAACAGAATGAATCTCTCCATTCTCTCAGTACTGCTTTCCCAATATCTCAAAGATCTTCTTCAGCCTCGCTTCTCCTAGACACACTCCGTGTCTCGCCTCTCTATGTACAATTATGTACTTGCTGTTTTTTGACTTTCCCTCTTTAAGGGGCGACAAAGGTGCATCCTCTTTTTCTCTTATCCAAAACTTTTTTCAAAGTTTTTACCCCATCACCTCCATCGTTTCTTTCGGCTTGCAAAGATGAGAAAAAAATTAATACTTGCCAAAAATCGAGTGAAAAAAATTCAAGTCAAATTGACTTGGCAAACATTAATCAATACTCTTTTGCTTTCTCTTAACGAACGTAAACCAACGAAACCTGAAATTGATTTCTTTTGTTGGTTCTACAAAGGTGGGGCATAGCATGCATTTATCCAAATAGTGATTTCATAATATTTTCCACAGTCAATGTGGATACTTCTACACATTCCCCCTACCCTATGTATAAAACCCTATAAATCAGAATTTCGGCCTTACATGCCTCTTATATATTTTGTGGAACCAGATAAAAATAAATTTACACTTTCTCAATCTATACAGCCTCAACGCTCATTTAACCTTAATATTTAGTAATAGTCAACTGTACAAAGGGGATGCTTTGCCCTAAACTGGTCTACCTTTCTATCTGAAATTTTTGTATTGAAGCACTTCAGCATCTTCAATTTGTAATGCTCCATGATAGATTTAATTTGACTCACATCCGTACTAGAAAAATCCAAATACGTTAGGCTCAAAAGAGGTTCTACTTCATTCAGCTTTTTAATAGGTGTACCTGCGACACTAAGTCTCTCTAATTTATTCAAGCTTTCAATTCCCTCCAATGCTTCTATCGCGGTGTTATCTAAAGAGAGCGAAGTGAGTCCTTTGAGATTTGTCAATAGTATCAGATCTGTCAATGGATTTTGAGAAAGGTCAAGTTCTTGTAAATCCTCATGCAGCTCTACTCCCTGCAACTGTGTAAGGCCACAACTCCGGATAGTCAGCTTCTGCAAGCGCAACATAGGCTCTAGCGGCTTCAGATTGTTAAGGCCATTGATATTGACAATCTCAAGCGCGGATAGATAACTCAACCTATGTAAGGCTTCCTGGGAAGGATTCTCTTCTGGAAGATGGGTTAGAAATACTTTTTGCCAAGGCGCTGAAAGCCCCTTCCACCAGGAATCCAACAAGGTAGATCTATAAAGAAGGGTTAAATCCGTATTCTGATCTAGCCAATTCTTTACCTGCATTTTGTCCAGCTCGCATCCTTCAAAAGAAGCCCAGGACATTTGAGGTAAATCTTTGAGTGGGCTGATATCGGTGACCTGAGTCGAGTCACAAGCTAGCTTGCGTAAGCTAAGACACTTTGCCAGAGGCGTAAGATCTGTAACAGGGCACTGCTGTAGATAAAGTGCCGCTAAAGAAGGCAGAGAAGTGAGCGGTTCTAGATCTGTCACCTCATTTCTCTTAATAGAAAGACTTCGAAGTTGAGTCAACGCTTCAATGCCCTCTAGTTTCTCTATCCCTGCATCATCTGCCACCAATTGCTCCAACTGGATAAATGGTGCCAATGCATGAAAGTTGGGAACTTTGCATCCTGGAGAAAGCGATAGCTTCGATTGGCGAATCAACTGATGCAATCTCTGCTGCAAAGGCAGGCTGGCTTCCATATGTGCTGTCAAACATACTTTCCAGGTAGAATCCAGTCCTTCCCACCATGCGACCAATTGCTCGGTCTTATATAGAACAGCTACTTGAGGCCGCTGCTCCATAAACTGCGCCAATTCTTTCTCATCCAGGAGCGCGTCTTCTAAAGAAACAAACTGTAATTTTTGTAATCCCTGGAGCGGCCGAATATCCTGGACCAGTGAAAAATTGGCCTCAAAAGTTTTCAGTTCACTCAGCAAAGACACAGGCTCGATGTTGCTGATCCGTGTATGATTCAGAGAAAGCGTTGTTATCTTATTTTGCTGGGCGAAAGTAGGGAGGGAAAGCAACTTGCTATTATCAGCTTTGAGCGTTTCCAGTTGGCTGTGCTCGGGCAAATCGGGCAACCTCGTGAGCGGCGTGTGGCAAACATCTAAATGGGTCAAAGCAGGTAGCTCGACCAAGGCGTCGGCAAAGCGCAGATCTGTGTGCGCGGCTGATAGATAGGTGATGGTATGGGAACGAACCAATGGGTCCAAGGTCTGTATGGGCGTATGGTCCAAAATCAAGGTATCCAATTGGGTCAGATACTTGAGTGGTTCCAGATTTTTAATAGATGTATGACTTAGATCCAGATAGGTGAGTGTACGTAGATTGCGCAAAGGGAATAAGCTCTGAACCTTTGTACCTGATAAATTCAGCTTCTTGATTTCGGGCATTCCTTCTAGTGCGCGAAGATCCTCAATCGGCTGATTTTTGAGATTCAGCTCTTTCACAGCTGAAAGCAGCATCAAATCCGACATCAGTCTAGCTGTAGGAGTAGCCAAGGTGTCTTGCATCACCTGGGGCGTATTTGTGCGTGTCTGCTGAGACCCTAAGACCTCAGTTGTCTCTTGCAGACTGGTCACAAGACTGGGTGTATCTTCCGAAGGGGCTTGATAGACTTGATGAAAATAAAGGGTATCACCAATCTTGGGAATCTCTTCCTTCCCAATCAGGTCTGCCCACGAAAGGGTATCATTCAACTGCAACTGAGGGGCAAATAGCACCTGCCAATCTGTAGAAAGGTCGTTCCACCAAGTAATCAGCTCGGGTTGGCGCTGGACAGGAGTGGTATAGATACTCGCAATTTTCAGAGATCTGGAGGCAGGATACAAGTTGATTTCTATGTACCGAACGGACTGATCGTCGATTTCAGCATTTCCATCTGAAGTGGTTCCTTTCAACAAACGCTGGGTTTCTACCAGAAAGAACCATTGATCATCTGCTCTCTTTGCTTCCTGAATGCTGATGATCTCATATTCGAACTCCACATGCTCAAAAAAGAAATCTACATCCTGTAGATAGGCCTGTACATTTTTGTTTGTGATAGTTGAGCGTCCTATGACCAAGTCATCCTCAATTTGGACTTCTGCATCCCTAAACAGCTTGGCATAACTCTCTTGTATGATAGTCTGCTTATGAGCTGTGGGGGTTTCTTCATTTCCAAGTGTATTGAGGACAAATGAGAGGAAGGAAACCATCTGTCTGGCTTCCTGCTTATACACAGCGATATCTGAGGATGAAACTAGATCTTGTGCATGAGCGCTGACGAGTTGAAAAAATATCGCAATGCTTATGATGATGCGTTTCATGTTCATTCCCTGTAAATGAAAGGTAACAATTGTTCTTTTCCTCCAGGGGGTAAGGAGGCAAGCTGAGTAATCATCCAACCCCTGTAGGGCCCCGACCTCATGACTTCCGAAACTACAAAATACCAGCCAGGAACTTGAAAAAAGTGAAATTTTGTTCCCTCTACTGATTGAAACACCAGATTTTCTTTTTTGATTTCATATAGAAATAAGGTCAGATAATCTGGTCTATATCCTTGCTGAGCATACGGCTCAAGGTTCCCTCCGTTTCGAAATACTTTGATGAGATTCATAAAATCGAGTTCATGACTCATCGGATGAATAAACGCTGGAGAGGCTTCCTTATTTTTGTCTTGCGAAAAGATCTCCTGGAAATACTCAAAATAAACATTGACGAGTACCCATTTCGAACCAACTTTCGCCTTTTCTAACTTGAGGAATAAAATGACCTTTTGCGGTTGTCCTTTGTATTCAAATGTGGTCAACACCTCAGCGAACCAATTGTCCCCATGGAAATCTAGAAATACAGGATCAAGCGAATCCAAAATGACCGATTCAAAGGGTAAATAACTAGATTCTTCCACAAAGGGAGCTTCCTGATCTACGATGAATGGCAGGTATTCTTTTCTCAGTCCCCAAGATCTGTATAAAGAGTCTCGCGCATACAATCTTTTCCCGCTGGGCAGTTCTTCGCCATTAAAACGACGAAAAAACTGGTTCACCTGCTTCGTCTGGGTATATAAAATGTATTCTTCGCCCTCCCCTAAATATTCTCCCAACTGTTGCGCCTGAAGTTTTTGTTCCAGATAAAAGGAACATGTAAAGGCAAGGAGAATGAAAAGGTGGGTTTTGTGCATGATACAATGAAAGACTTAGAGAGTTGATCTCATGAGGAATTGTGCAACGTTGAAGATTCAAGACGGAAGGGGTGGCTAGTCAAAGATTAAGGAAGCGTCTCTTTCACTCGAATATCTCCCAACAAGACATCCCAAAACTGAATCTCTCGCCCTCCTATCTGTGTCACTTTTTTCTCGACATAAATCGTAATGTCTTTCTGGGTTGTGTCCATGTACTTCAAACCATCCTTCGTCGTGCCTTCGAATCGCTGAAAAATGGTGATGACTCCTACATAGCGTCCATCGGGCTGTAACTCAAGATCCGAAATGTATTGAATGTTGTACCAGGTGATGGTAACCTTGTCATAATTGAGGGCCATCAAACGCTCAAAGTACTTTCTAACCCTAAAAGTTTGAATTTCCTTTCGATATAAAGAAGATACTCCGATCTCAGCATCCTCCGAGAATAGCTCTACTGCTCGATCAATGACACGATTCCCCTCTGAGAAAGGCGTACTTTTATTACCAATGATGCTGATATATCGACTGAGATCACGCACTTTTTCGAGTGCGAGTGAGTCAATGGCCTCTTTTCTCTCAGGAGAGATCTCATCCTGAGCAGACAGGGCCAAGGTGCCTAGCATAAAAAACAAGGTCAAGAAAAATGTAAGCAAACGATTCATGAGGGATACATGCACTTAGCGATTTTTGCAGGTGGGATTTCTAGTTTACTTTCAAACACCTGCATCTATCCTGATATAATGTAACGAACTGAAAACAAGCAGAATTATTTCTTAAACGTAAGTTCTACCTCAGTAATTTTATTTTGGGCATTCAGGCGAATATCCATCACGCTATGAGGCATACGTTTTTGATCTTTGAGGTAGTTGAGATACGCGCCAATGGTCGTCGGTCGATCATAGTCCTTATCGCCATTGGACTTGTAGACAACTGTCAGAACGGGGATCTCCTCTGAGGCAAACTTGGGTAGGAGCTCTCCAATCATTTGGTTGGCAACATCTACAGAAGAAGCAAAAGCAATTTGTTCCAGTCGCTCTTGCAAGGATGATTTTTGGCTTGCCAATGGATCCACCACAGGTTCAGGCTCAGGTTCGGCCTCCATTGTGGCCTGATTGAGTCTCTCCTGCTCAGCAGAAAGGAAATTTTTGATCTGTTGGACCAACCCTTTCAGACGGCCATCGTCGGAAAAGTCTTGTTGAATTTGTCTTTCGTAGCTGCTCAGTAATTCCAGACGATTGTTGAGATCTGTCTGATCCTCTACAGGCGTATCTTTGAGAGCGTTCAAATTGCTGAGGAGTTGCTCTCTCGCTTCCTGCTTGGCTGCCGCTGCTTCTGCCGCCTGTGCCTCTGCCAGCTTTTTCTTCCCTTTACAACCTGTCAAAGAAAGCGTAGCAACAGAAAGAAAAATAATAGCTAAAGAGAAAAGTGTGTGTCGATGTGGTCCCAATAATTCCTTCATACTTGAGCGAAGTTGTCCAATGATATGATCTCAAATCTAACAAATCCTTGCGGTACACGCAGGACAATCCTGCTAAATGTAAGAATCTCTTGTCAAGCCGCACAATTAAATCCACCAGAGCAAGATTTTTCAGTGCGATTTATATGGCAATTATTAAATTTGAATTAACGTAAAACTATATATCGATTTATCTATGACCCGCGCGCTTATCATCATACTGTGTCTATGGCAAACCATGGCTATAGCACAACCCATTCAGATTCAGAAGATCAACCCTCCCCTGTGGTGGGTGGGAATGGAACATAGCGATTTGGAACTGATGGTATATGGAGCCAACATCTCCAATGCCAAAGTTTCTGTCAATTATCCAGGTGTCCTACTTTCTGGTGTCACCCAAGTAGAAAACCCCAATTATCTTTTTGTCAATCTCCGTATCGACAATGCCGTCGCTCAGCCAGGTCTTGTGCCGATTCTGTTCACGAATGGGCAAAATCAGTTGACAGTCCAATATCAATTAGAAGCGAAAGGGCAAGATCCCAATCGTATCCAGGGACTCTCTACCTCTGACCTCGTCTATTTGATTATGCCTGACCGCTTCGCCAATGGCGATCCTTCCAATGACATCGTCGAGGGGATGGAACAAGTAGAAAGTAGTCGTACCGAAACCTACCAGCGCCATGGTGGGGACCTGAAAGGCATTATGGACCATCTCGATTACATTGAAGATCTGGGTGCAACTGCTCTTTGGCTCAATCCTGCAGAAGAAAATAACCAACCCGAAGAATCCTATCACGGCTATGCAGCTACCGATCATTATCTGATCGATGCACGCCTAGGGACCAACCAGCTCTATAAGCAACTGGTCGATGAACTGCACAAACGTGACATGAAAATGGTTCGTGATGTGGTTTTCAACCATGTAGGCGACCAACACTGGTTCATCAAAGATCTGCCTAGCAGGGATTGGGTACACCAATGGCCCGAATTCACCAAAACTACCTATCGCGCGCCCGTTCATCTAGATCCTTACAGCTCGGAGTTCGACCGCAAAATCATGATGGAAGGCTGGTTTGATACCCATATGCCTGATCTCAACCTGGACAATCCACATTTGGCCAAATATTTTATCCAAAATAGCCTCTGGTGGATCGAATGGGCAGGAATCGACGCTTACAGAATCGATACCTACGCTTATCCTGAGCAGGAATTCATGGCCGACTGGGCAGAAGCGATCCTCAAAGAATATCCACAGTTTGCTTTGTTTGGAGAAACTTGGGTTCATGGCACACCTATCCAGTCGTGGTTTACAGAAGGAATTGCGAACAAGTCATTTGATAGCTACCTCCCTGGTGTGACCGATTTCCAGTTATACTATGCCATCAACCATGCACTGACGAATAACTTTGGATGGACCGAAGGTGTGGCGAGGATTTACTATACGCTTGCCAAAGACTACGTCTACAAGGACGCTACGAAAAATGTGGTCTTCCTCGACAATCACGATCTGGGACGATTTGCCTCCACCATCAATGAAGATCTAGATGCCTACAAAATGGGGATTGGATTTTTGCTCACAACAAGAGGCATCCCCCAGGTGTACTACGGGACAGAACTGATGATGCCCAACTCTGCCAAAAGAGAAAGAGACGATCGCTACCGAGAGGAATTTTCTGGTGGTTGGGAAGGCGACGAGGAAAACAAGTTTGAGGCTTCGGGACGAAGTAAGAAGGAGCAGGATGCCTTTGCATACTTTCAAAAGCTGGCACAGGCACGCAAGAATAGTAAGGCCCTCGGAGAAGGAAAGTTGATGCAATTTGTTCCTGAAAACGGCGTATATGTCTACTTCCGCTATCATCCAGAGGAAACTGTGATGATGGTGATGAATCAAAATAAAGAGAGCCAGAAGGTAGAAACGACGCGATTTGCAGAACGCATGATAGGCTACACCTCGGCAGTCAATCTCATAACAGATAAAGTGACCAAAAATCTCAAGACGCTCAATGTCCCAGGACGGAGTATCCAAATTCTAAGACTAGAAAAGTAGGCTGGATAGACACGGATTACTTTTCATTTTTTCTAGAGACTCCTTAGAAAGGTCCCTACTTCGCTCCTATTCTGGGTAATGGGAGCGAAGCTTTTTTTAGCTGATGATTACGTCCTTTCTCATCTCTTCCCTATGCAGCCACAACAGAACTACTATCAATAACGGGAGCTTATATCTCAGGTTCAAGACTGACAATAGTGATTATCAGGATTGAGTTCATACTGGGAGACGCGATAATGATTTGGGGACACGTTTTTGATGTATAGACGCGATAAATCGACGTCTCTACATCAAAAACGCCTCAGCTGATTATTGTATCTGCTGAAGCGTATCATTTGTTAACCTAAAACTCTTTATGTGTGTTTCGCAAATGGTGGGGTGATGTACTTATCATTAATCGAGTACACGAATCATTTCCCCACTGTATCCTTCATTGATGCCCTGAAGGTATGTTTCACCATTCTTATTCAGAATAGAAGGATTGGCGTTGTGATTGATCAGTGTCTTAATGCTTTTTACTTGACCGTTGAATGCGGCGAAATGTAAAGCTGTATTTCCATCTTGGTTCACAGCGTCTATTTGTGCTCCCGCATGAATCAAATACTGCGCGAGTTCTACCTGTCCATACCAAGCAGCTAGATGTAGCGGCTGCATGTCCTTTTCCATCGTGGCGTGGATGTCCGCATGATGCTTGATCAATAACTTCGCAGCGCTGAGCCGTCCTAGAATGGCCGCTACATGAAGGGGCGTTTTGCCTCTATTGTTTCGAGCCTCTACTTCGGCATGACATTCTATCAATAAGGAGAGTAAAGCATCATTTCCCACCTCTACCGCGCGATGGATGGGTGCCGCATAGACATAGTTGCGTCCATTTACATCTGCGTCACTAATCAGCAGAAATTCCGCAATATTGTATCGCTCCTTGCTGATGGCCAGATGAAGGGGAGTATTCCCTTCCTTGTTTTTCACACCGACCTCAGCTCCCATTTGTAGGAGCTCCGATACTTTGCTTTCGTCCCCTCGAATCACCGCATCATGCAGCGGATGATTACCTGTCAAAGGATCTATAGGACCAAAATCAAAAGGCTTTTCCTGAGGCGTGTAGCTCTTAGGTGTACTGTTTCTTCCGTTTTTTCGAGGTGAGACTTTGGCGAGGGGAATCGCTACTTCCTGCTTCTTTTTCCCGATCAAAGGCTCGACTTTTCGATCTACCACTACAAGTGGTTTCTTTTTCGGCAAATTAAAATCTGGAAGTTGTTTCTCTTGCGAAGCGACCTCTTCTTGTATCTTTTCCTCTTTCGATTTTTGGTTTTGTTGCTGCATAGGGGCAACTTCCTCTTCTCCTAATGAAGCCAGCAGACTCTGGAAGAAAGCTTGCATTCCCTGATGCGCAGATGCTGATATCCAGCGGATCTGCTTCCCCTCCACTTGTAGTTGTCCCCAATCTTCTGAAGCGCATAGACAAAACGGATTAGCATGTATACCTGCATCGCTTAGGAGGTGGATTCCTTTCAGTGTCGTCTTGTCTTGTAGGTACCAGGCAGCCTGCCAAATGTGGCTGGGCAGATTTTCCATCTCTTGTAAGGTCGATACAAATTGGGATGGTTCTGCTGGCAACACAGCGATGGCTGCGCATACTTGTTCTGGTTTGACGATGACCCAATCTTCATCCCGAAATAATACGGGTCGATCACTCTTGTAAATCAAGATATCCCACACCATGTGGTGGCTGTCTTCGGCTATTTGCCCACGCCCTACAGCAAGCTGAGGTCCCAGGCAACTACGGAGCACTTTTTTCATACAGCTTACATAGGCCTGACCCGACAAAGAACTAGGAGGTATTGCCGCCTCCATTCTATCTTTCAACGCATCAAAAGAGGATACAAGAGAGGCATAATATTGATTGATCATAATTGCAGGATGGATCCCTTTTTATTCATTCCCCAAACATGACGAGAAGATAGGAATCAATGCAGCAAGAAATGGGGATTCCAGGGATAGTGGGCAGTTTCCTGGTATGTGCGGTAATTACCCTGTATTCAACGGAATCTCGAATTTTATTCAAAATCAGAATTGAATAGATCCATAAAAAATATTTACCAGACGATTATCCATTCATAATATTCGCTCTACAATGAGAATTCATACTACATGGAACAACCTAAGCCAAATATCTTACACAGGCTAAAAGGTATAACAAGAGAAGGGTACATAAAAAAGGAAAAATGAGTGGGTAGATCTTACCAGCCAAAGAGCGTGGCTAGCATATTGAGTGCGGTAAACAGAATACCCAATGCACCCATGATGATCAGCATATTGATCATCATCAATCTTCCTGGCTTGACATGTGCGGGTTCGCGTCTTGAGGGCGCATCGTCATTTTCGGAGTCGAATCGCCGAGACCAGGGTTTAGAAGTATGAGATTTATGTAAATGCCTATTTGCCAAAATAGAGTCGTTCATCATTCATGACTGATATGCTCATTTTACGCAAAAAAGGCTTTGCAGATGCCTTCAGACAAACTTAGGCAGGTTTTTCTCGCTATACGGCTAGAATTTCAGCCCCAACAACCGCTCTCCACCGACGGAAAAAACATAAGGCGCTACTCATATGGTAACGCCTTCATATCACTCGTTTGATTCTTCTTTCTTTCCTTTCTCCTTCTTCTTCCGTTCGATGAGATACAGCTTCACATCATCGATGAATCGTTCGGGATTGGCCTTTACAGCTCTTAGCAAGGAGTTGACTTCCTGCGTCGTGACCAGTAAGGAATCGTACAGCTCACGCTGGTTCAACAAGGTTCCTAGGGTACCTGTAGTGGTATCAAGCTTAGAAATGGTATTTTCAACTGTCCCTACAGCGCTTCGTGCATCGCTGAGTACCTGCTTGATATCGTCCGATGCAGCCACCAAAGAGTCCGTTGTCTGCTGCACATTAGAAAAGATCATGTCGACCTTGTCATTGTTACCTTGAAAGTTCTGCACCACGGAAGTAGCACTGCTACTCAATACTTTGATGATACGGGCAATGCTGTCTGCCTGAGCAGATATGGAGGTCAGGTTATCCGTTGTCGTACGGATATTTTGTATGGAGGCATTAAGCGAGGAATTGTTGTTTTCATCTGTGATCAACAATTTAGTCTGCTCAATCAGATCATTTAGTTGAATGGCTAACTGGCCTAGTTGGATAAAAATCTGGGCTCCCTGATCCTTGACTGTTGAAGTTACGTCCTCGATGAAGCCTTCATCGATGGTGCCAGGAATTTCATCTTTGTTTTCAAAAAGCTCTGCAATTGGAGGCAAGGAATCAGGCCTCGCATCTACGATCATGACCGCCTTTTCTCCCAAAATAGATCGATTGGTGATCTCTGCAATACTTGATTTGGGAATGGCAAGTTTTTGAAAGAACTCCAACTGGATGGTTACCTGACCTGTCTGTAGGTCTAGGTCAAAATTACTCACACTACCTACACGCATCCCATTGATCATGATGGGATCTCCCTCTAGTAATCCATCGACATTGTTGTAAGTGGCCTTGAGGATAAGGGGAGCACCCAGGAACTGAGATCCTGCAAGATAATTCAACCCAAAAATCAGTCCTGCTGCTGTGATTAAGGCAAAAAAGCCAAATTTCACCTCATTGCTAAGTTTCATCGATTTCAATTTTATTAGGCACTCAATCTAAAGAAAAGATTTGAGATCTATGTCTGAAAATAGATATGTCTATCGGTCGCTCGTAACAGTTTTTCCCTTTTTGCTTTAAATCAATACATATATGCCTCCTAAGGCTACCATGATCAATCCAAAGTACCGTTTAAACTGGCGGTTGCTGTGCTTACGTCCCCACTGAGCGCCGAAATAATTGGTCGAAAAGTAGGCAAGAAAAATACCTCCTGCTAACATCCAATCAATGGCTCCCTGGCTTTGGTACTGAATCACAGCACCCAGGCTCACGGGGGGTAACAAAATAGCTAGGGACATCGCTCTTGCATCGTCTTTGTGAATCCGAAAGAGATTGACAAAAATCGGAACCATCAACACACCTGCGCCGATTCCCAAAAAGCCACCAGCTAATCCTACTCCTATTCCTACGATAGAAAGGGATAAAAAATTGCTTGGCAGCAAGGCATCTTCTCCCACCGTAAGTCCCTGAGCATTCATCTCCACATGGGAAGAAATTCCTTGAGGTCTATATAAGAGTTCGAAAAGTCCTAGCCCTACGAGTACAATCCCAAAAATCATTCGCAGTGTCGTCTCATCTACGGCATAAGCAGCTCTCGCCCCTAGATAAGAACAAGTAGCATAGGTTACTACACCTATCAAGACATAAGGGATCATCAATTGTATCCTATCCCACATTTTGATTACCCCCAGCAGACTCATGGGTCCGAGCATGACTGCCAAAACCGTTCCCTGGGCTGTAAACTGATTGAATCCCAGCGCTATCACCAGAAATGCCACCAAAAAGGGTGCTCCTCCTATTCCAGCATAGCCTCCAATGAATCCGACGGCACAACCAAAAAGCAAGCCCAAAATCAGCGTTGTTGTCAATTTTTTCAGTTTATGGTGAAGAAAGATAATACGTGATACATAATAAAGACGAAAAATTCCCCTAGGGGTCTTAACAGACAAAAGATTTTAGACTGTGTTTGAAACTTCAAATCTGCGAAAAGTATGTGCGTTTTAGTTCAATCTTCATTGTTCAAAGCATCGTCTTAAGGCAAAGAGAGAGGAAATTATACACACCTCCCAGATACCTTTTAGTACAATGCTCATTTTCCATGTAAAAACTCATCCAGTATGAGGGCTTCATGCAGGATTTCAAGGTAAAGATCTGTTTGGTTATTGTCCCACGCTGTCATCGTAATGCCACTCACTTGTTTTCTATCCTTATGATCCAATAGCCCATGCGTGTTCGTAAGTTGCTTCCCGTGAATAAATACCCATTCTATACCATGGGGCTTGATGGGATTGAGGTAACATATCCAGCTGTGCCGATAAAAAAACGGAACTTTATAACGAAGCTTGCAGGTAAGCTCTAGCTGATTTCCCATGAGGTCTCCCAAGCTCGAGACCAGCTGCAACCTCAATGGATCTAAACTCGCGAGAAAATCGTGTACTTCGTTTTGCCACATAAGGTGAGGATACTGATTGAGTGTGAATAAAGGTAGAAAGGTGTCAGCTGTCTCCCAAGCTTTCCTCCAATTAGAAATGCAAAAAATACCTTCTATTTCTTGATGAGGGAAAAATCTAGGAAAAGATTCGACATTTTGTAATTTTAACCTAAACAAGGGTTTATGAGAAGACACTTGGTATGGACGATGCGTATAATAACGGGTTTGATGCTCCTAGGGCTGATCACTTGGTTGAGCACGCGTATATATGATATGTCCAAGAGTCTAGATTTTCCTCCTCCTAGTGTTTCCGATAGTGTCACGCATGTATGGAATGTCTATGATCCTCTACCAGATACTTCTCGTACACCTTACAGCTTAGGGAGTCGTCCCCTCACCCGCTGGATATGGACGACTCAATCGCTGGATCGTTTGGCACTCTTGAGGGAGATGCGCAGGATGCAAGCACAAGGATGGGGAGGAGCGATTGTGATTCCTAAATATACAGGTGCTTCTTCCCTGCCTCTTCATATGTATGTGGATTTTGTCGCGGCAAAAGCAGCTGAGAGCCAATTTGTTCTTGAACTTGGGCTTTCAGAGGGTATTTTACCAGGAGATTCGGATACATCCCCCGAAAAAAAATTGAATCAAATCCTTTTTGGGGAAGCACATGTTTTAGGTGGAAAGGAAATAGAGATTCCTGTCCCACAGCCCAACAGGCCGCTCGCCTATTACCTCAATGGCTGGCAAGAATCTGGCCTTGATCCCGACCAGCGAAAGCTCAGATTCGAATCGAGTGAAGCACGACTATTGAGTGTGCTAGCAGCCAAGCCCTTGAAAGAGAGAAGAACGTCACCTGTATGGGACCTGATAGATCAGACTTCGCTCCAAGCAGACTCGCTCTTTCTCCTCAAAGGACAATTGGACTCTACTGAGCGCATCCTCAGGTGGGATGCCCCCCCAGGTTACTGGAAAATCATTGCGCTCTATGAGGTACCACTAGGGGAAATCGCAGCAGGGCACATCTATGATGACCAGGAGGCTATGAACTGGTTTGACCAAGAGGTCGTCAAAACACAACTTCCTCTCACTTTCCAAAGCTTCTCTCCAGATAGTTTCATTCCCCAAGCCATACAGGGTATTTTCTTAGATCGATTTGATAACCAATCCAATATTTACAGTACCCAAGACCTACGCAGGCATTTTAGGCAGGATCAGGGATACGATCTCTGGCCTTGGTTGCCCGTCATCTTAGAGCCTGGTAAGTACAATACGCAACTTCAACAAAGTCAGTTACTTACTAAGCCTCCTTTTACCATCTCTGGGCTTGATGAGAAAGTGAGGGAAGATTACGCCCAGTTTATGAGTAATCTATTCCTGGAAAATATGATGTCAAGTACCCAAGAATGGGCTCATGATAAGCAATTACATACCCGACTTTTCCCTGAGGGGTGGGAATTTGATGTGATCACAGCAGCAGGATATGTTGATATTCCGCATGTCGATCAACAAGATGGCGGAGGCTCTTCACTTTGGCTGAAAACCATTACGTCAGGGGCTATTCTCGCAGGAAAATCTACAGTAAGTGGAGAATTGCTGGCGCGAAGGCGTCGTCACTTCCAGCTCACCGCCCAAGAAATCCGTATTGGGATCGATCGCTTATGGAGTCAGGGTGTCAACCAGATCATCTGGCCATACGATGGGGGAAAAGCGCAAGCCTACACACAGCGTGAAGCGGTAGATCCCTCACTAGCAGTTTCTCCATCTGCCTCTTTATCTCCCACCACTGTCACCCGACTCAATGCATACATCCAGCAGAGTCAGCATATCCTACAGCAGGGTGAATCCATCGTCGATGTCGCTGTATATTATCCCTTCATGGGTTTTCCTACGGACTTTGAATTTGAGACTACGCATGAAGAGTTGTTCTTCAATGGACACGTTCCTTCAGTCAATTTACCTGATGTTCCCCTTCCCTACCTTCACGATTACACGACATGGCTCCCAAGAGAAGCAGATCTCCGAAATGCTTGGCTGAGGGAGGTATGGACACTCTTGAAAGAACTAGAGGATCAGGGGCTCAACTGGATTTGGGTAAATGACCATTATCTCAAAAATGCTGTGTGGGAGGAGTCTCAGATCAAGTTGGGACAAACAGATTGCCAGGTTTTACTCCTTCCAGAAATTTCCTACATGGATGCAGATGCTGCGGAAAAGGTTGCGCAACTGGCGGACTCAGGAGCTAAAGTGATTACCTATGGACAGGTCCCTTTGCGCGCCAGAGGATATCATATGGCCCAAGAGAAAGATGCCATTGTACAAGAAGCGATGAAAGCTGTCACGATTCGTACAGCTCAGTTAGATCCCAAAGAATTGCGCAACCTCATAGAGGGTATCTATGTGGAGCAAAGTATTTCTTTTGATGACTCCTATTCCTTCTTGAGGAGACATGGGAGGAAGATGGGGGACACAACAGAAGCACACTTTCTTCAGAACATCACCCCTTTTGGACGTACATTCTTACTAGAGGTCGATCCTTCCTTTGAGAAATTTTACTGGGTAAATGCAGAAGAGGGGACGATCATCCCTGCTGAGGTCAATGATGATTTGAAAATTAAAGGGTTTCTGGATGCTTATAACTCCGTTCTTCTGTTGGCGACCTATCATCCCCTACCCGATTCCCTTCTTTCTTCCATGCCATTCACCATGTCCAATCCTCTTGACTACAGGCAAGTAGAGTGGTTGGATCTCGATAAATGGGACATCGCGCTGGAAGGTCAGACAAAAGGGTCAAAAGTACTGAGCCTATTAGACACTACGCTGATTAATGGGTGGAAACTGGACGAGAACGAACTACCAAGAGAGATTTATTATACGACAAGTATAGAGCTAGGAAAGCTGAATCCAGACTATGCCTACATTCTAGATTTAGGACGCGTCAATAGTCAAGCTGAGGTCCTCATCAATACCCAAACCTTATCTCCTTTGATTCAAAGTCCTTATCGTGTGGATTTAACTCCCTATGTATCAGATGGAATCAACACACTTGAGGTATGGGTTAAAAGTCCCCCTTGGCAGCACTTGCCTCAAACCGATATATGGGAAGGGGAAGCAACTGCTGAAATGATTCCTGTGGGTTTGTTAGGTCCTGTCAAGCTCTACATCATTGAAAAAAACTAATACGACTTCTATATGAGCCATGCTATCGACTACCAAATCTATGGAGACGACCTACAGGTTATTGAAATCTTACTAGACCCTGGGGAGGGCGTTCAAGCAGAGATTGGATCTATGATGTACATGGAGGAGGGCATCAAAATGAATACGAGAGTGGAAGGGGGAATATTCAGTGGGCTCAAACGGCTGGTCACGGGTGAAGATTTCTTTGTGAGCACCTTCGAAAATAAAGGAAGATCCCAAGCCAAAGTAGCCTTTGCGGCTCCTTATCCAGGCAAAATAGTTGCGCTCAATCTTCAGGATCTAGGAGGGGCTTTACTCTGTCAAAAGGATTCCTTCCTGTGTGCTGCAAGAGGCATCCATGTAGACATTGCCTTTACCAAAAGACTGGGTTCTGGTTTCTTCGGAGGGGAGGGCTTTGTCTTGCAAAAACTGGAGGGAGAGGGTCTGGCTTTCATCCATGCAGGTGGGACCATCATCCAAAAGGAGTTGGGGAGAAAGGAAGAACTCCGTGTGGACACAGGCTGCGTAGTGGGCTTCACACCTGATGTCGATTATAAAATCAAATTTGTGGGAGGATTCCGCAATGCACTCTTTGGAAGAGAAGGCGTTTATTTGACAGAGTTAGAAGGCCCAGGAACCGTCTATTTGCAGAGTTTGCCCTTCTCACGCTTAGTGGATCGTATTTTTGCTACGCAGATTCTTCCAGGACAAACAAACGAATAGCCAGATCGAGGCAAATCCTCATGCTGGCTATTCATCCCATCATCCCATCATCGCACACCTATTACTTCTTGGAGGAAGCAAATCCTACCACACGTTCCGTCTCATCTCTCTTCTGGACAAAAACGACGGTGTAGTACACACCATCTGTCGAGGCTGTATGCATGATGTATTTGATGGCATCTACCGACTCACGGTCGACAGTAGCATATAGCTTTTCGGTGATATCCACAGGGCCATTGGCATAGTCCTCCTTAGGGATAAAAAATGACAGGGCACGCTGGCGGTCTTCCATAATATTCATAATTTCTTTTTTCCTATAACAGCTAGGTAAGCTATTTTGTGACAGGAAGATACATATTTTGGAGAAAGTCTAGGCAGATCGTGAGGATTCCGCTCTCTATTTACACGATACATCTTCTCCTGTAATCCAGCCAATCCACCAAGAGGTGAGGGCACGACTGAGCACCTTGCCATGGGCAGATTCCTTGTAATACAAATCAAAGGCAAAAGAATCAACCTTGGTTCTGATTTTATCGTAGCAGACCTTGGCTTGTTGCTGGAAGCCCCTCTCCCCTACTTTGAGGAGGGTAAACTGTATCCTGAAGACCTCCACAGGTATGCGCTCGTTTAGCACCCGATTGCTGCGAATGTAAGTGGAGTTGTGGATACGGGATCGCAGTTCAAATTCGTCAATGACCAAAATATAATCTAAGCCATTCAGGGCAGGATCGGGCCTCCGCATGAGGTAGTTAAGGGTGTCGTACACAGAGATGAAGGCTCGGCCCTGTTGAGGAGATCCGTTGAGGAACACGACCGTATCTGCTAGAGACAAATCCTGAAGCTGTTGACTAAACAACTCTCCCAAACGGATGATGTATTCATTTTTTAGTACCCCTGCCCATGACCTGTCTTCTCCAAGCTTGAGAAATTGTGTGACTTTGATGTTGAAGGTAGGATCGAGTGTGAGATTTCGACTACTGATAAAGAAGCCCACCTTTTTCCCTTCGAGCACACTAGGCTGTGCATATCCACTAAAAAAGAACCCAAAAAATAATAGGCTGATGGTAAGTCGTAAGATTCCTGATTTCATGCTCAAATGTACATAAGAAAGACGATAGACTAAAAGATGCGTCCTAGGGTAGATTCCTTTTATGTTGGGAATACGGTGACTCAGGTATCCACACTCATCGAGAATCTCTGACACATACTCTACAGAATATGTCTAGGCATTGGTTTCAGGATTGAGACGAGGAAAGAATGTAAAGGGTTGGATCAATTGTGCTCTACAATCTCTTCATAATAGATATAGCTTTCAGCTGAATTAAATCCATCGCCTGTACTCTCATTGAACAGGAGGTTGCGGTCGTACTTCTTAACCATCCCAATGTCAGGCGCATAAATCTCATAGGAGAACTCGTCTGTAAAAGGCTCCTTCCTACGCGGTTTGATGAGGACCATGACACAGTTTTCATAAGTAGTACCTCGAATCGTGACCGTTGTATCTATGGTCTGATAGGTATGAATGAGGTTGGATTCTGTATTGAAGAGATTAGTATTCCACCTCACACCAGGGAATACAGGGAATTGCAGCTTTACCAGTCTTACATTGTCCTCTGTACGCTCTGCATAATAGTTTGCCCCTTCTACAGGTTGGACAAACTGTGTCCACAGGCGATCAAATGCAAATTCATAATCTGTTCCCAATGAACCTGGAGAGCGGGATACTTCTATTCGGCGAACTTCTCGGTCGTTCAGATCTTGTTCCAGACCTCCTAGCACTTCACGTTTATAATAAAGATTGGAAACAGGAGAGTTGATCCCACTGGTATTGTATGTAGTATCACCCACAAAAGAGATGCGATACTTGCCTTCCTCATTGGGAAAAATATTCTCTGTGTATTCGGGAATCACGTTTTGGACGCGATCGCATCCCATGAGCAAGGAAACCAGCAAAACGCCGAGCCAAAAAATTTTGTGCATATCGAGTATTTCGTACTTAGCAAATATCTGCCACGGACTACAGAAATCCAACGTAGTTTTTTTTCTCTTATTACTTCGAAGGGGAGACAGTCGCTCATAAGGTACAAGCAGCAGGAGAATCTAGAAAAACCAAGGGCTGCCCCGCATGGAACAGCCCTTCTGATTTCATGAACAAAGAGAATCCAAAGAATTCCTTCCTTACGTTATTCTTTTTCCCAGCTGGGGATACGTCCAGGTGTATAGGGCGCCCCGTAGGCTTCTAGTTTTTTCTCCATCTTCTGGATATCCTTGATGATCGTCTTCAGATCTGCCAACAAAGGCTCGAACTCTTCAGAAGCAATTTTATAAGCATCCAAATAGGTCTGAGTAGGTGCCGATGTCGTCTGTGAAAGACCATATCGAACCGTTCCTACTCTCATATTGATTGAAGGAGGTGTTTCGAAGTTGCGGCTGCTCACGCTGCGGTCTCCATTGAGCTTGATGCCCATCTCCTGCAAGCGAACTTGGATCTCGCGGGCTTCGGCCAACATCTCGATAGGTGCGCTAGGTGTAGCGACTACAGCTGCCTTGATATAATCGGCACGTTTCGACATGTCGCGATGCAAGGCACTCGCACTCGATACGGCACGCGCCAACTCACTTACCTTACGTTGGAAGGTCAGGACTTCTTGGGGATTGGAAGCGGGTAATGTGCGATTGTCAAGTGGCTTCACTGTAAAGGTTTGGCCTTCTACCCACTCTGTGTAGGTTCCATCTTGTACTTTACCCATAGCCACTTTGTACTCACCAGGGGCAACCATATGTCCACTGCGATTCTGCCACTGTCCTTTGCTCACCGATACAGGATTATCGGAGGGGTAACGCAGATCCCATGTCATACGCTTCAAGCCTTTGGTAGCTGGCGCACGCAGACGGTTGACGATATTGCCTTGCGCATCAGTGATGGTGAAGAGTATGTAGGGCTTCTCTTCATTGTCTTCCTTGCGCATCTGTTCAAAGGATGGATAAGGGATGTCTTTCCCATCTTTGGCAAGCTTTTTTTCCTCTGCCAGACGAACTTGCTTAGCCGTCTTGATGGACTCCTTGACATAATACGTGAATACAGCCCCTACTTTGGGATTGGGCGTGGCGAAGTAGGAAGCACCTTGAAAACCATTGCCTGATCGGCCCAAAGGACGAGATTGCACAAACATACGTGCATCCTTGATGTCAAAAATCGAAGCATCCTGTGCCAGCATCTCCTCGCTCAACTGGCGAAGCGGCGCATAATTGTCTAGGACATAGAAACCACGTCCGAAGGTCGCGAGGACGAGATCCGTTTCACGCTTTTGAATGGCCATGTCGCGTACAGCCACCGTGGGCAGACCTGACTTCAATTGAATCCAATTTTCCCCACCATTCACAGAGAAATAAACACCAAATTCTGTCCCTACGAACAATAGATTTGATTGCTCAAAATCTTCTGCGATACAATAAACAGAACCACGGTCAGGTAGATTACTCGCAATAGAGGTCCATGTCTTTCCCTTGTCTGTAGACTTTAACAAGTAAGGTTTAAAATCCCCATTTTTGTGGTTGTTGAAAGCGGCGTATACCGTATGGGCATCGTGCTGCGAAGCCAGGACCATGTTGACATAAGTACGCTCAGGAATCCCAGGGAAAGTTTCCATTTTCACCCAGTTTTCTCCTGCATCCTCTGTGACATGAATCAATCCATCATCGGTCCCCACAAATAGCAGGTCCTCTTGAACAGGTGATTCGTCCAATGCTACGATATTTCCATAAATAGAAGTCGAGCGGTTCTTGGCCAGTGCATCCACACTCCAGACCTTACCCTGAATCTCAAATGTATTGCGATCTAGCTGGCGGCTAAGGTCTCCACTGATGGTCTTCCATGTATTGCCGCGATCTTCCGAACGGAAGAGCTTATTCGCAGCAAAGTACAGACGAGTAGATTTATGCGGGCTGATGACAAGAGGGGCATCCCAATTCCAGCGGTAAGCTGGCTCATCTTTACCTTCCATCGGACGGATACGAATCTTTTCTCCACTCTGCTTGTCAAAGCGAATCAGTCCTCCATACTGTGACTGCGCATAGACGATGTTGGGATTTTCGGGATCGATGGCTGACTCAAAACCGTCTCCCCCATTAGTTACAAACCAATCGCTATTGACGACACCCGCAGCATTGGTCGTACGGCTAGGACCCCCCAATGAGTAGTTGTCCTGTGTCCCTCCATAGACATAATAAAAGGGTTCTTCATTGTCTACAGCTACTTTGTAAAACTGGGTGACTGGGAGATTGGGCTTAAATTGCCAGTTTTTCATGTTGTCCCAAGACTCATATAGTCCCCCATCATTTCCCATGATCATATGTCGCGTATCATTGGGATTGATCCAGATGGTGTGATGGTCTACGTGCATGTAGCGCTGACCCATATTCTTGATGGTCTTTCCACCGTCTTCAGAATACTTGGGGTAGGTGTTCATGATGAACAACTTATTTTCGTCCTGTGGATCACACACAATCTCCTGATAGTAGTTGGAACTCGTGGTGATGTTGTTCATCTTCTTCCAAGAAGCTCCTTTATTCTCACTTTTGAATAAGCCGCCCTTGTCACCTGCGGCCTCCACGATGGCATATATTACATTGGGATTAGCAGGCGAAATGTCCATCCCGATCTTGCCAAGGTCTCCGCCAGGAATCCCTTTCTGGCTTTTGTTCCATGTCTTGCCACCATCCGTAGATTTATAAATAGCAGAACCAGGACCTCCCCCAAGGAATGTCCACACCTTACGGGCGCGCTGCCATGCAGATGCATACATGATGTCTGGATCAGAAGGATCAATATGGACCTCATTCACACCCGTAAATTCATCGAGTGCTAGAACATTTTCCCAAGTCTTTCCTCCATCGGTCGTACGATACAACCCACGGTCTCCCCCATCGCTCCATAATGGTCCCTGTGCGGCCACAAATACGATGTCGGAGTTGCGAGGATCTACCGCAATCATCCCGATATGCTCGGATTGCTTCAGTCCTACATTCTTCCACGACTTCCCTCCATCGATGGATTTGTATACACCGTCGCCATAACCTACTGACCGCTGGCTGTTATTTTCTCCCGATCCTACCCACACGATGTCTGTATCGTTAGGGTCAATTGTCACACAGCCGATGGAGTAAGCACCTTGTCTGTCAAATATCGGTTTGTAGGTTGTCCCATGATTCTCTGTTTTCCATACCCCGCCAGAGGCAGTAGCTACATAGTACTCAGAAAAATTATGTGGATTTACTGCGATGTCTGCAATACGCCCACTTGTGATCGCAGGGCCGATACTCCGAAACTTCATACCTGAAACGAGTCGAGCGTTCAAGACAGATTCATCTTTCTTTGCGGATTCATTTGCTGCCTCCTTTTTTTTCTGTGCTTGTAGGGGAAGTAACCCACAAACCCACATCACCAGCAGCAGGGTGGTCCATTTTTTCATATAGATAGTAGTTATAAATAGTTCCAAAAAACTGAGCTTATGCAAACAGCCCTTCGTTGTGTAATCACTGGAAACAATCCATTGACTTGCACTATTTTAGTTATGTGGCAGTACTTACATGTACTTTTTCGAATATAAATTAAGACAAAAAATCGATTCTATGGGTGTTGGATGCATTTAAAACCCACAACTTACAGGTAAAAAAGGCAGGTTTACCTTTTAGTGCTGCTCATTTCGGCACGTCATACTCCGTGAATTTTGACCATAAAGGAATTACAGGACTTCAAAGGATGGAGTATATCCCTTCTTAGGTTCAAAAATCTGCTGGATCATGCTTACAAAATTCCTATTCGCGCAATGTGGACTGGAATCGAGTAGGTTAGGTCGTACTTTTCATTCGGTTTGGGAGGTTTTCCCTATGCTAAAAACTACGAACCAAATCCGTCATGCAAGCCAAAAAATACCCTCAGCTACCTTGGGTAGATGCCATCAAAGGATGGGCGATTTTAGGTGTGATGCTGGTCCATTTGACAGAGCGTATTCCTGAACCTACAGGGATGGTAGGACGCATTTTCTATTTCCTAGGTATGCTCGGCGACCATGCCCCTGGTGTCTTCATCCTACTCAGTGGATTTGGCCTTACCTTATCTGGACTCCGTAAGGGAATCAAGGATTACCAGCCGAGTGAGTTTTACCAGAAGCGATTGATCAAGATCCTGCCTCTATATATGGTGATCTATCTGCTATTTATTGCAGGACTACATGTCGCCAAGATGGGACCAAGTGAAACGATGGTTTCAGATCCTGAGACCTTTTTGCGCTTATTTGGACTTGGCTTTACGGATGCTACATTCTTCTATATCAATCCTTCTTGGTGGTTTGTCTGGTTTATCCTTCAGATGTATCTCGTTTTTCCTTGGTTATACAGGCTTTTTCAGCGTACACGAGCATTGCCCTTTCTTTTGTTGACTGTTGGGTTGACCATCGCCACTCGTTTGGGGGGTATGTTCGGGCTACACTTCAATGAAAGCCCCTATTTCTGGGAGTTGGGTATCTTCTTTGGATCGAGATTGGCAGAATTTGCGATGGGAATGGTACTGGCGAGATGGGTTCACCAACCCGATAGCCACAGTTTCCGCGAGAGATCCCTCTTGATTGTCAGCGTACCAGCTTTTGTCGTGGGAGTGGCAGCTATGTATTGGGAATGGGGACGATTGGTTTTTCCTATCCTGACTACGCTTGGGATGACAGGTATTTTTTACTTCTTTTTTCAAAAGACACAGAAAGGGCTATTTGGAAAGGCGATGATCTGGCTGGGGGTTCATTCTTACGCCATCTTCCTCTTCCACCAAGTCCCACTCAAGGTCCCCTCCAAGCTATTTGCTGACCAACCCCTACTCTACTTAGGAGTAGGAACGATCACGCTGGCTTTTTCGGTACTGGGAAGCTATATCATTGAACGCGCCGTCAACTGGGGGACGACCATCCTTCAAAAAATCAGGACTTCTAATGCCATTGACTTCTTGTTGCTGGGATTAAGTGGAGCGATTCTTGGGGGTGTTTTTCTTTATAAAGGAGGTATAGGTTCCAGCTTTATCCATCAGACGATTTTACTCGGATTTTTACTTTTGACTTCACTTTTGATTTTCATGAACTTCCGTGCAAGCTTGAAATACCCTTGGGTACAATTCATTTCACTCGCTGCCATTCTCACAGGATTAGGGATTGTATTTGGTTTTCCCCCTGAAAAAAGAATGTGGGCGATTGGGTTTGGTTTTCTTTTGTCTGCCATTATCACAGGCTCCATTTTCCTGACACAAAAGTATCGCTGGGGATGGGCACTTCCCTTGGCCTTAGTCATCGGAGTGGTCGGGGGAGAATGGTACGCACAGACCTACAGTCCTCAGCAATCAGGAGAGGTATGGGGAGAGTTGCCTGCCTTGATGACAGATGAAAAACTCACGTTTAAACTACAACCCAATAAGGTCACCCATCTGAAATACGATGAGATGGACTTCGTCTTGAAGACCAATGACTACGGGATGAATAGTCCTGAGATTACACCTGATCGCCCTACTTCTAATACGTTAAGGGTACTCATACTTGGGGATGCGATTTCTATGCCTGAGGGCTTTTCTTACGAGGAAGCCTATCCAGGGATGCTAAAGCAGAACCTTGCGGAGGCTTATCCAGGTAGAGAAGTCGAGGTCATCAATGCAGCTGTGACAGGCTATGCGCCGCACCATCAGGTGGCACTTTTACCCGAGCTTATGCAGACATTTACACCCGATGTAGTGGTTTATCAGTTCTTCGATGAGTTCATTCAGAATGTCCCACCCGAGCTGGCCTACGACTCTACTTTTATTCGGGAAATGCAACTGAGCATGGGATTCTTTCCAGAGGGGACAAAGCCGATGTTGTATGATCACATCGTGCGTTCGCAGTTGCTGGTCAATATCAGGAAAAGACTCGGAACACTGGTCAAAGAGAAGATGCTGAAAAAGCCGAAGCCCAATCGCTACCATTTGGCTTTGATCAACTACTTCGAAAAAGGAGAAAATCCTTTATATACAGCAGATAAGCTAAACATCTTAGGTCGAAGAATTGCCCAATTGAAGGAGATGAGTATCTCAGGCGGTGCCACTTTCTTGATGGTATTTGTCCCACCTGCAGCGGCTGTCACCGATCCCGATCAGTTGGATTACTTTCCGTGGAATATTGACCTGAGCAATGCCCAAGCCTATGACCGTACCCTGCCCCAGCGGCACGTGAAGGAAATTTGTCAGGCTTACGAGATTCCTTATTTAGATATGATGCCCGTCTTCGAAAACCATCCTGTCCAGCCTGTGTACTTCACCCACTTTTGGCACCTCAACCAAGAGGGACATCGCGTCATGGCCGCCAAGATCAAGCAGGAGCTGGTCAGTATCTATCTAGCCTCACCAGACAGCACGCTGGACGAGTTGCTAGTCAATCAACCATAGTACTGCATACCTTAGCAGGACTCCTACATATTGGGGACATGTCTAGTAGATCTTACGGGACATGTCCCCAACTTCTTGTACAGGGGTGTATGTGTCACTGGGCAATGTAGAGCGGTCATTCGGCAACGCAAATCCTTAGAAAAGGTACACTTAGCACGGCAAATCGACCATTTATCCAGAGAATTAACACGTTGGGCAAGATTTCCTGAATATGCTCAACCCTTGGCGCGGTTTTCAGTATAATTATACCAAAGATAACCATTATAGGACATAAGAATTCTTTTCATAATAAAGCTTTAGGACGTGTGTAACACCTCTCTGTGACAGAGAGGTGTTCCTTTTTTTGGGGGGATTGCTACTGCTTACGGTATTATTTGATGATTTTTTTCTAACAATCCTACTATTTAGTCCTTTTAGTGTATGGATTTAGTCGTGATCTTTGAGTATGGAAATGGTTTGATGCCTTGAACATAGATATGAAGTCAGCAATCGCTTTACGCACGATTAAATGACGAGGATTTAATCATCTCATAACCGGCACCTTCCATACACTTCAAGCTATGAAACCACTAATTTTAGTCTTTTTCCTCCTGTTGTTTGCTCTAGACAGCTACGGACAACTCCATAGGATTACTGGAAAAGTTGTCTTTCAGGACAGCCTTACCCCTATTTCCAAAGCAAAGATTTTACTCAGCCCTCCCAACAGTCAAGGAAGGACGAATAAAGAGGGGGTGTTTATTTTAGAGTCTCCTCCAGGTCAGAAAAAACTTACCATCTCGTGCGAGTCTTGCATTGAACAGACATTTCCTCTAGACCTCATACAAGATACGGTCCTCACTTTTGAAATCCCTTCCAGTGGCTATCAGTTGGAAGAGGTAACGATATATGGCCAGACAAGTATGGTCAAAGGGGATCTGACGAAGTCTACCCTAACCATCGAGCAGATCAAAAAACTCCCCATCATTCTGGGGGAGGTAGATCCTGTTAAGTCTTTGGCACTTCTTCCAGGTATACAACAAGGTAATGAAGTCAGCGGTGCCTTGGTGGTACGAGGCGGGAAACCTGACCAAAATTTATTCCTCTACGATGACATTACCCTGTACAATCCTTACCACTTACTGGGTATTTTTGGCACATTCCCACCTACTTCAGTCTCGTCTGTGGACGTCTATAAAGGAAATTTTCCAGCTTCTCTTGGGAATAGGACCTCAGCAGTACTCCAGTTTCACTCTCCTTTGCAAGACTCGTCCCAAGTTCGTGAGGTAGGCATCGGGCTGCTTTCTTCTTATGTCGGGCTACAGGGAGATGTAGGCGCTGAAGGACGTGGCAGATACTTTCTCTCTGCCCGGACATCTTATCTGAGCGTATTAACCACCCCCTTATATATTGATTATGCCAATCCCAATCAGTTTGATAAAACCTATTTTAACTACTGGTTATACGATATGAGTGGGGGTTTATCATGGGACATGGGTCAAAAGGGAAAGATCAGTCTGTCGTTTATCCACAGCAATGATCGGTACCAAGTTCGAGAAGGGCGCTTTCGACTTCTAGAGAACCTATTCAGGCTCAACTGGCAGAATCAAGGACTCGCGCTTCGTCATGAAAAGCTGATAAAGGGTTCTATCGAATTGCGACAGGCACTTTCCTTGTCTAGTTATAGGTTCAAGTTTGGAGATGAAGAAATCAGTAGAAGCATCATTGATACGAGTCAGATTAATCGAAGGGGAAGCACGAATTTATTTACGCTTACCCAGCCAAAATATGAAATCGCACTTAGCGGAAGCAGGGGAGCACTTGCTAGATGGGAGATTGGATCTTCTGCTGAGCTTCTTAGTACACAATACCTCATTGACGGTGTCCCCACACAAAATCAAAGAGGATTCCTCGCTGCCTCATGGCTCTCAACCTATTGGACAAAAGGTCCACTAAGCCTCACGGCAGGGATTCGAGCCGTATGGTTTAGAGAGGGGAATCAGTCATTCGAGAAGTTGAATCCCCGATTGTCTGCGGGACTCAAACTCTCCAGAAGATGGCAGATGCAAATGGCTTACTCCGAACAAACGCAGTTTCTTCAACAGATATCGAGTACGAATCTCGGACTCCCCAACGAGGTCTGGGTCCTAAGTCAAGAAAACCTTCTCCCTCTTCAAGGTCGCCAAATCAGTCTGGGCTTGCAGACCCTGCCATCCAAAGCTAGATGGAGTCTCCAGTTAGACGCCTTTTACAGACAGACGTCCAACAATATCCTGTATCAGCCAAGCTTTATAGAGATTGAGCAAAGTACGCCAAACGACTTGACACAGCTCATTCGAGACGGAAATGGAGAAGCCATGGGGATTGAGGGAACATTACAGGCTGATTTAGGTAAGTGGAACGGCTGGATGAGCTACACATTGTCTAGAAGTAGGCTTCAGTTCCCAGACTTCCAAGACAACCAATGGCTGCCTGCCCTGACGGATCGAAGACATATGCTCAACGTAGTAGGAAGTAGAAAACTAAATGATAAATGGGATTTTTCCTTTCAATTTATTCTCCAGTCAGGTAGACCTATTTTTGTTCCCTCTGCCATCATAGAGAGCCCTTTGGGAAGAGACGTTTTCCTTTATCCAGACGAATTTAGTCGCTTTCCCCTCTACCACAGACTCGACATCAATTGGCTCTATCACGCTAAGCCCAATCGCACATGGCGATTCGGTATTTATAATGTTTACAACCGTCTCAATCCCATTGCATTAGATGTAAGAGTACCCAGTCGAATCATCAGCAATAGCATAGTTCGATACACACCTGGTAGAATAGAAGGGGTGAGTATCCTTCCTATTTTACCTTCTATCTCTTATTCGTGGAAATTTTAATAGAATCATGGCATGTACAAACACCTCATTCTCGTTGTCACTTTGATTTTAAGCTTTCTATTCGGCTTTTCACAAGATCATATCCGAAAGGGGCGCATAAACTTGGCCCTCAATGGAAATGTCAGTTTCGATGTGAATAGAAATATCTTGAGCAATAAAGGAAAGATCGATTTGAATTTTTTAGGAGGCTACACGCTCCATCCCATGCTCAATCTCCAACTCAAAATCGGGAGTAGCCAAACGTTCAATGAGATCAATAATCTCGCGCCCAGCATCTCTTACGAGATAGATCGGTTTTTATGGACTTTGACTCCTGGTATCAGATTTTACCCTATACCTAATCAAAAATTTGTTCCCTTCCTTAGTCTGTTTGGAGGTCCCTCCTGGACACGTGCCACGTTTCGCTCTCTTAATCCTGACGTAGAAGGCGGAGAATCTTCGATGTTTCAATGGTGGGTAGAAGGTGGGGGTGGAATCAGCTATTTTTTATCGGATCGGATTGCCCTTGAAATGACCGCCATGTATTCCAACACTAGATGGTTCAATAAAGAGGGAGATTTGGCACTCATCAACAGGTTTACACTCAATGGAGGTATCCAAATATGGCTTAGATGATCAGTCATTCATCATGAAAAAAATCACATTCACTTTTCTGCTAGCAGGACTCTTTTGCCTTATCTCCTGCACCACCGACTTGACGGATGAGTTGACGCCAGATTTTGAAGCTGAACCTGTCCTAAATATGATTTTGGAACCTGGAGAACCTGCAAGAGCCAGACTTACTCGTTCTTATTCTGTCACAGGGATCGAAGACACCACCGAAGATGTACAAGCGATCATCAATCTCGTGATAGACGGCTCCATCACGAGAGAACTTGTCTATCAAGGGAATCAGACATACAGCACGCTCGATTCAACTCAAGCGATCGAACATGGCATGTCTATTCAAACTTTTGCACTGACAGGGGATGGAGACTCCCTTTGGGCACCTGCAATTGAAATTCCTTCCTCATTTGGCAACCTCACACAACGCTCACAGGCATCTGACACACAAGAAAACTTCAGACAGTTTGAAGCTCATTGGCGAAATACCAGTTCATTTTATCGAGTGACCATTAACTACTGGTTTGAAGGGGAATCTAGCCAAAGCGGAGACCTACTTTTCAATACAAATGAGCCTGAAAATTTGGCAAACTGTCCCAATTGTGAGATTGCTTTGGATGACGACATCCATTCCTTTCAGGTTTCACTCAATACACGATTTTTCGATGTCCCTACTCAGGCATTTCAAATCGCGGACTCTATGAGTTTTGATTTGACGGTGCTGACCGAAGCGATGTATCGATTTGAGCAAGCGTCTTCAGGTTTCGATGGTTTCGAATCTCTTTTTCTCTACCCTCAATCACCCTATTCAAACGTAGAAGGAGGATGGGGAATAATAGGTGCTGTACACGATACTACATTCACTGCCTCGTGGTAAAGATGGTCTTACATACATAGCATCTTAATCATGTGGCCGCTTGTGGACAAAAATTTAAACGTATCTAGTATGTGTCATATTTTAGCCTAAAAATCTAAAATTCAATAGCTTAACCTATCCTCTAATCTTTACTTCAAGAATCTTCTATATTTTTTTCTCTACCTAATTTTAGGTACTCAAAATTCCTGCTATATTTGTTTTTCTTAAGTAGAATGAATCCAAATAAAGGAAAGAAAGCAGAAACAAATTCTACTTTTTTTTGTTCTACAAATTAGAATAAGTCTAAATAAACATAACATAAATCCCAATGGCAGAAGAAAAAGTACTTACGGTTGATGAACTGTCTGAGGATGAGAAGATAATCCAAGAAGTAACAGGTCAGAAATATAAATATGGATGGGTGACAGATATTGAATCTGACAAAGCCCCCAAAGGACTGAATGAAGACATTATCCGTCTGATTTCATCCAAGAAGGAAGAGCCAGAGTGGATGCTAGAATTTCGTCTTCGCGCATTCAAGATCTGGCAGAAGATGAAGGAACCTACCTGGGCGCATGTAGATTATCCTCCGATCAACTATCAAGACATCCACTACTACGCGGCTCCCAAGCCCAAGAAAAAGCTGGATAGCTTGGATGAGGTAGATCCCGAACTCTTGAAGACTTTTGAGAAACTGGGAATTCCCTTGACGGAGCAAAAAATGCTCGCAGGTGTAGCTGTAGACGCTGTGATTGACTCTGTTTCTGTCAAGACCACATACAAGGAAAAGCTAGCAGAAAAAGGCATCATCTTCATGTCTTTCAGCGAAGCCTTGAAAGAACATCCTGAGTTGGTGAAGAAATACATGGGAACGGTTATCCCGCCTGCTGACAATTATTTCTCTGCCCTCAACTCAGCGGTATTTACGGATGGATCTTTTGTCTTCATCCCCAAGGGTGTACGTTGCCCCATGGAGCTATCCACCTACTTCCGTATCAATGAGCAAAACACAGGTCAGTTTGAACGTACACTCATCGTAGCTGAAGAAGGCTCATATGTGAGTTATCTAGAAGGATGTACGGCACCCATGCGAGACGAAAACCAGCTTCACGCAGCAGTCGTAGAGTTGATCGCTATGGACGATGCGGAGATCAAGTACTCCACTGTACAAAACTGGTATCCTGGCGACCCCGAGACAGGCAAAGGGGGTATCTACAACTTTGTGACCAAGCGTGGGATTTGCAAAGGCGATCGCTCTAAGATCTCTTGGACACAAGTAGAAACGGGTTCTGCGATTACATGGAAGTACCCTTCCGTCATCCTCAAAGGGGACAACTCAGAAGGAGAGTTCTACTCAGTCGCTGTGACAAACGGGAAGCAGCAAGCCGATACAGGAACCAAGATGATCCACCAAGGCAAGAATACGAAGTCTCTGATCATCTCCAAAGGGATCTCCGCTGGGAAATCGAACAATAGCTATCGTGGTTTGGTGAAGATCATGAAGAACGCCGAGAATGCTCGAAACTTCTCCCAGTGTGACTCTCTACTTATCGGGGACACCTGTGGTGCCCATACATTCCCTTATATCGAAGTAGGTAATACCAGTGGTCAAGTTGAGCACGAAGCGACGACCTCTAAGATCGGGGAAGATCAAATCTTCTATTGCCAGCAGCGTGGACTAGACGAAGAAAAGGCTGTCTCTATGATCGTCAATGGTTATGCCCGAGAGGTATTGAACCAACTCCCTATGGAATTTGCCGTGGAAGCTCAGAAGTTGTTGAGCATCTCACTAGAGGGAAGCGTAGGATAATACTGATTATTAGAAGCTAAAATATGCCTAAACTAACCATTAGAAATCTAGGGCCCATAAAGGAAATCAAAGACCTTGAGATCAAGGACTTTATGGTCTTTATAGGTCCTAGTGCTAGTGGAAAGAGTACCTTGGCGAAGGTGATTTATTTTTATTATTCTGCGTGGGATGAATTAGCAAAAAGAACGTATCAAACCTTTTCTGACACCCTCGAAACGCGTCTATCTAACGCTGACAGTAGAAATGAGCTGAAAGTAACTTCGCGGATAGCACAAACACTCATTTTTTACTTACGCAGATTATTTCCAGGTGTCACTATTTTTGATAACAGCATTGAGATCACTTTAAACAGCGGGAGGAAGATTTTTTCAAGTCTTGGCTCTATCCATTCTAAGCCAAAAATTTCACTATTCTTTGATGGGTTTGAAAAAATTTGGGAACGAGAACTTGAGTACGTAAATAATGTTCTTCTCCCTCAGTTACAGGGATATCCTAGACTTTATGGTGGTGAGGGAAAATCATTGGCTAGACAAGAACTCTTGAAACACTTTCGTGAGTTTTTCTTAGACCTTTTTGAATTAGAGATACCGCAGGAAAGTCTGAGCTTCAAACATTCTATATATGTTCCTGCAACTAGAAACCTGCTAGGACAAGACCTTTCTTGGCAAAAACAGCTACCCGCAGATAAGCAGCCATTCGATTTTCTGACTCAATCGTACTTGAATGAGATCGAATATTTAAAATCTAGATTTTCAGGTAGCCTCGTTTCATACACTTTAGAATCTGAAAAAAATATTTCAAGAAAGGCAGAAAAAATCTTAAAGGGTACACTGGAGGTTGATGCTTACAAGAGTGAAATTCAGATTGATATCTTTCAAGATCCTGACTACTCTCATTTAATATCTATTGAGAATATGTCTTCGGGACAGCAATATGCTTCAGGAATTATTTATCCGCTTATTGCTGATATTTCAGAGGACCAACAGGTCAAGTACAGAGGGATTTTTATAGAAGAACCTGAAGCCCATCTTTTTCCTGAAGATCAAAAGAACATGGTTGAGCTCTTAGCTGCTGCCTTCAATACAGGGAATTTTAAGCCTATGGTGATTACTACCCATAGTCCTTATTTGTTACTAGAGATCAATAATCTCATTTATGCTCGTCAGAAAGGGATAAGCAACGGATTAAAGAAGGCTTTTCAAGGCTTGATTCCTGAAGAGCTGTGGCTAGATCCTTCTCGTTGTGGTGCGTATTTACTCAAAGACGGAGGAATTGAAGATATCATGGGAGAGAAGAGTCGATTGATTGTGGCAGAGGATATGGATGAGACGTCAGAAGATATAATGGATCTCTTTGAGGAGATGAATGCGCTAGTGAGAGAGTCGAAGCGAAAAGACAATGGATAGTTTGTCAGCGTCTTTTCCATCTTTTGGAAAATGCTTAACAAAAACGCAAGAGCCACGGTTTGGAATCGTAGATGGCGCATCAGGGGAGAAGGCATCCCTCATTTTCACTCAGGGTAATGATTGGGATTTCGAAGTTAACAACGATAAAGGTTTGATTCTTTCGTTTTTGGCCATAGATGATTGCCTTTTTTCTAGCCTAGACCAAGAAAGATGTGACTGTGCCGTTTTTAGTAAGAAAATAATTCTGTTTATAGAATTAAAAGACGTCAAGAAGAAGCAAAGGAGTAGAGCAAGGAGAAAAGCAATCAAGCAGCTAGAAAATACAATTTCAACTTTTCAAAGTTCTTTACCTGAATTAGAAGTATTTGCAGTTATTGGATTTAAAAGCGCTAAGAAGAATCCCATTGCCAATACAAACAGACAAGCAGCAATTGCACATTTTACAGACTTATATAATGCAAAGTTACAAGAGGGAAACTCTTTTGAATTTGCACATTGATAAAAACGATTAACTATTCGATTCAACATATGCTTACGATCAATAACTTACAAGCATCTATCGAAGATCAGCCCATCCTCAAAGGTCTGAATCTCAACATAAACCCTGGTGAAGTACATGCCATCATGGGTCCCAACGGCTCAGGTAAATCTACCCTCGCCTCTGTCTTGGCAGGTAGAGAAGAGTATGAGGTAACTGGGGGAGAAGTGACCTTCAATGGACAAGATCTGCTGGATCTCGATCCTGATGAGCGTGCAGGGGAAGGACTCTTCCTGGCTTTCCAGTATCCCGTGGAGATTCCTGGTGTAAGTATGACCAACTTCTTGCGTACTTCTGTGAATAGCATTCGCGAGTACCGTGAAGAGGAGCCCTTGAACGGTGCCGCTTTCTTGAAGATGATGCGCGAAAAGCAGCAGATCGTTGAGCTGGATAAAAATCTCACGAAGCGTTCGGTGAATGAAGGCTTCTCAGGTGGGGAGAAAAAGCGTAACGAGGTATTTCAAATGGCGATGCTTGAGCCTAAGCTGGCCATCTTGGATGAGACAGACTCTGGTTTGGATATCGATGCCTTACGTATTGTAGCTGAAGCAGTCAATAAACTGCGCAGCCCTGATCGCTCATTCCTCGTGATCACACACTACCAGCGTCTACTAGAGTACATCGTCCCTGACTTTGTACACGTACTCTACAAAGGCCGCATCGTAAAATCTGGTGGCAAGGAACTGGCCCTCGAATTGGAAGAAAAAGGATACGACTGGATCAAAGCAGAAAGCCCTGCTGTCTAATTACTTGATGTTTCTTTCAACCCCTTTAAACAGAATCGCATGTCTATACAAACAATAGATTCACAAGCAGCGGCCTTTTTTTCTCGCTTTCAGCCCATAAAGGTTAATGGTAAGAGTCTCGCACGTTCTACACGTGAAGAAGCTGCCGCCGCTCTGGAAGAAATGGCCATTCCTACACGTAAGTGGGAAGACTGGAAATACACCAACCTCGCCCCGCTTGTCAAGCGCAACCTTAGCTTGGCAGATAAGGGAGAAGTAAGCAAAGAAGAGGTGCAGGCGCGCTTGATTCCAGAACTTGACTCTGACTATCTCGTCTTTGTCAATGGATATTTTGCACCTGAATTGTCTGATTTTGCCGTCACAAACTATCATGTCAATACCCTTCACGATCTAGAAGGCATGGAACGTGAGTTGTTCGAGGCTTACTTTGGGCAGATTGTTCCCTTTGATCAGGATGTCTTCACTGCGATGAATACAGCTTATGGTCGGGAAGGTTTATTTGTCTATGTTCCTAAGGCAAAGATGATTGAAAAGCCATTACAGGTACTTCACATCACGACAGGAAGTGACAAAGACCTAGGGATACAACATAGAAACATGTTTCTCATCGGAGAAGGTGCCTCCCTCAAGATCATCGAATCTTACCATACGCTGGGCGAAACTACTTCTTTCCGCAACGACGTGACGGAGATTAGAGTCGAGGACCGTGCACAGTTTGAGCACATTCGTCTCCAGATTGCTGGCAACGAAGCCTCACAAGTAAATAACCTAGAAATTCATCAGGGGAGAGACTCTATCGCGAAGACTTTTGTGTTCACGATGAGTGGAGACCTTATCCGAAATAACCTAATTTTTAAGCTTAAAGACGAGCATACAGAGTCTCATCTGATGGGTGCTTACCTTTTAGATGGTACGCAAAAGCTAGACAACTTCACACAAGTGAATCACATGAAGCCCCATTGTTTCTCCAACGAGTTGTACAAAGGAATCATGGACGATGAAGCATCGGGCGCATTTACAGGTCGCATCAATGTATTTCCAGATGCACAGAAGACCAACGCCTACCAGTCCAATCGCAACATCCTACTCTCTGATGATGCCCAGATCAATACAAAGCCTCAATTGGAGATCTATGCTGATGATGTAAAGTGTTCACACGGTGCAACTACAGGTAGACTAGATGAAGAGGCGTTATTCTATTTGATGGCTAGAGGCATCAACAAGACTGAAGCACGTAAGCTGTTGGTTCATGCGTTTGTACTTGAAGTCAGTGAAAATATCAGCCTTGAGCCTGTCAGACAATACATCGACCAGCTAGTCAGTACACGATACTAAGAGATTCATGGTTCATTTTTCCAGGGATACACCTGAATGGTGAGCCATGAGAAATGACACTGAAAAATGGAAAAAACAAAGTTAGATATACAAGCTATACGAAAAGACTTCCCTACTCTACAAGAGAAAGTGCATGGAAAGGAACTCGTATACTTTGATAATGCGGCCACCTCACAAAAACCTCAACTGGTCATTGATCGAATTGAGGCCTACTATGAGCACGAAAACTCTAATGTACACCGTGGCGTCCATTATCTGAGTCAGACAGCGACCAACGCGTACGAACATACGCGAAAACTGGCGCAGGAACTCATCAATGCAGAGCACGAGCACGAGATCATCTATACAAAAGGAACCACAGAAGGTATCAACCTAGTGGCTCACTCCTTTGGTAAGGCATTTATCAAGGAAGGAGATGAGATTATTCTTTCTTATTTGGAGCATCACTCCAACATCGTGCCTTGGCAGCTGATTGCAGAGGAGTTGGGAGCGACTATCAAAGTGATTCCTGTCAATGACGCAGGTGAGCTTGACATGGAAGCTTATGCTAACATGCTCAATGAGCGCGTGAAAATCGTGTCTATCGTTTATATCTCGAACTCCTTGGGTACGATTAATCCCGTAGAGGAAATCATTCGCCTCG